>CAYOWK010000055.1:0-24972 GCA_964407665.1 uncultured Rhizobium sp. | reverse complement strand
TCTCCGTGCCCTGGGCCGAGCCGTCCGAGCAGTCTGCAAGCTTGCCGGGCAGGCGCAGCTTGCGGGTGGCGGACTGGCGCGAGACTTCCTTGTCCTTGCGGCGGCGCATGCGGTCTTCCGCCTGGCCGATCGCCCATTCGAGGAGGCGGTTGGCGTCCTTGGTCGAAGCCGTCAGCCAGTGGTCGAAGCGGTCGCGCATCGCGGTTTCGGTGACGCGGAAGGCGTCGGCGGTGGAGAGCTTCTCTTTCGTCTGGCCCACGAACTCAGGGTTGCGGATGAAGACGGAGAGCAGCGCGCCGGCCGTGCCGAGCACGTCGTCGGCGGTGATGAGGCCGGCCTTCTTGACGTTGGTCATCTCGCCATAGGCGCGCAGGGCCTTGGTGAGGGCCGAGCGCATGCCCGCCTCGTGGGTGCCGCCTTCGGGCGTGGGGATGGTGTTGCAGTAGGAGCGGGCGAAGCCGTCGGCCTCTCCGAAGCCGTTGGCGGACCAGCAGACGGCCCACTCGACGGCGACGCCGCCCTCCATGTCGACCCGGCCCGTGAAAGCCGAGGGGATGACCATGTTGGCGCCCGCCGTCGTCTCGGTCAGCATGTCGGCGAGGCCATTGGGGTAGGAGAGGATCGCTTCGGCCGGCGTGCTGTCGTCGGCCTTCAGGAGGCTCGGGTCGCAGCTCCAGCGGATCTGCGCGGCGCGCGAGAGGTAGGCCTTGGAGCGCGCCATGGCGTAGAGGCGGGCGGGCTTGAAGTGGAGCTTGTCGCCGAAGATTTCGGGGTCGGGGTGGAAGCGGATCTGGGTGCCGCGCCGGTTGGGGGCGGCGCCTTTCAGGATCAGCTTGGAGGTCGGTTTCCCGCGGCTGTAGGTCTGCGTGTAGAGCTTGCGGTCACGCGCAATCTCGACCTCGACGAGGTCGGACAGGGCGTTGACCACCGAGATGCCGACGCCGTGCAGGCCGCCGGACGTCTGGTAGGCCTTGTTCGAGAACTTGCCGCCCGAGTGCAGCATCGTGAAGATGACTTCGAGGGCGGACTGTTTCGGGTATTTCGGGTGCGGGTCGACCGGGATGCCGCGGCCATCGTCGCGCACGGTCACGAAGCCCTCGGCGTCCAGATGCACGTCGATGCGGCTGGCGTGGCCGGCGACCGCTTCGTCGACGGAGTTGTCGAGGGTCTCAGCAAAGAGGTGGTGATAGGCGCGCTCGTCCGTACCTCCGATATACATGCCAGGGCGCTTGCGGACGGGCTCCAGACCCTCGAGGACCTCGATGTCCTTGGCCGAGTACCCGTCGGAGCCCTTGTCATCGAACATGCGCGCCTGATTCTCTTTGGACATGGGGAATCCGTGGACCTGGGACGGGGTTCTGGCAGAGGCGGGACACCTAGCCTGAATCCCATAATCAGGGACAGCCCGGCGGTTAACAAATAGTGACGCAGGGACGGGCGAGGCGCGAAAGCCGTGCGCGGGGCTGTGGATATCGCGGCAGGGCCCCGATCAACGTCCCCTTGGGGACTGTTCGGCCGCCCGGAGCAGTCGCCGCATGCAGGCCGGGATGTGCCGGACAGTGGATTGTTCGATTTTTTTATCACTTCGGAGGCGGGGCTTCCCCAACGACGCGTGAGGCGGGTGGCGTTCATTCGTGTTCAGGGAGGTCGCCAGCGCGACAACCCTGAGATATCAGTGATTCAGCGGAGGTCTTAGGGTTGGGCCGCATCCCCGAGAAATAACCTGCCGGTGGTCCTGATGGGTCGCCCTGGGTGACGAGAGCGTGAGCGACCCGTTGGCCAATCCCCTGCTTGAGAAAGCGATCGGCTTGTCGGAGGCGCTGGGCCCCCGAACGCGGATGGCGCTGCTGTGTGTAGCTGCAACGGCAACCAGCAGCGCGTTATCGGTTCTGGTATTCCTCGGGATCCGGGTGTTCGCGCCGTCGTCTGCGGATGGCGGAGCGCTCTGGGTTATCGCCCTGGTGGGTCTGATCACGTCGTTCTGTGCGGCCGCCCCGATGATCGCTTTCGTGGTGACGATTGTTACGCGGCTTCGCAGGACACGGAGCGAGTTGCATGTCGCGCTCGCCGCCGCCCAGTCCGCCAGCACCTCGAAGTCCGCGTTTCTGGCCAACATGAGCCACGAGATACGGACGCCGCTCAACGGCGTCATGGGCATGACTCAGGTGCTTGGCTCCACGGACCTGAGTTCCACTCAGCGGGACTATGTGAGGGCGATCCAGGAGTCCGGCGGCACGCTGATGGCGCTGCTGAACGATATCCTCGACCTGTCCAAGATCGAGGCTGGAAGATTCGAGGTCGTCCATGCTGACGCCAGCCTGTGGACAGTCATGCGCCGCCAGCACCAGCTCTGGCTGGCCCGTGCAGCCGAAAAGCGGCTGGACCTTGTCCTGACGATCCCGGAGGATGTTCCGGACTGGCTGTCCTTCGACCAGATCAGGATTCAGCAGTGCGTCTCGAATCTTCTTTCGAACGCCATCAAGTTCACAGAGAGCGGGGGTGTCGAGATCGCCGTGAGCGCGCGTCCGGGCGAGGGCGGGACGTGTCTCGTGGAGATCCGGGTGTCCGATACCGGTGCAGGGATGGACGCCGAAACCCTTGGACGCCTCTTTCAGCCGTTTGCGCAGGCGGATGCGACGACCCAGCGCCGGCACGGCGGCACCGGGCTTGGCCTGTCAATCACGCGCCGACTTGCCGAACTGATGGGAGGAACCGCAGGGGCGACGTCTGTCGCCGGGGAGGGATCGGTATTCTTCGTGACGTTCCTCGCACGGTCTGCAGGCCCTCGGCCCGTGTCGGCCCCTGCAGAGGGGCCAGAAGACCGGAACCAGATCCGCGAGACGGTCGCGACAATGGGACTCCGGATTCTGCTCGTGGACGACCAGCCCATCAACCGCAGGATCGCTTCTCTCTTCCTGACGCCGCTCAACCTGCGAATTGTCGAAGCCGAGAACGGGGTCGCCGCGCTGTCGGCCCTGGAGCGGGAGGCTTTCGATGTCGTCCTGCTGGACATGCACATGCCGGTGATGGATGGGCCGACAACCATTCGGAACATCCGCAGCGCCAGCCACGACTGGCGCTCCATCCCGGTCATCGCTCTCACGGCCGATGCGATGAGCGGCGACCGGGAACGCTATCTGGCCATGGGCATGGACAGCTATGTCCCGAAGCCCCTGGATGAACGCACACTCCTCGTCGAGATCGCACGCGTTGCTGGCTCCCGGTTTGCCCGCGCGGATGGCGCGCGCTGAAAAGGACGCCACCTCCGGGCTGAGGTTGGGTTCAGGCGGTCTGCTTTTTCAGCCCTTCCAGGACAGTCCGCGCGATAAAGCCAGCGTCGCGTCGAACGCCGCCGGCAGCAGGTCGGCCAGCGTGACTGTGCGGGTGACGCCCGAAGCGTCGCACAGGTGGATTTTCGCTTCAGGCGCGGAGAACTCCGAGAGCCGCTGGCGGCAGCCGCCGCAGGGGGCGGAGTGGTCGTGCTTCGGGGCGTAGACCGCGATCTCGACCACGCGGCGGGCGCCGCCCATGACCATCAGGGAGAGAGCCGTCGTCTCGGCGCACCAGCCTTCGGGGAAGGACAGGTTCTCGATGTTGGCGCCGGTGTAAACGTGGCCATCGTCCGCGAGGATGGCGGCGCCTACGGGGAATTTTGAATAGGGCGAATGGCTGTGCGCGAGGGCGTCGCGGGCGGCGTGGAAGAGGTCGGTGGGTGAGGGCATGACGGGAGGTTAGACCTGTTGTGTGTGCCGAGCGAGGTGAAAGGCGACAGGTGAGCGCCAGTCCGCAACGGGCCCCAAGAACATCCGGCGGCGCAAGCCGTCGAACGCCACCGCACGCTGCAAAGCTTGCGCGCTTGGCGCAAGCGGACCCCCACCTGTCCCTTCGGGACATCCTCCCCCTTGCAGGGGGAGGAGGCGCTCCCGCTAGAAAATCCCGAGGAATTTCGGTTTCAGCGCCTTGCAGTTGCGGACCTGGGTTTCGTAGGTCGTCGCGTTCGAGGCGACCTTGCCGGCTGTCTCGACCAGCCAGCCCTTGGATTTCCAAGTCCCCTTGAGGTAGCCGTTCTGGCCCTCGTGGTAGGCGAGATAGTGGCCCTTGTAGTCGTACTGGCCCAGCTTGGTCATCTTGCCGGTCTTGGCGAAGTACCAGCCAATGAAGTCGGACGAGTCGCGGAAGTTGTGGCGGTCGGCGCCGCCATTGCCGGTCTCGCGCTTGTAGGCGTCCCAGGTGCCGTCGAGCGCCTGCGCATAGCCATAGGCGGTGGAGGGGCGCTTGCCCGGGAAGAAGAGAAATCCGTCTTCGCGGGCCGGGCGGGCCTTCTGGTCGAAGCTGCTTTCCTGACGCATGACGGCGAGCTGATAGCCGATCGGCGCGCCCCATTCCTTCGCCGTGGCGCGGGCGGCCCTGTACCAGTCCCGGTTTTCCTTGAGCAGCAGACAGGCGTCGGCGATCTCGCGCGGCGACGGGTCTGGCGCAGACGCGCAGCCGGCGGCGAAGACAAACGTGGCGGCGATGGTTGCGAAGGTGCGAGCCATGCCGCCGGATATAGCGGAACATGGTTAAGACCGCCCCAACCGAAAGCAGTCGGGGCGCCCCGCAAAAGGTCAGTCACCCGAGTTTGCGCAGGGTTTCCGCCGATGCGTCGTCGGCGGGGAACAGCAGCTCGATGCGCAGGTCCTGAACGGTGATGTCGTCGCTGGCCCCGAAGTGGGCCATGACGGTGAGCAGGCTGATATCGCCGAGCGGGCTTGCGATCTGGACGGGAACAACAGCCCGGCCCGGGCGCGTCCGGTCGACGGGCGGCAATTGCGCAAGACGCCGTTCGATCACCGCGTGCAGATCCGTCAGCTGGGCGTCCACGCCGGCGTGCGCCATCTCGGCGCGGACGCGGCGGGAGAGCTCGGCAAGCACCTCGGCCAGGTTGGGGATCATGGCTTCAGCGTGCGGGCTGTTCGCCAGCAGCCGGACGACGTTGGCTTCGGGCGATGCAGATTGGAGGGGAGCCAGCAGCACCAGAGCGCTCGGCGTGGCTTCCAGCACGTTCCAGAGCCGGTCGAGCACGAGACCCGGATACGGGGCGTGTCGGGAGACCATCTCGTCGACGATCCGGCGGAAGGGGGCCAGTTCGGCTGAGCCCAGTGAGGAGGCGCGGAAGAGGGGCGCATAGCCGGCGGACTGCAGCAGGGCGTTGAGGCCGGATCTGGGCAGGTGAAGCGCGTCCCCCAGCTGCAGCACCATGTCCCGGCTGGGCGAGGCGCGCCCGGATTCGAGAAAGGAGATGTGGCGCGCGGAAACCTCGCTCGCCAGCGCCAGATCGAGCTGGCTCAGCCGGCGTGCGGCGCGCAGGCGGCGGAGGTCGTCACCAAAAGAACGCTGCACGGGCGCAGCAGGACGTGCGGTCTGTCTCATGGCGAATGGGTGACCTGTAGCGTGGCGCAAGTCCATTACCTGCCAGGTAATTGTCTGACGTCCATGGGCTGCCTCAGGGTGTGTGCATCAATGGTCGAACACAGGAGATGCACATGACAGGGTTCTGGCGAGTGTGGTTGCGCGTGTGGAGCTTTGCAGTGATCGCGTTTGGCGTGCTCCTGATGACGTCGGTCGTGCCAGGCGCAGACGGGCCGCTACGCTGGGTCGTCGGCATGATGAATACGAACGACGCCTCCCACGGCAGCCTCGAGATGAACATGGTCCGTTTCGCCGTCGGACTGACGGGCGCCCTGACCCTTGGGTGGGGGATGATGATGCTGGCCGTCTTCAGCCGGATCGGGCAGGAGGATGCGCCGCTCTGGAGGTCGCTGACGGCTGCGATGCTGGTCTGGTACCTGGTCGACAGCGCAATATCTGTCGCGACCGGCTTTCCTCTTAACGCGGTCTCCAACACCGTGTTCACGGTCCTGTTTCTGATCCCGGTGCTTGCCTCGGGTGTGCTGCGCGGAGGCGGCGAGCCGCGTGCGTCACTCGCCTGACGGAGGGGAGCTAGCGGCCCCAGGCGTCGAGCACGGCCTGCGCAGCAGCGTCGAGCTCGGCGTCGGTCCACTTCCGGCCCTTGATCTCGGACTTCACCATGTAGGTCAGGGGCGCGAAGAAGAAGTTGGCCAGGAGGTCGACCGGCAGGTTCTTGAAGACCCCGGCGGCGACCCCGGTACGGCGAAGGTCGGTCACGATCTTGAAGATCGCCCGGTGCGCCTCGCCGCCCTCCCGGTCCGCGAGCGCCGATTCGCCAAAGCGCTGCCCGAAGGCGAAAGCATCCCGGTCGCCGCGATAGGCCAGAAAGACTGCTTTCCATGCGCCGGTCAGGCGCTCGGCGGGCGGAAGCGACGGGTCGATGGTCTCGGCGGCGCGCACGAACATGTCGTGCTTCATGTGGCGGTAGGCCGAGATCAGCAGATCATCCTTCGATTCGAAGTGGCGATAGAGCGTGCCTTCGGCCACCTGCGCGTCATGGGCGATGGCGGCGGTGGTGGCGGCGGCCATGCCGTCACGCGCAACAATGCCCATCGCGGCGCGCATCAGGCGCTCGCGGGTCGGCAGTGCGTTCGTGGCGTCGGTTTGCGACATGGCTTCTAAGCGCCTGCAAGGCGTGCGCCTGTCAAGCGGGCATCGTGTCGGAAGGCAGCTTATCGGGCTCGCCGGACACCCGGATTCGCGGCCATCATCGAGCCAGCCCCGCTGTGGCGGCCAGCCGGGCGGTTATCGGACGGTCTGCTTTTCCCTTGGGGCGGCGACCTTGATGGGTTTGGCCTCGAACTTCGGCTTGGGCATGATGCGGAAGCGGGTCTGACACCAGGCGAAGCCGACCCCGACATCGAGCAGGGCGTCGGACCGGCCGCAGGGGCAGGCAAACTCCATCACCTCGAGCACCCGGTAGGCCTCTCCGGCGACAAGCGGGACGGGCTCGCCCGTTACATGGTTCGGCGCGACGTTCACGCAGAGAACCAGATCGCCGCGTCCCACAGCATAGCTCATGGCTGGCATCCTCTTCGGTGGGCGGCACCATAGTCCGATCGGGGCGTGCAGCAAACACCGGCCGTGACGCCTTCGTCCGTGTTGACGGCGTTGCAGTCTGAACGATCATCACCAAATGGCCGCTCCGTTCGAGATTCGCAGACTGGATGAAGCCGACTACGCTGCCTGGCGCGTGCTGTGGGACGGCTATCTGCGCTTCTACGAGGCCGACGTCAGCGACGCCGTCAGCCAGCTGACCTGGCGCCGCATCCTGGATCCCGAGGCGCCGATCCACGCCTTCTGCGCGGACGCGGGCGGCGGGCGCCTGCTGGGTATCGTCCACTATCTCTTTCATCCGGTGACGTGGGCGGCGGGACCGCGCTGCTATCTCGAAGATCTCTTCACGTCGGATGCTGCGCGCGGGCAGGGCGTCGGACGCGCGCTGATCGAGGCGGTGTACGCAGCGGCGGATGCGCGCGGGGGCGATCAGGTGTATTGGCTCACCGCTGAGTCCAATGCTACGGCGCGCGCGCTTTACGACCGCGTTGCAACGAAAACCGCCTTCATCAAGTACAGGCGATAGGAGCCGGACATGCGCGCAGGCACGGCGCTGAAGACCAAACCTGCGCAGCGGCCGCCGCAGCGAAAGGACCAGTTCATGGGCGCCCTGATCTACAAGGTGCTGACGCGCGAGCAGTGGGCGAATGCCGAAGCCGGCGCGCCCGTCGAGGCGCCGGTCGATGCAGCGGACGGGTTCGTCCACTTCTCGACCGCGGGCCAGTTGCAGGAGACGCTCGACAAGTGGTTCCGCGGACAGGAGGGCTGTGTGCTCGCCGAGTTCGATGCGGACGATTTCGGCGGCGAGCTGAAGTGGGAGAAGTCGCGCGGCGGCGATCTGTTCCCGCATGTCTACGGCCGTGTGCTGGCCGGGCAGGCCCGCGCGTTGTGGTTGCTGGAGATGGGGGCCAATGGCGCGCCTGAAGCGCCCGAGGATGTCGTGCGCTGTCCGCCGGCCAAGCCCTCGCCGGATGTGATTTCGTGAGCCTGTTCGATATCGGCGCGCGGCTGGCCCGCACGCTGCCGGCGGAAACCGCGCACCGCGCGACAATCGCCGCCCTCAGCGCAGGACTTGGACCGGGCTCGCCGAGGGCCAATGATCCCGCGCTTGCTGTCACGCTGAAGAAGTCCGGGCTGCGGCTGCCCAATCCGGTGGGGCTGGCTGCCGGCTTCGACAAGAACGCCGAGGCGTTCCGCGCCATGCTGGGCTTTGGCTTCGGCTTCGTCGAGTGCGGCACCGTCACGCCGAAGCCGCAGCCCGGCAATCCGCTGCCGAGGCTGTTCCGGCTGGAGGAAGACCGGGCCGTCATCAACCGGATGGGCTTCAACAATGAGGGACTGGAACCGTTCGTGCGGCGAATCTCGGCGCGCAGCGGTGCAGCAGCGAAGGGCCGGGGCATCGTCGGCGCCAATGTCGGAGCCAACAAGGAGACGACGGACCGGGCGGCGGACTATGTCGCCGGAGTTCGCGCCGTCTGGGGCGCCTGCGACTATGTCACCATCAACATTTCCTCGCCCAATACCCCGGGTCTGCGCGGCCTTCAGGATCGCGGGGCGCTGGAGGATCTGCTGGGACGGGTTGGCGAGGCTGTCATCCATCTCGAAACCGGCGGTGAGTCGCGCCCGGTGTTCCTGAAGGTCGCGCCGGATCTCGACGAGACGGCGATTCGCGACATCAGCGAGGTGGCTCTGGCCGCCGCTCGCCTGCACGGATTGATTGTCTCGAACACGACGCTGGCGCGTCCGGAGACCCTGCGGAGCGCAAACCGGGGTGAAATGGGCGGGCTGTCCGGGGCGCCGCTGCTGGAGCCGTCGACCCACGTGCTGAAACTGTTCAGCGAGGCCGTCGGCGGCAGGCTGGATCTGATCGGAGCGGGCGGCGTCGCCTCAGGGCGCGACGCCTGGGCGAAGCTGCAGGCAGGCGCCTCGGCGGTGCAGCTCTATACAGCTCTTGCCTATGAAGGGCCGGGGCTCGTCGCCCGGATCAAGGCGCAGCTGGCCGACATCATGAGGGCCGAGGGACACTCGCCCGCCGCCTGAAACGGATGGGGGCCGGCTCCCTGGAGAGAGCCGGCCCCTTCAGGCGTCGCAGCCGGGTGGGACTAGCCGAGACGCTCAGAGTGGACCGAAGCCAGGGTGCTCGAGCCGATCTGGCCGACCACGCGGGCCATCGTCTGGTCGATGCAGGCCTTGTTGGCGCGGTCAGCAACCTGGCGCGGATCGACAGCGCAGTGCTGGCGGATTTCCTTGTGGAGGCGGTTCAGCATGTTCGAGGCGGCCTGCTCGGTCTCGAGTTCGGCCTTTGTGTACTCGAAGCGGAACTCGAAGTTTTCCCGGTCCGGCGTCGGTTGCGCGATGGCGGGGGCGCCTGCGGCGAGGAAGGTCGCGCCGGAGACCAGGATGGCGGCCAGGGAGAAGGAGAGGGTTTGGTTTTTCATTTTTATGCCCTTTTTTGTTTTTGGCGTTCTGTATCAGGTCCTCGGAGGTGTTATTCGTTTCGCCTCTCGATTGACGATATGGAATTATCGAAAAGCGATATGTTCGTCAAGAGCGCCGCTAGGGAAATCGTTGCTGCGGCGCAAAAAAAGAACGCCCGGACCTGCGCAGGCCCGGGCGTTCGTCTTGTTTGAGGGTGCGAGCCCGTGCGTTAGCGGGCAGCGACCGAGACGGCCGGGGCGACGCCGAGACGGTCGGCGAGGAGACCGGTCGGCTCCTGGCTGGCGACGGCGGACTTGGTGTCTTCCACGCAGGCGCGGTAGCGATAGTAGTTGCCACCGATCACAGGAGAGGAGGCGCGGCGGCACACCTTGTTCACGGCGGCGAGGACGTCCGACACATACTGTTCGGCGACCTGTTTGTCAGAGAGATTGGCGGGCACGGCCACTTCGACCTGGTTGTCCGCATACGCAGCGGACGTGAGGCAGGCGGTGACGGCGGCGGCGGCGATAAAGCGTTTCATGTTCAGTCTCCGAGTTGTTTGACCAGATGATCAGACCCTCGGCGTTTCCTGACCCCGCCCGGCTTCAGCCTTTGAATGCGGTGTCGGAATCATCATTATGGTGCGACGCAGCAAATGGAAGTGACGCTAAGGTAATAAGAAAATCCGCACCTCAAGAAATGCCAAAAAAAAACAAATAAATCAGATATATCTACTAAGTCGCGACATTCTGACCCTCCGAGGGGCGCCCGCGAGGCAGGCAGGCGGAATCCGAAAATTGTGCATCTGCGAAGGCGATGAAAAGGTGATGACGCCATGAGAGCGCTGGTTTGCTCGCGACTCGGCGAGGGATTCGAGGGCGTCAGCCTCGTGGATATCCCCGCACCGGAGCCCGGTCCGGGTGAGGTTAGGGTGCGCATCCACGCGGCCAGCCTCAATTTCCCGGACCTGCTGATGCTGAAGGGCCAGTACCAGTTCCGCCCGGAACCGCCATTCGTGTCCGGCATGGATCTCGCCGGGGTGGTGGACGCCACGGGCAAGGGGGTTCAGCGCTGGCGGCCCGGCGACCGTGTTGCGGGTGGAGCCAAGACCGGCGCCTTCGCCGACTGGGCTGTCGTGAGCGAGGACAGCCTTTCGCGCATTCCTGACGCGATGGGATTTGTGGCGGCTGCGTCCTACCCGGCGGCCTACATCACCGCCCATGTGGCGCTGATAGATCGTGCGAGACTTTCAGCTGGCGAGACACTGCTGGTGCTGGGCGCGAGCGGCGGCGTCGGGGCGGCCGCCATGGATGTCGGGCGGCTGCTTGGCGCACGGGTGATCGCGGGAACCGGCGCCCCGGCAAAGGCGGACGCCCTTCGGACCTATGGCGCCGAGGCCATCGTCGACACCACCGGATCCTTCCGGGACGAGGTCAAGGCGCTGACCGGCGGTCGGGGCGCCGACGTTATCCTTGATCCCGTGGGAGGCTCCGCATTCGAGGAGGCGACACGCTGTATCGCGTTCGACGGACGATTGCTGGTGGTCGGTTTTGCCTCTGGCGACAACACGCGGACGGTTCGCGCCAACCTCGCTCTCATCAAGGCGTTCTCGGTGATGGGTGTGCGCGCGGGAGAGTACGGGCGTCGCTATCCGGAGCGCGGGCGCGCCGCCAGTGATACGATATGGCGGTGGGCGGCGGAAGGTCTCACACGGCCGCTCGTGCATGGCGAATGGCCGCTTGAGCGATGGCGCGAGGCGTTCGAGGCGATGCGCGACCGCGCCCTGGTGGGCAAGGTCGTGCTGACGATGGTGTAGGCCTCATCCCTCGCAGGTGTCAGGCGACGTCGAACCGGCGCAGTTCGCCAGCCGAGTGGATGCGCTTGGCGACCAGACGCTCGAGCTCGTTGGCCACCGCGACGCGGTGCAGGAAGGCCTCTTCCGGCATGTCGATGATCCGGCGGATCGTCTGGAAGTGATACCGGATGACCTCGACATCGTAGCTTTCGGTCGCGCCCACGCCTTCGATGTAGCGGATGGCCGTATGCCAGACGCGCAGGATGATGTCGTCGCCGATCTGTTTCACTTCCGGTTCGAACTCGGCCAGCATGCGGTACATGCCGCGGATGCCGCCGGAGCGGTCTTCGAGGGCGCGCGAGGAGTAGGCGTGCAGCTTCTCGAGAATCTGGCGGATGCGCTCAAGGTTCTCCTTGGTCACCGGCGGATTGCCGCGCGCTTCGGGCTCGTCGGTGAGACGGCGCCACGGCCCGCAATAGTCGGGATCGTCTTTCCTGCGGCGGCACGGCCCGACATAGTTCCGGCTGACAATGAACCGGCGCGGCCGCAGAATGACTTCCTCGATACGGGTGAGGATGCCCTGGGCCGACAGGGGTTTGAGCAGGAACTCGTTGATGCCAGCCTGACGGGCCGCCATCAGCTGCTCGTGGTCGATCTGTGAGGCGAGCAGCACGATCGGGGTCTCGCGGGCAAGACCCGTCGTTCCCCGGCGAACCTCGCGGGTGAACTCGAGGCCTGACATGCGGCCAGCGTCCCAGTCCACGATGATAAGGTCGGGCTTGATCGTGCGGCCGATGTGAAACGCCTCAAGGGCGGTCGGCGCCGCGCTGATGGTGGAGATGTGCAGACGGCGCAGACTGTCGGCGACAACGCCGCGCATGTAGGCGTTTGGGTCAACAATCATGACCTTGAGGCGCTTGAGCAGGTCCGGCGTCAGGCGGTTCGGATCATCAAACATCTCAGGCCACCAGTTTCCGCTGTATCGCCTTGCCGAGTGCGACAGCGACGCTGTTGCGGGCCTGGGTGAATGAGATGGGCAGGGTCGCGAGCTGCTCGAGGGCCGTCAGGGCGACGTCGACGACGACAGGCTCCATACGGCCCGAGCGGGCCGTGATGCCGACATACGCCTCGAACGCCATCAGTGCGTCGAGAAGGGACTGATCGCCTTCGCCGGCCGCGAGATCCTTGGCCTTGCGTATCAGGCGGTCCGGAGCACTCAGCGACGCGGGCTGCCGCAGGTCGATCGAGGCGCAGGCAGAGCGCAGCCCAGCCAGTGTCAGGCGCATGGGCGTGCTGGCGGCCTCTTCGTCGGCATCGATCATGGGGGTGGGTGCGGGGCGGTCGTTCTCGCGGCGCTTGGCGCCGTGATAGTCGGCCGGGTTCTTCCTGCGGCGGCATGGGCCGATGTAGACGGCATGATCGACAAAGGGACGGGGCGTCTCGATCACCATCTGGAAGCGCTGCTGGAGCGCCGCCGGAGCAATCGGCTTGGAGACGAACTCGTCGACGCCCGCGTCGCGTCCCGCCAGGACCGTCTCGCGGGTCAGCGACGAGGTCACGAGAATCACCGGAAGGCGGCGAATGTAGGAGTCGTTGGCGCGGCGCAGCTCTTTCACAAAGGCGAGGCCGTCGAACGGGTCAGTTGGCTCCCAGCACAGGACAATGACGTCGACGGGCATTTCGGCGAGGTGCGCCTTGCCGGCGGCGAGGTCCCTTACCCCGTGGACGTTGCGCACATCCAGCGTCCGGAAAATCTCGTTCAGGAGGTTGAGACCATACTTGTTGGCCTCGATCACCAGGACGGAGAGCGTCTGGACCCGAAGTCGCTTTGGTTTTCGGGGATCCTGCATTCTGCCGCCCGCAAATTCCTGAGAGTGGCCAACCTAGCAGGGCAAGGTAATTTTTGCCTTGAAGCGGCCCTGTGAGTTTTAGCCAGTCACTTTTACCTTCTGTCAGGACATGAAACGGCCTCCGGCGGGCGGTACGGTGACGAGTTGTGAACAGCTGTCCGGTGCAGTTGCGACCCTATTCCGCTAGTCGCACGTGTGTAACTTGGCTAACGTACTCAGACAGAGCGCGTCAGGCGCCGACGAGGACCAGACCTTGAACGACAAGCTAGACCAGAGAATCCAGCTCGTGGCCTCAACGGGCTTTGGTCAGGTCGTCGATGAGTGGCGCCGGCGTCAGCAGGATCTTCCCTCCCGTTCGGAAGCCATTCGCCGGCTCGTCCACCTTGGCCTCCAGCACGACCAGGAGTTTCCGATGCACATGATCACCGCCATCATCCGTCCGCACCGGTACGAAGCCGTGCGCGAGGCTCTGACAGCGATGGGCGTGTCGGGCATCACGGCGACGCAGGTGCAGGGGTTCGGCCGCCAGCGCGGGCAGACCGAGTTTTACCGCGGCGCAGAATACAGTATCGCCGAGGTGCCGAAGGTCCGGCTGGATGTCGCTGTCGCCTCGACCATGACCGAGGCCGTCGTCGAGGCGATCCGCAAGGCCGCAGGGTCGGGCAAGATCGGCGACGGAAAGATCTTCGTATCGGGTCTGACCGAGGTTGTCCGGATCCGGACCGGCGAACGGGACGAGACCGCTCTCGACTGATCCGTCCGCCTACTTCCGGAACAGGGCCCAGACAGCGCGCCAGAGCAGCCAGACCGGTCCGACCACGATGGCTCCGATCAGAAGCGGGCGCCACCCGTTGGTGATCGACCAGCTCAGGATGGCGCCTGCGCCCGTCGCCAGAGACGAGGCCATGCCTGCGAATGTGAAGTCCGGTGCGAATGGATTGACGCGCGAGGCCTCGAAGAGAACGCCGACCGGCAGACACACGACGACAAGCCGAACCCAGCCAGACAGGCCGACGCCAAACATGCGCTGACGAAACGTGCGCCGGACGGGCGGGGCGGACCCTTCCCTCAAGGCTGCCTCGCGCTGCCTGCCGGTCCAGAACCCGGCGGCCCCTGGCGCTTCAGCCGGAGCCTTAGCGTGATGCGTGTCTGTCCGCCCGTCGTCCTGATGGGTCATCGCATGCCGCCCCAATGCGTCCTGACACAGCATAGCGCTCTGGCGGCAGGAGTCGAATGTGGCCGGGCTCAGACGGTTGGAGTGTCGCCGGCTTCCTCGGGGCGTCGCGCTGGCACGAAGGGTCGTCCATCCTCCGTGACTGCAACCTGATGCGGATAGGGGATGGTGATGCCTTCCTCGTCGAAGGCTTCCTTGACAGCTTTCAGGATGTCGCACTTGAAGTCGAAATAGTCCCCGGAGGAACACCAGATGCGGTAGCGCAGGTCCACGCTCGAGGTGTTGAGCGCGTTGACCTTGATCCAGAACGGCGGGTCGGTGCGCGCGCGTTCGTCGGCGGTGACCACCCTCTGGATGATCGCCATCGCCGTGTTGATGTCGTCGTCGTAGCTGATCCCGACGATGTCATCGATGCGCCGCAACCTGTTGACGCTGAAGTTCTCGATGGTGTCGCCCCAGGCCTTGTCGTTCGTCACGGTTATGCGCTTGTTGTCGACCGTATCGAGCACTGTGGTGAAGGGGGTGATGTCGGCCACTGTGCCGAACTCGCCGTTGATGCGGACATAGTCGCCGAGCCGGTAGGGCCTGAATATCGCGATGATGACGCCCGCGGCGACCGCCTTGAGCGTATCCTGAAGGGCGAGAGCGATGGCGAGGCCGGCGGCGCCGATGACGGCGACGAGGGAGGCGATGGGAAAGCCGAACTGCTGCAGCGCCGCGATCAGGCCGACGCCGAGGGCCGCGAACTTCACCAGTGAGCCAAGGAAGGCGAAGAGGGTGCGTCCGCCGCCGCCGCCGGGTCTGCCCGCCTCCACCTTGTCCCCGAACCTGCGGACCCGGCGTGAGAGCCAGGAGCCCAGCAGCCAGACCGCGACCAGGATGGCCAGCGCCTTGGCGGCGGATATCGCCAGCGTCTGGGCGTTGGCTATGTCGTAGACGTTGAAGATGTCGGCGGCGATGGCGACGCCGCCTGCCAGAAACAGCGCACGGATGACTGTGGCCACGATATCGATGATGGCGTTGTCGGTGGACGCCTCGGGAGCAGTCGCTCCTGCATCAACGGCGTTCTTGCGTGCAGCAAGCCCGGAAATCCGTCGCGCGAAGACCGCCATCACGCGTGCAAGGATGAAACCTACGATCAGCGATCCAAAGATCGCGACAGCGGCCCAGGTGAGTTTCTGGTACGGGCCCGAAAGGTCGGACGCCCAGTCGGCCAGCCTCTGGATCTGTTGCTGCCAGTCCATCATTCGCCTCTTGGTTGATGGCGCTTCTACTAGCCCGGCTGGGCGGGCCGCCCAACCCTCTAAAGGGCGGGGGCCCAGAGCCGGATAACATCGCCGTTGACTGTAATGTCCTCGCGAACGCGCGCGCCCTCACGGCGGGCGGCGGCGGCCAGGCAGCGCGGGTAGAGCAGATGCTCGGCCTTGAGGACGCGGGCCGCCAGCGTGTCCGGGGTGTCGCCCGGACGGATATCCACCTGGGCCGAACCTATGGCCGGACCTTCATCCACCCCGGCTGTGACCTGATGCACCGTGCAGCCGGCGACGGCGTCTCCCGCAGCAAGGGCGCGGGCGTGCGTGTCTACGCCGGGATACTTCGGCAGGAGCGAGGGATGGATGTTGATCATCCGCCCCGCCCACTGGTTGACGAACCACGGCGTCAGCACGCGCATGAAACCGGCCAGGGCGATCATCTCGACGCCCGCCTTTTGCAGTTCCGCCTGCATGGCGCGTTCGAAGGCCTCGCGGTCCTTGCCGTAGGTCTTGTGATCGACGGCCGCCACAGGGACCCCGAAACTGGCGGCAAGCTGCAGGCCGCCTGCATCGGGCTTGTTGGACATGACGAGCACTGGCTCAGCCGGATAGGCCGGATCGGCCGCTGCACGCAGCAGCGCCGACATGTTCGAGCCTCTGCCCGAGATCAGGATGCCAAGGCGCTTGCGGGTCACGCCGCGACCAGATCGCCGGCAATGAAGGGATGCTCGCCGGCTTCGCGAAGGCCAGCAAGAACCGCCTCAACGTCTGCAGGCGCAACCGCGAGGATCAGACCGATGCCGCAGTTGAAGGTGCGGCGCATCTCTGCATCCTCGACTGCGCCGGTCTGCTGAAGCCACCGGAACACGGGCGGAAGCTCCCAGGCGGAATAGTCGATCCGGGGCGCGAGATGGTCCGGGAGCATGCGCGGGGTGTTTTCGGTGATGCCGCCGCCGGTGATGTGGGCTAGGCCCTTGATCAGGCCCTGCCGGATCAGGGGAAGGACCTGCCGGATATAGATGCGGGTCGGCGTCAGCAGGGCCTCGCCGAGTGTCTGGCCGCTTGAGAAGGGCGACGCGTCGGTGAGTTCGAGCCCCGAACGCTCGACGATCCGGCGAACCAGCGAATATCCGTTCGAGTGCGGCCCGGACGAGGGGACAGCGACTAGCGTGTCGCCAGCCTGCATGGCGTCCATGCGGGGCAGGATCTCGGAGCGTTCGACGGCGCCGACCGCAAAACCGGCAAGGTCATAGTGGCCCGGGGCGTACATGCCGGGCATCTCGGCCGTCTCGCCGCCGATCAGGGCGCAGCCGGCCTGCCGGCAGCCCTCGGCGACCCCGGCCACAACGGCGGCGCCCGCTTCAGGGCTGAGGCGGCCGGTGGCAAAGTAGTCGAGGAAAAACAGGGGCTCGGCGCCCTGCGCCAGAATGTCGTTCACGCACATGGCGACGAGGTCGATGCCGATGGTGTCGTGGCGGTCTGCGGCAAACGCCAGCATCAGCTTGGTGCCGACGCCGTCGGTGCCCGAGACCAGGACGGGATCCTTGAAACCGGTGGCTTTCAGGTCGAACAGCCCGCCAAATCCCCCCAAACCGCCCATGACGCCGGTACGGTTGGTGGATTTCGCCAGAGGCTTGATCGCCTCGACCAGTGCGTCGCCCGCATCGATGTCGACGCCCGCATCGCGGTACGTCAACGGCAGGCCATCATTTTGACTCGTTGGGGGGCTCTTCATGGGCGGCAGTTAACATGACGGTTTGAGCACCGCCAGAGTAACTGAACAACCTTGAAACTGGCTGTGGCTTGAGCCTTCGCAAGCCCGCCACCGGCTGTTAGGTAGAGCCCATGATCGCTTTCCTGAGATTCGTGGCGGCGCTGGTTTCGGCGGCCTTCCTGTCCTCTGCCGCACTGGCGCAGGTGGCGCAGGTTTATTCCGTTCGTGATCTCGCGGTGGACGAGACGGCTGGTTCGGCGACGGAAGCCCTGGAGAAGGGCCGGGCCAACGCCCGCCTGATGGCGGCTCAACGTCTGGTGGAAAAACTGACCTTGCCGGAGGACCGGCAGGCCGCGAATCCGCAGATCGACTACCAGGCGCTCTCCCGCCTGACGAGCGGCACGGACTTTCAGGTTGGGGAGAAACGGACCGCCAACCGGTACATCGCCACGCTCATAATGCGGTTCAATCCGGCCGAAGTTCGCCAGTTTCTGGAGTCCCGGAATGTCGCCTACGTCGAAGCTCAGGCTGGCAAAGCCCTGATTGTCCCGGCCGCCGCCGGTCTCGATCCCGTTGCCTGGGCGAAGGTCTGGACCGGCAAGGCGGATGATACGCGGCTTACGCCCTACGTTGTGTCGGAAGAGGCCTGGCCGCGTCATCCGGCATGGGCCGATGTCGAGGCTGAAGTCCGTGCCAAGGGTGCTGCACGTGCGGTCGTGGCGGAGGCCTATAACCAGTCCGGTTCGATGTATGTCCGCCTGACAGAATTGCGCGCCGGCGAGTCGGCTGTCGCGCTTACGGTGGCCGGTCCGTTCTCCTCCTTCGAGGCGGCGCAACCGGGCGTCATCAATGCGCTAGAGACGGCCTGGAAAAAGGCGTCCGTCGTCAGGACGACAGGCTCGACAGGCATGGAGCTGACGGCGGCCTTCAATTCGGCCACGGACTGGGTCCGCATCCGCAAGGGGCTGGAGCAGTCCCGCCTGATCCGCGAGATGAAGATTGTCGCGCTGTCGATGCAGGGCGCGGACATCAATTTCGTCTACACGGGCCGTCCGGACCAGCTGGCCGCCGACCTCCGCTCGCGCGGGCTTGAACTCCAGGGGGCCGATGGCGGCTGGGTCGTGCGGGCCAGCACAGGCAGATGACCGGGACAGCCCGGGAAGCCCCCCAGCTGCGTCTGGACTTTCCCCGCATTGATCCTCTCCAGCGTCCCCTGATTGCGACGGGCAGCTATGCTGCGGCCGGTCTGGCCCTGGCCCAGAGCCGGAGCTGGCCTGACGGCCGGCTGGCGCTGACCGGTCCCGCCCAGTCGGGAAAATCCAGACTGCTGCGAGGATGGGCCGCCCAGGCGGGCGCCGCGGTCGTCACCGGCGACATGCTGGCCGGCGCGGACATGGACGAGATTTCCAGCCTCTCGATTGCGGCGCTGGCTGTCGATGACGCGGATAGCGGCGCCAACGGGCTGGGACTGCTGGCGGCGATCAACCTGTGCCGGGGCCGTGGCGCTCCGATTTTGATGGCAGGAGCTGGCGATCCGGGCCTCTGGTGCTCCGCGCCCGGCGATCTGGTCTCCCGGCTTGCTGCAACCGCGACCGTCGCCATTGGTCCGCCGGATGAAACCACACTCGTTTTGAGGCTTCTGGAGGCCTGCGCGCTGCGTCGCCTCAATGTGCCCGAAGCTCCCATCCGCTACATTGCAGAGCGCCTGGATCGGCGCTGGACGGCAGTAAACGAGGCGGCTGACGCAATCGAGGCGATCCCGGCCAGATCGTTTTCCCTGAGTACGGCCCGGCGCGTGCTGTCTACGCTGGGGAAATCCGGGGATTGATCGCCCGCGCCAAGTAAAGCGTAATGAATCCCTGCTAGTATGCCCGAAGAGACCGGAGAAACCGGTCTGTATCAGGTCTGGGTCATGGCTACTCGTACTCGCAAGCCCCGAAACGCTGCGCTCAAGGCGTCGCCGCTGGTCATCGACCAGAAGCTGATGGAGTCGCCCGACCGGTACTTCAACCGCGAGCTGTCGTGGCTGAACTTCAACCTGCGCGTGCTGGAAGAGGCCACCAATGACCGCCATCCACTGCTGGAGCGCCTGCGCTTCCTGTCGATCTCGGCCTCCAACCTCGATGAATTCTACATGGTCCGGGTGGCTGGCCTGCGCCAGCAGGTGCGGTCGGGCGTCACACGGCCCAGCCAGGATGGTCTGACGCCACAGGAACAACTGAACCGGATTTCGACTGAGGCCGGCTCGTTGCTGGCTCTGGAGCAGAAGACATGGCTCGAGCTGCTGCCGTTACTAGCGCAGGCCGGTATCCACGTCCTGCAGCCCGACGATCTCGACGCCGCCGACCGCGAGTGGGTGCGCGCGCAGTTCCTGTCGACCGTCTTCCCCGTGCTTACGCCGCTGGCGATTGACCCGGCGCATCCTTTCCCGTTCATCCCGAACGAGGGTTTCGCGGTCGGCCTGTCGCTGGTCCGGACCAGCGACAAGGAGAAGTTTCGTGCCCTTGTGCCGATCCCCACTCATGTCGGTCGCTTCATGGAGCTGCCCGAGGGGCCGGGAGGCTCACGCCGCTTCATCTCGCTCGAGAATGTCATCACGCTCTGTCAGGACGTCCTGTTTCCAGGGTGCGAGTCCCGCGGCAGATGCCTGCTTCGGGTGACCCGCGACAGCGATATCGAGATCGAGGAAGAGGCCGAAGACCTTGTCCGGGAGTTCGAGATACTCCTCAAGCAGCGCAGGCGCGGGCGGCTCGTCCGCCTCAAGCTGGAGCGGGACGCGCCGGAAGATCTCAAGCGCTTCTTCATCCAGGAGATCGAGGCCGAACCGATCGACGTGGTCGAAGTCGAGGGCATCCTCGGTCTGGCGCAGTTGCGGCAGCTGATTGTCGATGGCCGTCCCGACCTGGTGTTCCGTCCCCACGAGCCGAGGTTCCCCGAGCGAATCCGGGATCATTCGGGCGATATCTTCGCGGCGATCCGCTACAAGGACATCCTCGTTCACCATCCGTATGAGAGCTTCGACGTCGTGCTGCAGTTCCTGCGGCAGGCGGCGCGCGATCCCGATGTCGTGGCGATCAAGCAGACCCTCTACCGGACATCCAAGGACAGCCCCATCGTTGCGGCGCTGATCGAGGCGGCCGAGGCGGGCAAGAACGTCACGGCGCTGGTCGAGATCAAGGCCCGCTTCGACGAAGAGGCCAACATGCGCTGGGCCCGCGACCTGGAGCGTGCCGGCGTCCAGGTCGTTTATGGCTTCATCGAACTGAAGACCCACGCCAAGGTGAGCCTCGTCATCCGGCGCGAACAGGGGGCGCTGCGCACCTACACCCATTTCGGCACCGGCAACTATCATCCGGTCACCGCACGGATCTACGACGACCTGTCGCTGTTCACGGCCAACGAAGCCTTGGGCCGGGATGCAGGCCGCCTGTTCAACTACGTGACCAGCTACTCCAAACCAGCCGGGCTCGAAGCGCTCGCGATGTCGCCCGACTCCCTGAAACCGACCCTACTGGGCCTGATCGACGACGAGATCGCGCACGCCATTGCGGGACGGCCCGCCGTGATATGGGCCAAGCTGAACTCCCTGGTTGACCCGAAAGTTATCGACGCGCTCTATCGCGCCAGCCAGGCCGGCGTATCGATCAAGTTGATTGTACGCGGAATCTGCTGCCTGCGGCCTGGCGTGGCGGGGCTGTCCGAGAATATCGAAGTGCGCTCGATCGTGGGGCGTTTCCTCGAACATGCGCGGATCGTGTGCTTTGGCGCAGGCCACGGCTTGCCCTCTGACGGGGCGAAGGTTTTCATCTCCTCAGCAGACTGGATGCCGAGGAATCTCGACAGGCGAGTGGAGACGCTGGTTCCGATCCTGAACGCAACTGTCCACAGACAAGTTGTGGACCAGATCATGCTCGCAAACCTGAATGATCGAGCGCAAAGCTGGACGTTGCGCCCTGATGGACGCTATGTGCGTACAGTCCCTGCGGGGACGCGCCAGGCGTTTTCGGCCCACGAGTACTTCATGGCGAATCCCAGCCTGTCCGGCCGGGGAAACGCCCTGCGGTTGGCGCCGCCGCCTGAACTGCAGCCCGGGGGCTGATCGCTCGCGATCGGTTCCGGGGCGTCGACCGACCTGAGGCCGCCTGCATGCTTTCGACGTCGACCCGATCGAAGCCAGCTACCAGGGTATCGAACTGGCGGCGGGTCGGAGTCATCGACGTGGGCTCGAACTCCGTTCGCCTCGTCGTTCACGACATGAAGGGCCGGGCCTTCCAGCAGCGCTTCAACGAGAAGGTCCTTGCCGGTCTTGGCCGTGGCCTCGGCTCCACAGGCCGCTTGAACCCCGAAGGCGTCGAGCTCGCGATTTCGGCGCTCAAACGGTTTGCAGCGATTACTCGCGCCCAGAAGACCGATGCTCTCTTCACGTTCGCCACCGCCGCCGTTCGCGATGCAGCTGACGGCAAGGTGTTCTGCGAACGGGTGAAGGCCGAGACGGGCCTCACCCTGAGAATTCTCACCGGCGGCGAGGAAGCGCGCCTGTCTGCTGAAGGCGTGCTGGCCGGAAGCCCGGGCATCGATGCCGTGATTGGCGATCTGGGCGGGTCCAGCCTCGAACTGGCTCGGGTCAGGCGCGGCGTCTTCCAGGACGGCGCAACATTCCCGCTGGGGCCTCTTGCGCTGGAAGGGGGCGGCGCCTTCTCGGAGAGCGCCATTCAGGCGCGGATCCGGCAGGCGCTGGCCGGGGCCGCACAGCTGCAGGATGCTCCCGATACCTTCGTGGCGGTCGGCGGCGCCTGGCGATCCATCGCCAGCGTTCACATGCAGCTCACCAAAGCCCCGCTGCAGATGCTGCAGAACTACGAGATGGATACGGCCGGGCTGCTGCCCCTCCTGTCCGATCTCATCGTCGGGAAGAAGCACGCAAAGCTGGTGCAGGAAGTCGCCAAGCGGCGCGTGGATACGATCCCCTATGCCGCCGCCGTGCTGAAAGGCGTGATCGAAGCCGGGCGCTTCAAGACCGTGGCGATCTCCTCGTTCGGCGTCCGCGAGGGCATCGCCTTCGAGGCGCTTCCGAAAGACGAGCAGGAGCGCGACCCGCTGGACGCCGGCCTCGACGCCTTCATCGTGCTGGACGCGGGCGCTCTCGAGTTCGGCCTCGCACTGGCCGACTGGCTGGACGAGGCGGGCGAGTACACCTTGCCGCCGCGACTGGCCCGCGCAGCCAGCCGCCTGGGCGGCATCGGCTCGCGTCTGCACCCGGACCACCGGGCCGAACTCGCCTTTGACCTTGTGGCTCGCGCGCCGCTGCTGGGGCTGAGCCACAAGGAGCGCGCGACGCTCGCGCTGGCGGTGGCGAGCCGCTACGAGCGCAACGTCAAGAACTCTGTCAGCGAGAGCCTGCTGGACGGCGAGACCATGGGGCTGGCAAGGGCGCATGGCGCGCTGATGCGTCTCGGCGCGGATTTCTCCGGCCGCACCGCTGCGCTGCTCAAGCACGCCCAGCTGAAGTGCGATGGCGAGACGCTCGAACTCAGGGTCGCGCCGTCACATGCCGCGCTCGCGTCCGAAGCCGTTCAGCGCCGCCTCCAGCAGGCCGCCCTGGAGCTGGGGATGGACTACCGGCTGGTGGTGTAGCTGTCGGAGGAGAGCCGGTGGAACAGATGTGGAAGGTCTTCTGCGCGCCGATTCTGTTTTTGCTGGTCGCCTGCGGCCCCCGCACAGAGCCCCCCGGGGAGCCAGCGCGAGTTGAGCCTGCCTCGAGCCATCCCCTCGACGCGCTTTGCATGGAAAAGAAGTTCATGCCGAGCCTGATGTACACCGGGCCAGATACGCCGGAAGACGGCCCCCAGCTGGTTCAGATTGTCGACAGTGCGATCTGCGAGATCGCGGCGATGCCGGATCCGCGAGATGAGGTCGCCGTGCGATCGCGGCTCGCCCGGATCATCGAAGAGATGAACACGTTCGCGACTGAAGATCGTGACCAAGCCTATCGTTATGCTGTCCGGGCCTGGCGGGCCGCAGGGTTCGCGGGTGAAAGCGGATTGTTTCCGGTTGCCGACGAGCGGATTCTGCGGTGGTTCTGAAGATCAGACCTCGATCACACGCACGCCGCGACCATGGGCGGCGATGGCCAGCTTGCCTGTCTTCAGCAGCAGGGCCTTCTCGCCAAACACTTCCCGTCGCCAGCCCTTGAGGGCAGGCACGTCCGGATTGTCGTCGCGTGCGATACGGTCGATGTCGGCGGCGTTGGCGATGAGGCGCGGGGCGACATCGGCTTCGTCAGCGATCTGCTTCAGCAGGACCTTCAGAAGTTCTCCCAGCGCGCCGGCGGGCGGGCCCGACGGTTCGCCGCGTTCGACATCCGGAGCGTGAGCCTCGGGATTTGCGACCGCCTGTTCGATGGCGTCCAGCAGCGACTGGCCGTGCCGCGATTTCGAGAAGCCCGAGGGCACCGCACGCATCCGCTCAAGCGCGTCGGCGGTGCGCGGCTTCTGGAGCGCGATCTCCTGGATCGCGTCGTCCTTGAGAATGCGGCCGCGCGGCTTGTCGAGCTCCTGCGCAAGGATCTCGCGCCACGCGGCGACGTTGGCGAGGATGGCCAGATAGTCCGTCTTGGTCTTGCGCGGTTTCAGCCGTTTCCACGACTGGGCCGGGTCGAAAGCGTAGAGTTCGGGGTCGAGGAGGGCGGCGTGCTCGTCCTCGATCCAGTGCAGACGACCCTTCTTGATCAGCCGGTCGCGCAGGATCGTGTAGATCTTCCGCAGGTGGGTTACGTCGCCGCGTGCGTAGACCAACTGCTTCTCGGACAGCGGACGGCGGGTCCAGTCCGTGAACTGTGACGACTTGTCGACCGACGCCTTCAGGACCTTGGCGACAATGTTCTCGTAGGAGATCGAATCGCCAAGGCCGGCGGCCATCGCGGCGATCTGGGTATCGAAGATCGGGGCCGGCGGCTTGCCGATCAGCTTGGTGAAAATCTCCAGATCCTGGCGTGCGGCATGGAACACCTTCACGCGTGACGTGTCCGCGAGCAGTTCGAGCAGGGGGGTCAGGTCGAGACCGGACAGCGGGTCGATCAGCACGTCATAATCGGCGCTGGCGACCTGCACGAGGCAGAGCTGCGGCCAGTAGGTTGATTCCCGGTGAAATTCTGTATCCACGGCGAGGAAGTCACCCTCCGCCAGGCGCGCGCAGGCGGCTTTCAGGGAGTCGGTGTCTGTTATCAGCCGGAGTTCGTCCGCAGCTGTTCTATCCGTCAAATCACCCGCTCCCTCGGGAGCGTTCGCTCCGTATTGACAAGCAAGTCGGCGACATGCGCTTGTCCGGCCTTCCGATCAAGCCTTGATCGGCCCGAACCTTGGTCAATCTGGAGACTTTTTGCGATGCACGCCTACCGGACGCATACCTGCGGCGGCCTGCGCGCGTCCGACGTGGGCGCCACCGCCCGCCTGTCGGGCTGGGTGCACCGCAAGCGCGATCATGGCGGGCTGCTCTTCATCGACCTGCGCGACCATTACGGGCTGACCCAGTGCGTCGTGACGCCTTCCAACCCCAACTTCGGCAAGCTGGAGCGCTTGCGTGTCGAGTCGGTTGTGACCGTTACCGGCGAAGTGCTGGGCCGCGAGGGCGGCACCGTGAACGCCAACCTCGCCACGGGCGAGATCGAGCTGAAGATCGTCGAGGTCACGGTTCAGTCGGAGGCCGACGAACTGCCGCTGCCGGTGTTCGCCGAGCCGGACTACCCGGAGGACGTGCGCCTC
>CAYOWK010000054.1:0-25517 GCA_964407665.1 uncultured Rhizobium sp. | reverse complement strand
TCCCGTGACAGGCGCGAGGGGGAGATTGCGGGAAGTTTGGACCCGGTCGGATTCAGTGGCTGAAAAAGATGCCCCTCCACCATCCGGCTTTGCCGGATGGTCCCCCTCCCCCAGCAAGCTGGGGGAGGATTGGCGCCGGTTTTTGGGTTTTATGTCAGACTGTTAAGTCTGGATTCCCGCATGCGCGGGAAACACGGGCACTGGCGTGTCCGTTTCCGGAGGCGGGCGCAAAGGTGTGGGAAACAGGACCTGTCTGTCCCACACCGACGGTCGCCTCAGGCGGCTGCGGCGGCGGCTTCTTCGGCGGCTTCGCGCTTCTTCTTGCCACGTTCGATCAGGGCGGCGGCGAGGATGCCGCTTTCGAACAGCAGGAACAGGGGGCCGGCCAGGAAGAACAGGCTGAACGGGTCCGGCGGGGTCATCACGGCGGCCACGATCAGGATCACCACGAAGGCGTATTTGCGGGATTTGCGCAGGACGCTGGCGCTAACGACGTCGGCCTTGGCCAGCAGAGCGATGACCACCGGCAGCTGGAAGGCCAGCCCGAAGGCGGTCAGCAGCGAGATCGACAGGTCGTAGTATTCCTTGACCTTGGGCAGGTAGACGACCCTCGCCTTGTCTCCGATGAACTCCTGGCTGAAGGACAGGTCCATGAACGCCGGCAGGACATAGAAATAGACCAGCGCCCCGCCAGCCACGAACAGCAGCGGCATCAGGAACAGGAACGGCAGAACCGCCATCCGCTCGTGCTTGTAGAGACCGGGCGCGATGAAGCCGTAGGCCTGATGGGCGATGATCGGGAAACCGACGGCCAGCGCCAGCAGGAAGGCCAGCTTCATCTGAACGAACACCATCTCCAGCGGAGCGGTGGCGACGGCCTCGAATTCCTTCATCTCGCGGCCATGGCGCATGGCGGCGTCGCCGAGCGGCGTCAGAAGCATCTCGAGCGCAGGCTTGGTGACGAACCAGGCCGCAAAGAACAGGAAGGCGAGCACGGCCAGCATCCGCACCAGCCGCGTACGCAGCTCGACCAGATGGTCCATGAGCGGGGCGCGGCTTGCCTCGACTTCGTCGAGCTGCGTTGCGCCGGCGGGGCCAGCCAGTTTCTCGGTCACGCCGGAACATCCTGCTTGGCGGGCGACGCGGCGGGCGGGAGGTGACCGTCCAACCGGAAATCGTCGTCAACGTCTTCGGCGGCAGGCGGAGGCCCTTCGCCGTTGGAGGCCGCCGCTGCCGCAGCCATGCTTGCGGCGACGGCCGGGTGGTGGATCTGGTTGGGGCTATCAGCAGGGACCGGTGCAGCGGGGGCCGGAACAGCAGGCGGCGGATCGGACGAGGTGGGCATGGTGGCGGACAGCACGTCGCTTTCCAGGCGCCGCTTGTCCTCGTTCATGTCCCTTTCCAACTCTTCGAGGCCGGTGTGCTTCTTGAGGTCGGCGACCTCGCGGCGCAGCTCTTCAAGCTCGGCCTGGCGGCCCAGCTCCTCGAAGCCCTGGCGGAATTCGAACGCCATCGCGCGCATCTTGCCCGTCAGCCGGCCGAACTTGCGCATCATCAGCGGCAGGTCCTTGGGACCCACCACGACGATGGCGACGATGGCGAGCAACACCATCTCTCCGAAGCCGATTCCCGGCATCATGGCGGACTTGCTCCCTTGCTGGCGCGTCTTGCGAACGCGCCGGCCGGCGGTTTCCGGCGTTCAGGCCGGCTTATCACCGGTCGGTGGCTCAGGCCTGCGACTTCTCTTTTTCGGGCGTCACATTGATCAGCTCCGCCGGCTTGTCGTCGTCGGCGGTTTCGCCGTCCTTCAGGCCCTTACGGAAGCTTTTGATGCCCTTGGCCATGTCCTGCATCATGGCGGAAATCTTGCCGCGGCCGCCGAAGACCAGCAGCAGAACGGCCAGAATGATGATGATTTCGAGAGGACCGAGTCGTCCGAACATGGGTCTAGTCTCCGGGTCAGCCGGATCTGGGGTCCGGCATACTTGCACCCGGGACGCTGGGTCCGCGGGCATGAACTTTACGGCAAGGTAGCCCCGGAACGCCGATCCTGCAAATCAGTGCTGTAATCGACCCACAGGGCTAGTCGCGGTCGGTTTCGCCTTCGAGGAAGTCGGACTGGAACTCGCCGGGCTCCAACGGCTCTTCCAGCTCCAGCTCGCCCGTCTCAGGGTTGCGCGGCGTGCTGGCGACCTCGAAATCTCGCGGCAGATCGGCTGACAGGAGCCCCTGGGCGCGCAACTCCTCGCGGCCGGGCAATGAATCCAGGCTTTCCAGCCCGAAATGGACGAGAAACGCTTCGGTGACCCCATAAGTAATGGGGCGGCCCGGCGTCTTTCGGCGGCCCCGGGGCTTCACCCAGCCCGCCTCCATCAGCACGTCGACCGTGCCTTTCGAGACCGCGACGCCCCGGACATCCTCGATTTCAGCCCGAGTAACCGGCTGGCAGTAGGCGATGATCGCCAGCGTTTCGAGCGCCGCCCGCGACAATTGGCGCGGCTGGTCGCGCGTTTCCTGGAAGAGGAAGGCCAAATCCGGAGCAGTCTGGAAGCGCCACTTGCCCGCAAGTTCGACAAGCTGGACCCCCTTCCCCCGATATTGGGCCTGAAGACGCATCAGAACGTCGCCTGCCTCGACCCCCGGCGGGAGGGCCCGGTTGAGGGTTGTGGCGTCAATCGGCTGGGCTGATGCGAACAGGACGGCTTCGGCGCGGCGGACGGCGTCGGCCATGCGCTCCTCGCTGACGGCGGGCGGCGCAGACGTTTCTCCGGCGGCCAGCCGGGCGATGGCGTCGTGCATAGCTTCCAGCGGATGGCCGGGCGTATCAGAGTTCATTCTGCGCCCCCTTCGAGGGTGCGGGCCTTGCGCAGGTAGACGTCCGCGAAGGGCGCGTCCTGGCGGAGTTCGAGCGCGCGGTCGCGGGCGAGTTCGAGGGCCGCAGAGAAGATGCTGGCGGTGACGGACTTCTGGGGCGCTTCCTCGGCGTTCTCGGTGCGGAAGGTCATCACCGAGCGCCACTCGGTCATCCCGGGGAGCTCCGACTTCAGCTGGCGGCGGGCGGTGTCGAGGGCGAGGACGGGCTGACGCCGAATGACGTGGCGGCGGCGGCGGTATTTGCGGGAGTTCACGTCGCCGAACGCCTTCATCACGTCGTGCAGGTTCGTGGTCCAGATCGGGGTGCGGACGATGGTGGCGGTCTGCGGGTCGCCGCGCCGGAACACGTCGCGACCGTCGAGGCGGCCGGCCATGAGGTCCTTGCCGGCGCGGCGCATGGCGTCGAGCCGCGCCAGACGGAAGGCGAGACGCCCGGCCATCTCCTCGCCGCCCGGCTCGCCGTCTGCGGGCTTCTCGCGCGGCAGCAGCAGCTTCGATTTCAGGTAGGCGAGCCAGGCGGCCATCAGCAGGTAGTCGGCGGCCAGATCGATCCGCTTGTCCCGCGCATCCTCGACGAAGGTCAGGTACTGGTTGGCGAGGTCGAGGATCGAGACGTGGGCGAGGTCGACCTTCTGGCGGCGCGCGAGTTCGAGCAGCAGATGGAGCGGGCCTTCAAAGCCCTCCACGTCGACGCGGAATGCGTTGCGCTCGTCGGCTTCGGATGCGTCGTGCGCCGCCGATGACAGCAGGTCTTCGTCCTGGCTCATGCGCCAGCGGTTCCCGACTTCGCCAGCAGCTCCTCGAACCTGCGCCAGCCGGCGGTGCGGTCGAAGGGCTTCGCGTTCAGCGTCGCCTGCTCTGCGACGAGCGCCCGGCGAAGGCCGTCGCCGGAGAGTTCCGGGCAGGCGTCCGCCACTTCGGCCATCTCGGCGAGGATGGCGTCGGCGTCCTTCACGAAACCGGAGCAGTGCAGGATGATGTCGCAACCGGCGGCCAGCGCACGCTGTGCCCGATCCGCCAGCGCGCCGCCCAGCGCGTTCATGCCGAGATCGTCAGTCATCAGCAGGCCGTCGAAGCCGATTTCGCCGCGGATAATGTTTGCGATAACGGTCTGGGACAGGGTGGCCGGGTTGCGCGGGTCCAGCGCCTCGAAGCGGATGTGGGCGGTCATGCCCATGGGGGCGTCGCGGAGGGCGCGGAAGGCGCCGATGTCTTCCTCCAGCAGGCCGCGGCCGGCATGGACGACGGGCATGCCGTCATGGCTGTCGGACTCCGCGCGGCCGTGTCCGGGCATGTGCTTGATGACGCCGGCGACGCCGCCGTCGGCCAGACCCTGCAGCGCCGCGCGGGCGAGGACCCCGACCTTGTCGGGGGTGTCGCCGAAGGCGCGGTCGCCGACGATCTGGTGGGCGCCGGTGTGGAGGAGATCGACGACGGGGGCGCAGTCGGCGTGGATGCCGATGTCCGAGAGTTCAGCCGCCATCAGGCGGTGGCCCAGCCACGTCATCTCGACGCCCAGCGCCGGATCGTGCCCGTGCATCCGTCCGTAGCGGCCTGCAGGCGGGAAATCGGGCCAGTTGGGGGGACGCAGGCGGCGGACGCGGCCGCCCTCCTGATCGATGAAGACGAGCGTGGGGCGTCCGGTGGAGGACAGGATGGAATCAGTCAGCCGGCGGACCTGATCCGGCCCCTGGCAGGACCGGCCCATCAGGATCACGCCCCAGGGATTGGCGTCGCGCAGCAGCGCGGCCTCGCCGGGAGTGAGAACAGGGCCAGAAACGCTGAGGATACAGGCTCTTGGCTGGGGCATGGACGCCTCGCGCGAAATCTATCTGGTCGCGCGGAAGCAGTCCCCACCCTTGCCCTTGAACGCGGCGCAGAAACTGTCCGCAGCCTCCGCAGTGGCGAAGGAGCCGACGCGGATACGATATACGGTTCGTCCGCCCACGTCAGCGCTGACGATGATTTTCTCGGCGCCGGTGAAAAGCGCCCCGCCCTTTCCCTTCCAGCGCGACCATTCCTGATCGGCGCCGGCCTCGCTGGCGGATGCTCCGATCTGGACGAGGTATTTCCCGCCCGCGGTGAAGCCGCTGGCGGCTGTCTCGACGGGCGGCAGGGTCTGCGTAGCCGCTGGGGCGGGTGTGGCTGCCGGCTGGGGAGCGGGTTTCGGCGTGGGCGCGGGCTTGTCGACGGCCTTCGCCGGTTTTGGCGCGGGCGCAGGCGCGGACGTTTCGGCCGCGTTCCCGTCCAGCTTTTCGGCGGGCTGCGCCACCGGCGGAGCGGGCCGGGTTTCCGGCGTAGGCTCGGCAATCGCCTCTGCAGCGTCCGGCTTTGCGGACGGTCCCTCGAAGCGTTCGAACACCGTCGCTTCGAGCGCGGCGGATTCCGTGGCCTCAGCGGGCTCGGGCCGGACCTTGAACGGACCGTCTTCTGCAAGGCGGGGCGCTGTCACGGCGCCGTCGGTGCGGACGCCCTGACTGTAGGCGTTCCAGACGACGGCTCCGAACACGCCGACAACAACCAGCGCAGCGACCAGCATCAGCATGCCGCGCGATGAGCCGCCGTCCTGTGTCCGGAAGCTGGCCCCATCGGGAAGCCGCGAATAGTCGGCCTGGCGGCGACCGGGCGAATCCCGGCGGTCGCGGGCGCTCCGGTCTGCAAACGGGCGGATGGGCAGATCGTCGTCAAAGGTTTCCGATGCGGGGTCCACGTCGTCGGACTCGTCTTCGTTCGCAGCTTCAGGCTTTCGGGCTGCTCCGGCCGGCGGCGAATCGCCGAACACCAGACGATCGAGGTCCCGGCCTGACGGCGGCCGGCCACCGCGGCCAGGCACTACGGATCGAGTATAGTTGCTCATGGACGGTCCGCCCCATTCCGGAGCCGGCCGAGCGCACTCTGGGCGCATGCCGGCACACTGGGTCTGCACCTCAATGCTTAACGAAAGCGAAACCCGCACAACTGGCAGGTCAAATCCAGCGTTCGAGGTTGAACAGCCTGCGATGCTCATCAATGGCGTAGGTGTCGGTCATACCGGCGATGTAGTCGCACACCACCCGCGCCCGTTTCGTTCGGTCCGCGGCTCCCCTCGCCCGCTCATTCCAGGGCGGCGGCAGGGTTTCCGGCTCCTCCAGGAAGAGGTTGAACAGGTCGCGCACGATGCGGCGCGCCTGACTCATCATGCGGTTGACCTTGTGGTGCCGGTACATGCGCTCGAACAGGAAGGCCCGCAGCGGTTTCTGGTTCTCCTCGACAGCCGGAGAGAACGCCGCCAGCGGCCTCGACAGCGCCCGGACCTCGTCCACGGAGCCGGGCGCCTCGGCGACCGCCCGCCGGTTGAACTCGCCCACCAGATCGCCAATCCAGAGCCCGATCAGGCGCCGCACGGATTCGCCGATCAGCCTGGGCCGGTCCAGTCCCGGATACTCCGCCATCACCGCCCGGAACATTTCGCCCGCCATTGGCAGATCGAGCAGATCCTCGATCTCGAACAGTCCCGCCTTCAGGCCGTCGTCGATGTCGTGATTGTTGTAGGCGATATCGTCGGCCAGCGCGGCGACCTGCGCCTCGGGACCCGCAAAGGTGCCGAGTTCCAGCGACTGCAGCGCATCGTAGTCGCGGAAAGCCGCCGGGAGATCGTCGATGGTCTTGCGCCCCCCGATCAGCGGACCGTTGTGCTTGATGACGCCTTCGAGCGTTTCCCATGTGAGATTCAGTCCGTCGAACCTCGGGTATTTGTGCTCCAGCTTCGTCAGGACCCGCAGCGCCTGCGCGTTGTGGTCAAAGCCGCCATAGGGCTGCATGACGGTGTTCAGCGCTGTCTCGCCTGCATGACCGAACGGCGGGTGGCCGATGTCGTGGGCCAGAGCCAGCGCCTCGGCGAGGTCCTCGTCCAGACCCAGGCGGCGGGCGACGGACCGCGCGATCTGCGACACCTCGAGCGAGTGCGTCAGGCGCGTACGATAGTGGTCGCCCTCGTGCGCCACAAACACCTGCGTCTTCTGTTTCAGGCGGCGGAAAGCGTCAGCGTGGATGATGCGGTCGCGGTCGCGCTGGAAGTCCGTGCGCGTGGCGCTTGCGGCCTCGGCATGCAGGCGCCCGCGCGAGCGCGACGGATCCGTCGCGAAAACCGCCCGGCCCGGCTGGGCAAACGGGGGGGATGTAAACCGCTTGGCCATGGCGCATCTTCCTTTCGCCGCATCAGACTCTTATCTGACTCGGCAGAAACAACGAATTGGAGCCCGCATGTCGGGGACAGACGTTACGGAATCCTCTGCGGCGACCGAAATCGTGCGCGTCAGCGCGTCGGCAGCGAAGCGGATCAACCGGATTACGGCCAAGGAGCCGGCCGGAACGATGCTGCGTGTCGAGGTGATCGGCGGCGGGTGTTCGGGCTTTTCCTACCGGTTCGGTTTCGCGCATCAGGCGAACGCCGACGACCTGATTCTGGAACGCGACGGCGCGAAGGTCGCCATAGACGAGGCCAGCCTGCCCTTCCTGTCCGGTTCTGAAATCGACTTTGTGGAAGAGCTGATCGGCGCCTCTTTCAAGGTGCACAACCCGAACGCGACCGCCGGCTGCGGCTGTGGGACCAGCTTCTCGGTCTAGGACACGCGAACCGCCAGCTTCCGCCGCTGCCAGAGCCACAGACCCAGCGCGATCAGGACAAGCTGAAACGCGATCCGCACGCTGGCCATGTACGGCACGGAGAACACCGGGTCGGGACGGATGAAGTCCCAGGCGTGCAGCGGCAGGTAGACCAGGCACATCACCGCGAACGCGAGACCCGCGAGCGCCCGTGTACGCGGGATGAGGACCGCGACCCCGATAACGAGCTCAGCAAGCCCGGACAGATAGACGACCGCCAGCTCCGGCATCCAGTCCGGCACAACCCGGAAGAAGGGTTGCGGCGCGATCATGTGCAGGACGCCGCCGACGAGCATCCAGGCGGCGATGACAATGATGGCGATCCAGTGCATGGGCCTGTGTGGCAGAGTTCTGCCGGGGCGCCCAGCCTGCGCCTGCCTGCCAAAACAAAGGCGCCGCCCACTTGCGTGAGCGGCGCCTCGGTATGTCCGTGAGCTTGAGTCCAGCCAGGTCGGAGCGGAACTCAGGCTGTCAGGCGACTAGAAGGACTTTGAAACCTTCGCGAAGAACTTCCGGCCGAAATAGCCGATCGGGCTGCCCGTGATGTACTGCCGGGTCGTGGTCCGGTAGGACGAGAGCTGGTAGTCCCAGAGCGCCTTGTCGACCTTGTCCGGGTACTGGTTGAAGGCGTTGTCGATGCCGAACGACACCTTGATGTCGTCCATCGGCTCCCAGGTGGCTTCAATGTTGAACAGCGCCATCATGCCGATTTCCTGCTTGTAGTAGGTCGTCGACGTGCCGTTGGGGTTGGCAAGCGCCTGCAGTTCAAGCTGGCTGGTCACAATCGCGGGGAGACCAGAAATCGACTGCAGCGAGGACTGAGGTCCGTAGATCGTCTCGCGCAGGTTGACCGTGAAGTCGCCGAACGAGATCCGCGCGCCGAGGTTGACCCGATATTCGGGGTTGTTGGTCTCCATGTTGGCCAGCGTGACCGGGCTGTAGAGTGTCGCCCCGCCGAGAATGGCCGGAGCGGCCTTGGCGGAGATGACTTCCATCTCGTTCCAGTTGGCCGAGGCCGACCAGTCTACGCGACCCCAGTCGAACGGCGTCATGTAGTTGGCGACCAGATCAAGGCCGCGCGAGCGGGTCGACAGGGAGTTGTTGAACAGCGACACCGAGATGTTCGCGCGGGCCGTTGCGTCCAGCGAACCGCCAGGCGCCCCGGGGTTATCCCACTGACCGATATAGCCGAAGGCGACAAGCGCATCGCCGAGGGCGCGGTTATAGCCATCGTCCGGGCGGCCGTCGCCATTGGTGTCGGCCGGATCCGGCAGGTTCGAGTTGGTCGGCGAACCGGCGCGGCCGGTACGTGTGCCGGCGTTCTGGCCCGTCGAGAAGGCGAAGCTTCCGCGCTGGATGCGATCCTCGATCGTGATCTCGTAGGCGTCGAGGGTGACCGTCAGGTTCGGCAGGATGTCGTTGAGGACAAAGCCGGCGCTGAAGTTCTTCGACGTTTCCGGCTGCAGGCCGCCGCCAAACCCGAGGGTCGCGGCGCCCGCTCCGTTGGGCTGAAGCTGCGGGCTGGCGCTGGTCGGGCCGACGTTGACGGCCGAGTAGAAGCCCTCGCCGAGGGTCGGCGCCCGGAAGCCCGTCGAGGCGGTGCCGCGGAAGGCCAGCCAGTCGGTGAAATTGTACCGGCTGGTGATCTTGCCGACCGTCTGGTCGCCGAAGTCGCTATAGCTCTCATAGCGGCCGGCGAGATCGATGATCCAGCTGTCAGTGGGCTCGAGGATCAGGTTGACGAAGCCGGCATAGGCGTTGCGGTCATAGGTGCCGGTGTTAACGGCCGGGTTGTAGCCCGGGAAGGACGCCGCCCCTGCCCCGAAGTACGAGGCCGGCTCGCCCGGGCCGATGCCGTAGCCGTCGATACGATATTCGACCCCGGTCGCAACTGTCATCGGGTTCATCAGCCCGATGTCGAAATCCTTGGACAGGTTGGCGGTCGTGGTCCACTGCGACGACTTGTACGACCCGTCATAAAAATTCTCGGACGACGCGCCCGTCTGGTTCCAGATGGTGAAGTTCATGGAGTTCGTCGTGTAGACGTCCATGTTGGTGCGGCCATAGACCGTAGCCAGATCCCAGGCCCAGCCTGCGGTGTCGCCCTTCAGGCCAACCGCCAGCTCGTAGTCGCGCTCGTCGGATTCCTCGTAGGGCGTGAAGCCGTAGGCGTACTTGTTGACCCGGCTTTCCACGACCCCGTTGACGGTGTCGGAACGGTCGCCGTCGCGGTTGAGATCGACGCCGCCATCCTGGGAGGGGCGACGGTAGGTTTCCTTCGACTTGGCCTGTTTGGCGCCAACGCTGCCATAGCTGTACAGGGTGAGGTTCTCGTTGATGTCCCAGCCCGAGTTGAACATCAGCACCTGGCGGTGCACTTCCGGCGGATCGCCGACGTAGTTCAGGTAGGGATATTCCGGCGCCAGCGCCATGTTGACGTCGTTGCTGGCCAGGTAGCCGACTAGCGCGGTGTTCCGCGAGGCGGCGCCGTAGGCGAGGTAGCCGCTGTCGAGGTAGGCCTGGCACTGCACGCGGTTCGCCACGCATACAGCCGGGCCATAAACGGCCGGACGTCCAACCGTGTCCCGGTCCTCGATCTCGAAGCCGATGTTGAGGAAGGCGCTCTCGTTTCCGAAGCCCCAGTTGCCCTGGTACGTGATGGTCTCGCCGCCGCCGTCCTCGTAGGCAGAGTAGCCGCCGCCGAGGCTGCCGCCCTCATAGTCGTCCTTGAGGATGACGTTGAACACACCGGCGATGGCGTCCGATCCGTAGAGCGCAGCCGCGCCATCCGTGAGGACCTCGACGCGCGCGATCGCGGACGACGGGATGAAGGACATGTCGGCGGCCTGGGCGCCGCTGGCGGCCCCGACGTTGGACGTGATGTGGCGGCGCTTGCCGTTGACCAGCACGAGCGCGTGGTTGGGAGACAGCGCGCGCATCTGGGCGGTCAGCGTCTGGCTCGCCATGTCGCCGCCGGTCTGGTTGGCGTTGAACGAGGGCGTCTGGTTGGCGAGCGCGTTCATCAGATCGCTTGCGCCGGTTTCCAGCAGCGTCTCGCCGGTGATCACCTGCACGGGCGCCGGGCTGTCGGACGCCAGCATGCCGACCTGGCGCGTGCCGGTGACGATGATGACTTCATTGGTGGCCGGCGCCGCCGGGGCGGGCGCGGCGGCGGTGGTGGTGGTGGTGGCGACGGTTTGCGCCGCAGCGGCTCCTGTGGCAAACCCGGCTGCACACAGGCTCGCGGCAATCGCGATCGACGGCGTCACAGCATCGTACAACGATCGCTTGAATGTCCGCTTCGGCATTTCGGTTGCTCTACGCATTGTTGGTATCGACCCCTTCCAGAAAAATGGCGCACTTTTCCCGACACGACGCCCCCGCGTCATGCCGGGAAGTTCTTGCAGTGTTCAGACGCTGGAGCTGGCTAGCACTCCGAGTGAAGCGGCATGCGGCCGCCGAACGTGTCCGAGAACGAAGCCCGCTGCAGGGTCGCGCCCGAGACGTCCAGGCCAGCGCGCTGCCGCGACTGCGGTACGATCGGTCCCGTCTTGCCGGCCTTCACCGCCGTGAAGGCTTCACGGAAGCGAACCATCTCGGCCTCGGTGCCGACGCTGATGCGCGGCCACGTCTCGAAGCCCGGCCAGCTGCGGCCGATGTTGACGCCGTGCGTCGCCATGGCGGCCTGGAATTCCCGGGCGGGAGATTTCACGTCGACCATGAAGCAGTTGGCTTCCGAGATCGTGCAGGCATGTCCCTGCTTCTCGAGCCACTTGACGGTGTCGACGCGGTTTTTCTTGATCATCGCGCGGCGGGCCGGGACGAGCGAAGTGTCGGTCAGGCTGGCGACGCCGGCGCCGATGGTCGTCATGGCGACGACGCCCTGGCTGCGGCCGCTGCCGCCGTTCATCTTGGCGAGGTTGGCGGGCGACGCGACGGCGTAGCCCAGACGCAGGCCAGCCATGCCGTAGAGCTTCGAGAAGGTGCGCAGGACGATGACGTCTTCCATCGTGGCGACGAGATCAGCGGCGCTGGTCGCGTTCTCGGAGAAGTGGATGTAGGCCTCGTCGACGACCAGGACCGAACCCTTCGGCTTGTTCTTCGCGGCGAACTCAATGTCCTTGCGGAGGTTGATGCCGCCGGTCGGGTTGTTCGGGTTGCAGATGTAGATCAGGCCGGCTTTCGGATCGGCGGCGAGCATGGCTTCGACGTCGTGCGAGAAGTCCTTGCGCTGCGGGACCTTGATGACCTTGGCGCCGACGCGGGCGGCCGTGCGCCAGGCCTGCTCATAGGTCGGGTCGGCGGTGACCAGCGAACCGGAAGGCGACGTGAAGGCGACGGTGACGAGATCGAGCGGCGTGCCCGAACCGGGATAGAGCATGATGTGGTCGGCCGGAACGCCGAGCTGCTTGGAGAGGATCTCGACCATCTCCTGGGACTCGCGTCCGCCGTATCCGCCAGACTTCACGGCGTACTTGCCGATGGCTTCCAGAGCGGACGGCGCAGGGCCGATCGAAAGCGTGTTGGCGCCGAGGTTGATGATGGCGAGCTCAGCTTCTGTCGCCTTGGCCTGGATGGCCTGTGCGAAGGCCTGCGGAGCAACCTGCATCGCGGCGCCGGCTGCGCCCGCTGCATACAAGGTGTTCCGGAGGAAATTGCGCCGGGAAAAATCGGAATTCATGGTGTCTCCAGTGATTGTTGGCTTGAAGGGTGCCGGCGTTGCTGAAGCAATCCGGAAAGGGACGAAGGAGGTGTAAGGCGGATCGCCCGCTGGGCGTGCGCCATGCGCGTGGGGAGGTTCGCCGGACGTGACCGGGTTTCGGCGCGCAGTGCTGCAGCGGCAGACGGTCTGAATGCGCTGGCCACGCCATTTCCGGCAGAGTTTCCGGTCAGGCGCGCAGACGCAGCTTCAAGGTGCGCGAGCCGATGCTCGCGGATATTCAAATCCCGCACTGGAGAATTCCCACGATGTATCCCAGAGGACAAATACTTAACGCTCGCCAGTACGCGACCTACTCTCGCGTACTCCCCTACCCGTAATCTACCGTGGGGCGTGTCCTCCCGTCGGACATGCTTTTTGTATTTATTCATCTACTGACAGGCAGGACGTGCTGCACCGCAATGCAGAAGTCTCGATTGAGACAGATTGTGGCGAAACCGATCTGCCTTCGGGCACGTAAAGGCGCCGCATGGGCAATATACGGTCAGTGGTCCAGCGGCTGGCGCAAAAGGCGGCAGCTTGCGGGCGCCGCCCTGCGCATGGCCTGTGCACGGCTCCCTCCGACTCGGGCGGTCCCGGAATGGCCGGCGTTTGACTCCGCTCTCTGGGCATCGAACGGTAAGCAAGGTCGTATCGCATCGCCGGAGCCCGCATGAACGTCTCAGACGCCGTCCGCAAACGCATTTCGGTGCGCGCCTTCCTCGACACCCCGATCTCGCGCGAGGACCTGTCAAGCCTGCTGGCGACAGCCCAGCGAGCGCCCTCCGGCGGCAATCTCCAGCCCTGGCGCGTGATTGCCGTGGCCGGCGCAGAACGTGACGCCGTTGTAGATCTGGCCCAGCGCACGCTGGCCGCCGACCCGCTGGCGCCCCTGAAGACCGACCGGCCCGTCTATCCGGACTTCACCGTGCTTGACCCGGTCTATGACAAGCGCCGCCGCCGGGTCGGCGAGATGATGTACGAGACCATTGGCATCCCCAAGGAAGATCGCGCGGGCCGCCTCCAGTGGTTCGCCCGGAACTATGCGTTCTTTGGCGCCCCTGTCGGCCTGTTTGTCGTGATCGACAAACGCATGGGGCATGGCCAGTGGGCGCATGTCGGCATGTACATGCAGACCATCGCCCTGCTGGCCGTCGAGCGCGGCTGGGGAACCTGCATGCAGGAATGCTGGGCGCGGCTGCGGGACGAGCTGCACGCACATTTCGGGCTTGGTGAACACGAGATGCTCTACGCAGGCATGTCGCTGGGTACGCCGGACCCCGCCGCCCCGGTTAACTCGCTTTACGCCGAGCGCGCGCCCGAGGAAGAAGTGGTGACGTTCAGGGGCTTCTAGGCGCCGCAAGCGCCGCCATGAACTCCGCAGGCGGCGCGGATTCCAGCCATGCGGGCGCGTCCGCCGGCAGTGAAATCCACGGCTGCTTCCGCTTCGTCCAGATGTGGACGGCCACGTCCAGCCTGTCGCTGTTGTCGAGCGTGCCCGCCCGCAAGGCCGCAAGACCCGGTCTTGAGCTGTTGGTGTTGAATATGCGGGTGTGGCAGACCCCGCACATGCGCTGCAGGGATAGGCGGCCCGACGGCGAGGTGAGTTCGTAGAGAACGACAGGCCCGGTCACGGCCAGTGCATCTTCCGGCAGAAGGAGCTGCAGGCTGAAGGCGCTTCCGCTCCACGTCTGGCAATCGAGACAATGGCAGGCATACGGCCGGGACATCCGTGCGGGATCCGCGTCGTACCGCACGGCCCCACAGCGGCAGCCGCCCTTGATCCGTTCCGTCATCGGCTGCCCCTTCTGAACCGGGACAAAACGTGCGGGCGAAGGACGGAACGGTCAACGCAGCAGAGGTCAGACGCCGCCAATCACCGCCAGCTTGCCAAGTCCGGCGCGCTGGGCTGCAGCCATAACAGCGGCCACCTCGCCGTAGCCGGCCATCCGATGCGGCTCGACATGGATTTCAGGCTGCTCCGCCCGCGCCGCCTCGGCGCGCATCAGGGCGTCGATGGAGTCGGCCTGCACGAGGGCGCCATTCCAGTAGATTGCGCCATCGAAATCGACGGCGATGCGAACGGGCGCAACGGCGGGCTCCGCGCTGCAATCGGCGCAGGGCGCGGGGTTGTCGATCTGGACCGCCTGCCGCTGTGGCGGGATGGTGATGATCAGCATCACAAGCAAGACAAGCATCACATCAATCAGCGGCGTCGTGTTGATCTCGCCCTGGATCTCGCCGTTTGTCGCCCCAACCTGCATCGCCATGCGCACCTCCCTGAAGACACGCCTGCGGCAGCCTGACGCAGGCACTCTGAGCCTCACGAAGCCGTGATGCAATCCGTGACGTGCGCGGCGCCGAGGTTGACGAGGGTGGATGCCCCGATATTGGCTGCGCCCAAGGAGTTTCCATGTTGGCCTGGATCCGGATTGCAGGGTTTGCCGCCGCAGGCGTTGTCCCGGCCTGCACAGCTGTCGAACAGCACCCGGCTCCGCCAGTTGCCCCCGCCGTTGAGATGAGCAGCTCAACTTCAGATGTCGTTCTGCCGGACTGGGCCGAACGAATGCCTACGCAAGCAGACTTCCGGAACGTCTACCCCGTCCGCGCCCTCGAGGCGGACATCGAAGGGGTGGTCCGCCTGAGCTGCACCGTTCTTGAGGACCGCCATGTTGAGTGCAGCGTCGCGAGCGAGCCGTCGCCGGGCGTGGGGTTCGGTCCTGCGGCCATGCGGCTGGCGCCCCTGTTCGTGATCCGTGAGGGCCACCCGGCCGCTGTGACCGGGGGACAGGTGGTCATCCCCGTGCGTTTTGCGCTGGCTTACTAGCCAGCGCGGACGCGTGTACTGGCTCCAGAGGCAACGCCTGCCAAAGCGTCACTGATCTGCAGGCTTCGGCGGCATGTCTGCGCCCCGAATGGGGTCGAACTGCCCGGCCTGCTTGTCGATCTCGATGTTGCAGCCCTGGACAATTTTCCAGCCATCGTCCGCCTTCGTCATGACCAGCGTCATGCGCGTGAACATCTCGGGAGCCTGCTGTCCGGAGGGCGTCCGAAAGGCTCCGTGGCGCCATTTCATGACCGCGATTGCGACGCCCGGAGCGACAGGCGTTATGCTTTCGATGCCCTCAAGGTCCTGACGCACGCCCCGGAACATGATGTCGAAATAGACCCGGTGCGCCCGGTCGACCTCTTCAAAGCCGCGCCAGTGCATGCCCTTTACGTTCACCCAGTGAATGTCCGGACGGTACAGAGCACCCATCGCATCGAGATCGCTGGCGTTCCAGGAAGCCTGGTACGCGTCGATCACGCCCTTGATGGCCACGACGTCAATCGTCGCCAGCTCCTGTCCGTTTGCCTGTCCCGTAAGCGCCATCGTCGCTGCTCCAGCCGCCAGTATTCCGAATAACGAACGCCGATCCATGTTGCCTCCCGGACGCCACATCGTGTCGAGCCAGGGTGGTAGCCCTACCGGTGTCCGGGCCGCTTGAAGATTTCGGACATCGGGTCAGCCGCCGTCTCCGGGACGTCCGCGACATCCCGGAAGAAATCGCCCGGCGCACGGCCCGACAGCGCGTGGAACTCCCTGATGAGGTGGGCCTGGTCCGCAAAGCCGCAGGCATGGGCGATGTCTGTCCAGCTTCGCGCGTGGCCGACATCCTTAGCGGTAATGGCCGCCGCGAAGCGGTGCAGCCGCGCGTACTGTTTTGGGGCCATCCCTACGGCCTCAACGAAACGCCGTTGCAGCTGTCGCGGGCTCATCTCCACGTGTTCTGCGAGGGCGGCGATACTCGGCCGCCCGCCAGTCCGCGCCAGGATTCGCGCCGCAAAATCGATGCTGTCCTGTCCGCGCGCATCGGCGAGCAACCGGCCTGCCCAGTCCTGCGCTGCAGCAACCCTTTCCTCAAACCCCGCGGCGCGGCGGATGGCGGATTCCAGAGGCGCGACATGCCGGCCCAGGACATCCGCAGCCGGGGGCGCTTCGTTGACAAGCGTCGCCATCGGCACGCCGAAAAGTCGCGAAAGCCCGGTTGGCTGGAAGTGGATCGTGAAGGTCTCGATGATCCCGTCGAACGCCAGTTCCGCGACCGGCACGGTCATTGGCCCGACAAGGGCGACGTCGGGGCTCCTGAAGAAAGCGCCCCCGGGCATGCGCACCAGATAGCGTTCGGCGAGGTAGAATTCGAGGAACTGGTTTGGCCGGGCCGGCAGCGGACGAACGCCCGATCGTTTCGCAAATACGCCACGCCGCTCGACAAAACCGCTGACGACTGCGCGCAGCCGGTGATGACTGGGAGCGCGCCGCACAACAAGCATGTGGTTTCGTAGCAGTCCACGTCCGGACCGACAACGGGATGGTCATGCGCTTGCTCCGCGATGCGGTTGGCGCAGTTATCATCCCTGTGCGTTTTGCGTTGGCTTACTAGCCATCTGCGGCCGGGCCGGATTATCTGGCGGGATGAAAATCGCCACCTGGAACGTGAACTCGGTCAATGCGCGCCTGCCCACTGTGCTGGAGGTGTTGCAAGAGGTGAACGCCGACGTCTGGTGCCTGCAGGAATTCAAGTGCGTGGACGAGAAGTTCCCGCGCGAGGAGATCGAGGCGCTCGGCTTCAACGTGGCGGTGTTCGGGCAGAAGACCTACAACGGCGTCGCCATCCTGTCGAAATTCCCGATCTCGGACGAGGTGCGCGGTCTTCAGGGCGAGCCTGAGGACGAGCAGTCGCGCTACCTCGAAGCCCTGATCGAGGCGCCCCGCCCGATACGCGTGGCGGCAATCTACCTGCCCAACGGCAATCCGCGCCCCGGCGAGAAGTACGACTACAAGCTGCGCTGGATGGAGCGTCTGGCGGCGCGCGCGCAGGAGCTGCTGAAGCTGGAGGAGGCGGTCGTCCTGGCAGGCGACTACAACTGCATTCCGCGTGACGAGGACTGCTGGGACGCGCGTGTCTGGGCCGAAGACGCCCTCGCCTTCTCCGACACTCGCGCCGCATATCGCCGTATCCTGAACCTTGGCTACACCGACGCCTACATGGCGCGCGACGCCCGCGCTCACCAGTACACCTTCTGGGACTATCAGGCCGGCGCCTGGCAGAAGGACTGGGGCATCCGCATCGACCATCTGGTCTGCAGCCCGCACGCCGCCGACCGGCTCCAGTCCGTGGAGATCTTCAAGGACGCGCGGGCGAGAGAAAAACCCTCCGACCACGTTCCCTTCATCGGGACTTTTGCGGACTGACCTTCTTCGCCGCCTTCGGCCTGGGTTCGCGTTTCGTGGCGCGAGCCTGTGAAACTGCATGGGACTTGCGGGCTATCGCGACCGCCTCGTCGGGGTCGTCGGCAGCGGTATCGGGCAGCCGCCAATAGGCCATGTTTGGCCCCCGACCGTCGGGCTTTTTCGAGTAGGTCCACGGCGTGGAGCCCTGGGCCGCAAGATCCGCCTGCAGGGCCTCGTCCACCCGGAAGTAGAGCGCGTCGTTGTCGAGGATCGCGAACATCACGCCATCCCGGTACAGGCCGGCCCCTCCGAACATCCGCTTGATCTCCAGCGGACCGAAGCCTTCCAGCAGCTCCAGAACGTAGTCGGCATAGCCCGGCGACAGCGGCATGGAGCTTCCTTCTGGTCAGGGGACCACACAATCAGATCGGGTCAACCGGAACAATCCGGGCGCGCTCCCGTTGCCACGTCACCCAAAAGGATCTGGACAATGAGCAACCTCACCCCGCCTGAACTGAAAACCTGTATCCAGCTGTGCTGGGAGTGCCGCGATACCTGCCAGTCCACGCTGTTCAACTACTGCCTCAAGGAGGGCGGGCATCACGTCGCTGAAGCGCACGTGAAGCTGATGGCGGACTGCATCCAGATCTGCCAGGCCAGCGCCGACTTCATGACCCGCGGCTCGGCGATGCACGCTTCTGTCTGCGCCGCCTGCGCCGATATCTGCGAGGCGTGCGCCACGTCGTGCGCAGAAATGGACGACGATGTCATGAAAGCCTGCGCCGAGGCCTGCCGCCGCTGCGCGGAAGAGTGCCGGAAAATGGGCCGGATGAAAAAGACGGCCTGACCTATTCGGCAGCGACGGGCGTGATCGATACGCTCTCGCCACAGCCGCAGGCGTCGGTCTGGTTCGGGTTGCCGAAGACGAACTTCGAATGCATCGGCGTCGATTCGTGGTCAACCACTGTACCAAGCAGGAACAGCACCGCCTTCGGATCGATGAGGATTTCGACCCCGTTGTCCGAGACGCGCTCGTCCAGCGGGTCGGGTTCGGCGACGTAGCTCATGGTGTATTCCATGCCCGCGCAGCCGCCATTCTTCACGCCAACGCGCACGAAGCCGACGCCCTTGTCCTCAAGGAGTTCGCGCACGCGCGCTGCGGCGGCGTCTGTCAGCGTAACGGCTTTGGGTCTGGGGCGTCTGGCCATGGCTATGAGATGTCTATCACGAGCCGCACTTACAACATGTTGAGTTCAAGGCGGGCCTCGTCGGACATCCGCGAGGGATCCCAGGGCGGGTCGAACACCAGATTCGCCTTCGCGGACTTCACGCCCGGCACCCGGCGGGCAGCGTCCTCGATCCAGCCCGGCATCTCGCCAGCCACCGGACAGGCCGGTGCCGTGAGGGTCATCTCGATATCGACATGCCGGTCGTCGTTGATGTCGACCTTGTAGATCAGGCCCAGCTCGTAGATATCGACAGGGATTTCAGGGTCGTAGACAGTCTTGAACTGCTGGATCAGCTCGTCCGTGATCCGGTCCAGCTCGTCCTGCGGGATAGGCGTGGAGGCGCCTTCCGGCGGTGGAGGGACCGCCAGTGGATCGAGAAGGCTGTGAAGGGTCTGATCGTCAGCCATGGTCGCCTAGATTAGCATTCCTCGCGCCTTGTGCAGCGCCTCGACGAAAACGTCCACTTCTTCGACTGTATTGTACAGGGCGAAGCTGGCCCGCGCAGTCGCCGAAACACCTAGATGGGCCATCAGCGGCTGGGCGCAATGGTGCCCTGCCCGGATTGCGACCCCCTGCCGGTCAAGAATCTGTGCGAGGTCGTGGGGGTGGGCGCCCTCGATGGAGAAGGTCAGCACCGGTCCCTTTCCGGGGGCGGTTCCGTGTATTTTCAGGCCATTGACCCTTCGCAGGGCCTCCGTGGCCCGGCCCAGAAGCACCGCCTTGTGGGCGCTGGCCGCTGCGCGGTCGAGGTTTTCGACCCATGCAATGGCGGCGCCCAGCCCTGCCGCCTCGATGATCGGCGGAGTTCCGGCCTCGAACCGGTGCGGCGGGGTGTTGTAGGTGACCCGGTCGCGCGCCACGATCTCGATCATCTCGCCGCCGCCCTCGAAGGGCGGCATCGCGGCCAGCCTGTCCAGCTTGCCGTAGAGAACCCCTAGCCCTGTGGGGCCATAGAGCTTGTGGCCGGAAAAGGCGTAGTAGTCGCAGTCGAGGTCCTGAACATCGACGGCCATGTTCACGATGGCCTGGCAGCCATCGACCAGCACCTCGGCGCCCGCAGCGTGAGCCATGGCGCCGGCCCGTTTCACGTCGTTGACCGTGCCCAGCACGTTCGACATCTGCGACAGGGCCAGCAGCCTCGTCTTTGGTCCGAGCAAACGCCCAAGACTGTCGAAATCGAGCGAGCCGTCCTCGTTCAGCTCCACCCATTTCAGCACCGCCCCGCGCCGCTCGCGCAGGAAGTGCCACGGCACGATGTTGGAGTGGTGCTCCATCACCGACAGCACGATCTCGTCGCCCGGCTGGATACGATGGCCGATCCCGGCGGCGACAATGTTGATCGCGTGGGTGGCGCTCTTGGTAAAGACGATCTCGTCGGCGGATCTGGCGTTGAGGAGCCTGCGGCTGGCCTCGCGCGCGCCCTCGTAGGCCTGCGTCGCCTCGTTCGCCAGCGTGTGCAGCCCGCGGTGCACATTGGCGTAGGAGTGGCGCATCAGGTGCGTCATCGCATCGATGACGGCGTCCGGCTTCTGCATCGAGGCCGCGTTGTCGAGATAGACCAGAGGTTTGCCGTGCACCTGCCGCGACAGGATCGGGAACTGAGCCCGGATGGCGTGGACATCGAAGGCGCCGGTCATGCCCCGCCCCTCAGCCAGCCGTCGATCTTTGCCTCGATCTCGTCGCGCAACGCGCCATCGACCCAGTCGGGGACGGCGGCGATCAGGAAGGCGCGAGTGATCATGGCCCGCGCCTCGGCTTCAGGAATGCCGCGCGAGCGCAGATAGAAGACCGCCTGCTCGTCCATCTGACCGGCGGTGTTGCCGTGATTGCACTGGACGTCGTCGGCGTAGATTTCGAGCTCGGGCTTGGCGAAGATTTCGGCGCCGTCCTCCAACAGCAGGGCGTTGTGCTGCATGCCGGCGTCGGTCTTCTGCGCGTTCCGCTCCACCTTGAACTTGCCCTGGAACACGCCCCGGCCGCCCTTGCGCGCCACGCCGCGAACCAGCTGTCGCGTCTCGGGCTTCAGCGCTGCGTGGACAACCTGCGAGGTCAGATCCACATGCCGCTTCGGGCCCGCGAGATAGACCGCGTTGAGCTCCGTCGTGGCGCCCTCGCCTGCAACGGAAACCTGCGTCTCGATGCGAACCAGCCGTGCGCCATCGGCGATCACGAACTGGCGGAAGGTCGCCCCGGCGCCCAGCTTCACCCGCGCCTCGTTCAGCACGACCGCGTCCGAGCCCTCGCCGGAGGCCCCCTGCAGGACGACTCGCGTGACCGTGGCGCCATCGCCGACCTCGATGTCCGTGAATGCGGGAAGGATCTGGCGTCCGCCGGCTTCCACGCGGATGCGATCGACCAAGAGACTACTGCTGCCGGGCTGCACGGTCACCCTGCGCACGCGGCCCGGATCGCCATCGCCCTGGCGGCTTTCAAACGTCTGGCCCGCGCCGTCGACAACACTGTCGCCGGGGCCGTCCTGGCGCATCAGGCCGGCCAGCGCCTCAATGGGCGATGCTCCGGCAGCCGCATCAGGCCCGGCCAGGCGCGCCTCGTCGCCCGCAAGGGCGGCGCGAAGATCGCTCCACCTCCAGGCTTCCACGCGCCGCGATGGCAGGTCCGCCAGCTGCATCAGCCGGCCTTCAGGATGGGGTCGTAGCCGGACTTCTCGAGCTCCAGCGCCAGCTCCGGTCCGCCCGATTTCACGATCCGGCCGGCGGACAGGACGTGCACATGGTCCGGCTTGATGTAGTCCAGCAGCCGCTGGTAATGGGTGATCACCACCATCGACCGCTCCGGCGAGCGCAGCGCATTGACGCCATCGGCCACCACCCGCAGCGCATCGATGTCGAGACCCGAATCCGTCTCGTCGAGGATCATCAGGCGCGGCTCCAGCATCAGCATCTGGAATATCTCGAGTCGCTTTTTCTCGCCGCCCGAGAAACCCACATTCAGCGGACGCTTCAGCATGTCGGGGTCCATGCGCAGCTTGGCCGCCGCCTCGCGCGCCCTCTTCAGGAAGTCGGGCGCTGACACCTCGGGCTCGCCCCGCGCCTTGCGCTGGGCGTTGAGGGCCGCGCGTACAAAAGTCATAACCGGTACGCCCGGGATCTCGACCGGGTACTGGAACGACAGGAACACGCCCTTCGCAGCCCGCTCTTCGGGCTCCAGACCCAGCAGGTCCTCGCCGTCCAGGGTGGCGGTTCCGCCGGTGACTTCGTAGCCGGGACGGCCGCTCAACACGTAGGACAGGGTCGACTTGCCCGAGCCGTTGGGACCCATCACCGCGTGGACCTCGCCCTTGGGTACATTCAGGCTGATCCCTTTCAGGATCGCCTTGGGGGGCGCATCCTCGGGCGCAACACGGGCTTCGAGTTTGTCGATGGCGAGCATCAGGCTGTCCAGTGGCCGCAAAGGGGGGCAAAAACGCCCGTTCGGGGCCGCTACATCCCAGATATGGGACACCAATACAATCTTTCACCCCGCCGCACACCCGGCGGGGCGCTTTTGTGATCGTTGAGGCCGGCTAATTCGCCGCGGTTACTGATAAATGCCGGCGGCGACCGGCTCGGCGCAGAACTGAGCCTCGGCCGCCTTGGGCTCCAGACCCTCCGCCAGCGGCGCATCCGCCGACAGGGCGCAGGTCCAGCCGGTCACCGTGCCGTCTTCTTCTCCTTGGGCCGTGACGTCCACGGTCGCCTGAGGAACGAGTTGCCCGTCAACCAGCTTCACGAATCCGATCGCCCATGAGGCGGCGCTGGAGCGGGACGGCGCAGCGATGTAACCGCTTTCGGTGGTCTGGGTATCGACGCCGAACAGTTCGCCAGCCCGCTTGAAGCTCTGATCGGCTCCCTGCAGCCAGACCGCCCACGTGACATTGACCATGCCCTGATAGCGGGGAACCAGCAGGTCGAGGCGGCCGTCGCCATCCACGTCCTTGCTCGACGGCGGGCCGCCGGCGCCGTCCATGGTCTCAACCAGGGTCTGGAGGGTGGCGTCGCCGGGCGCGACGATCTGGATTGTCTCGGTGACAACATCCCCTTCGGTCGTCCAGCGCGCCTCAAAGGCCAGGCCGGACTGGTCCTCGAACATGCCGCGGCAGTCGGTGTAGGCGACCTTGCCCTCGGCATCGACTTCCGTGTCTACGCCCGCGCATTCCGGCAGCGGCAGGCGCTTCTGCGCAGCGGCTTCCGGTGGAGCCCCGGCATCTGCGGGCGCCTCCGTCTTGTCCGAGCAGGCCGATACGGCGACGGCGGCCAGAGCCGCGAGAAGCATACGTTTCATGAGTTCAGATTCCGCAATTGAGACGCCACAGCTACGACGATGCGCAGCGACTGGAAATGCCCGCAGTCAGTTCGGCTCATCGGGCCTGAACAGCTCCAGCACCGCTTCCTCCAAGCAGAAGTCCGGCTGCGCCTGCTCAACCGTCTGACCCGCCGCCGCCAGCGCTCCATCGTCCGTCAGCGAGCAATCAATGGAATCAACGCCGCCGTCCGAGGCCATCTTTGCCGACGCAAACGCCGTAACGACCGGGACGAGCTTGCCCTCTGCAATCTCGAGAAAGGCCACCGACCAAAGGTCAGAGCTCGCCCGACCAGGGACGACCACGTAGCCGCGGTCCGACCAGGTGATGTGGTCACCCGACACTTCGCCAACCGATGACAGCTGGCCGTCCGCCGCCGCCAGCAGGATCGACCAGACCGTCGCCGTATTGCCCGTCTCCATGGACACGACCACGTCCTCGCGGCCGTCGCGGTCGATGTCCGCCAGATACGGTGAGCCAAAGGTGGCCCCCAGCGTCTCCTCGACTGTCTGGACCGTCTCGCCGGACGCCGCCACCACGTCGAGCGTCAGTTTCGGGGGGGCGTCGCCCTTCGCTGCGATAAAGCGCGCCGTATAGGTCGCCGCGCCCGCCCCGGCCGGAACCAGCCGGCAGTCGGGATGGCTCGTCCCGTCGCCTTCGACGTCTGCGCATAGCGGCAGTTGCGGAACTGCGATTTCCACTGCCGGCGTCTCGTTCGAACATGCGGCGGCGGCCAGCGCGAAGCTCGCCAATAGCAGTCGTTTCATCGGTTTCGTCCCCGAAGCACCAGTCCCACACGGTTGTCCCCGCGCGATTGTCTAGCTGCTTCGCGGCAGTGTTCCATAGGAAAGACGGGCGATTGATCGCGATCAGACCGCTCCGGTGCGATCACGGTGAGGTTGGCCCCTCAACACCGCTACGGAAGGCGCCAAGCCATGAACCACAAGCACCGCCAGACGCTTCACGCCCTCTTCGCCCACCCGGAACCCTCGAACCTCTCCGAGTCGGACGTGAAAACCGTGCTGCGGGAAGTCGGCGGCGAGATCGAGGAGCGGACGGGCAGCCGCTACGCCGTCACGCTGAACGGTCATACGGCGGTCTTCCACCACGCCGACCATTCGGTGCGGAAGGACGATGTGCGCGGCATCCGCAAATTCCTCGCCGACGCCGGTGTCGATCCCGAGGCGCAGTATCCGCTTTGAGGTGGGCGAATGATCGTGGTCCAGCACGCATCGCGCGGCCTTGTCGCCTCACTCTTCAGGCGTGAGTTTCCCAAGGTCCTGCCGGGCGTCATAGAGGGCGACGATCAGTATCCCGTCCGGGCCGACTCGATAAACGAGAAGATTCTTCCAACGTGGAAGCAGAAGTTCACGCAGGCCGGGCCATCGTGAGCCGTGCCCCATGAAGGGCATCACCGACAGGTTCGACAGTGCTGTCTGCACTTCCAGCTGGGCCTTTTCGGCAGACGCTGGAGAGACCTCGATCAGGAAATCTATGAAGGACAGGAAGGCGTCGCGGGCGTCGTCTGCCCAATCGACGTACATCGTCTGATGCGCCGCCGCGCTTCGGCCATGACTTGATCGTGAGGGGTCGTGCGACCTTCTTCGATGGCTTTCAGCCCAGCTTCGATCGTCGCCCGCTGTTCAGGCGTGAAGTCTTCCTGTGGACCAAGATGAGTAGCGAGATAGTCGCCGAGGAAGCGGGCAATTTCGCCGTCGTCCGGGCCAGCGATGGTCCTAATGTTAGCTAGAGTGTCATCGTCGATCTCAATCGTGATCGTGCTCATGGTTTCATCCTACCATGGCTGAGCAGCCCAGACACCCGCCCGATGGTTTCAACTCAGGCTACACGCAGGCTGCATTGATCCAGGTGCCTTCCGCCTTGCTGAGGCTGCCATCGGAGAAGCTCACCGCAACAAAGAACGCGTCGCTACACGGCAAGCGAGCTGCGGAACGATGGAAAACCTGAACCCCTGAATCGAGGTACTCGCGACCGAAGAACTTCTCTTCAAATCCGCCGACTTCCACGGGGGTCCAACCCAGACTCCCCAGCTTCTGCAAGACAAAAGCCTGCGGGTCGCCAGAGCCAAAGCAGCAAGACTTCATCTCGGCTACGCCGGCCCACGAAGACTGGTGCCTGTTGCCCTGGAGCTCGCCGATCAGCGGATCGAAGTTTGCGTCAAGGGGCTGATAGATGCTGGCAGCGGCGTAGAGCAGACCAATCGGCGCAAGGATCGCGGCGAGAATTCCGCCGGCCATCCACCAAACCAATCCCCAACCCCGCTTCCCCCTCACCCCACACTACCCTCAAGGCTTACCTCAAGCAGCTTCTGCGCTTCCACCGCGAACTCCATCGGGAGCTTCTGCAGCACGTCGCGCACGAAGCCATTGACCAGCAGCGCCACGGCCTGTTCCTCGCCGATGCCGCGCTGGCGGGCGTAGAACAGCTGATCGTCGGAGAGACGGGTCGTCGTGGCCTCGTGCTCCAGCTGGGCGTCGCCGCGCCGGTTCTCGACATAAGGGACAGTGTGGGCGCCGCAGTTGCCGCCGATCAGCA
>CAYOWK010000053.1:0-26292 GCA_964407665.1 uncultured Rhizobium sp. | reverse complement strand
GAGCGCTGAACCCAACAGAATCCGGAGGGGCTTGTGGCGGGAAGGCCCGTCCTTCTCCTTCGAGACGCGGCCTTACGGCCGCTACTCAGGGTGAGGGACGCTGCTACGCAGCTCCTCAGGATGAGCCCTCTCCCCGAGTTCATCCGTCTGATCCGGGTGTGAGCAACCAGCCGGAGGGGACGTCACCGGTCGGCTTGAGGCGCTGCTGCCTGGAACTTTCCGTGGCGCCTCAGACTGTTCCAAGCCACGCAGCTACTTCGCGCCATGGGTCGAGGGACCAGTAGGAGGTGGCGAGGCCTGACGGGGAGGGCAGGACGAAGACTGTGGGGCCGGGGCTGTCCGGCTGGCGGCCGTTCGCGATGCGTAAGGTGGGGCGCGCGAGCCAGTGGCTGGCGGCGGTCTTCGAGGTGAACGCCAAAGCGGCGGGCGTGAAGCGGGTGACCTTGGCGCGGAAGCCCTCGACGTCGAAGCCGTCCTTCGGGAGCTGGGCATCGACGCCCCACGCCGTCTTGCAGATGTCGGTTAGGCCGACGCCAAGCGCGGCGAGGTCGGGGAATTCGTGGGGCTGGAAGAGGCGCGGGGTGATTTCGGCTTCGTGCAGCGCTCGCCAGAAGCGGTTGCCCGGATGGGCGTAGTAGGCGCCGACGGCGGCCGAGACCGGGCCGGCCGCTGTGCCGACGAACCAGAGGCGCTGGTTGGGCGCCAGCATGTCGGGGAGGATGTGGCTGGCGTCCGGGCGGGCGGGGCTCATCCCCGTGCAGCTCCGGCAAGGGCGAGGAGGCCGGCGGCCTCGTCCGCCGAAAGCGTGGCCCATGGGGCGAGGTAGGTGTGGATCGTGAAGACGATGGCGCCGGTTTCGGGCAGGCGCGTGAGTGTCTGGCGTTCGACACGCACCCAGCAGGGGCCGGATGGGTCGAAGGGGCGGTGGTCGCCTTCCACACGCGGCTGGTGCAGGTCCGGGTCGTTGTAGCGAAGGTAGTTGGCGCGCCAGACCGTCTGCCCCGGCTGAAGTAGGCGCAGCACCTTTTCCACGCGTGCGGCCATCGCGGCGTCGTAGCGGGCGACGGGGATGTGGATGTCTCCCAGCGGGCGGCCGATCTTCTGGGCGAGCGTCCAGCTGGCGGGGAAGGCGAGGAAGGCGCCAGTAAGGATATGTGGGGCGGCGGGCTCTGCGGCGTCGCGTGTGAGGATCAGAAGGTCCTCCTGGACGAGGCGGCCTGCAGCGAGAAGCGGAGGCTGGTCGAGGCTGACCGCTACGCCATCCGGGCGGACGATTTGGCCCGGTTCGGTGCGGTAGCCGGGATCGAGGGGGAGCGCGGCCAGGAGCAGTCGGAGGAGTTCGGCGGCGGGCGCTTCGGCCTGCGGGCGCATCGTGAAGATGTCCGGCAGGCGAGTCGCCGAGAGCTCGTCGCGGTAGGCCATCTGGTCGGCGAAGGCGTCGTCGCGGCGCAGCCAGTCATCCTCTGCCGGCTGCAAGCCGGGCAGGCGGTTGGTCAGCGCGTCCATCCAGGGCGCGAAGGGGAGGCGTGACTGGCAGATCGGGGGCCGCATGGTCCGCCTGTGTAGCGGCCGGCGGCGGTCAGGAATAGCGGTCGACGACTAGATCAGGCGGACGTCGTCGAAGATCACGCGGCGGCCGCCTTCTTCGGCGATGCGGCGGACCTCGGAGAGGGAGAGGCCCTTGGTGTTGTAGAGGATGAGCGTGGAGCCGGCGGCGCTGGCTGTCTGGGCTGCGCTGGCCAGTTCGAGGCTCGAAAAGCCCGCTGCGTTGATGCGGCAGGCGCCGCCATCGCTCAGGACGGCTGCGAGTTCAGCTCCGGACATTGTGGACTCCACTTCCCATTCAACCGCCGGCCCACACTTGCGACTCAACGCGGGCGAACGGTTTCAAGACTCAACGCTAGGTGGATGCCACGGCAGCAGCTGCCCGCGCGAGTGGCGGACTGGCGCCGGAATCAAGACGGCGGAGACGTGTGATTCCAAAAGCACGGCGGATTCCGGTATCCGCAGACGCTTGAATGTGTGGCGAAAAAGCGAAACCGCCGCCCCCGGGTGATGGAGACGGCGGAGTTTCCTTGCCGAACTTTCAGATTAAAGTCCGTCAACCTGCCTTTGTGGGGTCGGCGGCGATGGCGACCTGGCCGGAGCGGAGCAGTTCGAGCGCCCGGTCGAGCTGGAAGTCCTCGCCGGCGTAGCCTTCGGGCGGCATTTCGGCGGGGACGTGCGGCGCCGTGCGCTCCTTGCCCTGGTCGTTCTCGAGTGCGTTGGGAAGCGCGCTCTCGCTGAAGCGGGCGGCGCGTTTCTTGAGGGCCTCGATGTCCTCGGCAGAGAGGCGGACGGGGGACACGTCATAGTCGGGGTCGATGCCCGCGCCCTGGATCGAGCCGCCGGACGGCGTGTAGTAGCGCGACGTGGTGAGGCGGATGGCGCCCTTGCCCGGGCCGAGCGGAAGAACGGTCTGCACCGAACCCTTGCCGAACGTCGTGGTGCCGAGGATGCGGGCGCGGCCACGGTCCTTGAGGGCGCCGGCGACGATCTCGGCGGCCGAGGCCGAACCGTTGTTGACCAGCACGACGATCGGGACGTTGGCGAAGCGCTTGGCGCGGACGGCGTTGTAGCGGGCGACGTCCTGCGGGCGGCGTCCGCGGGTCGAGACGATCTCGCCGCCTTCGAGGAAGCGCGAGGACACCTCGATCGACTGTTCGAGCAGGCCGCCCGGATTGTCGCGGAGGTCGATGACGAGGCCCTTCACAGGTCCTTTGACTTCCTTGCGGATGGCTTCGAGCGAGGCGTCGAGGGACTCCGTGGTGCGCTCGTTGAAGGTCGAGATGCGGACGTAGCCGATGTCGCCATGAACCTTGTGGCGGACCGATACCGGGCGGATGTTTTCGCGGGTCAGCGTGAGGTCGAAGGGCTCGACGCCGTCACGGGCGATGGTGATGGTGAGGGAGGTGCCGACGGCGCCGCGCATCTGCTTGACAGCGTCGGACAGCGGCAGGCCCACGATCGACACGCCGTCGATGGCCGTCAGGTAGTCCTCGGGCTTGACGCCGGCCTTGGCGGCGGGCGTGCCGTCGATGGGTGAGACGACCTTCACGAAACCGTCCTGCGCGGTGACCTCGATGCCGAGACCGCCGTACTCGCCGGAGGTCTGGACCTGCATGTCCCGGAATTCGTCGGGGTTGAGGTAGCTGGAGTGCGGATCGAGCGAGGTCAGCATGCCGTCTATGGACGCCTCGATGGCGGCGGCCTCGTCGACCTCGACGACGTAGTCGGACTGAACCTTGGCGAGGATCTGGGCGAACAGGTCCAGCTGGCGGAAGGTTTCCTGCTTTCGGTCAGCCGAGCCAGTGGTGACGGCGAACGCGGACAGGCCGAGCACGCAGCCTATGAGGCCGGCGCTGACGACAGGGGCCACCAACCATTTCCGCATACCCATAGCGCTCCCGTTTCCGCTGGCGCCCGGAACACCCGTCCCGGCCCAGTCATTCCAGCGTTGCACTTGCGGGATAACCCCGCATGAACCTGTCCGGACCCGCAGCCAGCGCCGTTAGAGAGTACGGCCCAGCCACTTCTCCGGATTTACCGTTTTGCCGCCGCTCCTGACCTCCAGATACAGTTCAGGCGCGGGCGTCTTCTGTTCGGCCATGCGGCCGACCGGCTCTCCAGCCAGAACCCACTGTCCGGCCTCGGCATAGAGAGCGTCAAGGCCTGACAATATCACAAGCACGCCGCCGCCTGTATCCAGTATTATCATGCGCCCGTAGCTGCGGAATTCGCCTGAAAACTGGATGAGTCCATCCTTTGGGGCGACAATCTGGGCGGCAGGACGCGTCGAGACGGTCACGCCCATGTGAGGTTCGCCGTCCACCTTCTGGCCAAACCGGTGCACCGCCTTGCCGACGGCCGGGACAATCGGCGGGGCGCTGGAGAGGGGCACGTCGCGGGCGAGGCCGTTGCCGGAAGCCCCCGCCCCGGGGAGGGGTTTGGCCGCGGCGGGTGGTTTGACTGCGGTTTTTGCGCCCGGCGGCTTTGGTTTCAGTCCCGGTGTGGCGGGGGCGCTGCGGGCCAGGCCGTCCAGGAGTTGCCGCAGCGTATCGGCCTCCGCGACGAGGCGGTTCGACTCCGAGCGGAGATTTTCGGTTTCTGCAGCCAGAGAGACCCGTGTCAGCCGCTTTTCAGCTGCCAGCGCCTCGATCTGCTCGCGCCGCGCTTCCAGGCCGCTTTCAGCCGAGGTGAGCAGTTCGCGTTCGCGCGATACCGCGGTGGTCAGGCGATGCAGGGTGGCGACCCGGCCCTTTAGGTCGGTTGCGCGCCGGTCGAGGGCCGGGGCGACCTCGCCCATCAGGATGGCGGCGCGGACGGCGTCGGCTGTCTTTTCGGGCGAGACGGCCAGCCCGGGAGGCGGGCGGTTGGAGAGCGTCATCAGGGCGGCGAGAACGTCTTCCGTCGCCGCCTCGTCGGCCGCCATCAGGGCGCGGGCGTCCTGGATCTCGATCTGGAGGGTGATGAGGCGGTCCTCGGCGGCGGCTGCAGCAGCTTCGCGCCGGCGGCTGTCCGTGGCTGCGGCGATCATGTCCGCGTCGATTTCTGCGGCTTCGCGCGCGACGGCCTGATCGCGCGATTCGAACAGGCGCAGGCGTTCAAGGGCCCTGTCGCGCTCGCGTTCGGCCTTGCGGAGGTCGTCGAGGGTGAAGACGTCCGGCGCGGGTTTGCTCTGCGGAGCGGCGACCGGAGCCATCAGCGCCAGCAGGATCGCGAAGAGCGGAGCGATGCGGGACACCGGGCGGAGGGCAGGGCGGCGCATGCCGGTCACTCCCGGTGGTAGGGCGCGCCAGCCTCGATGGAGAGGGCGCGGTAGACCTGTTCGGCGATCAGCACTCTGACCAGACGGTGCGGCCATGTAAATGCGCCCAGCGCCACAGCGTGGCGGGCGTCCGCCGCGACGGACGCAGCGAGGCCGTCGGCTCCGCCGATGGCGAAATCGACGGACGGTTCGCCGCTGTCACGCCAGCGGGCCAGCCTGCGGGAGAGGTCCTGCGAGGTCCAGGTCTCGCCGCGTTCGTCGAGACGGATCAGCACGCCGCCGCTGCGTTTCGCGATGAGGCGCTGGCCTTCCGCGTCCATGCCGCCGCCGGAGGCCACTTCGACCTCGTCGACGCCGCGAACACCAAGGGGCGATCCGGTCTTGCGGGCGCGGTCGAGGTAATCGTCCAGAAGCTCGCGCTCTGGTCCGTCCTTCATCCGGCCAACGCAGAGGATGCGGATCTTCATGGTGTGCGGATCAGTCGGGCGTCAGGCGCCGGTCTTGATCTCGGCGGGGCGCGTCGTGGGCGCGGCGTCGCTCGACCAGATACGCTCGAGATTGTAGAATTCGCGCACTTCCGGGCGGAAGATGTGAATGATGATGTCGCCCGCATCGATCAGGACCCAGTCTGCATTTGGCAGGCCCTCGACGCGAACCTTGCGGACTCCGGCGTCCTTGAGAGTGCGGGAGACGTGGTCAGCCAGGGCTGCGACATGGCGCTGCGACCGGCCCGACGCGACGATCATCGCATCCGCCATCGGCGATTTTCCGGCCAGGTCGATTTCAAGGATGTTCTCGGCCTTGTCGTCGTCCAGCTTCTGGGCGACCAGGCGCGCCAGTGCTGTGGGGTCGAGTGAGGGCGAAGGCTCGCCGGCGGTTTCGAAGCCGGTGTCGTCGGACTCTTCGTCAAATTCGAAGTCGTCAGACGGGGATTCAGAGCCATTTTCGGTCTGCAAGGCGGACAGTGTGAGTTCCCTTCCTGGGGACTAAAGATGCTGCAAACTAGCATGCCGGGGGCGTTCGCGCCACCCAGTTGGGCGCCAGCCGGGGCGAGGGCTCGGATCTGTCTTTGTTGCCTTTGCGATCACGCGAACGCGCCTTGACGCCGTCAGGGAATGCCGTTTCGGTAAGTTCGAAAACAAAACGGACCACAAGAGTCCGAAGTCACAGCCGGGGAGGGACGATTGACCCGCTTTAAAGCAGGCCGCGCCGCAGTGCGCGCCGCTACCACGCTTGCATTTGCTGCAGGTTTTTCGCCCGCTGCTCTGTCCCAAGAGGCTGTCGTCACGTCCGGCGGGACGCCTGCGGCCGCAGCGCCGACCGAGGGCTTGCAGGTGCTGGAGGCGGCCTATTTCGCGGCCTTCAATCCGGTGACTGCGTTCGACATGGTCGGACGGGTGCCTGGCTTCGAGATCGACGACGGGGAAGCGCGGCGGGGATTTGGCGCGACCGCCGGTAACGTGCTGATCAACGGAGAGCGGCCGAGTTCAAAGACCATTGTCTCTGATCAGCTGAAACGGATCCCGGCTGCATCCGTAATCCGGGTGGAGCTGATCTCTGGCAGCGCGTCCGGCTCGGACGTGCGTGGGCAATCGCAGCTGGTTAACCTCGTGGTGCGCAAGGCGACGGCCGCAGACAGCCCGACGACATTTGTGCTGGCCGCAAGGTGGATCGAGTTTTCCGAGCGGATTGGCTGGACCGCGCAGGCGTCGCGATCGATCCCGATCGGGGACAATGCCGAGCTTGCGATCGACATCCAGTCGCCAAACATCCGCGGCAGGTCGGAGTCCGTCGAGGTCTTCACCACTCCGGGCGGGACGGTCACCGAGGTTCGCAATGCCTTCGGCCAGCCCAACAACATCGGGTTGCAGGGGACGGCGGTCCTGAAGTGGAAACCCACGGCACAGGACAATGTGAGCTTCAATCTCCAGTACGCGCCCACCTGGAACACGACGGGCAATGGCAGCTACGACTTCCTGTCTTCGGGCGCCCTCCGGCGGACGCTGGCGGGCCGCAGCGAGTACGAGAACAACTACAAAGCCGAAGCCGGCGCAGACTGGGAGCACCGGTTTTCCGACACCCTGTCGATGAAGGCGATCGGCCTGATGACGATGGGCAATGTCGATCAGTCCGATCGCTTCGAGGTCTTCTCTGCGCCTGCGACCAATCTGGTCAGGCTGCAGGACCGCACCACGGAGACGGGCGAGCGGGTCGGCCGGCTGACCGCCACGTGGCGCCCGGCTGAGGGCCACACGATCGAAGTCGGAGGCGAAGGCGCCTACAATTTCCGCGACACGACGCTCGACATCACGCAGCAAGTGAATGGCGGAGCCGTTACCGCAGTGCCGCTCGATGTGTCCGAGGCGCTGGTCGAGGAAGTTCGGGGCGAGGCGTTCATCACCGAAGTCTGGAACGTCTCGAAGGCCATGACGCTGGAGGCCGGATTCACATTCGAGGCCTCTCGCATCACGCAGTCCGGCTCGGAGACAAACGAGCGGGAGTTCACCTATCCCAAGCCCAGGCTTGTCGGAACATTCATCCTGCCGGCAGGGGATCAGATCCGCGCCAGCATAGAACGGGATGTATCGCAGCTCGACTTCGCCGAGTTTGCATCGACTGTGAACTTCAACGACGGGTCGTCTGTCCGCGGCAACCCGGAGCTTGAGCCGGAAAAGGCCTGGAAAACCCGCCTCGAGTGGGAGCGTCGCTTCGGCAAGCGAGGCGCCCTCACCCTGGCGGTCTTCCATGATGCAATCGAGGACGTGCGTGACTACACGCTGATCGGAGGACAGGACGCATTCGGCAACATCGGCGACGGCAGCCGGACCGGTATCGAGGCGCGCGGCGCGCTGCCGCTCGCCTTCATCGGACTGACCAGCGCCGAACTGCGGTTCAACGGACTCTACCAGCAGTCGGAGGTGACTGACCCGTGGACGCTGGAGACCCGGGACATCTCCATAAACTTCGAGCGTCAGGGCACCTCGGGCGCCCTGAACGCCGGTCCGAAGGACTGGGCCTACCTGGTGACATATCGCCAGGAGCTTCCGAAGCTGCAGTCCGCGATCGGAGTTACGCTCCAGCAGTGGTCGGGCTGGCGCGAGTTCAAGAATGACGAGGTCGTCGATCTGGAGCGCGAGAAGCCGAAGCTGGACTTCTACTACGAGACGACCGTCATCAAGCCGCTGACGATCCGCTTCCTCATCAACAACATTCTGTCGCCGCCCGAAGACCGGGTGTGGACATTCTACAGCGCCAACAGGGGTACAGGCGCCGTCTCGCGTATCCAGACCCGCCACAACAAGGGCGGGCCGGACGGCACGTTCACCTGGGGCATGCAGGTATCCGGAAAGTTCTGATCCGCCAGCCATTGCGACAAAAATGGCTGCACCCGGATGTCTGCCGGGGTTAGTCTCGCGCGTCCTCCAGATACGGATGCGAGAGAACCGATGCTGTACGCGCTGCTTTGCTACAACAATGAAGAGGCGGTCTTCAGCTGGACCAAGGAGGAGGATGACGCCGTGATGGCGCGTCTTTCTGTGGTCCACCAGACATGGGAGGCGCGGGGCAAGCTGAAGCCATCCCTGCGGCTGATGTCGACCGCCACCGCGACCACCCTGCACAAGCAGACCGACACCATCATCGACGGTCCCTATGCGGAGACCAAGGAGGCCCTGCTCGGCTTCTACATCGTCGACGTGGAGAACCTTGAGGAAGGCCTGCAGTTTGCCAAGGAACTGACGCAGGCGAATCCCGGCGGCGCGTACGAGCTGCGGCCGATCTCGCTGTTCCTGCCGGGTTCGCCCATGGGAGCCTATTCGCAATGACGGATCTGGTCTGGATCGAGAAGGCCATCATGGGCGCGCGGCCGCAGGCCGTGGCGGCCCTGCTGCGCTACTTCCGCGATCTGGATCGCGCGGAGGAGGCGTTCCAGGACGCCTGCCTGCGGGCCGTGAAATCCTGGCCGGTGAAGGGGCCGCCGCGCGACCCGGCCGCCTGGCTGATCATGGTGGGGCGCAATTCGGGCATCGACGCGGTGCGAAAGGTGTCGAAGCTGACGGCGATGCCGGACGACGATGTCATCTCCGATCTTGAGGATGTGGAGGCGGGACTGGTCGAGCGGCTGGATGACAGTCACTTCCGGGATGACATCCTGCGGCTGATGTTCATCTGCTGCCATCCCGACCTGCCGCCAGCCCATCAGGTGGCGATGGCGCTGCGCGTGGTGTCGGGGCTGAGCGTCGCGCAGATTGCTGCGGCTTTCCTGGTCGGCGAATCCGCCATGGAGCAGCGTATCACCCGCGCCAAGGCGAAGGTCGCGAAGGCGGATGTGGCGTTCGGCGCGCCGGGCGCGGCGGAGCGGGTCGAACGACTCGGAGCGGTCGCCGCGATGATCTATCTCGTGTTCAACGAAGGGTATTCGGCCGGGCACGACGCTGCTGCGAAGGCGGGGCTATGCGACGAGGCGATCCGGCTGGGGCGGCTGTTGCTGAAGATGTTTCCCAACGAGCCGGAGCTGATGGGGTTGCTCGCGCTGATGCTGCTGACGCATTCGCGGGCCGATGCGCGTTTCGACGGGCAGGGCGAGATGGTGCTGCTCGATGATCAGGACCGTTCGAAGTGGCGCCGCACGCTGATCGAGGAAGGTCTGGCGCTGGTCGACAAGGCGCTGCGGCACCAGCAGCCCGGCGTCTACCAGCTTCAGGCGTGTATTGCGGCGCTGCACTCGCGTGCCGCGAGCGCCGGGGATACGGACTGGCGCGAGATCGACCTGCTCTACCAGGTGCTGGAGCGCCTGCAGCCGTCGCCTGTGGTGACGCTGAACCGGGCTGTGGCGGTATCGAAGTCGCGTGGGGCGGAAGCGGCGCTGGAGCTGGTCGCGACGCTGGGCGCCCGGCTGGACGGCTATTTCTACTTTCACGGCCTGCGGGGCAATCTGCTGAAGCAGCTGGGGCGGGCAGCCGAGGCGCGCGAGGCCTTTACGCGGGCGATCTCGCTGGCGCGTTCGCCGGCAGAGGCGTCTCACATCCGCGCGCACCTCGACAGCCTGCAGGTTGTGGACGCCCTTGCAGATGGCGCGCGAAAAATCTGACAGACGATGTCGTTTTGCGGGCGCGCCAGGCGTCCTCGAAATGCAAACCGGACGGAACGAGACAATGACGCAGAACGCTGAACACGAACTTGTCCTGGAACTTCTGCTGGATGCTCCGCCGGAAAAGGTGTGGCGGTGCTGGACCGAGCCGGAGCTGATGAAGCAGTGGTTCTGTCCGAAGCCCTGGACGACGCCTGTGGTTGAGGTGGACCTGCGTTCCGGCGGCGCCAGCCTGATCATCATGCGCTCGCCTGAAGGGCAGGACATGCCGAACCCTGGCCAGTATCTGGAGGTCGTGCCGAACCGGAAACTGGTGTTCACCGACGCTTTCGTGGGTGACTGGGTTCCGAAGGACGGCGCACCCTTCTTCACCGCCGTGCTGACGTTCGAGAACGAGGGCGGGAAGACACGCTATATCGCGCGGGCGCGCCACTGGACGGCGGAGGCGAAGGCCCAGCACGAGGCGATGGGGTTCATTCCGGGCTGGACGATCTGTGCGCGGCAGCTGGAAGAGGTCGCCCGGACGCTCTGAGCCGGCTCGCAGCCATCGAACGGGGGACGGGTTTCATGAAACTGGTATCGATAGTGATCGCCGCAAGTCTCCTCGCGGTGGTGGTCAGCTGCGCCGTCATGTCGGATGGCGACCTGATGGCGGACCGGGCTGCGGCGGCGTCTGCCGGTTAGCCCGCGGGCTTCGCGCGCAGCGCGGTCGAGCTCTGCGGATCGAACGGCGCTGTGAGATAGATCCAGGCGGGCGACGGGGAGCGTGCAAGAAACCGGGCGGAAGCGGCGGGCAGGCGGGCGTCGGCGAAGCGGCGTGCGAACGGGGACAGGCCCGCTTTCGGCGAGGCGCGTGGGCGCGAGATCACTGCAATGGGAATTTCGCGGGCGATCGTTCCCCACGCTTTCCAGCGGTGGAACTGGGCGAGGTTGTCGCCGCCCATGATCCAAACGAAGTGCGCGTCCGGAGCGCGGCGGCGAAGATGGCGGATCAGGTCGATCGTGTATGTGAGGCCCGCGTCATGCTCCAGTGTGGAGACGCGGGTGCGGGGGGCGGTGAACAGGGCGCGCGCGGCTGCGTAGCGTTTTGCAAACGGCGTCTGTGTGGTCTTCAGCGGGTTGCCGCGCGCGGGGATGACCCACACCCAGTCCAGCCCCAGCGCCTTGCGGGCCGTCTCGATGACGTGGGCATGGCCCGAGTGGGGCGGATCGAAGGAGCCGCCCATCACGCCGATGGTGAGCCCGCTTGTGGGGCCGGGGAGGCGGATGTGGGCTGTCGGCTGCAAACGTAATTCTCCGGCGTGCGCAATCCATCGCGCAGGCAGGAGGTCGCCGCAAGTGCGCTAGTTGAGGCCGACGAGGTTTGGGAGCTGGTCCGGGGAGGCGGCCATGTGCCAGACGCCGCCGGCGTCGGTGACGGTGGTCTCCCACGCCTTCAGCATGGCGAAGTATTCGTCCGGGTTGGCGGGGTCCGACTTGATGACGTTGGCGGCGACGACGTGGATGCCGGTGAGGTCCAGCGTGGCTTTCGAGGTGTCGCAGTCGGGGGCGAAGTCCTCGACCATGTCGGAGAAGAGAACGATGTAGCGGTCCTGCTCGGGGCGCTGCTTCAGCTCGAAGGCGGCCTGGGCGATGGCGCCCCGGATGTCGGTGAACTTGGTGGGCTTCACGCCGTCGGCATAGGTCTTCAGGCGGCCGAAGATTTCGCGCTGGGCGGTGGAGGCGCGCGAGGGCGTTTCGGGCAGCTGTTCCTGCAGGATCATCTCCTTCTCGGAGAAGGAGCAGGACGAGATCTGGCTGGCGCCGATCCAGTCTCCCGGTTGCAGCTTGGAGATCGTGACGCTGGCGAGCTGCGCGGCGTTGGGGACGGCCTTGGCGTAGGTGCCCGAGGCGTCGAAGACGAAGAACACGGAGCGGTTGGTGCTTGTGACCAGTCCGCAGGAGGAAAGGAGACAGGCGGCGGCTGCGACCGCCACGCCAAACGCTGCTCGCATCATGACGCTTTCTGCAGCTCCAGCCCGGCGGCGGGTTCGGCCGTCTCGGGCCGTTCGCGCTTGCGCCTCGGGATCGACCGGTCTTCCTCGAAGGAGGCGGGCGGCATGACTTCGCCGCGGCTGGCCTTGAACCGGCGCTCGGCCCAGAGCGGGGCGAAGATGATGAGATCATAGAGGGTCAAGATCAGCATTCCGATGGAGCGGAAGGCCTGCGCGATGGTCTTGAACACGAAGCCGCCGGCCAGCATCAGCCCGGCGCCGAGCATCTGGAGGATGAAGACCGAGTTGCGGATGATGGTCTCGAGGGGCAGGGCCGCCGTCGCCAGCAGCCACGGGATCAGCACGGCGAGGATGATCTGCGCCATCGTGATCAGCTGCATGCCCTGGCGCGGCTCTTCGGCGGGGACTGCTGCGCCGGCTGCGGCGCCTTCGGCTGCGGGCTGGCCGAACATGCCAAGCGCCATCTCGCGCGTCTGCTGGTCCGCCTCGATCAGCTGTTCGCGGACGATGGCTAGGGCCGCCTCAAGGAAGGAGAAGCTGGCGAGGAAGAGGAAGGCGACCCAGAACATGATGGTGCGGCTGCGGTCCGACATCGTCTGAAAGGCCGGGATGAGCTTGGTGAAGCCGGCAGCGTCCATCAGGACGACGCCGGCCACGAATTCGAGGAAGATCACGATCATCGCGGCGAACACCGGAAGGCCGATGCCGCCGATCTTCGCGCCTTCGCCGACGATCTCGGCCATCGGCCGTTCGATCAGGAAGAAGTTCAGGAACACGCCCGACAGCGCGATCATGGTGATCAGGAGGGCGAGGATCCACGGGATGACGATGGAGTGCCTGCCGGCGACCTTGATCCGGTCTTCCGAGTTCAGCGCTTCGGCGTAGGCGAGCATCGTCTCGTTGACGGTCTTGGCGCCCTGGTTGAAGCGTTTTTCGACGTCGCTGAGTTTCTCGGCGGCGTTGACGATGATCGGCGTCTGCGTCTTCAGCGTGGTGAGGGCGGGGCGCACGGCGGCGAGCTGTTCACGCAGGCCCTTCGAGGCGGCGGTGGCTGTGTTCTTCTCGATCTTGGAAAGGCCGCGCCCTTCGTCGATCTTCAGCATGGAGGAGCGCAGGGCGCGTTCGGCCACTTCCTCCACGTTGACGCCGGAGAGATCGCTGGCGGCGCCTTCAAGCGCGTGACCAGCCGTGTCGAGGCGGACGATGATGTCGTTGGTCTGTTTCGAGAGCGGCTCGACCTGGCGGTTCACCCGCTCGCGCAGGACGGCCATGCGCTCGGCCATCTCGTCGGCGCGCTGCGACGCGATCTTCTCGGCGGTGACGAGGCGGGCGTTGCGGCCGTGGTCGACCAGCCAGAAGCCCCAGCGGGAGAACATGCGGCCTGCGACAAAGCACGCGGTCCAGATCAGGCGGCGCATGGGAGCGCGTGCGACCCACATGAGGAGAATGGCGAGCACGATGGCGAGGGCCAGCGGCCATCCGTAGGGGATGCCCAGGAAGGCGCCGGACGCAGCGTCGGTTACGGGAACGGTGGCGGTGTCGATGGTCGGATCCAAGGCTTCGTCCCAGCTTGATATGCCTGAGACCCCGAGGGCGCGCGTATCCGCGTCATCCCGCAGGGCGTGCGAACGCAGCCCACCGCCACTCCGCATCCATACCAGAAGTGGTTCCCCGATGCAGGCGGTTATGTGGCGGGGTTGCATTACAATGCAGACACGGACGACTGTCGATGCGCAGTGACGCGGCAGAAGGCGCCGCGTTGGCGCAGCGCGATCAGGGGCTTGGCTGGGCTGTGATCTGTTTCGCAGGCTTTGCCGCCGTCGAGTGACCGATGTGCCATTCCCCGTCGAAGCCGTTCTCTGGGGTGTCCAGCAAGTAGACCCGCGGCGGGCCGTCGGTTTTTGCACGCATGGGATTAGGGCCACACTCGGACATGCAATTCCAGGCTTCGCCGCCTGACGAGGTCAGGTTGAAGCTGAGGGTGTCCCCAACCGGCAGATGCATGCCCATCGGTTGGAAGTCGTCGATGGGCGAGCGCATAGCGTGGATGTTGCCCACCAGAACGACAATCCGCTGGCCGGCCGTAGCGGCCTGAACGCCTCTGGCCATACCCTTTTCATATGGGGTCTGGGTGGGATCCGTTTCGTTGGGGTCGTATCTGTCCGGAGGGATGAAGGCGGTGACCCGGATTTCTGCGCCGGCCTGCTTCAGCGCTTGCAGCCGTTCGATCATCTGCAGCATCGCGACGCTGCCCCGCCCGTCGCCGTAGTCAAACGGGAGGAAGGCTGTGTGGAACGTTGCTGTCGCTGCTTCGCCGCCGGTGGATGAGAAGTAGGCGTCCAGCGCGGGCTGAAGCTTCTCCGGAAACTCGATGCCGACCGACAGTGGTCCGGCTTTCGCGGCCTCGCAGACGATCTCGGCGAAGTATTTCGGACCCTCGACCGTGCCGTGCATCTCGCCGAAGATGAGGAAGCGTTCCGGCCTGGCCAGCAGGTTTGCGGTTCCCGCTGGCGCATTGCAGGCCAGCTCTTCTTCGGCAAAGGCAGGGACTGCGTGGAACAGCGCGCACGCAGACATCAGCACGAGCAGGCGCATCATGGCAGGTCCCCTTCCGCCGGATTGCGCCTCAAGTCTCGACGAACGCCGCGAGGTTGTCGAGGGAGGACATGAGGCCCTCCTCGTGGTCGCGCGGGTCGATGCCCGGCGGAACGTCGCGCGCTTCGACGTCGACGCGGGTTGCGCGGTTGGCGTCGTGAAGGGTCCACACGATGGTCATTGTGCCCGCGAAGGCCGGATCGTCCGACTGGAAGTCGCAGGCTTCCACGACCTTCCGGCCCGGGACCAGCTCCACGAAGCGCACATCGACGACGTCGCTGCCCGCTGACGTCTTGCCATCCGTGTAGGCGGGATCGTCGTAGGTGAGCACGGCGCGATAGCCGCCGCCGGGCCTGGCGTCGAAATGCTCTAACCGCGAGGTCATGCCGGTTGGCGCCAGCCATTGGGCGCGCGCAGCGCCGTCTGTCAGCGCCGCGTAGACCGCCTCGCGCGTGGCGAACAAGGTCTTCGAGGCGCGGTCGGCGCGCTTCATCGGGAACTTTTCAGGCAGCCAGAAACGGGTCATGCGGACGAACCGGCGGTATGAGCCGCCGATGTCGCTGCCGAGTTTCCCCCTAGCCAACAGCAAAGCGAACAAGGCCCCGCGGAGGAGCAGAATGCAGGCCACGAAGCCCGGCAGCGCAGGGATAACCCGCTGCCAATCCACCGCCCCCCAACCGATACGGCTGACGCCCACGATCAGCAGGACGAGCGCGAAGAGAATCGAGCGGACCAGGTCGCGCCAGACAAAATTGACCGCCCCAGTCAGTAGAACCTGCAGGGGCTGGGCGCGTCCATTCACGGCCTGATCTGGCCCGTGCCCCGGACCTGATACTTGAAGATCGTCAGCTGTTCGGCGCCGACGGGGCCGCGCGCGTGGATGCGGCCTGTCGCGATGCCGATTTCGCCGCCGAAGCCGAACTCGCCGCCGTCGGCGAACTGGGTGGAAGCGTTGCGCATGACGATGGCGCTGTCCACTTCCGCCAGGAAGCGTTCTGCGGCGGCGTCATCTTCGGTGATGATGCACTCGGTGTGCTGCGAGCCGTAGGTCGCGATGTGGGTCATGGCGGCGTCGATGTTATCCACCACGGCGATGGAGATGATCGCGTCGAGGTATTCGGTGGTCCAGTCGGCCTCAGTCGTGGCGATCATCGGATGGATGGCGCGGGCGCGGGCGTCGCCGCGCAGTTCGCAGCCCTTGTGCTCCAGCGCCTTCGCGATGCGGGGCAGCAGCGTGTCCGCAACGGCGGCGTCCACCAGCAGGGTTTCGGCCGAGCCGCAGACGCCGGTGCGGCGCAGCTTGGCGTTGACGGTGATGTCGATGGCTTTCTGCACATCGGCGGAGGCGTGGACGTAAAGGTGGCAGAGGCCTTCGAGGTGGCCGATGACAGGAACGCGCGCTTCCTGCTGGACGCGGGCGACGAGGCTCTTTCCGCCACGGGGAACGACAACATCGAGCGCGCCGTCGAGGCCGGCGAGAATGTGGCCAACCGCTGCGCGCTCGGCGGTTTGCACGAGCTGGATGGCGTCCTCGGGCAGTCCGGCTGCGGCGAGGCCGGCGCGCAGGGCGGCGGCGATGGCGCGCGAGGAATGCAGGCTTTCCGAGCCGCCGCGCAGGATGGCGGCGTTGGCGGCGCGCACGCACAGGGCGCCGGCGTCGGCGGTCACGTTGGGGCGGCTTTCGTAGATGATGCCGATGACGCCGATGGGCGTCCGCACGCGGCTGATCTCGAGGCCGTTGGGGCGTGTCCAGGTGGCGATGGCCTGACCGACGGGGTCGGCGATTTCGGAGACTTCCTCCAGCCCCTTGGCGACGCCTTCGAGGCGCGCGGGATTGAGCTCCAGCCTGTCCAGCATGGCGCCGGAAATGCCCTTGTCGCGCGCGGCGGCCATGTCGATCTCGTTGGCGGCGAGGATGGCCGGGCCAGCCTTGCGCAGTTCGGCGGCCATGGCTGTCAGGGCGGCGGTGCGCGCCTGCGGGCCCGCCTTGGCGAGGGCTGCGGACGCTGCACGGGCGCGGCGGCCCATGGCGATCATTTCGGCGGCGAGCGCAGCGTCGTGCGCAATGAGGGGGGCGTGCATGTTCATGCCGGGGTGTTTATCGCCTGTGGGCCGCTGCGGCAAATGCGGAGTGGGCCGTCTGCAATCAGGCGAGGGAGGCGCGGCCCCAGAAATTGTACCCCGCAAAGCGCGGTGTCGAGGGCAGGTACATCGTCTCCAGCGAGTCGATGCGGTAGCCGGCGCCGGTCAGCATGGAGGGGATGGCCCGGTTGAGGTTGCAGCCGCCAGCGATGGCCTTCCAGAGCGGGTTGATGCGCCCCTGCCACTTCGCGACGTCCGCGTCCGGCGCCAGGCCATGCTCGCAGAACAGGACCTGTGCGTCCGGCTTCAGGGCGCGCCTGCAGGCCGCGAGGGCGGGCGCTACGTCCGGAATGGTGCAGAGCGTGAAGGTCAGGACCAGCGTGTCGATGGACTCATACTCGACCGGCATGTCCTCAGCGGTGGTGGCGTGGTAGCGCACCGGGAAGGAGACGGCCTTGGCGGCCTCGCGCGCCTTGCTCTCCAGCTCCTCGGACGGATCGACGCCGATGACGATCTCCACCTTCGCCGGATCGTAGAAGGGCAGGTTCAGGCCGGGTCCCATGCCAAGTTCAAGGACACGCCCACGGGCCTGGGGCACGATCTTGCCGCGCTGGTAGCGGATCGGTTTCGTCCCGCAGGCGCAGGTCAGGACGTGCGGGAGGATGTAGCGGTCATAGAGATTCATCGCGAACGCCCCGGAGAGCCGCGCGTTGGGATTGAAATCCGTCTCGCCGCCCGCGATCTATCTAGCACGACGGCGAATACCCCGACAGATCACGTGGGGTCAGGCCGGCGATGGAGCACTCTGGATGTCCACTCTTCGCAACGACACGACACGCGGCCGCTATGAGATGGACGAGCAGGGGCTGACCTCGCATGCCGATTACCGGCGCGAGGGCGACCGGCTCTATATCGACTATGTCTTCGCGCCGCCTGCGCTGCGCGGGACCGGCGCATCGGGACGGCTGATGACGGCTGTGGCCGAGGAGGCGCGGCGCGAGGGCCTGAAGATCACCCCGATCTGCGGGTATGCCGCCAGCTGGCTCCGGGGCAGCAAGACGTATCGGGATCTGTTGGCCTAGGGGCGATGGACTCAACGTCCAGCGCCGTCATCCTCGGGTAAGCCGCGAAGCGGCGCATCCCGAGGATCCCGGTTCTCAATGCTGTGGAAGTGGGCGGCGGGGAAGCGCGCGGACCAGTCCCCTCTGCTGACGAACCGGGATCCCCGGCACAGGGCCGAGGATGACAGCGGGTGGGGTCAGACCAGCACCATGTCGTCCCGGTGGACAAGCGCTGGGCGGCCGCGGAAGCCGAGGATGGCTTCGATCTCGGTGGAGTTGCGGCCGATGAGGCGGATGGCGTCGTCCGAGGAGTAGGCCGAGACGCCGCGCGCGATGGTGCGGGCGTCGGCCGTCACGACATCGACGGCGTCGCCGCGTTCGAAGCGCCCGGATACATGGGTGACGCCGGCAGGCAGCAGGCTCTTGCCCGCCTTCAGCGCGCGCTCGGCGCCGGCGTCGACGGTGATCTGTCCGGCAGGCTTGAGCGCTCCGGCGAGCCACTGGCGGCGGGCGGTCTCCGGGCTGACTTCGGGCAGGAACCAGGTGGCGCGGGAGCCGGTGAGGAGGCCGCCGAGAGGCGAGGGTGTCGTGCCCAGCGTGATGGCGGTGGCGCATCCGGCGGTGAGCGCGATGCGGGCGGCTTCCAGCTTGGTGGCCATGCCGCCTGAGCCGACGCCGGCGCTGGCGTTGACGCCCCCGGCCATGGCCACGATCTCGGACGTCAGGCGGCGGACCTCGGGGATGTGCTGGGCGTCGGGGTTCGAGCGCGGGTCGGCGGTGTAGAGGCCGTCGATGTCTGACAGCAGCACCAGCACGTCGGCGCCGAGCATCTGCGCCACGCGGGCGGCGAGACGGTCGTTGTCGCCGTAACGGATCTCTTCAGTGGCGACGGTGTCGTTCTCGTTGACGACCGGAATGGCGCCGCGCTCCAGCAGTGTTTCCATCGTGGCCCGTGCGTTGAGCCAGCGTCGGCGGCGTTCGGTGTCCTCGAAGGTGAGGAGGGCCTGGGCGACGGGATGGCTGTGGGTGGAGAGGGCGTCGGCCCATGCGCGCATCAGCAAGGGCTGGCCCGTAGCGGCGGCGGCCTGCTTCTCTTCGAGCTTGAGCTTGCCGGTCTTGAGGCCCAGCGCGCGCCGTCCAAGCGCCACAGCGCCGGAGGAGACGATCACGACGGATTTGTCCTGCGCACGAAGGGCGGCGACGTCGGCGGCGATGGCGTTGAAGCGCGGCGTGTTGGGCTGGCCGGACGCCTGATCGATCAGCAGGGCGGAGCCGAGCTTCACGACGACGCGGCGGGCGGAGGCGAGGGGGGACGGGGAGAGCGTGGTCATGGCGTTTTTCCCGCTGTCAGCGGGCTAGACCCTGTCTGTTCGTCGAAGCAGGCTTCCAGGCCGGAGACGTCAAGCCAGCCGGCCTTGCGTTTGGCCCAGACGGCGAGGGTGGGGCGGAACCGGGTGGTGTCGTCCAGCGTGCCGGCGCGGACGTTGAGGACGCCGTCCTGCCAGGTGGGGATGTGAAAGAGGCGGCAGCCGCAGTCGGGGCAGAAATGCTGCTCGACGGTGCGGCCCGTGTCGGCGATGCGGGTCCAGGATTTCGACTGGCCGCGATAGAGGTCGAAGTCCTCTTTCCGGACGATGGCGCTCATGCCGAAGGCCGAGCCGGAGCCTTTCTGGCATTCCTGGCAGAAGCACACGGCCATGCGGAGCGGCTGGCCTGTGATGCGGTAGCGGCAGCCGCCGCACTGGCAGCCGCCTTCGGCCGGAATCTCGAGGCTCACGGCGACCAGCCCTCGGCCTTCTCCTCCGGCGTCATCGTCGCCTCGATCAGAGCCGCGCGGCGCTCGGCGCGGTCCTCGGAGATGATGGTGTAGAGCTTCTGGATCGTCTCGGGCACGTTCTTGCCGGTGGCCCCGGAGATGCGGAGCGGGGTCGACTTGCACGCCTTCTTGAGGGCGGCGGCCTTCTCGCTGATCTCGTCCTTCGTCAGGGCGTCGATCTTGTTGAGCGCCACGACTTCCGGCTTGTCATAGAGGCCGCCGCCATAGGCTTTCAGCTCGGCGCGGATGGTCTTGTAGGCGCCCGCAACATCCTCCTGCGTGCCGTCGATCAGGTGGAGAAGGACCGAGCAGCGCTCGACGTGGCCGAGGAAGCGCGTGCCGAGGCCTGCGCCTTCGGCTGCGCCGCCGATCAGGCCCGGAATGTCGGCCAGCACGAACGAGGCGCCGGGGCCGATGGAGACGACGCCGAGGTTGGGGACCAGCGTGGTGAACGGGTAGTCGGCCACCTTCGGCTTGGCGGCGCTGACCGCGCCGAGGAAGGTGGACTTGCCGGCGTTGGGCATGCCCAGCAGGCCGGCGTCGGCGATGAGTTTCAGGCGGAGCCAGATCCAGCGCTCTTCGCCCTCGGCGCCCGGATTGAACCGGCGGGGAGCCTGGTTGATGGACGACTTGAAGCGGGTGTTGCCCCAGCCGCCATTGCCGCCCCTGGCGAGGAGTACGCGCTCGCCCAGCGTGTCGAGGTCGGCGATCAGGGTTTCCTGGTCCTCCTCGAAGATCTGGGTCCCTACGGGAACCTTGAGGACGGTGTCGGGGGCGTCGGCGCCCGTGCGGTTGCGGCCCATGCCGTGGCCGCCGCGATCGGCCTTGAAGTGCTGCAGGTAGCGGTAGTCGATCAGCGTGTTGAGGCCGTCCACGGCCTCTGCGTAGACGTCGCCGCCGCGTCCGCCGTCGCCCCCGTCAGGTCCGCCATGCGCGATGTACTTCTCGCGGCGGAACGAGACAGAGCCGTCGCCGCCTGCGCCGGAGCTGATGTAGACCTTGCACTGGTCGAGAAACTTCATGGTTCAATCCGGGGGGAAGGAGGGGCGTCCATATACGGGCGCCCCATCCCTGTCCAATCAGCCCCTGTCTAATGGACGTAGTGGGCGGTCTCTGCAGTCGCGATAGTATCCACATTGACCCCGCCCGGCCACACATAACGCTCGGCAGGCGCTGTCTCACCCCTCGCGAGGCCGAACAGTTCGGTCGTGTGGGTGGCGGCAAAGCCCAGCTTCCGGAGCACCCGGCCAGAGGCTGGGTTGTCCGAAAAGTGCCCGGCCATGAATTCCTCGACGCCGAGCGTTTCGCGCGCCCAGTGCATCACGGCGGCTGCAGCTTCCGTCGCGAAACCTTCTCCCCAGTAGGGCCGGCCTAGCCAGTAGCCCAGCTCCGCCGCCGGTGCGCCGGCCTTGCGGGTGAGGCCGCAGCAGCCGATCAGTCCGTCGCGCGGGCGGGTGACGGCGAAGGCGAATTCCTCGCCCTTGCGGCGCGCGCCGGCCTGAAGCTCGAGCCAGCCTTCCGCTGATAGGACCGGGTAGGGATGAGGTACGCGGGCGCACATACGCGCCACGTCGTAGTCGCCTGCGAGGTAGGCGATCCGGCCCGCATCGCGGATCTGGAGCGGCCTCAGCGTCAGCCTGCCGGTGGTGATCGTATCGCTCATCTCATCCCCCGTTCGGGTTCCGCGCGGGTCCGTCTCCGGAACCGGGCGCAGCGAGGGAGAGGAAAAACAAAGAGGGGAGGCGGTCCGCCTCCCCTCGCATCGGGTTTCGCTCCGGACCGCTCCTTTGGGGGGGCGGGCCGGATGATGAAATCCAGTCCGCCTATTCGGCTGCTACCGCCATGTCGGCCGAAATCACGTCTACGAACGTGCGGCCAAGCTTGCTGCGGCGGAAGGAGACCTTGCCGTCGGCAATGGCGAAGAGGGTATGGTCGCGGCCAATGCCGACGCCGTTGCCCGGGTAGAATTTGGTGCCGCGCTGGCGAACGATGATGTTGCCGCCGATCACGTTCTGGCCGCCGTATTTCTTCACGCCCAGCATTTTGGGGTTCGAATCGCGACCGTTGCGCGTAGAGCCGCCTGCTTTTTTGTGCGCCATCGTGGGCTCCTATGGTCAGGTCCGGCCGGGCCGGGATGGTTTCAAACGCTCCGGCAGGGGCCGGACAACCTCAGTTGGACGAGATGCCGGTGATCTTGACGACCGTCTCGTTCTGACGGTGGCCCTTCTTGCGGCGGTAGGTGTTGCGCTGCTTGGTCTTGAAGATGATGATCTTGGCGGCGCGGCGCTGTTCCACCACTTCCGCCGTGACCTGGGCTCCGCCGATCAGCGGGAGGCCGGTGTTAACCGTGTCGCCGTCGCCGATCATCAGGACCTGGTCGAACACCAGGGTGTCGCCAGCGTCGCCGGCGAGCTTCTCGACGACGATGACGTCGTCCGCCGCTACCCGGTACTGCTTGCCGCCCGTCTTGATCACCGCGAACATGGTCTGTCCTTCGAAGGCCGTATCGTCTGGCGCGCCCCGGTCTGACCCAGTCAGCCGGCGAGCCCGCAAGAATAAATGAAAGCCGCCTGCAGACGCCTGCAGCCGGGGAGCGCGCATATAGACGGGGCCGAGCGGGCCTGTCAAACCTTAATCCGAGGGCCCTGACGGGATTTCTGGCGGTCAGCTGCTCCCTTCAGAGTCTTGAATCTGGTCGCTTGCGCTTAACGTTTTGGGTGCTATATCCGCGCTCCCGTGGAGAGGTGCCGGAGTGGTCGATCGGGACGGTCTCGAAAACCGTTGTACGTGCAAGCGTACCGTGGGTTCGAATCCCACCCTCTCCGCCATGGGGAACCAAAAAATCTTAGCAACGACAGTGGATTGTTGGCTGCCTTTAATCGGGTCAACGTCGCTTTCCCCCTTTTTGTCCCCCTTTTTGTCGCCGTAGAAGCGCCGCGCCGATGATCGTTGAGTGGCTAACAGGACATAGCTGGCCCAAGAGGCGTCCCCACCCCCTTTAGGACGTACCGGGGTATACGATACGAACTGCTTCCTCGCCCCGTTGCCCCTTGGGTAGTCTTGGCATTCCCAGCTCCGCGCATCAGGGTACGATCAGGGCACATCAGGATCAGACCGGGCGAACATATGGGGGGAGTAAGGCTTTCCCGTAGCCTATGCGCTGCGGTAAACGACTTGGTGGTGGCGAATGGCACCCACCCGAAGCTGGACGCGCTCTTTCAGGCTGCCGGGGCTCCCGGTCCTCCTCCTCAACTCGCGCACCATTCAAAGTGGAAGGAATGGCTTTTCAGCGTCAATGCCGAGCCAGAGCTGGATAGCCTTGCTGTCTTGGGCAACGTGATCGAGGAGCGCATGGACGCTGCTCCGAGCGACCCCGAAGCCAAGCTCCATTGGGAGCAACTGCGCCAAAGGGTGGTCGAGGAGCTGGAGGTTCTTGGGCTCCAGTATTTTCGTGGCGGAAGGGTCGTTCCAACGGGCAGGGAGCCGGAGCAGGTTGCGGTCGGTGCGATTGTGCAAAGGCCTGCCGCCGTCGACGACGTGCTGCGGCGCGTGATCCGGGGCCTGCCAAGGGCGATGTACCCCCTGACTTACCGGCGGAAAGGATCCACACCGCTGACCTTCATGTCTGAGTACGACATCCAAGATCTACTGCACGCCATGCTTCGACCGTGGGTTGTCGACATCCGGCCTGAGGAATTCACGCCAAGTTATGCCGGCACCTCCACGCGCATGGACTTCCTGCTTCCTAAGCAGTCGCTCGTTATTGAACTGAAAGTGGTGCGGGACAGGGCTCATGCAAAAAAAATCGGTCAAGAGCTCACCATAGACATCGATCATTATAGAGCCCACCCTCTCTGCGACACCCTCTGGTGTGTCGTTTACGATCTTGCCAAACTGATAGAGAACCCCGCCGGCTTAGTGGCGGATTTAGAGGGCGAGCGATCAGGGACTAAGGGCAAAGTGCGCGTTAGGGTTGAGGTCGTGACCTAGCCTACCCCCAAGTCCACCTCTGAGCCGTGGCTTAAGCATCGCTCGGGGATAGGCTGAACGGGTGACACTTCGCCCACGCGGCCTGATGAGACATCGCGTCCTCAAATGGACGGAACCTCAGTAGTCGAAAAACGCCAATAGCGAGTTCACGGTCGATGGGCTGATCAATCCGTCGGTCGCCGGCCAGCCTGCATTTGATGGGAAAGTGCGGCGTCAAGTGGGCCGCGTGCGGGCATGGCGGCAGGAAGTTTGCAGACCTGCCCCAGAGACGTGGAATGGGGGCTGTTGTGAGAACGTGGTTATTGTCGGTCCTGTGGCTGTACGCGGGGGCTGCAGCGGCGCAGGAAGTTGACGTTTCCGGGGCCAGCCCAATTAGGTGCTTACGCGCAGCTCATTACTCTTCTGTTGTTTGGGAGGGTGCTCTTCTCAAGGAGAACGACCTCTCACTTCTCAAGACGATGGGAAACGAAGAGCGGGATTGTCGGCGGAGTTTCAGGTGGGAGGTCCTAGAGCAATTCCCGAATGTCGACGAGTATCATCGGCAGGTCAGGTTTTCCCGCGATATAGTCCAAGAACGTCGAGGCGAAACGTTTAAACTGTCACCAGCGTCGTGTCTGGTGGCCGCATTTCTCGATGACCAGAAATCGCGCCAGTTAAGGCCATCCTGCGAAGAAGTAGGCTATTGGACCAAATTCAGTGCTCCAGAAAACGACCAACAAATTAAACACCGAGAGCGTTTTCGCGCTGCGCTAATCGACGAGGTCAGGAAGGCAGGCTGGCAGCCCTGATTTCAGCGCTACGTGGATACGCGAGGCCGGGTGGCCGAAGCTAATTATGCGGCGTTGATAAGCATGTGCCTGCCGGGGATAGCACAGGCCTTAACACCGTCTGCGGCACATTCCTGCAAGCGGGATATCCGCAAGTCTCACTGCCGGTCGCCGTCTGCGCCGACTTGCGGTCTGGTATGTCTTGCGGCGAACTCCAACTTCATTGGCTCGGAACGCGCTGCACATGATGTCACCAAACTTTCGGCGCTTGCTGCCACCCTATGCCGCGCTTTTCCCCCTGCCGAGCCCGTATAGAGCGATCTAGCTACAAACGAGGCCCCGCCTACCCCGACGCCGTTTGTGCCTACGTACGCGCGCCCTAGAGGTGTTGCCGGTGCGGTAACGCCCACGTCGTCGAATACTGGCGACGCCGCCTTCCGCTTGACGAAAAAGTCTGCCCGCAAAAGCCACATGGTCGCGGACCGCGCCAATTGGTTCGTATTTGTCGATATAGCCTATTTCAGCTTGCGCAGCAGGTCCAAGTGGTCGCGCAGATACTCAAGCCTGTCATCGGGCAGTGACCGGATGACGCTGACCACTTCCGCCTCGAGCCGGACGCGGGTGGGCGGGAGCGACTTTTCGCTGGTTTGGGAGGGCAGCAAGTCCGCGATCTGCACTCCGAGTGCGTCTGCGATTTCATAAAGCATCGGAAGAGTGGGGATCGTCTCTCTCCGCTCGATATGACTGATGCTGTCCTTATGCCGGTTGATGCGCCTCGCAAGGTCCTCCTGCGATAGTCCAGCTGTCTTCCTAGCCGCCGCTAAGGCGGGACCGATGGCATTCTTCAGCGTGTCCGACATGGCCCGAACGTCCTGTTCTGCGGCGCATGGGGCTATGGGAAGCAAGGCGTATTTTTTGCATCGCAAAAAGGAATAGACGCCTATCAATCGCCGGCGTATCGAATTGGTGCTAACCGAACGGGGACCCGATGAAATTGAGAATGATGATGTGCCTGCTCGCCGCGGGAATGACGGTGGCTTGCACCACGGTATCGCAGGAAACGCGGATAGCGACGACCCTCGCGGCGAGCGAGTTCAACGGGGTGGCTTCGCAGTACATGGAACGGCCAACCCACGTGTCTCTGAACACGATGTCGGATGGCGCGACGACGCTGTTCCTTGAGCTAGAAACTTACGGGCGGAACATTGATCCAACCACCGGGGTGGAAATGCCTTACACGCTGACATTCGATCAGCGCTACGTCGCCGAATACCTACCCCTGATAGATAAGTACGAAGAGTGGGCGAAAACGGCCACGGCGCGGGGCGACGCCATCGAAAAGGAATTGGGCACGGCTCCAACGTGGTCGCAGCTAGGCAAGGGGAGCTTGGAGTTCACCTTCTACAGCGGGAACGCCGCCGATCACTATCTAGTGGTGGACTTCTGTACCCCGGCTTGCTCAGGGCAGGACTTCAACTTCAACCGCGCTAACGTTTCCGAACTGCGCCATTTGCTTGTCAGCTTGCAGGCTGGTGCGCTTACGCAGACCAACGTTGACGCAGTCTACAACTGAGTGGGGCGGAGACATGTCTTCACAAACGTCATCCGCATGGGTTGGTTGGGCATTCCTTGGCGGCTTAGGGCTGGTCATTGCGGTCCTGATAGCCGCGCCATTCCTAGCTATGGCTGCCGACTACAATCCGTCTGCCTACGTTCCCCCTGCCGAAAAGGCGGAGTGGTACGAAGGCGGGACGTTGCATGCCGCGACCATCATCTCATGGCGGACTGCCTCTGATGAAAACAAGCTGGCAACTGCCGCCGATTGGACGGCTGCCGCCGTGGGCGATACGCGGGTCAAGTCGATGCACCACCTCCAACGCGACGCCAACGAAGTGGTCCTATGCGTGGACAAGGTCCTTGAAGCGTCCGGTGGAGGGCCGTGGAAGGCATCGGACAACGTATCTTCCATCGCGATGGGCTGCATCCGGCTGATGGGATTGGGGTAGTAACGGGCACCAAGGGCTACGCTGTAGTGTACCCCGGTACACGGACGCGAGGCACCGCGTCGTGAGCGCTGCCGCTTCGCCTTCG
>CAYOWK010000052.1:0-27073 GCA_964407665.1 uncultured Rhizobium sp. | reverse complement strand
ACGTTGCAGACGGTTGGAGCGTCTCCCGCCACGCCGACCGGCGCGTGTCGTTCGTGAATTCGGAGCGCTTCCCGAACCCTCCCATGACAGGCGCGAGGAGGAGTGTAGCGGCGGCGGCGTCCCCCGGAATTGCCGGGGTCAAAAATTCTGGCTGGGACCGGCGCGACGAGGCAGGTGTTTCGTGAATCCGGGATGCTGAATTCAAAAAAGCACTAGCATTGTCAGTGAGATACGTGTTCCAGCCCATGCAGACGAGGCTCAGGGACACGGACGGGCGGGCACGATGAGAGCGCCGCCAGATAGGTTGGGTCAGCCGTGTTTCATCCCACATCCGGGGCCGTCTATCGGGCATCAGGAACTGGACGGGCGGGCGATGCTCGTGCATCTAGGCGGCTGTCCCGGCGGCGCTGTTCGCCGGGCTTCGCTGGCATGCGGGTGTGGTGAAACTGGTAGACGCGCCGGACTCAAAATCCGGTTCCGCAAGGAGTGTCGGTTCGATTCCGACCACCCGCACCATGACCGCCAATAAAAATATACATATCAATGATTTAGATCGCCACTTGACGTTTCTGTCCCTCCATTTGTCCCCCCGGGTCACGTAAATGAGGCTGATAGTTGAAGGGGCGCCCAGAAGATGGGCTTTCCTTGGATATCGCACCGGTGATGGAGAAGCTGCGTCGCGTCCACTAGCGCGCATCGGTGTGGGGCAATAACCTCAGTTCGACAGTCCCGAACCTATTCGGAGACCGCGAGTTCGTTTTTGTCTTAGAGGGCAGCGATCTTCTGGGCGCAAACCAGCATCCAAATACGTACGACGGCGGGCATCCACCATTGCTGGGAGACAACGGCGAACCTGTCTGGGCGCTAATCTGAAACTATGACGTGCTAGAAAATCAGTGGCGAGACTGACCCTCCAAAGGCGTCGCTCTCCATGCGAAGCGATCCGGTACGCCGTCCGGCCGTACCACCGGCTTTAGATATGCCTCTGGGCCGGCGCAGCAGCGATGCTCAGAGGGCGTCGAAGTCAGCGATGACACAATACGCTGCTGGACAATGAAGTTCGGCCCGCAGACTGCCCGCAAGCTCAATCGAAGAAAGCTGCCGGCCTCGCCGCGCGGGCATCTCGACGAGATGGTCTCCACGATCGGCGGTGAGCGCATGTACATCGGGAGGGCTGTCGATGACGAGGGCGAAGTACTGGATTTCATCGTGCAGAAGCGGCGCGACGGTGCTGCGGCGCAGCGCCTGCGCCACCTGATCAGCAGACTGACTCTGCGCATCTTCCGGGAGAGGTCTGCCCAGGCGTGGGCGGTGGCGGCTGCCTGATGCACGTGCGAAGGCAGGAGCGCCGCCGCAGGCGATAACCTGACAACTCTATGAGGGAGCCGAGGGACTCGGACTACGGCGCGAATCCTCCCGCGAGCCGGACGCTCGCAGATGTAATGTCTTGCATTAGTTTGGCCGGACGACTACTCCTCGAACACGCCGGGCGCCGGCAAGACCGAGGAGGGTATGGTGTCAGGAAATGTTGACGTTTTCTGGTCTTTCCGTAGTCCGTACTCCCGACTTGTCGTACCGGATCTCCTGAAACTGCGGGAAGACTTTGACGTCGATGTCCGCTTCAGGCCCGTGCTTCCGCTGGCTCTGCGGTCTCCCGAAACGCTGTTCGATCCGGATGACAGGCGGGCGCCGATGTACATTGTGCGCGACAGTATGCGCCGCGGCGAGATGCTGGGCCGGCCGGTGATCTATCCGCTGCGGCCCGACCCGATCGTCCAGGACTTTCAGACGATGAAGGTCGCCGACGTCCAGCCCTACATCTACCGGTTGACGAAGCTGGGGATCGAGGCGGCTCGGCGCGGCAAGGGCCTGGAGTTCGCCGGCAATGTCTCGGCTCAGATCTTTGGCGGCGTCGCCGACTGGCACAAGGGCGACATCCTCAGGGAGGCCGCCGCCGCCGTCGGGCTCGACCTCGGCGAACTGGACCTGGCGATCACTGACGGCGACCACATGGCGGAAATCGAAGCCAACCACGCTGCGCTGGACGCCTCGGGCCATTGGGGCGTGCCGACAATGGTCTACAAGGACGAACCATTCTTTGGACAGGACCGGATCGACACGCTCCGCTGGCGATTGAGCCAGGCCGGGCTCGCGCGATAGTCCCGTCGGTCATGAAATCAGGGTAAGCAAAAATGTTGAAATGGACTCTGATTAGTCTGGCGGCTCTGATCGTGGCGGCGCTGATAACGTCGTTTGTGATTACCCGGGACGGCAAACTCGTAACGCCAGTCGGCAAGGGCGCCGTGAAGATCGGAAGCAAGACGTTCGAAGCGTTTCCTCTTCCCGACTACGCCGCATCCGTCCTCAGCGAGGACTACAAGAGTTATTTTGTCGAGGTCGAGCCGGGCATCAAGATACATGTCCTGGAAGTCGGCCAAGGCTACCCGGTCTATCTGCAACACGGCAATCCGGCCTCCGGTTTGTTGTACCGAAAGGTGGTCGCCGAACTGCCCACTGACCGGATGCGCCTGATCATGCCAACCATGGTCGGGCTCGGTTTCTCGACAAAGGTTCCAGCAAGTCAGCACACGGTCGACAATCACCTGCGCTGGATGAATGCAGCGCTGAAGGAGCTGGAGCTCGAAGGCGTTGTCTATGTTGGGCAGGATTGGGGCGGTCCTGTTGGAATGGGGGCTCTCTCCCGGTCGCCTGACATGCTGAAGGGCGTGGTCGTGCTGAACACGGGTTGGACCGCACCGCGAGAAAAGCGTGACCTTTCGAGAGCTCATGCTCTGGCAAAGACGCCGGTTGTCGGGGAACTCCTTCTCGAGGTTTTCGTCTCGATTTTCGACCGGCTGTATGAAATGCAAGGCGACCCGGGTTCCATCCCGAAGGAGGTTGCCGACCTCTATGGGCGGCCTCTCCGCGACAGTGGCAACAGGAAAGCCCCTCTCGCGCTCATGCGTATGGTGCCGGATGGTCCCGATCATCCCGGTACGGCCCAGATGCGCGAGATTGAAACCTACGTGGAAACTCTCGACGTGCCTGCGGAGATCGTGTGGGGCATGAAAGATCCAATCTTTGCTAAAGCCTTGCCCACCATGCGTGCCTACTTTCCGGATGCGGCTGTGACGGAAACCGAAGCTGGCCATTTCCTTCAGGAAGAGGTTCCCCAGGAGATCGCAGCGGCGATTGTCCGGGTCGTGGATCGGGTCGCTGCAGGGCATGCCGCAGGATCGGTTGGCTCCGATTGATCAAGGCTACGCGGGGGCGCCCAAGTGTTGCGCTCAGCGTACGCTCTGGACCTTGTGGGCAACGGGTGAAGCCAGCGGACCATAGCTCACAAGGCCCGCTAGCTTACTGAGCATACGCACTATTTCGCTGTCGCGCGGCCCTTTATGGCTTCAATCAGGACGGCAATCTCCACCTCGCCATCCTTGTCTGTGTCGGCGACGTTGAAATTCTCAAGCGGGGGTGCGGAAAACTCGGCGTAGGACAGGGCGCCGTCTCCATTGAGATCCCGCTCCTGAATGATCGGCGTCACGCGGGACAGATACTGTTGACGAGCCATCCCCGGAGCATCGTCGGGATTTGCCTTGCCGTCGCGATTCCGATCCATCCTAGCGAAGCGGTTCTTCAGAGTCTTGTCGAGTTCGGCCTGAGTCAGCCGACCGTTGTTGTTGGTGTCCGCAGCCTCGAGCGTCTCGATCATACGATCGATTGCCTGTTTACTTTGCTGCGCACTCGCGTCTCCGGCGACGAGTGTGGCGCCGACCAGAATAGCAGCGAGGCCGGATAGGGAACCAGGCGATACTGTGAAGGACGACATGAGTGTTCTTTCCTGAATGAACGGCGAGTTGAGGAATGGGTTGGTCCGGCTCGGACGCGTCATCATGTTTTCTGCACTATTTTATGAACTGCAGACCTTTGAAGTCTCCGGCCTCGCGCCATTTCGCGATATGCTCGAAATAGCCTTGCGCGCCGCCGGGATGCCCTTGGGCGTGCCTGAATTTCTGGTCCCAGCCCTTACCCTCATTGTTCCAGAAGCCGGGCGTGCAATCGGATGAGGTAATCAGAGAAGGCCCGGTGGTCAGTATCAGATTGACCCAGGCATCCTCAGCCTCGGGTGCTGGCTCGACTTCGGCAAACCCTGCCGCCTCGGCATGCTTGACGACCTGCGCAATGGTTTTCGCATGATCGGCAATGTTGTGAGGGACGTTGAGCGCATAGTTTGCAGCCTGGTTCATCTGCACCACGAATACGTTCGGGAAGCTGTTCACGTGAATCCCGTGCAATGTCCGCAGGCCGTTCCGCCAATGCTCTGACAGCATTTTACCGCCGCGACCTTTCAGGTCGAACCCAGACTTCATCTGGAAATTGGCGCCGAACTCGAAGCCCGACGCATAGATGATGCAGTCGACTTCATAGTGTTGGCTATTGGCGACGAGGCCGGTCTCGTCGATCCGCTCCACGCCCTTGCCGTCCGTATCCACAAGCGTGGTGTTGGGCGAGTTGAAGGCCGGCAGATAGTCGTCGCTAAAGCAGGGCCGCTTGCAGAGTTGCGAGTACCAGGCTTTCAGCTTCTGGGCCGTATCGACATCCTTTACTACGGCGTCGACGCGGGCGCGGATTTGCTCCATCTTCTCGACGTCCGCCTCCTCGTACGCTGCTTTCAGACGCGCGATATCTCTCTGCGACGGAGGACGCTTAAATCGTTTTCGCAGGCGCGCGACGAACCTTGCCAGCCAGAGCGGCGTGCCTTTCAGCGCCCTTTCGCGAGTGCGGCGTGAGATCTCAGTCCAGCCATCATTGATCACGTCCTCAGTTGGAAGGCCGCCTCCCGTGTTCTCGACGAAGTTGTCCAACCAGCGCTTTTGCCAGCCTGGCTTGGCCATGGACTTGAACCATGCGGGATCGATGGGATGGTTGTTGCGCACACCAACGGAAGATGGAGTCCGCTGGAAGACGAACAACTGCTGGGCCGTTTTTGCCAGAGGCGGGATACACTGCACGCCAGTCGCGCCGGTGCCGATAACGGCGACGCGCTTGTCTGCGAGCTTGTCCATAGGCGCGCCGTCTGCGTCGCCGCCCGTGTAGTCATAATCCCACCGGCTGGTATGAAACGACTTGCCCTTGAAGGTCTCGATGCCCGGGATACCCGGCAGCTTCGCCACATGCAGCGGGCCGGTGCCCATGCCGACATACTTTGCCGTGAAATCATCACCTCGACGGGTCCTGATGCGCCAGACCCGATCAGCCTCCTGCCATTCGATGGTGTCGATCTCAGTGTGGAACAGCGCTTTGTCAAAGAGCCCGTACTTGTGGGCAATCCGCTCGCAATGGGCGCGGATTTCAGGACCGCGCACATATTTCTCGCTCGGCATATAGCCGGTTTCTTCCAGCAGCGGCAGGTAGATCATGGCGGCCGTGTCACAACGTGCGCCTGGATAGCGGTTCCAGTACCAGGTGCCGCCGACACCGCCAGCCTTGTCGATCAGGCGAAAATCATGGACGCCGGCTTCCTTGAGTCGCGCACCCACAACGAGACCGGAAAAACCAGCGCCGATGAAGGCGAAGGTGACATGGTCCGTGACTGGGTCGCGTTCCTGGAACGGCGTGTGCGGATCGAGCGACACGTCTTCGAACGTGTCCACAAGGCGCTGGTACTGGGCATTGCCATCCGGACGCAGGCGCTTGCTCCGCTCCTCTGCGTATTTCTTCTTGATGGCGTCCCTGTCGAGGAGGGTGGTTGTCATTGCGGCCTCTCTCCACCGGATGTGCCGGCACGGGCAACACTGAGGGTTCGGCGCGCCTCGCGCAGGGGAGCCCTCAACGGAAGAACCGTCCCGACCAATTAATGAGAGTGATTAATCATCGAGTGGGGGGCTATGGCAAGCCCCCCGGCGTCAGCCGGCTGCACTCGGCGGGGGCGCCTGTAGAAAGCCGGCAAGAGTGGATGCTGCCTCGCGGGTCGCCACATCCACCGGCGGCGCGTTCCCAGCCTCAATCAGACGTGCGTAGTCGGCCATCAGGATGATGGACATTGTGAAAAGGAGTCTCTGGCGGGCCCGGAGAATGTCCCTGGGTATACCTGGGAGCGCATTGTCGATGAGATCTCTCATCTGGATAGCGCTCTGCATTCCTGTGTCCCCAATGAGCTGGACCACATCGAAGCGCGGGTCAGCAGTGAGCTGGGCACAGAAGCGGGCATACAGCCTCCCATTTTCTTCAAGGCACGCTTCAAGGAGCGGGCTAACCGCAGCCTCCATAAGCTTGCCGATATCGCCTTCCATTCCTGCAGCAGTCGTCTCGGCAAGATGATCGCGCCGCGCTGCCTCGATCTGGTGATAACGGTGCACGAAGACACCCTTGATCAGCTCGTCCATGTCGCCGAAGTGGTAGTGCAGCGCACTCTGGTTCCGCGCGCCGGCTGCGAGTGTGATATCCCGCACAGAAACGCCCCCAAGCCCCTTTTCCGCGAACAGGCGCTCAGCCGCCTCAATCAGCGCCGCCTTTGTGTCTTGCCGCCTGGTTTCCTGGCTCACTCGAACTCGGCCCTTCACAATGAAGTCGATACAATCCGGAAAACTATCATTGTTTCCGCTGCAGAAAATGTAGTTTGCGCGCCACAAACTGTGGGCTCCCGACTGCAGGCGCGGGAAGCTCCGCACCGGCACCGATGAGCAGCGTGAGCCGTGTCCCGAAGCCATCCGGCCACCGGCGTTGATGTCGCCGCCTGCTCAGTATGTCGAGGCGCGAATCGCCCCACCGCAGCTGCCGGCTGCATTTGAATGGGCCGGACTGCTCAGGCGGGTCAGGCTTGGAGCAGCGCTCCGTTCGGCTCATGCCTCCTGATTGGCAGGTCATCGCGCTGGCCTCTCTACCACGCTTGTGCACTTCCCGCCGCCAGGTGGCGCGTCCTGACAGCGAATTCGGAAGGTTTTCTGGTTTCAGCCTCCGCGGACCTCTTTCTCGCTGAACTTTCATAGCCTCCGGCTGGCGGTGGATTCTGTTGGTCGTACCGAGCTCGCTTTGTCTCGCTGGGTCAATCAAGGACCATTTGATGCATGGACCCGTCCCCTAGACGTCGGGCCGGTGGTCGCAACCCATTCGCCGCGAGAGACTGCCGTTGACAGCGTCTAATGTGTTGCATTATTCGATTGTGAGGAATTGGCCGAGCCTCATGAAGCTATGGATGGGTTTCGGGTCGGACCGCATTTGGGGCTGGATGGGTGGGATGGGCGCCGCCGTTTGCGTGGATGGTCAACCTTGACGTGCACGACCCGAAACACGGTGAGACGGTTGTGTTCGCCCTGAGGATGAGGGCGCTCCATCACTCGTTCCCGGATGATGACGTCGAGGGCGACCTGGTTGCCGCCTGTCTTTGCCCATGAGGGGTCACTCTCTCATTCTTCCGATCTTGACCGATCCATCAGTGCATTACGGGAAGCGAAGCGATGAAACGCTGGATTGCTTATGTTTCGGCCGGGGTGCTGGCCCTTGCTGTGCTGGTCTGGCTGGGTCTGCCCCATGCGTTGACCGCTGCTGGTCTCCATCCGCACTATGAGGTCCCAGAGATGGACCTGTCCGGTCGCCGGGCCCTGATCGTGACAACCAGCCATGCCACGCTTGACCCGGAAGGCGATGCAACGGGCGTATTCGCGTCGGAGATGACAGCGCCCTATTATGCGTTTCTGGATGCAGGCATGGACGTTGATATTGCCAGCATTCGGGGCGGCGATGTTCCAATTGAGCCTGTTTCATTGCGCTGGCCGCTGATGTCTTCGCCGGACCGGCGCTTTCTCGATGACCAACAGTTCCAGTCGCGGGTGAAGCGGTCCCTCGATATCGGAATGGTCGATATGGAAGATTACGACGTCGTCTTCCTGGCGGGTGGATGGGGCGCGGCCTACGATTTCGCCCAGTCCGAGGTGCTTGGCGATCAGATCAGCCGTGCTTACGCCGGCGGCGCAGTGGTCGGGGGTGTCTGCCATGGCCCGCTCGGTCTCATTCCGGCACGCGCACCTGATGGCTCCCCGCTGGTCAAGGGGCGCCGCGTCTCCGCCGTGACAGACAAGCAAATCCAGGAACTTGGCATCGTCTTCACACCCAAACATCCTGAGCGCGACCTCCGGGCCGCCGGAGCGCTGTTCGAGGCCGATACCGGTTTTCGGGACTTTTTCGCCAACCACGTCGTCGTCGATGGGCGGCTGGTCACCGGGCAGAACCAGAACAGCGGCGCCGAGACGGCGCATCGCATGATGGAAGTCGTACTTGCCGGACCGGAAGTGGCTGCGCAGTGATCATGCGCACCCTCAGACCCATCGTCGCGTTGCTGGGCCTTTTGATCGCGTCGCCAGCTGCGGCTCAGGCCACGCGGCCGAACATCGTCCTCGTGCTTGTCGATGACGCTGCGCTGATGGACTTCGGCGTCTATGGCGGAGAGGCGCGAACGCCCAATATCGACGCCTTGGCCGCCCGCGGCGCCGTGTTCACTCAGCATCGCTCTACACCGTTCTGCGCCCCTTCTCGCGCCATGCTGCTCACGGGGATGGACCACCACACCGCTGGGCTTGGAACGATCCGGGAAGTCCTGCCGAAAGAGCACCGCGGTCAACCAGGTTACACAATGTCGCTTGAGCCAGGCGTCATCACCCTCGCCGAGCGGTTGAGGGGAGGGGGCTATCGGACCTACATGACCGGCAAGTGGCATCTGGGCCATGACGACGGTCAACTGCCGATTGACCATGGTTTCGACCGGTCGTTCATTGTGGATGCGTCCGGAGCCGACAACTGGCAAGACAGACCCTACCTGCCTTACTACCGCGAGGCGCCCTGGTTCGAGGATCGCGAGCCGGCCTCGCTGCCCGAAAACTTCTATTCTTCAACCTTTTTTGTCGATCGCATGATCGACTATCTGAAGAGCGATGCCGGACGCGACGAACCTTTCCTCGCCTACGTCGCCTTCCTCGCCATTCACATTCCGGTCCAGGCGCTGCGTGAATACACGGATCGTTACGTCGACACCTATTCCGTCGGCTGGGATGCGGTGCGCGAGATGCGCTGGCAGCGCGCCCAAGATATCGGCCTTGTCGGTCGGGGCGCGCCTATGGCTCCGCCGCCGGAGACGCTCCGCGAAAGCTGGGACTGGGAGGCCCTGAGCGCCGAGGAGAAGGCCCATGCCGCGCGCAGCATGGCCGTGAATGCCGGCATGCTGGAAGCCATGGATCACGAGCTGGGCCGGCTCATCGAATTTCTCCGCGTGTCCGGCGACTATGAAAACACGGTCTTCGTCATAACCTCGGACAATGGTCCGGAGGCGGGCGATCCCGTCGGAGGAGTGTTCGACAGCTGGTTTCGCTGGAGGGGCTACAATTGGGATCTCGCCACGCTTGGCGAGCGCGACAGTTATGTCGCTATCGGCCCGGAATGGGCGCAGGCCGCGTCGGGACCCGCAAACCTCTTCAAGTTCCACGCTGGCGACGGCGGCTTGCGTGTGCCGCTGATTGTCGCCGGCCGAGGCATTCCCGAGGTCGGGCAGGTGAACGCGTTCACCGTGATGACCGATGTCGCGCCCACACTCCTGGAACTGGCAGGGGTCAGCGGCGAGGTTCCCGGAACGGTGTCCATGTCCGGGCGCAGCCTGAAGCCGCTCCTCACCGGGGAGAGAACCAGTCTCTATGGTCCGGACGACGCGGTTGGATTTGAGACCTCAGGCCAGGCGGCCCTCTATCGCGGCGACTTCAAACTTGTGCGCAACATGCCCCCGCACGGCGACGGCGCCTGGCGGCTGTTCGACCTGGACGCCGATCCGGGCGAGACCCGCGACCTGTCGGATGACCGCCCACAGCTGATGCGCGAAATGCTTCACGAATACCGCCTCTACGCCAACCGGGTGGGCGTGCTGGAGCTACCCGACGGTTATCAGGTCGAGCGTGAAATCGCCGTCAACAGCCTGAGCAAGATGATCAGCTTCTACTGGGGCTGGCTGGTAGCTGCCCTGGCGGCATTGCTGTTCATCATGTGGGGCGCCTGGCGGGTAATCGGGTGGGCTGTCCGGCGTGCGGCCTGATAGCTTTCGTCCCGAACCGTCCGAGATGGAAGCCGAGATGGCTTGCTCCGAATCTGGTGTCATGGGGCGGCGGGTTGCTGGCTGTCAGAACCGCGCACGCTTGGTTCCTGGTGGCGGCCCGAGCCTCCGGTCGCATGCCCCTCCCGGCGCCAGGCAACGAGCCGGTTCGAATGGCGGACCTTCTTCATCTGAAAAGTGGAAGGCCTTCACCGCGTCGGCATATCCATCATTGACATGAGGCCAAGCGGCGTAATGTAATCGATTAAAACTAGGTTGATGCTGACGACGTCTTGGCAAAGACACCCGGGCGGCGGTTAGGGGCAGAACAGCACATGTGGAAACGTATCCTGATCGGCCTTGTTGTTGTCCTTGTCGGGGCTGGCGGCTTGGTCTGGTTCAATCGCAACGCGATCATTTTTCATATGGTCAAACGGGCAGCGCAGGTGGAGGTCGCGGAGAACCGGCCTGTCTCATGGTCGCCTGGGCCGACGACGCCGGCCGGCGACCGGTCCGAAGGCCCGCCGAATATTGTCTTCATCCTCGCCGACGACCTCGGAATCAATGACCTCTCTACATTCGGGGGTGGCGTGGCTGGAGGCGTGGTGCCAACTCCGAACATCGACCGGCTTGCCGCCAGAGGCGCGATCTTTGACCAGGCTTATGCCGGCGCAGCCCTCTGCGCGCCGTCACGCGCCATGTTGATGACCGGGCGCTATCCAACCCGCACCGGTTTCGAATTCCACCCTTTGCCCAACGGTATGGCGCGCATCATCCGCATGTTTTCCGAGGGCGCGCAGGAGAATTCCGGCATGCCGGAGCCGACCGGGAACCTCGATCTCGCAGATGGCCATGAGGCGGTCGAGTACGCTGAAATGGGCCTGCCGACAGAAGAGATCACTGTTGCCGAGGTGCTCCGTGCGCAAGGCTATCACAATGTCCATATCGGCAAATGGGATAGCGGCCGTACCGAGCCGTTGCACCCGGTAGGGCAGGGCTTTGACGAAAGCCTCCTGATGGCCAGCGGTCTGTACTTGCCCAAAGACGACCCGGATGTCGTCAACGCTGTGCTGGATTTCGATCCGATCGATCGCTTCTTCTGGGGCATTTTCCAGTATGCCGCAGAATTCAACCGTGCAGGCGAGGAATTCACGGACAAGTGGTTCAAGCCCGGGGGCTACCTGACCGACTACTGGACCGACGAAGCCCTGAAGGTGATCGAGGCCAACAAGAACCGTCCCTTCTTCCTCTATCTCGCCCATTGGGGGCCGCATACGCCGCTCCAGGCGACAAAGTCTGATTATGACGCTGTCGGCGATATCGAACCGCATCGGCTGCGGGTCTATGCGGCCATGATCCACGCGCTTGATCGTTCAGTTGGCCGGATAATGGACAAGCTCGAAGAAGAAGGCCTCGCAGACAATACGATCATTGTTTTCGCGTCAGACAATGGCGGAGCGGGATATCTTGGACTGCCAGAGGTGAATGTACCCTATCGCGGCTGGAAGATTACCCTGTTCGAGGGCGGAATTCGCATTCCCATGTTTATCTCCTGGCCCGGACAGATTGCCCCCGGAACACGTATTGAGACACCTGTCTCCCTGGTCGATGTCATGCCAACGCTAGCGGCTGCGACTGGCGCGCCGCTTCCCGAGGGTGTGGCTATCGATGGACACAATATTCTGCCCGAAGCGCTTGGCACGGGCAAAATCAGCCGAGTGGATGATGCGCTTTACTGGTCAAGCGGCTTCTACCGCGTTGTGCGAGCCGGCGACTGGAAGCTCCACTACAATGGTCGTCAGGACCGGACCTGGTTGTTCAACCTTGCCGAGGACCCAACCGAGCAGGTCAATCTCGCCGAGACGCATCCGGTAGAACGTGCGCGCCTTGAGGCCCTCCTGGAAGCGCATTGGGCGGACGCTGTTACGCCGCTTTATCCGCACCAGACGGAAGGCCCGATCTGCATCGACAGGACAATCGTCGACCGGCCCTGCGAGAACGACGAGTACGTCATCTGGCCGAACTAGCCATGACGCGGGAACGGACGCGTAGTCGGATCCCTGGACCGTTTGGAGCTTGAGTTTCGCCTGTGTTTTCTCTGGCGGGTCTGACGGGCAAGGCTTGTATCGAAGGCTTCCGCGGACTACTAATGTAAAACATTAATTTGGGCGCTCAGGTGGCGTTGACCGCCGCCGGTCCGGCTACAGGGGGCGCACAGCAGGATCGCTCATTCCAACCAAATGCGCGGTCGGTGTGCGGCGTTCGGCCCGTGCTGCGAAAGGAATACCGCATGAGACTATGGCTCAAGATTACTCTCGGAGTATTTGCTGTCGCCCTGCTCGGAGTCGTCGGCTTTCTTGCTTTCCGGGAACCTATTACGTGGCGCGCCTACGACGCGGTGGTAAAGCGCGGTGTGACTGCAGACCCGGTCGGGGAACTGCCCGACGGGCTGCATGTATATCTCTGCGGGACGGGCTCGCCGATGCCCGACAACCGGACCGCAGGCGCCTGCATCGGCGTACTTGCCGGCAATCAGGGATTCGTCTTCGACGCCGGCTCAGGCAGCATTCGCAAGCTGGGCCGCATGGGATTTCCGATGGGAGAACTGGAAGGCGCCTTCCTGACGCATCTGCATTCGGATCATATCGATGGTTTGGGCGAACTCCTGCTGATGGCCTGGATCGGCCAGCACGATTTCAGATCTGAGCCGCTGCCGGTCACCGGGCCGGAAGGCACGGCAACTGTCGTGAACGGGTTCAATGCTGCCTACAGCCTTGATCGCGGCTACCGGATCGCCCATCACGGCAATGTCGCAAACCCGGCCGGCTATGGTGGTCGGGCCATCGAGATTGCCCTGCCGGCCGGCCCGTCCGCCCAGACCGTCGTCTATGACGATGCGGGCGTGACGATCACAGCGATACGCGTGGATCATGCGCCAATCGAGCCCGCCTTCGGCTATCGTGTCGACTACAAGGGCCGCTCGATCTCGCTGAGCGGAGATACTGTCTTTCATCCGGGTTTCGTCGCCGCATCCGAAGGCGTCGATGTGATGTTCCACGAGGCCCTTGATCCGGAGATGGTCAAGCGCCTTGCAGCGGCCATGCAGGATATCGGGCGAACAACGACCGCAAAACTGCTGAACGACATAACGGACTACCACGCCACTCCCGAAGATGCGGCGCGGGCCGCCGCCGAGGCAGGCGCAAGCGAGCTTGTATTCTACCACATCGCTCCGCCGCTGCCTGTTCGCGCCCTGCAAGCGATCTGGCTAGGCGATGCCACGGATCTCTTTTCCGGCAGGATCACGGTTGGCGAAGACGGTATGCTCATCTCCTTGCCCGCAGGTAGGGAAAGCATCATCCATTCTCGCGGCTTCTGATGGGGCGATGACGGTGCTGTCAAGTTAACGCAATTGATATCTAGATTTTTTGGGCGCCTCTGAACGGGGGCGACCAGCCGAGAACGGCTTGTTCTGTGCGGACCACTCGCACCAGGGGCGTGGCGACGGTTCGAAACCGGCGCCCCCTGCAGACCTCGAATTCAGCTCTGGAGGCTGCGTGGTTCGCTGGCTATGACTTTCGCGCGTCCGAGGGCGAGGATCTGACGATCCTGATCGCTGGCGCGCGTTGCAGCATCCCGAGATTGACGTGACGGCGGATTAGAAGATCCAGACTTCGGCGGTTCACGAGCGACAGCAGTGTCAGCGCACAGAACGCCGCGATCAGCTTTCCGAACAAAACCACCTGATACATGGGCGGACGGCGCGAGAACATGATTTGCCCCTGCGCCTGGCCTTCCTTCAACGAGCGCTCACGCAACCAGCCTGCGGTCATTCGGACCGCCGGCACAAAGTGCCTCACGGCAAACCTGTTGGAGTAGTAGACCCGTCCGCCCTCGACCCCAAGCCGTTCGGCCAGGTCTGTGTCGATGCCGGAAACCAGTTCGCTCCGGACGCGGCCAAACTTCTCGCCGTAGCCGCCGATACGCGCGTGCATGTCGCGGCGAACCAGCATGTTGGCCCCTGCGCAGTGCGGCGGCAGCGACATTTCATGATCGGTGTCATACATGACGATGGAAAGAAAGCGGGCGTGCCTCGGCTCTACACGCGCAGGCTCCATGTCCACCCACAGCGGCTCGACCCGGCCCTGAATCAAAGCCGCATCGGGCGGCGCTGCCTGTATCGCGGCAAGCGCGCCCTCTACCCAACCCTGCTTGGGAATGGCGTCGTCATCCAGCGTGGCGAACCAATCCGCGGATGCGAGAGCCGCGCCCTCGTTGCGCGCTTTCGATACGCCCGGTTGTTCGAGTCGCAGGTGAAGAAACCGCCACTTCGCGGCAAGCGTTCGAACATGCTCGGCGACCTCAGGGCTGCTGCAGCTGTCGACAATGATCACTTCCACGTCCGGCCGAGCGGCCTGCGGAGCCAGCGCCTCTAGACAGCTGGTCAGAAGGTCGGGACGGTTATGGGTCGCGATGACGACTGAGAGCGAGATTCCTCCACGGCGCGCCACGGCGTCGAGACCCGCCGTGTCTACCTCCGCCGGAGCATTTGCTTCAGTGAATGCCATTGTCGCGGATGATGTGCGGATTGATCAGTGTTGCAACTTCGCCGCAAAAGCGAAGACCGAAGTATGCTACCGCGACGCAGAGGGCGCCGGGGATTTGCGTCCAGCGCAAACCAATCGAGCGTCCCGTCCGGCCCAAAATCCTCGAGGCGGATCTGGCGACCGATCGCGCGAGCCGCGCGCAAGAACCGACGACAGTCGATTTCCAGCGCGGGCCCTGACCTGCGCGAGTCAGAACAACTTCGTCATGGCCCTCAACCAGGGCGCGCAGGACAAAGTGACGAACGCCATTTGGAGCGGGATGCATCCCGCGCGCGCTGTTGACGCGATGAATCTTGCCTCCAGCTTCCGTGATGCGGTCCGAAGCGATCCGGCAATGGCCCCGGTATGCTTCGCTCCCGGGAAAAAAATCTCCCTGGAAAGCCGACTTGCGAAACGCAACATTGTTCGCGAGGAAAGCCTCGACCTCTTCGCGTTCGGCCTGTGGCGTGTTCATGCTGAACGCCGGCGTCGAAAGCGCAAACGCCCTTTCGAAGAACGTGTTCGATTCCAGCCGCACATTCCCGAAGGCGACGGCGACGCTGGGATCGTCGAATGCGGCAACCAGCCGTTCGAACCATTCGTCTTCCACGACTATGTCGCTGTCGATCAGGAAAATGAGGTCGCGCTGGATCAGCTTCGCGCCGTAGTTCTTCTGGGCGTAGTACCCGAGACCCTCTTTGGCGATCAGCTGGAAGTCGAGAAAGCGATATTGCGACAGGTCGTGCTTGGCCAGAAAGCCCTCGACCTCGGATGGGGGCAGGGTGCTGGGATCGTAAACGATGATGAACTGGGCCGGTTCTACAAGACGGTTCGATTGGCGCCCGATCTGACGCACGACCTGTTCCAGCATGGCGTCCGCGCGCCAGATCGCGGAGGTACGGATGTTATCGAGTTCAAAAACGAACCCGACCGACAAGGGCGCGAGACTCGGCTGTCCGTCCACGACGATTATGTTCCCCTGCAGCGCACGGCTGGCCCCCACTGCGCATTTAAACGATATTCTTAACGGTTGTTACAGTCCACCTGAAATCAAGCACCAGCAGTGCGGCGGCGTATGCGATAAATCCTGCGATCACTTTGGCGGCAAACAAGAGCAGTGTTGGCCACTGTGGCAGCACCAAGCCCACGACAAGCACGGCTGCTGCCAGCGCACTTGCTGCAACCGCAACGGGCACAAGGCGCAAAGCAACTGCGGCCCAGCGAACGCCAGCCACTGTCTGCTGCACCCAGATCAACAGAGGCACGATGCAAAGCGCCGCTCCAATCTGTCCCCACGCGATAGCGGTCAGCCCAAATGGAGCGGTTGCGCTCGTGAACACAATTGTAATCGCCAGAGAGGCGAATCCCAACCGCGGCAACCACTTGATGTCACGCCTCGCCGCCAGGAGCGGCTCCGACACCACCTTGGGAGAGAGCAGAAGCTGCCGGATCGCGAGGGCCGCAGAAATCTGCGCTGCTGGCGCCCACTCCGGGCCGAGCAGGAGACGCACCATCTCGCCGGAAACGAGTGCGAGCCCCACATAGAGCGGGGCATACACGGCCAGCAACAGCTTGATGAAGGCCATGTGAGTTTCCTCACCGACTGCACCGGTCGGAGCCAGGTTCGCTTGACGCCCAACAAGCTTCGTCCACGCCAGATAGCGGGCCGTCTCTCCAATCGCTTCGCCAATGGCGGCAGCCAGACGCGCCCCGGCGCGATACAGGCCGGCCGTCGTGGGTCCGACAAAAAACCCGATCAGGAAGAGCCCGCCATTCTGTTCGGCGAAGGACAGGAGCCGCGTCGCAAGAATGCGCAGGGAGAATGCGAAAGCTGCGCCGCCGCTTGGCGAGAACACATTTCCAAGCGTCAGATACCGGGTCGCGCCAAGAGAGCAGACCGCCGCCACGCCGAGCGCCGTCAACCGGGAGGCCGCAAGGGCATAGACGCCCCAACCGGCAACGAAGGCGGCGATACCCGCGGCCAGCCCGGCGCCCTCGCTGGTGACGGTGATGGCGGCCAGGGTGACCGCTTTGCGACGACGCACAAGCAAGCCGGCTTGGGCGGCGCTGAACGAGGCGAGTGCGACGCCAACAGAAAGGATCGACACAAGCTGAAAGGCGAGCGGCTCGAATTCCTGTTGCGACGCCCAAAAACCGAGCCCGGCGCCCGTCGCGGCCAAGACCACACCGCCCAGTATGGCTGCGCCATGGGCCTGGGCGACGTCGTAGTCGGTCGCCGCCATCACGATGCGTTCGCGCCAACCCGCCTCGCCAAGATAAATCAGGCCCAGCACCGCCGCCGAAGCCAGCGCATAGTAGCCGAACTCCGCCACGCCAAGAAATCGGACCGCGACGAGCATGAGCAGAAGTTGCGCACCCTGCGAGCAAACCCGTGCGGCGGCTATCAGGGCAGCGCCCACGCCTTGGGGCCTGGATGGAGAGGGCTGGTCCGAACTCATGCGCTTTTGTCATGCGGCGCGTAAGCGCGACCGGTTCCTTGGGAGCGGGAATCTGCCCTTAGGCGCATGTTCGTTCGCCGTCCAGACGCAGCGGACCCCGGCGAAGTTTCTTTGATCCTTCGCAAATCTGAAGGGCGCCAAACCGACTGATGGCCTTGTGCACGTTCTCATCCGGATGAAGGCGGACGCGGCGCGATACGCGCTGCCGTCCAGCTCCTGGCGGAAGCCGGCCAGGGCTTCTGGTTCATTTTGCCGTCCGATTGGAGTGTCGATGGCCACAGTTCGACGTCGGGGCCTTTACAATTTTGACAATCGGGAGGATCAACAGTCAGGATAGACGGCAATAATAGTCCGCAGGAAAATGCGGCGTGTTGTTCGGGGAGGAACAGATGAAGTGGTTCGCCAACAGGCGTGGCGTGCTGGCGGCTGGCGCGGCCGTTCTGGCTCTTGCCGTGGCCTGTACCCAGGCGCCGGCCCCGGCCGGGCAGGCGGGCGCAGAGGCCGTCGCCGCATTCCCCGGACAGTTCGATCACGGTCCGATGACACGCGCCGCTGGCGAGTGGGTGACGTGGGGCGGCGATCCCGGCAACACACGCTATTCGCCGCTGGACCAGATCAACGCCGGCAATGTGGGCGAGCTGGAAATCGCCTGGCGCTGGAAGGCGACGGATATCCAGGGGCGGCCCAACGCCAACTGGAAGGCCACGCCGCTGATGGTGGACGGCGTGCTCTACACGCCGACGGGCGGCTCCCAGATCGCCGCCATTGATCCCTCGACGGGCGCGACGCTGTGGATCCATACGCCTGATCCGTATCGCAAACCTTCAACGCGCGCCTTCTCGGGCGGCAGCCGTGCAGTGTCCTACTGGACCGACGGCAGATCGAAGCGGATCCTGCACAACACGATTGATGGTCGCCTGCTGTCCATCGACGCGGTGACCGGGAAGCCCGATCCGGCGTTTGGCGCCGGCGGCCAGGTCGATCTCAAGAAGGACCTGCTGCCGCCCGATGATCCGCGCACGGTGCAGGACATCAACTCGACGGCGCCCGGAATCGTGGTGGGCGATGTGATCGTTATCCAGGTGATCGGCGACGACACCATCCCGACCAAGGGCGGCACACCGGGCTACATTCGCGGATATGACGTTCGCACAGGCAAGAAGCTGTGGACGTTCCACACGATCCCGCGTCCGGGCGAGTTTGGCAACGATACGTGGAAGAATGACAGCTGGAAGGATTTCGGCGCGGCGTCCGTGTGGTCGATGATGTCGGCCGATCCGGAGCTGGGCTATGTCTACCTGCCGGTGGAGAGCTCGACCAACAACTGGTGGGGCGGCGACAAGCCGGGCGACGGACTGTTCGGCGAGACCATCGTCTGTGTCGACGCCAAGACCGGCAAGCGGATCTGGCACTTCCAGATCCTGCACCATGGCGTCTGGGACTATGACCTGCCGGCTGCTCCGATCCTTCATGACGTGAAGAAGGACGGCAAGACGATCAAGGCCGTCACCGTGCTGACGAAGCAGGGCATGGCGTTCGTGTTCGACCGCGTGACAGGCGTGCCGGTGTGGCCGATCGAGGAGCGGCCCGTGCCGACCGAGATGGGCGCGCCGGGCGAGCACTTGTCGCCGACCCAGCCTTTCCCGACGAAGCCTGCGCCGTTCTCGCGTCTGGGCTATCACGAGGAAGACCTCATCGACTTCACGCCGGAGCTGCGCGCCGAGGCGAAGAAGATGATGGAGAGCTACACGAGGGGGCCGATGTACACCCCGCCGACACTGATCACGGGGACCAACAAGGGCACGATCGTCTACCCGAACTATGGCGGCGGGGCGAACTGGAATGGCGGGGCGGTGGACGTCGAGACGAACACGCTGTTCACGCCGACCCGCAACACCTTCATGGCGATTGGTCTGCGGCCTGCCGATCCCACGAAGACCGAGTGGAAATATGCGCCGGTCAGCGGCGGCGTCATGCGGCTGCCGAACGGACTGCCGCTCAACCGTCCGCCATGGGCGCTGGTGACGGCGACCGACATGAACAAGGGCGAGCACACCTGGACGCGGTCCATCGGCGGCGCGCCTGACGAGATCCGTAACCATCCGGCGCTGAAAGGGCTCAAACTCGACTTCGACAACATGGGGCAAATCTCGGTGCGTCCGAGTCCGCTGGTGACGAAGTCGCTGATGTTCATGGCGGAGTCCGCCAACATCGGCGGTGATCCGGGCGGTCCGATGTTCCGGGCCTATGACAAGAAGACCGGCGCCGTTGTCAGCGAGTTCAAGCTGCCGGGGCTGACCTCCGGTGCGCCGATGACCTACATGCACCGCGGGCGGCAGTACATCGCCGTGGCGCTGTCGGCGCAGGGGCAGACGGCCGAACTGGTCGTGCTGTCTCTGCCGGGCGCGCGGATGCCGTCTGCGGATGGCGCGGTCGCGACGGCGTCTGCCGGGGCGCCCGCTGATCCGCAGGAGACGGTCACGGCGACGCCCGCCCAGCTGGCCATGGGCAGGGAGCTCTATGATCGCAGCTGTGCGATGTGCCACGGCGCTTCGGGCCGCGGCATCCAGGGGGGTAGCGCTCCGGCGCTGACGACTACGGGTTCGCTGACGGACGTGAAGAACTTCATCACGCGCGGCGCGCCGGAAATGCCGGGCTTCGGAACAACGCTGACCGCCGACCAGATCGACGCCATCGCACGCTATGTGAAGGTGGATGTCGGCGCCAACAAAGACGCGGACTGAGGAGGGCGGGATGAAACGTGCACTGCTGTCTGTATCGCTGGCCGCGCTGGCGGCCCTCCCGGGCGCGGCTTTTGCCCAGGTCAACAGTTACTCCGCCGACGCCTATGCGAAGCCGGCCTATGACGGGTACACGGCGCCCCGCAATGCGCTCGGCCAGCCAGACCTCGCCGGCGTGTGGAGCAACGCCACCACGACGCGGATGGAGCGGCCTAAGGAGTTCGGTGCGCTCGCGCTAACGGAAGAGCAGGCGGCGCGTGTGCAGGGCGGGGCGGAAGCCTATCGCCGGGCGGGCGATCTGCCGAGCGACCCCAATGCGGGCGCCCCGACCGACAAGAACACCAATGCCGGGTACAACCGCTTCTGGACCGATCCGGGCACGCAGGTGATGCGGGTGAGGGGCGAGCCGCGCAGTTCGTTCCTGACGACGCCGGATGGGCGCGTGCCGCCGCGCCGGCAGGGAGCGCCTGCGCGCGTTGTGCGTGTCGAGTCGAGCGATGAGAGCGATTCTGCAGGGACCAGCGACGGCCCCGAGACGCGGGGACTGTCCGAGCGGTGCATGTTCATGCAGACGCTGGCCGGTCCGGTGCTGCGTCCCGTGCTCTACAACAACAACTACCGGTTCGTGCAGGGCAAGGATTCCGTCGCGATCCAGGTCGAGATGATCCACGACACGCGGATCATCCGGCTCAGCGATCAGCACAATCCGTCGTCGGCCAAGACACGCCCGTGGATGGGCGATTCCATCGGCCGGTATGAGGGCGACACGCTGGTCGTCGAGACGATCAACTACCATCCCGCGCAGGAATTCTACGGCGCGTCCGAAAACCTCAAGGTGACGGAGCGGTTCACGCGCGTCGCCGATAACCGGCTGCACTACCAGTTCTCGATCGAGGATCCAGTCGTGTGGGAGAAGCCCTGGGGCGGCGAGTACGAGTTCTGGGCCTCGGAAGGCATCTACGAATTCGCCTGCCACGAAGGCAACTACGGAATGATCGGCATTCTGGCTGGCGCCCGCGAACAGGAGCGGCGGGCTGCCCGATAGAGGCGCGTCTGCGCGCAAACGGAAGACGGCGGGCTGTCGCTCTCATTTCCCTGCGAGCAGCCCGTTTACTGCGAGCGGTCGCTCGCGACTGGGCGCCGGTTATAGAGCCGGCGCCCATTTTTTGCCGGGTATGCGTCTGGCGGCTGGCCAGAACGACCCGTCCGGGGAGACGCATCAGTGAAACTGAGAACAATGATTGTGGCGCTTGGCGCTGGACTGGCGGCGGCATGCCAGCACAGCGGGCCCGCGCCTGTGGCAATGGCGGATCTGGCTCCGCGCGTGATGAATGCAAGGGTGACGGCGCCGGACAAGGCGGGTGTCGAGAAAGCGGCGGCGTTCTATGCCGAGGTGCTCGGCGTACGGGAGGTGCGCCGCCTCGACCAGCCGACCTTCTTCGAGATATTCCTCAACTGGGGCGATACGGTCGAGGCGGCGGCTGCCAATCCGGCGGCGCGTATCGCGGTCATCACGTCGAAAGAGCCGATCACGACAGCTTCGCACGTGGTCGTGCAGGTTGCCGACATCAAGGCTGTGGTTGCGCGGACGGAATCTGCAGGCGGCAAGGTGCTCACCCAGCCGTCGGCGGCTGTCACCTTGCCGATCTCGACCGCCTTCATCGCGGACCCGTTCGGGAACCGGATCGAGCTGGTCGAATATCGCAGATAGGGCGTGGCGGCGAAGCGGACCGGTTTCTGTCCCTTTCGCCGGGTTCTACTCCTCGCCGCGCGTGCGTGTCTCCGGGTCTTTCGGGATGAGGCCAGCATCCTGCATGCGGCCGATGCGCAGACCATTGACCATGGCGTAGTTGCCTTCATGGCAGGCATATTCATAGACGCCCGCCGAGCGCGAGAACTCGTACTCGCCGCCCCAAGGCTCGGCCCACACTTTCGGGTCCTCGACGTGGAACTGGTAGAGCAGGCGATCTTCGGCGACGCGTGTGAAGCGCTCGGTGACCTTCAGCTGCTCGGATGCATAGTGGAAGTACTGCTCGGGGTGGTAGTTGATGGTCTCGACGACCAGCGTGTCGCCTTCGTACCAGCCGATGCTGTCGCCCATCCACGGACGAGTCTTCGCCGATGCCGGATTGTGCTGGGCGTTGAGACGCACGATGCGTGCATCGTGGATCGTCTCGGCCGTGATTACGACGGCTTCGGTGCCCTGGCTGATCTGGTAGTTGGTGTTGTAGGCGGCGGCGCGTAGCACGGCGCCCGCCTGCGATGGCCAGAACAGGCAGCGTTCCACGCCGCTGCGGGTCTCGTAGGATTCGAGATCGCCGATGTCGGCGGTGAAGAAGATGTTTTGCAGTGTGCTGGTCTGCTTTGGCGGCGCGTCCGGCTTGCGGGGCGGGATGCGTCCGTTCCTTGGGTAGGTGATGAGCGAGGTGCGCGGCTCGTCGCCAACCCGCATGACCTTGTTGTTGTTGCCGACCCAGTAGGCGTTGTAGCCCCCAGTGCGGCCGTCGTTGAAACCCTTGGAAAGGTCTGACGGTGCGTTGGAGGCTGCCCAGCGCGCATCCGCTCCGGCTTCGCGCTGGGCGACTTCCTGGGGCGTGAGAACCTTGCGCTCGCCCATGGCTGCGGGACGTTCGTAGGGCGTGAGGGATTCGTTGTTCCAGGCCCCGGATATGTCCGGCTGGCCCATGGCGTTGCGCGGTGTCGAGAAGCCCGGTGCGAGCTTTGCCGGCGTCGTCTGTGCATGAGCGAGGGGCTGAAGCGCTGCGCATATAGCAAGCACCAGCAGGCTCGCTTTCAGGGAGCGCATAGCCATGGAATTCCTCCTCAACCGTCTTCGACCGCACTTTCGTGATGAAGCGTTTAGCAGTCTGTCTAGACGGTATTGAGGCGGTGGGCAATCTGGTGGGGGGCGGGCGCCTCCTCAGTCGCGGAAGGCGATGACCGAGATTTCGGTGATCTCGCCGGTTTCGGGGTCGGAGCTGCGGGTGGCGGTCATCGAGCCGGGGTCGCGGGGGTGGAGGGCGGCCTGGCTGGTCAGCAAGGCCACATCCAACCGGGGAGCCGGCGGCTCGGAGGAGGGTTCGCTTGCGAGGATGGCTGCGAAGGCGCCGAAGCAGGCCAGAGCGAGAAGGATGCCGTTCATTGTCATCTCCATTCGGGGAGAAAACACATCCCGGAGGAAGATGTTCCGGATCGAGGCGGGACCCAGACAGACAAAAGGGGCCGCGGACCTGTTCCGCGACCCCTTCCGTCATGTTTGAGCCGGGCGAACCCCGGCGAAAGCCACGCGTCAGGCGTGATTGATGAAGGCTGCTCCAACAACCGCGTCCGTCCGCAGGGCTGCGCCCTGGCTCATAGTGACTGACATTGGATCACCTCCTTTCGCTTGCTGACGATCAAAAGAGATTGGGCGCCGATTGCGCCGATGACAAGTGGGTTGCTGCGATTTAGCGCCGAGAGCCCGGCGACGCCTGCGGGACGGGCGGAGATGGCGGAGCCAGCGGCTGCAGGGGCATGTCGGCGACGGGATCGGCCGGCTGAACGGGCAGGACCTTCACGACCATCTCGGAGGTTGCGTCCACGAGGACGAAGCGGCCTTCGACGCGGGCATAGTATTGCCCCTTCGGGGCGGGGGGCATGCCGTACTGCGCAGGCTGCTGGACGACGAGGACGCTGGAGGCTGCGATGCGGCGGTTGGGGAGGGTCCATTCGCGCGTGGTCTGTTCGCGCCTGTCTGCGTCGCGTTCGAGGGCGCCGCGCAGACGGACGGCGTCCTGCTGGCTTTCGAGCTCCATCCGGCGCAGGGCGGAGCGGCTGGCTTCGAACGGGTCAGGCGTCGCGCGGAAGAGTTCGTCCTGTTTCTGTTTTTCGAGCGCGTCGAGCTGCTGCTGTTCGCTCTGCTGGCGCTGCACGTCGAGGGCGTCGAAGGGGGGCGGCTCGAATGCCTGCGCCAGCGCGCCCGGGGACAGGGCGAGGGCAAAAGCTGCCGAGGCGAGCGCGCGCGTGCCCATCATGGTTCCCGTGCTGGCCCCATCATCGATTTGGTGACGCGCGCCGTCGATAGCAACCGGTCGCCGCTGCTGGCGCGGACATCCATGAAGGCAAGCGTGCGGCCGCGCCGGATGACCTCTGCCCGAACATCGACGCGATCGCCGGCTCTGGCGGAGCTCATGACCGAGACGTGCAGGTCGTGGGTCACTGCGCTTTCCTGATGCGTGAGAAGGCTGAGCAGGGCGACGTAGGAGGCGAGATCGCTGGCGGAATAGAGATAGCCCGCATGGAGTGCAGGGGCGGGCGTCAGCATATCCGGCGTCACCACAAAGGAAACGTGTGAGCGGCCATCTGCAGCGGCGTGGTAGTCCAGCCCCATCTGGATGTGCAGCGGGAAGGCGGCCAGGCCGGCGAAGTGGGGATGAGACAGGAGCATTCCGCCTTGTGTCCCAAACGCAGGCGCCGGGGCAAGCGGGATCAGATCCTGTCGAGCTGGCGTGGCGGGACAAGAGGCACAATCGAGCGGCCTTTCTCTTCGCCGTCGGCGAAAAGCACGATCTCGACCTGGCTGTCAGTGTCGTTCGCGGCGGCGCCCTCGAAGGTGTGTCCGACATCAGTCGCGTGCAGACGGCACCGGCCCCCGTTACGCGTCAGGGTGATGCGAAGCTCTATGGTCTGCGGCAGCGCAGAGCGGGCGGCGGCGACATCGCTGGCGACGAAACAGTCCTCTGGTGAGAGCGTGACCGTCCGGACGGTGTAACCGCCGCCTGGCTTGAGGGTGGCGACGGCGTTGACCGACCAGGCCGGAGCCGCCGGCGGTACAAACACTGTCGAGCTGCAGGCGGACAGGGTCGCGACGATGGCCAGAGTCAGGGCCAGATTGCTGAGACGCACGCATTCCCTCCGCTTGAAGCAGGTAGGCAGCGGAACGGGGGGAATCGGAGCAGGTTCCAGCACGCGGGATCACGAACAGATGGAGTAGCCGCCCATGTCGAGGTGGAAGTGGTCGCGGTGCAGGGCGTTGTAGTCGGGCCCGAGCGTGGTGGAGAACAGGCTGCAGCTTTCCTTGCGGATGCGCTCGAGGAACCGGCCCTCCGGTGTTGCCTTGCCAAAATCACCCACCAGGGAGATGCGCCGGCCATCCTCGAATCTGAACCCTGCGATGTCGACGGCGTTGGCGGCGGCGTGCTGGCTCCAGTTTCCCGTTCGGCCCCCGCGCACCTTGCGGCAGGAATAGGTGCCGAGGGTGTCGATGCGCGAAGGCGGGGCGCCCAGTTCGGCTTCGGCGGCGGCGATCACGGAGTGGCGCTCCCACATGTAGAGCGCCGCCGCGAGCGGGCACGACATGGTGAGCGTCTCGGAGTAGGGCGTCAGCGACCGGTCGAGGGTCAGCGTGCCATCGAGGGTGCACGACGGTTCCCTGACCTTGCGATCCACATCCGTGAATTCGACGCCCGCATCGGAGAGCAATTGCCGGCAGAGACCGGAGTCGTCCTTCAGTGCACGCAGTTTTGAAGCGGTCGTGAGGCCGGGTGGGAGGGTGAGATCGAGGGGCTTGAACGGGTTGTCCTGCGGGGGAACGAAGCGGTCGACCGCCCACCAGGCTGCGCCGACCATCACCAGCGTGATCGCGGCCATGTAGATGAGGTCGCGGACGTGTCTGTTGAAGCCCATTGCCCACACAACGCGCATGGAGCGAGGCCGTTGCCGGGCCGGATTGACGCAGCAGAGGGGCAAGATACCGTCCAACTCGACGGTCGATGAACGGCCGCACAACGATTCCGGGGTTACGACGATGAGACTGCAGCACTCTCTGAAGCTGATACCATTTGTGGCGGCGGCTCTGCTGGCGGCGAGCTGCGCCAGCGCACCGAAGGAGCCCGTGCGGCTCGGCAGTGCGCCTTGCAACCAGCCGCCGGTTCTGCGGTGCCCGGAGGGTGAAGACTGCGGCCGGCTGGTGACCGAGCAGGGCCCGGTTGTCGACGCCGAGTCCGGCCGCCGGTATTTTGTGGACTATCCCTGCGACCTGAAGCCGGATGAGGACGTCACCGTCGTGCTGAGCCTGCATGGCGGCGGCTCCTTCGGGAACTGGCAGCGTCACTACTTCCCGATTGCCGATCATGTGGACGCGCAGCGGCTGGTGGTGATCACGCCCAACGCGCCGCCGCAGCGCTGGACCGCCGAGGCGGATGACGTCTACCTCCAGCGCATCATCGAGACGACGCTGGATCAGGTTGGTCGCAAGAACGTCAAGGCGTTCTGGCTGGCCGGGCATAGCCAGGGATCGATGACGTCGCGCCGCCTCGTCTGCACGGACTACTTCAAGGACAAGGTGGACGGCTTCCTCTCGATTTCGGGCGGACGCATCGGCGGCAGCGCCGGATTTGGCCCGACGGGTTTCGGTCCCGCGCCGCAGTCGCAGACCCCGTCGCCGGATGTCGTGCCCTCGCCAACGCGGCCCGCGTCGGCCACCGCAGGCGCTCCGGACCCGGCGTGTGATTTCTCGCACATCAACATCCTGGGCGAGCACGAGACTGCGCGGCTGCTGGAGACGTCGACCTGGGCCGACAAGTTTGGCTGCACCTCGCGCCGCCGCATGCCGGACATCGTCGATACGAAGGCTGGCTATGTCTACGACTCCAGCCGCCAGAATCCGCCGACGCTGAGCTGGGGCCGCAAGGCGCGCGGCGGCACGGCTGAGGCGTTTGTATTCGAGGGCTGCCGGGATGGCCGCGTGGTTGCGGACGTCGTGCGTCTGGACAAGGGCCACACGGAAGGCTGGGAGCCGAATGTGACGGCGGAAGTTGTGCGCCTGATGACACGTGCGAAGGGCGGCAAGATCAAGGCCTCTGCGGGGTGATTGGGCTCGGTGGCGATCGGCTTGTGAGCGCCTCGTGGTGAGCAGCCGCCGCAGGCGGCGTCCGTCGAACCACGAGGCGCGTCGGGCGCTGGCTGATCGTTGAATGTGTCGCCCGGCTCTGTTGGCAGAGTGAACCTTCGTCCTGTGAGCGCCGTCCTCGTGGTTCGACGGACGGCGTGCTTTGCACGCCTGCTCACCATGAGGACTGCTTTGGCTTTGGTGGGTGTCTTCCGTTGTGGACACGCTGTTCCATTCGGACCGGCTTTCACCGTCCGTGATGCTGTAGCTCCCCTCCCGTTTTGCCCTTTCAGGCATGGGAGGCCGGGGCGCGTGGAAACGCGCCTTCTTGTATAAGCTGCCAGCTTGCG
>CAYOWK010000051.1:0-27877 GCA_964407665.1 uncultured Rhizobium sp. | reverse complement strand
CGACCGGCAAGGGCAACGATCAGGTCCGGTTCGAGCTGTCAGCCTACGCGTTGAACCCGAATATCAAGGTGATCGCACCGTGGCGGACGTGGGAGTTCAAGTCCCGCACCGACCTGATCGCGTTCGCCGAGAAGCACCAGATTCCGGTCGCCAAGGACAAGCGCGGCGAGGCCCCGTTCTCGGTCGATGCCAACATGCTGCACTCCTCGTCCGAGGGCAAAGTCCTGGAGGACCCCGCGGTCGAGCCGCCGCCGTATGTCTACATGCGCACGATCTCGCCCATGGAGGCGCCCGACGTCGCCACCGAAATCACAGTGGGTTTCGAAAAAGGCGATGCGGTTTCGCTGAATGGCAATGCGATGTCGCCAGCGACCCTGCTGGCGGCGCTGAACGATCTCGGCCGCGACAACGGCATCGGGCGGCTGGATCTGGTCGAGAACCGGTTCGTCGGCATGAAGTCGCGCGGCGTCTACGAGACGCCGGGCGGCACGATCCTGCTCCAGGCTCACCGCGCCATCGAGTCGATCACGCTGGACCGCGGCGCGGGGCATCTGAAGGACGAGCTGATGCCGCGCTACGCGGAGCTGATCTACAATGGCTTCTGGTTCTCGCCCGAGCGCGAGATGCTGCAGGCGGCCATCAACGCCAGCCAGGGCAACGTCACCGGCTCCGTCACACTCAAGCTCTACAAGGGCAATGTGATCGTTACGGGACGGGCCTCGCCGTACTCGCTTTACTCTGCGGCGCACGTTACTTTCGAGGACGACGCAGGCGCCTATGACCAGAAGGACGCTGAGGGCTTTATCCGCCTCAACGCGCTGCGGCTGCGGCTTCTGGGACTGAACCGCGCCAGGTAGGATGCGGGGCTTCCCCTACCGGCAACTTGCGGACTGATTATCTTGCTATAGGCATTCTAGACCGCCGAATCGGCGGTCTGGATTGGAGAGTGCTGTGGGGGCCCCTGCGCCGCCCATTGGGGAACGATCGGACGGCGCGGACGATGGGCCCGTGACCGAGGCTCGCCTCTTGCAGCACGCGCCAGTTCTGGTCATCGACGACAACGAGCGTCATCTCGATATCATTTCGGCGCTGCTCTCCGCTGCGGGCTTCAATGTGGAAGCCTGCGCCTCGGGCCTCGACGCGCTGTTCCGGCTGGCGACCATAGATTATTCGGCGCTCGTGCTGGACATGGTCATGCCCGGCGTGAACGGGCAGGCCGTGCTGGACAGGCTGGGCGGGCTCCCGCGGAACGCAGGCATTCCGGTCGTCGTCTGCACCGCCAATGTGAGCATCGCGCAGTTCCAGCTGGAGGGCCGGGCAGAGGTTCACGCCATCGTCGGCAAGCCGATCAACAGCCGCGAACTGATAAGCGCCGTTACGGCAGCGATGGAGTTTGCGACGGGCTGCACGAACCAGCACGCCCTTGACCATGGTCAGGTGCGATCTTGATCCGGCGTGTCAGGCTTGATCGCGGAGCGGCTTGTCCGGCGGCGGGACCGTGGGGAGGCCCATGACCATCAGCAAGCCGGATCTGGAATCCACCCGCCTTGCTGCGGTGCGGACTGCGGCGGTCGAGGCGTACAGGCTGGCCGAGTCGCTGGATCAGCTGGCCACGCTGACGGCGGACATTTGCCATGCCCCAACGGCAATCATTTCGCTGGTCGACGACGCCCACCAGGTTTTCCTGGCGTCGGTTGGAGTCAACACGGATCGGGTCCCCCGGGAGGACACGTTCTGCACCCATGTCATCGCCAGCGGAGACGTCTTTGTGACCGGCGATGCGCGCCAGGTCCCGATGCTGAGCCAGAAGCCGGCAGTGATCGCAAAGGGCGGCATCCGCAGCTATGTCGGCGCACCCATCAAGACGCAGGCGGGTCTGGCCATTGGGACGGTGTGCATTGTCTCGCCTGAGATCGAGGCCTTCAATGCCGCCGACGTGCGGAGACTTGAACAGATCACCGAGCTTGTCGCCAGCGGCTTTCAGCGGATCGAGGCCGAGGCCAAGGCGATGCTCGCTGAAGCAATCGCCAGCGCCGCCACGGCTGAGCGCGCCCACTACGAACTCGCACTGCACGCCATAGCCGAAGGAGTCCATTTCTATGACTCAAGCGGCGTGATTATCGATGTGAATGAGAGCGCGGAGCAGATGTTCCTGATCCCCCGGCAGGAGTCGATCGGCGTCTCCTACAGGGATCCGGCCTGGATTGTTCGCCGGCCTGATGGCTCTCTATGCCCCGCTGAGGAGTTCCCGGTCCATCAGGCCCTGACGACTGGCCGGACCATCCGCGACGTCATCATGGGAGTGGAGCGCGCTGATGGGAAACTGTGCTGGATCGCCACCAATGCCGCTCCGATCCGCGATGATCCGGATGGCCCCGTTTCATTTGTGGCAGTGACCTTCCGGGATGTGACAGAGCTGCTGCATAACGAGGCCCGCCTGCGCGAGGCGCTGGTGGAAGCGGAGCGTGCGAACCAGGCAAAGTCGGACTTCCTGGGCGTGATGAGCCATGAACTCCGCACGCCCATGAATGCGATACTTGGATGCGCGCACATTCTGGACGGCCCCAACCTCACCCCGATCCAGCAGGACAGCCTGCAGGTGCTGGGCGCCGCCGGCCAGCAGATGGTCGCGGTCCTCGATGACCTTTTCGAGATGATCGCGTTCGACACCGGCAAGGTCCGGATCGAGACGACAGAGGTCGTTCCAGGACAGATCATCGAAACAGTCGCGGCCACCTTCCGTGCGCAGGCGGCGGCGAAGGGGATTGCCCTCGTTGTCACGCCGGGCGAGGGGCTCGAAACGGTCCGCCGGCTTGACCCAAATCGCGTCCGGCAAATCCTCGGCAACCTGCTGGCCAACGCCCTCAAGTTCACCGAGCGAGGACATGTCGTGGTCTCCGCGCGCATCTCATGCAACTCGGTTGGGCGCGACATCCTCGCCCTCGACGTGGAAGACACCGGCATCGGCATCGCGCCTGAAGCTGTCGAACGGATATTCTCTCCTTTCGAACAGGCGGATGTTTCAACCAAGCGGCGGCATGGCGGGATAGGTGTGGGACTGGCGGTGGTCAGGCGGCTTGCGCTGGCCATGGGAGGAGACGCCACCGTCGTCAGCGAACAGGGCAAGGGCTCGCGCTTCCGGGTCCATATCGAGGCCCCGCTCTGCGCGGACGTGCGTCTGCCGCCCGCAGACGAGCCGGCAGCTCCCGCCGAGTTTGTGCCGAAGTCGGTGCTTCTCGTCGATGACAATCCCCGCAACCTGTTCGTCCTGTCGACCATCCTGTCGGGAGCAGGCCACGATGTGACGACCGCCGATTCTGGCGGCAGCGCCCTGCAGCTCCTCAGGGAGCGCGCCTTTGATATCGTTCTGCTCGACATGGTCATGCCTGAGGTCGACGGCTTCGATGTGATGCGCGAGGCGAGGCAGGCGGGCCGGAATCTTCAAACACCCATTGTGGCGTGCACGGCCAATGTCCTGCCCCAGCAGGTTACCGCTTACCGGCAGGCCGGAGCTGCAGGCGTCCTGCCCAAGCCCATCGATGTGGCCGAGGTCCTGTCTATGATTGCGACCGCCGCCCGTTGAGCGGGCGCAGCCGCGCGCGGCCTCAAGGGACGAAGCGGCTCCGGGGCGCGCTCCCGTGAATCTGCAGGATTACAGCGTTGTAGACTAGGAGCACAAATCCTGCGCCGGTCCTCCTGCGCACTCGATCGAGTGAGTCCCGCGCGTCTGCCGCTCTTGCCATTGTGGGTCGGGCCCGGATATTGCAGCGCACAAAGGGGCGGATACCCACCCCCACCCAGTAGAAGTTTTCCGGAGCGCCTCGTGGACCTTTCGAAGATCCCGGTTGGAATTGATCCACCGAACGATTGCAACGTCGTGATCGAGGTGCCGCTCGGCGGCGAGCCGATCAAGTACGAGATCGACAAGGCGTCCGGCGCCATGTTCGTCGACCGGTTTCTCTACACGTCGATGCGCTACCCCTGTAATTACGGCTTCATCCCGCACACGCTGAGCCTCGATGGCGACCCGATCGATGTCATGGTTGTCGGCCGCCGCGCCCTGATCCCCGGCTCGGTCGTGCGCGTTGTGCCCGTTGGCGTCCTGATGATGACGGACGACAAGGGCCAGGACGAGAAGATCATCGCTGTGCCGCACCCGAAGCTGACGCGCTTCTACGAGAAGGTGAAAACCTATCAGGATCTGCCGGACATCCAGGTCGAGCAGATCGTCCACTTCTTCGAACACTACAAGGATCTTGAAACCAACAAATGGGTGAAGGTCGAAGGCCTTCACGGCCCGGATGTTGCGCGCGAACTGATCCTGTCTGCGATCGAACGCGCCAAGGGCGCCAAGTAAGACGGCCCTGCCTCACCTCTGAAATGGAACGGCCAGCCCCGATCAGGGCTGGCCGTTTCTGCTTCTCCGGCGCCGGGATGGCTTCTGATCTAGCTCGGCGCGCCCGTATCGAGCGGCAGCTGCCGAGGATCGGCATCGGGCGGCGTCCCGCTCCGGACGCCCGCGTCGAGACGGCAGCGCGTCTGCTCGGTTGGATCGTTCTCGAAGTGGCTCAGGCAGACCTGTTCTTCGGTCAGCTGCGGCGGCATGGCCGGCGTCGCGCAGGCGGAGAGGCCGGCGAGGGCGAGGACAGCCGCAAGGGCGGCGCGGGGTCTGCTCATCGGAAACTCTCCTTGGTTACGCAGGTCTTGGTACTCAGGGCAACGGCTGAATCACGCGACCGTTCCGGGCGGCGGCGGTCTGTCGATCAGAACGGCGAGCAGAAGGGCGGGGCCGCCATGTGCGCGCCATGCATGGCTTGTCCCCCTCTGTATCACAACCTGTCCCGGCGTCAGACGTGTTTCGGCGCCGTCCAGAATGAGATCTACGTCACCCTGCAGCAGACAGATGACGTCCATCGAATGGGTCCGGTGCATGGAGGGATGGCGGGACTGGTCGGTCAGGTGGTCCTCCGCGCCATAGGCTGCGAAACGCGCGCGCGAGCGCTGCACCAGCTCGCTGTGCGGCACGCCCTCGGGTGCGGGATGGATAACGAACCAGCGCACCTTCACCTGACCGTCCGCAGGCGTCAGGGCAGCGACGGCGGGGCCGAGGTCCTCCATCGCACGGGGATCGAGGGGGCCTGCGGCGGCATCGCTCCAGATCTCGAACAGGCCGCCGGTTTCGAGCGCGCCCGCCATTGTGGACGGCGGCCCGTCTACAAGCACGACCGATCGCCCATCCGCGTCGTCGGCGGTGATGATCCGGCGCATCGCACCCTCGATCGCGGCAAGGTCAGTCACGCCGTTCCGCCGATCTTTCGCTCGAGTTCCGGGAGACGCTGGCCATGCAGGCGTCGATCTCGGCCGGGCTGAGGCGCTCGCGGCAGCTCCGGCGGGCCGCATCGTCATAGGCCTGCTGGATGCCTCCTGCGCAGCCGGGGAGCGCGAGAAGGCCAAGGCAGGCCAGCGCGATCTTGGAGATCCTCATGGCTGTTGGTCTCTCACATTGCCCGTGGGCGGCCACGATGCGGAACTCCCTGCCGGCGGGTCGCGCCAGCTGTCCTGCGTCCGTCGCCGGCAGGCCAGCATCTCGTCGGTGTTCGGCGTCTCGTCGCACACCTCTCCGGCGCGCCTGTCGAGTTCGCTCTGGCTTGCGGTGTCCGCAGGCCCGACCGTCAGTGTGGTGCAGGCTGAAGCCAGCAAACCCGATACGGCAACGATCAGGATGCGCATCTTTCCTCTCGCCGGACCTCAATAGAGGTCCTGAATTTCCTTGTGACGGGGGCAGCCTATCTCATGGTCATTGACCATGCCCATAGCCTGCATGACCGCGTAGACGATGGTTGGACCGCAGAACTTGAACCCGCGCTTCTTCATGTCCTTCGAGATCGTTTCGGACAGCACGGTATTCGGCGCGACATTGCGCCAGTGGTCCAGCCGGTTCACGACGGGCTTGTGGCCGACGAAGGACCAGACATAGTCGGCAAAGTCCTCGCCGCGTGACTGCATTTCCAGATAGATGCGAGCATTGCCGATCATCGCGCGGATCTTCGCGGGGCTACGGATGACGCCCGGGTTCTGCAGCGCCTGCTCGATCCGCGCGTCGTCCCACCTGGCGATCCGGACCGGGTCGAAGCCGTCGAACTCCTCGCGCATGCTCTCGCGCTTGCGCAGCACGGTGATCCAGGCAAGCCCGGCCTGGAAGGCGTCGAGCTGGAACTTCTCCCACAGGGCGCGGCTGTCTCTGACAGGCACGCCCCACTCCTCGTCGTGATAGGCGCGATAGAGCGGGTCATGGGCCGGCGCCCATCCGCAGGGCAGGTGATCGTCCAGCGGCTTCATCTGTGTCCCCTCGCGGATGCGCGGGAACAAAAACAGTACGGCCCGGCGTCCGTCAAGGCGCCTCGAAACCTGGATGCGTCAGGTCTGGCGCGCGGCGGCAAGCTGCCGGAGTTCGCCCTCCAGCCAGTCTGGCCGGATCACCGCGACCGGGTGGCCGCCCACAGTCACGCTGTGGCCCGCTGCATCCGCCTCTGCCAGCCGGTCGATCCGCAGCCGGGCCAGCGCGCGCCCTCCAGCCGTGGACGTCACAACGCCGATCTCGGTATCGCCCGCCAGCACCGGAGCCGGAGCTGCGACGTCGTCCGGAACCGTCAGCGTCAGCGTGCGCCGACGGGCCGTGCTCCGCCGCTTCATCCGCGACACCACTTCCTGGCCGACATAGCAGCCCTTCCGGAAATCGACGCCGCCGAGCAGGTCCATATTGATGTCGGCGGGGAAGACCTCGGCTGGCCCGAAGTCGGAGCCCTGTTCGGCGAGACCGGCTGCAATGCGGGCGGCATGATAGCGGGCAAGGTCAGCCCCGGATGGCTCCTCCAGGTCCGCCCGCGTAACGATGTTCCGGTGCGGTGTGAGGGGAGAGCGCGGGTCCGGGGCGCCTGCAAATGCGGCAACCGCCAGGTCGTCGCGAGCGGCGATCACCACGTTCGAGCGCAGCCGGAACATGGACAGCCGCCGGGAAAGGTCGGCCGCCGCCGACGTATCGACATCCAGCAGGAATCCGTCGCCATCAGGGACCAGGATCATGTCAGACAGGATTTTTCCCTGAGGGGTCAGTAATGCGCCGTATCCATGCGCGTCAGCAGGCCCAGAGACAGTATCCAGGGTCAGAATGTTCTGAAGGAAGACGCGCGCGTCCGGACCATGCACGCCGAGGACACTGCGGTGAGGAAGAAGAACGGCGCTGGACATGCTTGCGTATGTGGCCCGGGCAACTCTTGGAGTTAAGCTCGTCATCCGTTCAGCGACATAAACTCTGTGTCACACGCGGCAGGTGTGCTTTTCAAGCCGCAACTCCCGTGAGATAAAGGGTGCGTCAATTTTGTACGGGTTCGGTTGCTCTTCCTTGCTCGCCAGTCATGGATTGGGCTTCTGGACCGGGCTTCCCCCCGCCAAGTCTTGACGGCCAACGGGTGCGGCTTGTGCGCCCTGAACTTCCTTGCCGTTCCCCCGGGGACGCGGACTCAACTGAAAGACTAACTCGACATGGCGACCGGTACCGTGAAGTGGTTCAATGCCCAGAAGGGCTTTGGCTTCATCCAACCCGAGGGCGGCGGAAACGATGTTTTCGTGCACATCTCGGCAGTCCAGCGCTCGGGCCTCACCGGCCTGCAGGAAAACCAGAAGGTGAGCTTCGAGCTGGAAAAAGATCGTAGGTCCGGCAAACTGGCAGCTTCCCAGCTCAAGCCGCTCTAGGCTTGAAGGGGGGCCGCGTTAGCGACCTCACAGATTTCTCCACTGCCTGACATGACTGTTCCCTCCGGCCCGCCGGAGCCGGCAGCCAGCCGACGTGGATACCTTGACGCCTCGCAACGGACTGTCCGGGGCGGGGCGTTTCCATGTCTGCAGGCATTCAATCCTGCGTCTCGTCGATCAGGCCCGCAGCTTCAAGCTGGGCAATCAGCTCGCTCTCGTCCGGACGAACACACACCCGGGTCAGGCCGGCCGCGCCCAGCCGGTCCAGGGCAGCTTCCGGCGTTTCGCCATCCAGCATCGTGAACCGTGCGTCGTGAGAGGCGCCATCCGGGCTGACAGTCAGCCACGGCCTGCCGGCGCTGATCAGCCTGAAGAAGCCGCGATTGAGATGAAGCGCCTCGGCTTCAAGTGGTCCGAACACCGTCTCCACACCGGCGGCGCGCAGCAGGTCGGCGCCGTGGGCGCTGTGCGGGTTCGGCTCCCGGCACGCAATCACCACGCGCGCCACCCCGGCATCGATCAGCCGCTGCGTGCAGCTGGGCGTGTCGGACGTACGCCGCGCGCAGGGCTCGAGGCTGACATAGGCGGTCGCGCCGCGCGCAAGCGCGCCCGCAGCAGCGAGTGCAGTCTCCTCGCCATGCGGACGCCCGCCGTCGCCGGTGGCGGCTTCGGCGACCACCACCCCATCGCGGACGATGACGCAGCCGACCGCCGGATTGGGCGCCACACGACCGAGCTGCGCGCGCGCCAGGTCGAGCGCTCGGGCCATGAAGCGGGCGTCGTCGTTCACGGGCCCGCTCCCTTCGATCAGATGGCGGGTAGCGGCTTGGCGCGGGCCTCGTCGAGATAGCGCGCAGCCTTCACCTTCAGATCGCCGCCGAGCTCGATCAGCAGCGGGTTGCCGGTGGGGATCTCAACGTCCGTGATGTTGGCGTCGGACACGTTGAACAGGTGTTTCACGATGGCGCGCAGACTGTTGCCGTGGGCCGCAACCAGGATGTTCTCACCCGCCGCCAGCTTCGGCGCGATCTCGGCGTCCCAGTAGGGCAGCACACGGTCCAACGTCGTCTTCAGGCTCTCGGTCGCCGGGATATCGAGCCCCTTGTAGCGGCGGTCCTTCGCCAGATCGAACTCCGAGCCTGCGACCATGTCCGGCGGCGGGATGTCGAACGACCGGCGCCAGACCTTCACCTGCTCGTCGCCGTGCTTGGCGGCGGTCTCTGCCTTGTTGAGACCGGTCAGCCCGCCATAGTGGCGCTCGTTGAGGCGGTAGTCCTTGGTCACCGGCAGCCACACGCTGTCCATCGTCTCCAGCGCGAGATTGAGTGTGCGGATGGCGCGCTTCTGGACGCTCGAATAGGCGCGGTCGAACTCGACGCCGGAGGCCTTCAGCAGCTCGCCCGACTTGCGCGCTTCGCCTTCGCCCACAGGCGTCAGATCCACATCCCACCAGCCGGTGAACCGGTCTTCCAGGTTCCACTGGCTCTGGCCGTGCCGGATGAGCGCGAGTTGCGCCATGTCTGAAGTCTCCGATCGATGTGTTTGCGCCTTCTAGCTAGGGCGCGAGCCTTAAGAAAGAGGCGAGCAGCCAGCCGCAGTTTTCCTGCTCTGGCGGATCCTCACGTGTGACCTTCGCAGAAGGTCCGCTGTGTCAGCGAGGCGCTGCAGCGACGCCCACATTGGTGGTGACCATCTCGCCGGGATTGTTCTCGCGGCGCTGGTAGGCGGCCAGAAGCGACGAGTAGGGCGGGGCCCACTGCCAGCCATTCTCGGCGGTGTTCACCTTGATCTCGAAGTGAAGGTGAAGCGTCGTCGGCGTGCCGCCGAAATCGTTCGACACATAGCCGATCACGTCGCCCTTCTTGACGGCCTGGCCGGTCGCGACTTTCAGCTTCGCCATGTTGAGGTGGAGATAGCGGTAGATGCGGCCTGAGCCGCTGGCGCGCAGGCTGACGGAATAGCTGCCGACGTTGGAGATCGCACCGTCTTCCGTGGCGACCACTTCGTAGCGCGTCCGGTCGGCAGCTTTCGCTGCGCGCTCGGCCTTGCACCCTTCGGGCGTTCCAACGCGGATATCCTGGCCGGTATGCACGCCAGTCTTCTCGCAGAACGGCGTCTTCGACGTTGTCGAGCGCGTCTCGCAGTAGTTGTCGCGCCACGGCGCCGTGAAGTTGCGGGCGTCGCACTGGTCGCCCCCCTTCACGCCGCCGCCCCAGCGATAGACCTGGCTTTGCAGATGCGCGGGTGCATCCTTGATCGGGAACGCCATGTCCGGGACCAGAACGTCCGTTGTGTTGGCGCCGGTTCCGCTGCCCGGCTCCAGGCTGGACGGCGCAAAGTAGAAGAAGGCGGGCACGACAGGAGCGGACGGCTCAGGCGCCGGCGCGCTCGGGCCGGGAGCGGGCTCTTCGACGGCGGGCGGAACAACGACAGGCTGGCCGGTCTCGGCTGAAACGGGCGGGGTGTCGTCGGAAATCGGCGCGGCCGTTTCGGGCTGGTCCACGAAGGGCGTATCGCCCCCGGGCGCGCCCGCATTGGCGTTCGGATTGGGAACGGTCTCGGCCGGGCCGCTCTCGTCCTGATGCAGCGGGTCCACCGGATCGAGCGGGGGAGGCGGCGGCGGTGCGCCGTCTTCGCTGGGGCCGGACGGGCTTTCGTCGGCAGGCTCAACCCACGGCCACAGAACGATGCTGCCGCTGTCGCATGCAGACAGTGCAAGGCTCGCCGCCAGAAGGCCCGCAAGTCCGGCGCGTCCACCGATCTTCCTGAACATGTCCAAACTCCCACCCAGGCCCGTTCGGCCATTGCCGTCATCAGGTGCGCCCTGCGGGGCGCTCCGCGCCTACTTGCGCCCTATTACTGTGTCTGGGCCACGAAGAGGCTCTCGGCGAACGCCTTCGCCTCGTCCTCTGTCAGGCAAGTCTCGCCGCCGTCGATCTGGCGGCACTCGAACTCGATGAGATAATCCGCCCCGTACCGCGAAAAGGCCAGCTGGGCGCCGCCTTCGGAGACGTCGAACTTCATCTCTGACTTGTTGTCGGCCTGAGCGCCCGTGACGGTGGCAGTCGCAGAGCCGTTCACGATCGCGTCGTAACGCGGCAACTGGTAAGTCGCGAAATAGCCGTCCTCGGTGGTCACGACGGCAGGCGGCCGCGCATTCTGGGCCTGTACGATGCCAGAGGGCAGCAGCATGGGCACCGGCGGCGGGGCCTGGTTGCCGGTCGTGTTCTGCACCTGGACGTTCGCGGTGTTGGTGCTGGCCTTGGCGCGGTCGGCGCGGGCGGTTTCCCAGTCGATCTGGCCGCTGACCTGCGGCGGGCCGGCGGGCGCCTGGGCGACCTGGAAGGCCGGCTCGTTCGGGCCGCCTTCGACGGCTGCCGCAGGGGTTTCTCCCTCGACGGTCGCGGACTGTTCCTCTTCGAGGCAGGCGGCCGTTGAAAGCGCGAGTACGCAGGCCAGAAGATGGACTCTCATCATTTGTCTCCGGGATGAGCCGTCATGTTTGGCTCGGCATAGGAAATGTCTGCTGTGCTGCTGATCTTCGCCGCCAGCGCGCGCATCGCAGGCATGCGATCGGGAGCCGGAAGAGGCGCGACGGGGATCAGGACAAGTTCATTGGAATAGGTGACACGGTCCAGCGATAGCGCTGCGAATTCGGGCCGGGCGGCCTTGAACGCCTCGAATTTCCGGCGGCCGGCAGCCTGGTCCTTCCAGAACGTGTCGATGATGTCCTTGATCTTGGCGTCGTCGCGAAACTTCACCACGATCTCGACGCCCAGCTCTGGCCTGGAGCCAGACGACTGGCCCGGAGCCTGATCGTTCGCTGCGCCCGGCATCGCGCTTCCGGGCGGACCGCCCGGCGCCGGCGATATCGCGGCGGGGGAAAGGGAATCAGATGGGTCGACAACGGCGGAAGGCGGCGCTGCGGGCGGGGTGTCTGCCGGATCGAACAGGGACACGAGCGCCATGCCGAGCGCGCCGACCACGGCTACGGCGGCGACGCCGATCGGTCCAGCCGACGATGGCTTGCCCCCCCGGGCCTCACCCACGCTCATCATCCTTCTCCAATCGGCCGGGCGTGCTGCACCGTCCGGACGCCGGCGAACCCGCCAGCCTGAAGTCCACGCGTGCGATGCAGCTTGCAGGGACATAACGCGTCACTGCGCGGCTGCGTTCGCGAGATTGAGCACTGCGCCTCCGCAGGGCCGGAAACACATGCCATCCTGCCCCGGAATGGGCTGGGTGCCCGGATAGCTCGAACATTTTCCCGAACATTGCAACGCCTGCCGGGGCGAGGTCGCCGCAAGCAGACGGGTGCGAAGCTCCGAGGGCACCGCCTGCGGGAACTTCGCCTTCAGCAGGGCAAGGGCGGCGCTTACGTGCGGGGCGGCCATCGAGGTGCCGTTCTCGAACGCGTAGTAGCACTGGTCGACCTTGGTCGCCGGTTTGGCCGGGTCGTAGCAGCCGCGCGAATACTTGGTGGAGAGGATCCCGTCCGGGCGTCCGTCGCCGTCGTCGTCACGGGTCAGGTCGCCGCCGGGCGCCATGATCGTCACGCCAGCCCCGAAGTTCGAGTAGGGGGTCAGGACGCCGCGCGCGTCGCTGGCCGCGACCGAAACCACGTTCCGGCAGCCGCCGGGGGCAAAGTACTTGGTGTCGACGCGCGCGTTGCCGGCCGCGGCGACGACGACAGCGCCGGCGGCGACAGCGTCGTCAATTGCAGCCTGCATGGAAGCGGGGCAGGGCTCGAACAGGCCGATCGACAGGTTGATGATGTCGGCCGGGTTCTTGTTCCAGACCTCGGCGCCCTGCGCGTCCCGGGCGGGAACCGCGCCGGCCGCCCAGCGGATGGCGTCGTTGATGTCAGACAGCCGGCCGCCGCAGCGCCCGAGCGCGCGGACCGGGACAACCGTCACGTTCCAGGCGCCGCCTGCAACGCCGGCCGCATTGTCGGTTGAGGCGAGGCCGATGGTTCCCGCGACGTGGGTGCCGTGGAAGGTGTCCTGGACCGTTGCGTCAGCCGGATCGCACTTGTCGCCCGGATCGTTGGGGTCGCCGTCACGGCCATCCCCGTCATTGCCCATCAGGATGTCCGAGACCATGTCGAAACCGGGCGCCAGGTTCTTGGAGCCGGCAATGTCGGGATGGTTCATCTGGACGCCCGTATCGATCACGGCGACCACCACGTCCTTCGAACCGGTGTCCTTGGTACGCGTCCAGAAATTGCGGAAGCCCGCGCCGCCGGCAGACTGGCCTGCGGCCGCGCCCTGATCCTTGAAGTGCCACTGCAGCGCAAACAGCGGATCATTGGGCAGCAGGCTGACGCCCGCTGGCGCAGGGCCCGCCTTCGGCTTGCGGATGATCTGGGGCGCGAACACGTAGTCCTTCTCGACGTATTCGTAGTCGCCGGTTTCCTGGAGGATCTTCACCACGCATTCGGTGGCGAGCACCGGGTCGGACTGAAGCTGGTCGCGGGACGGATTGCCGGAGCATTCGTCCTGCGGACGTTCCTTGTGCTTCGCGAACCGCTCGCGCAGCGCCTCGCTCCTGGTGAGGTCGGCAGCCGGATTGAACTTGGTGGGATCGGCGCCGATGTAGATTTTCATCTGGCCGCCCTCTTCGGGAACGACCACGCCGGAAAGCCCCATGGCTTCAAGGCGCGAATACGCGCGCTCGCGGGCGTTGAGAGCGTTCTCGACGTTCAGCTTGGAGCGGACAGCAAGCTCCCTTGCGACCGGAGCAATCGAGTCCTGCGCCTTGCGGGCCAACTCATCGCCAAGGGCCTGAGCGTTGCCGCTGTCGGTGCGGATACGCTGCTCGGCCATCTGGCGGGCGTCCCGGAGGGTTTCCTTGGTGATCGGCGCGCCGTCTTCCAGGTTGAGGGCGTCACGCAGGGCCTTTGGCGCCACCTGCGCGCTGCGGCGCATCTCGATGGCGCTCGGCGCCCGCAAGCCTTCGGCGGCCTTGAGGCGGATCTGGGGCTCGATATAGCCGGGCGCCGGGGCCGCAACGACCGGGGCGGGCAGGGGCGGCGGCGGGGGCCCAGGTGCAACCTCCGCAGATTCAGGAATGGCTGCATCGGCAGTCACGGCGTCTGATACATCAGCTGAAACGGCTGCGGCGTCCGCCTCGAGGTCCTCGTCGACGACAGGTTCCGTCATGTCGATGCGCGGCTTGGCGATGACCGAGCCGACGACAAAAAAGCTCTGCGTCGACAGCATCTCGTCCATCGACACAGGCGTCTGTTCGACGGGCGCCTGCAGCACCCCGAAGAGAGCGCGGGCCTCCATCGGAGCGGCGGTGAGGGGGTCGACAGCAGGAGCCGCCGCTTCCTCGCCGCTGAGCTGGGCCAGCGAGCCCTCCACCAGCTTTCCGAGCTGCTCTGCGCGGGAGCTGATCTGGTCACAACCGGCTGCTGCAAGCAGGGCCGAGGCGGCAACAATCCACCGTGCGCTCTTCATGCCCATCCGCGTCTCCCGTTCCCCGCGTAGTCGTTTACGCCGCGTTTACTAACACGCTCTCGCGAGAAGGCGAACGGCTCTGGCGCACATGGTTAGCGAAGCCGGAATCGCGGGGAAGGCTCAAGTCACGGCTCGCGCACACCCCGAATTAAGGCAGGCCTGCCATGATCCTCCCTTGATTGCGCCCGGGGGCGTCCTTACTTCCACGCAACCTGACCGTTCAGTCTGCGTTCACATCAAAGACCGGCGAAGACCGGACGAGCGAAGACTGAAACGCGGCAGGAATAAAAAAGAGAAACGACGAGACCTCCCCATGACCGGCAACCAACACGCGAAATTCTTCTCCCGCTTCTTCAGCCTCAGCTTCATCGCTGCGACGGTGGCCGGCGGTTTCATGCTTCTGGCCTCCAGCAACGGCTCGCTTTTCGCCGGCTAGGTCTAGAGCCTCCCCGACATCCGCAATTGCGTCATGCCTGCCGGGCCGCTAAGGCGGCTCCGAGGAGCGGGCATGACCTTTCGCAGCATCGTGATCCTGACGGGCGCGGGTGTGTCCGCCGAAAGCGGTATGGGCACATTCCGCGACAAGGACGGAATCTGGACGCGTCACCGACTGGAAGATGTCGCGACGCCGGAAGGCTTCGCCCGCAATCCGTTGCTGGTGCATGATTTCTACAACAAGCGCCGCGCCGCCCTCACCGACGCAGCGCCGAATTCTGCCCATCGCGCACTGGCCCGCCTGGAAGAGGCCATGCAGCAGGTGGGCGGCAGCCTCATGCTGGTCACCCAGAACGTCGACAACCTGCATGAAAAGGCGGGCTCCCGGTCCGTCACGCACATGCACGGCGAGCTCGCCTCGGCCTTGTGCGCCGCCTGCGGGACCCGTTCGGCCTGGACGGATGACATGTCTGTCGAGACCGTCTGCGCAGCCTGCGGCCAGCAGGGCCGGATGCGGCCGGACGTGGTCTGGTTCGGCGAAATTCCCTACCACATGGACGACATTTTCGACCGGCTGGCGTCATGCGACCTGTTCGTCTCCATCGGCACGTCGGGAGAAGTCTACCCGGCCGCAGGATTCGTGTTCGAAGCGCGCCGGGCCGGCGCCCACACCATCGAGCTGAACCTGGAACCCTCCTCCAACGCCCGCGACTTCACCGAGGGCCGTTACGGCCCGGCGAGCGAGGTCGTCACGCAGTGGGTCAGCGACCTGATCGCGCGCCTGTAGCTTTGTCCGGTCAGTCGTGGCCCTGGGCCGCGTCCATCGCCTCGTCGGACCAGCCGAAATGGTGGCCGAGCTCGTGCACCACCACATGGGCGACCAGCTCCTCGAGCGCGATATCGCCGCTCTGCATCCATTCATCCAGGATCGCCAGCCGGTAGAGCCAGACCATCGGCGGCACCGTCGACGGCGCAGAGACGGTCTCGAGCGTCAGCGCGACGCCGGAATAAAGGCCGGTCAGTTCAAACGGATCCTCGATGAACAGCGCCTCCAGCGTTTCGGGGTCGGCCAGGTCCTCGATGCGGATGGCGACCGCCTCGGCCTGGGTGCGAAACGGCTCTTCCAGCGAGTCGAGCGCGGCTTCGGCCATGGCGGCGAAGTCGTCGGCGGACGGGGCGGGGCCCCAGACAGAGCGGATTTTGGGTTCGGTTGTCATGACCGCTTTCTAGCTGCATCGGCGCCGCGGGGAAACGCCTGCTTTCACTGCCGCGCGAGGCAGTCTATCTGGTACGAAACCGGAACCGAGGCCCGGACGATCCCAATGCCCCAGTCTTTCCCCAGCCGGATACCGCAGATTGCGCCCGTGTTCGGCGCCCTCGAGCCATCCGGCCGGGCGGGCCAGATCGTGCGCGGCGCCCAGTCCATGCTGGCGAATCTTGGATTCGCCAGTCTGTCCGAAGTCAGCCTGGCCAACGGCCGCCGGGCGGACATCATGGCGCTGTCGGGCAAGGGCGAGGTGGTGATCCTTGAAGTGAAATCCTGCCTGAACGACTTCCGAACCGACCAGAAATGGCCGGAATACGCGCCCTACTGCGACCGGTTCTTCTTTGCCGTCGACTGCGATTTCCCCCGCGACCGCCTGCCGTCTGAGGCCGGCCTGATCGTCGCCGACGGCTTTGGCGGCGCCATTCTGCGCGAGGCCAATCCCGAGCCCCTTGCCGCGGCCCGGCGCAAGGCGGTCACGCTGGCTTTTGCGAGGCTGGCGGCGATGCGGCTCCTGCGCAGCGGCGATGCGCCGCTCTGCGATCCTCCACCGGATCTTCCCCGGCTGGTCATTCCCTAACCTTCCTGCCCGATCTATCGAGACACCTGCGCACGCCGGCCGGAGCCCTCCCGCCAGCCCGGCATGCGGATTGCGACGGACCCGTTCATGCCTCTCGCCTTTCCCATCGCCGCCGACAGCCTCTCGGCTCTCGAAGCAGATCAGCTCGCGCGCACGATCATGGACGCCCGCGATCTGGCCGGCGAACCGGTGTCGCTGGTGTCGGACTGGCTGCGACCGACGCCAGAGCAACACGCCGCGCTGAAGGCAAAGCTGGATTCAGGCGTGATGCAGGGCTTCGTCCAGATCTATGAGGACGCGAAGGGCAGGCCGGTCGCCGCCGTCACCTTCTGGAAACCGCAATCCGCAGGCGGCGTACCCTCGCCTCCCCCCGAGCCGGAACCGGCGCCGCCCGCAGACGATCACACCGACGATCTCTATTTCGACAAGGCGACCACCAGCCGGAAGCGCAAGCGATCCGTTCCCGACCCCAACCAGATGGACCTGTTCGGTGCGGCAAAGGGGGCGGCCCCCAACAGCGAGAAATCGTAGGCGGTTGCTGCAGTTGCGGCTAAAGCTGCACGACGGAACGAGTCTCCAGGGGCCCCAGGCTTGAAAAGCACGGACGACGCAACGCGGGGTGATACAGCCTCTCCGCAGCCGCCGCAGGGCGCGGCGGGCGACGCCGTGCTGGACGCGGCGGCGCGGTCGCGCTTCGCGTCACTGGTCGAGGCGATCGCCCTCAATGCCGATCGCGCGGCCTTTGCGGAGGTGTTCGGCTACTACGCCCCCCGGGTGAAATCCTATCTGGTCCGCCTCGGCGCCGACGCCGCGCTCGCCGAGGAGATCACCCAGGACGTGATGGTGACGGTCTGGCGCAAGGCCGCCCAGTTCGATGCGGCACAAGCATCTGTCTCCACTTGGATTTTCCGGATCGCCCGCAACCGGCGCATCGATCTTTACCGGCGCTCGCAGAAACCGGCGCTCAGCCCGCACGAACCGATGATCCTGCCGGCCGCCGCTGAAGCTCCGGAAGCACGGGTCGAAGCGGCGGATATCGAGGTGCGGGTGCGTGCAGCCATGGCCGATCTGCCCGAGGAACAGCGCTTGCTTCTCAAACTCGCCTACTACGAGGGTTTGACCCATCGCGAGATTGCCGAACGGCTCGAGTTGCCGCTCGGGACCGTAAAATCGCGGATCCGGTTGGCCTTTGGCCGTATGCGGGGCCAGCTGGACGATGAGTGATCCAGCCGCGAAACCGCTGCGTATCTGTCATGTTTGGCCGGCGCCTCTGGATTTTGCCGGTGGAGTTACGTGATGATCGACATCCTGACCGGGGAAAGGCTCGACGAGGAAACCGTGGCGGCGCTGGCGTCTGGCCGGACCGACCCTGCGGTCGCCCTGTTCATCGAGTCCGTGCTGGAACTGCGTGGCCTTCCGACATCCGGCGGCGATGCGCTTGCGGGCGTGTGGCTGGAGACCGAGACCCCGGCTCCCATGGCCGCCGATGCGCTGACGAAGGCGCTGGCCCGTATATCGGCCACCCCTCAGGTGCGGCCGCGCGCGGCTGCTGACCGCTCGCCAATCGTCGTGCCTGCGCCCTTGCGGTCGGCTGTCGAGGAAGCGGAGCGCCAGAGAGGCTGGAAATGGGCCGGTCCGGGCATCCGCTCGCTCGATATCGTCCGCGACGGCGGCATCAAGGCCCAGCTGCTCCGCATCGAGGCTGGCCGCTCGACGCCCCGCCACACCCACGTGGGCAAGGAATACACGCTCTGCCTCCAGGGCGGGTTCACGGACAGCCGTGGCTCCTACGGTCCCGGCGATGTCGCCGTCGGCGATCCGAGCATCGTCCACACGCCCACCGCTGACGAAGATGGTCCCTGCCTCGTGCTCGCCATCACCGACGCCGACCTGAAATTCACTGGCGTCATGGGCCTGATTCAGCGCCTGACGGGCGCCTAGCGCCGGATCGGCCTCGGGGACTCGCGTGGCGATTCCCACGTCGATGATGCTCTAGGGCGCCAGCGGGTAGGTCGCCTCCTCGATATACTGGCTGACCGTCTTGGTAGGCCGGGACGAGTAGAGCGCGAACTGGTCGACCCAGAACGGCTCAGTCCGGAACTCGGCATAGCGCTGATTGAACAGGGCTGCGTCGTATTCGGTCAGTCCCCGGCTGTAGGCCAGCGTGACGTGCGGCTTGAACTTGCGTGGCTCTGCAGGAAGCCCTGCTCGCCGCGCGGCCTTTTCGCAGGCCGCCGCAAGGGGGGCGAGGGCAGGGCTGTCCGAGCCGATCCAGAGTGCGGTCGGCTCGCTCTTTCCAAAGTTCCCGGCGCCTGCAAGCCGCATCTCGAATGGCTCCTGCGCGATGTCGGCGAGCTCCGCATCAAGCTCTCGCGCAACGCCTTCATGGATCTCGCCGAAGAAGCGCAAGGTCAGGTGGAACGCCTCGCGAGGCCGCCATGCGGCCCCGGGGATGTCGCGCTGAAGCGTAACCAGCCTTTCGCCAATGGCGTCGGGCATCGGTATCGCTGCGAAGAGTCTGAGGGCCATGTGGGTCTGTCACCCTTGCGAGTGCGGATCGAAATATTCGTTACGTTAAAAGCTCGTTCAGAGGGATCAAGCGTACGTCATTCAACTGCGGAAATGCCCGGATTTTCTTGCATTCCGGACGTGTCGACCTGATATTGAAGCATAACCGATCACGCGTGTGCGTGGTCTCCAAAGAGGACAACCACTCAAAATGGCTGACTTTCAGTACGTCCAGAATCGTACGGCCGGTCGCGCCGGCGATATGGCCGTCGACGCCGGCCTGCGCAAGTTCATGCTCGGCGTCTACAACAAGCTGGGTCTCGGCATTCTGCTCGCGGGCGTGCTCGCCTTCGTAGCGGGCACTGTCGAGCCGGTTTCTCAACTCGTGTTCGGGACGCCGCTCTTCTACGTCGTCCAGTGGGGCCCCGTGGTCCTGCTGATGGGCTCGATGTTCTTCATGAAGAACCCTTCGCCGCTCGCGACGGGCATCATGTACTGGACCATCGTCTCGCTGCTCGGCCTTGGTCTGGGCGTCTGGGTGATGATGGCTGAATCCGCGACGGGCGTGACCACGCGCGGCGGCATCGGCATGTCGACAACCTACGTCACCATCGCGAAGGCCTTCCTGATCACGTCGTCTGCCTTCGGCGCCCTGTCGCTGTTCGGCTACACGACCAAGCGCGACATGTCGGGCATCGGCTCGATGGCGATCATGGCGCTCTGGGGCGTGATGGCCCTGTCGCTGGTCAACATCTTCCTGCCCGCCTCGTCCCTGATGGAGTGGATCATCATGGGCGCGGTCTTCGCTCTCTCTGCGGTCCTGATTGCGGTTGAGACCCAGCAGCTGAAGAACGGCTACTACGAGCATGGCGGCGACGCCCGCTCGCTGGCGGTTCTGACGAACTGGGGCGCGCTGAACTTCTTCATCTCGTTCGTGAACATGTTCCGCATCGTGCTCATGTTCCTGTCCTCGCGCGAATAGCGCCGGACATACGGCCAGAACGGAGAACCCCGGCGGAGACGCCGGGGTTTTTCTTTGTCTGGTGCGAGGGCGTCTGCCGAGTGGGCTGCGACCGCCGGCTACTCGACCGTCCGGAACCGGTCCTTGTCCAGAACCGCCAGCACCCGCTCGATCTCCTGGCCGCGTTTGAGAATGTGCCCTGACGCATTCGTCACGCTGTAGGCGCCCTGGCGTCTCGCCAGCTCGGGCCGCTTCTCGACGATCCAGGTGGGGGCCTCAGACGAGCGGTGATGCATGTAGAACACGGCATGGTCTGAAAATGACCCGATGGCGTAGTCCCGGCATTCCCCTTTCGCCACCAGCCGTCCATACACGCTCAATATCGCGTCGAGCTCCTGCCGGTTGAAATGGATTTGCCGGGGGGAAGCAGAGCCAGAATGGCGATGCTGCCCAGACTGGAGACTTTGAAACGCGTGGGGGTCCGACATTCGGCCTCCTGAAAGCCCGGAGAACCGGGCATGCAAACGATCCGGAGGGCGCCGCCCTCACGGACAGACTGCGATCATTACCAAGAATTCGCAATAAGGCCTCATTTCGGGCTAGCCAAAGCCTTCAACTCCCGGCAAGTTTACCAAGTCGGGCGGATGAACAAGACGCCGACCTGGACCCAACAGCCCCCCAGCCCCCCGGGTTGCGGCTGGTACGTCCGCCCGACAACCTCGCTCCCCAATCAGGGTTCAAGAGCGCTCAATACCCCGAAATTGCAGTGATTTTCCAGCCAGCGCGATGGTTGAAGCTCTCCATGTCCGCCTCTGTGGATAAGTGCGCGCTGATCGGGCGAATCGGTCCAGCGTGTGGGTGATTCTTCACCAGATCAGGCTTGAGTCGCCGTCACAGGCTTGGTTCGATGCAACCGGGGCTGGATGAGGCGAAAGGCGGGACGAGAGCAGCCCATGGAGCTCTTGGCAGTTGACCATCTCAGCCGCTCGTTCGGCGCGAAAGCAGCTGTGCGCGACGTCAGCTTCGTGGTCCGCAGCGGCGAGACAGTCGCGTTTCTCGGCCCCAATGGCGCGGGCAAGTCCACAACCCTCAGAATGGCAGCTGGCGTGCTGGAGCCCGGGTCAGGCGACGTTCGCATTGATGGCTTCTCGATCGTCTCGCAACGCATCCGCGCGCAGGCCCGGCTCGGTTATCTTGCCGAGGGCGCGCCCCTCTACGGCGAACTGCCCGCCCGCGATTTCCTGATGGTGCTCGCGAGGGCCCATGGCCTCACCGGCGCCGCCGCACGCAACGCCGTCGCGGCCGCCTCCGCAGAAACCCTGATCGAAGATGTGATGACCCGGCCCATCGAGACGCTGTCGAAGGGCTACAAGCGGCGCGTGGCGCTGGCGGGCGCGCTGCTCCACAAGCCGCCGGTGCTGATCCTCGACGAACCTACTGACGGCCTGGATCCCAACCAGAAGCAGGCGATGCGCGCGATGATCGAGCGTATGCGCCCCGAGCACGCCATCCTCATTTCCACGCACCAGCTCGACGAGGTGCAGGCAATGTGCACCCGCGCCATCGTCATTGCTGGCGGCCAGGTGGTGGCCGACGAGACCCCTGCGGCGCTGTCCGCGCGCGAAGGCGGCATCGAGGCCGCATTCCGCGCCCTGACACAGCCATCGCCATCCCGAACCCCGGCGCGAACTGGCGACATGGCGGAGGCGGGCGCATGAGAGCCGCCATCAACGTCCTGTCCGCGGTCTACGGGCGCGAGCTGCGCAGCTATTTCCTCTCGCCGCTGGCCTGGGTCTTCATCGCCGTGTTTCTCGTGGCGGTCGGCACGTTCACCTTCGACGTCGGCGGCTTTTTCCGCGCCAACCAGGCGGACCTGTCGCGCTTCTTCGTCTTCCATCCCTGGCTCTATCTCGTCTTCCTGCCGGCCATCGCCATGCGTTCGTGGGCGGACGAGCAGCGCTCGGGCACCATAGAACTGCTTCTCTCCCTGCCGGGACCAACCTGGGCCAGCGTCGCCGGCAAGTTCCTCGCCGCCTGGACCGTGGCGTTCGCAGCCCTTGTGATGACGCTCCCCTTCTGGTTCGCCGTGTCGTGGCTGGGATCGCCCGATCACTCCGCGATCGCCTGCAGCTATCTGATGAGCCTCCTTCTCGCCGGCGCCGTGCTGGCCCTGTCCAGCGCCGCATCGGCCGCCACCTCCAACCAGGTGGTCGCCTTCGTCGCCGCTGTGGTGGCCGCCTTCGTCTTCACCGCGGCGGGCGCGCCCATGGTCGCCGAAGGTCTGGCCGATGCGTTTGGTCCCGGCGTCGCCAGCGCCGTTGCAGGCTTCTCGCTGCTGGAGCATTTCGAGAGCGCCCAGCGCGGCGTGCTCGAACTGCGGGCGCTGGTCTTCTATCCGGCGTTTGCGCTGCTCTGGCTGACGCTCGCCACGTTCTGGGTCGGCGCACGGAGGAGCCGGGGATGAAGCCGCGCGCCTTCACCGCACTGGCCAGTCTCCTGGCGGTTGTCACCTTCGCGGGCCTGATCGTGGCCTCCGACCGGATGTTGTCCGGCGTCCGTCTCGATTTCACAGGCGCCCGTCTCTACACGCTCTCGACCTCCGCGCGTGACGTGGTCAGCCGCGTGGCCGAGCCCATCCGGCTCGACTTCATCTATTCCGGGCGCGCCGGCGCCGGCTATCCCGCAGTCCGCGCCCACGCCGAACGCACCCGCGAGCTGCTGGCTGAAATCGCCGCCCGCGGCGGCGGACGCATCCAGGTGCGAGAAATCGACCCCGAACCCTTCAGCGCGGAGGAAGACGCCGCTGCTGCTGCAGGCCTCACCTCGGTCTCGACCGACGAGGGCGAGCCGCTCTATCTGGGCGTCGTTGGCCGCAACACGGTGGACGACGAGATCGCCATTCCCTTCCTGTCGCCCGACCGCGACGCGATGCTGGAGTACGACCTCGTCCGCCTGATCGCGCAGCTCGACGATCCGGACCCGCCCACCGCCGCCATCATCACGACGCTGCCGTCGATGTCCGGCGACGGCACGGCGCCGACCGACGCGCTGGTGCTGCGCGAGATGGCGCGCTCATTCCGCATCGTTCAGGTCGAACCCGACTTCTACGCGCTCCCCGAACGCGCCGATGTCCTTGTGATGATCCATCCCGCGCCGCTGACCGACTGGCAGGCCTGGCTGGTCGACCAGTTCATCCTGCGCAAGGGCAGGGCGCTGATCGCGGTTGATCCTGCGGCCCGCGCCGCGCAGGCGATGGGCCGTCCCGTCATCGCCTCGGACCTGGGCGCACTGGAACGCACGCTGGGCGTCAGCGTCCCCCCGATCGCCATCGCCGACCGCACGCTCGCCCTGCCGGTCGAGCTGAATCTTGGCGGCGGCCGCACCGTGGTCGAGGGCCAGCCGCTCTTCATCGCAGCGCCGAAGTCGCTGATGTCGGCGGAGGATCCTGTCACCGCCGATCTCTCCCGCGCCGTCAATTTCGGCGCGCCCGGCCATGTCGTTGCAGGGCCGGGCGCCACCCTCGTCCCACTCGTCACCACCAGCAGCGACGCCGCCACCATCCCTGCCGACATCGCCGCCGCCGGACCCGACCCGCGCGCTGCGCTCGCCGCCGCCACAGCGGTTGAAGGCGCGCAGGTGCTGGCCGGCCGCCTCAGCGGAGAGCTGCGCACCGCCTTCCCCGACGCTGCGCCCGAAGCCGTGCTGCCTGACGACCCGGTGCTCGCCGAGCTGGCTCGCCGCGAGATCGCCCGCGCGCCGGACCGCATCGCCCGTTCGGACGTTCCGGCGCAGGTCATCATCATCGCCGACGCCGACATGTTCGAGGACGGCTTCTATGTCGATCCGGGCTCGGCGGCCCCGCTGGCCGACAACGCGGCGCTTATCCTCAACGCGCTCGACAATCTTGGCGGCGATCCGGCGCTGGTGGCGCTGCGCTCGCGCGCGCCTGCCTCGCGCCCGATGGAGCGCGTCGACGCCCTGCGCGCCGCCGCCCGCGAGCGCCTCTACGCCGAACAGGCGCAGCTGGAGGAGAGCCTTGCCAAGACCGAGGCTCAGCTCGCCGAACTGGAAGACCAGTCCACCGGCCAGACTTTGGTGCGCACCGAGGAGCAGTCCGCCAGCATCGCACGCCTGCGCGCCGAGGCCAGCGAGGTGCGCGGGCGCCTACGCGCCATCGAGCGCGAGTTCCGGCGCGACATCGATCGCATCGAGCTGATGCTGCGCATCGCCACCATCTGGGCGCCGCCCGCCCTGGTCGTTCTCGCCGGCCTCGGCGTTTTCTTCTGGCGCCGACGCAACCGGGGAGCCGCCGCATGAGCGAAGCCGGAGACCTCCAACGCCGCAAGCTGCTGCTGATGATGGCCGGCGGCGCCGCTGTTGCCGTTGCTGCGGGCGCCGTCGCCAGCCTGCCGCGCCTGCCGCCGCCCGCCCGCCGCGAGACTGGCCAGGCGATCCTCCCCGGTATCCGCGACCGCCTCGCCGCTGCGGGCCTGATCATGGTGACGACGCAGGACGAGAGCTACCACATCGTCCGCGATCCGGAGGGCTGGGTGATCCCGGAGAAGGGCCGCTACCCCGTCCGCGAGGAGCGCATCCTCGCGCTGGGCCAAGCCCTCGCCAGCATGGCCTACGACCGCGCCATGACGCGCGATCCGCGCAAGTTCGACCGCCTCGGTCTCGGCGATCCGGGCGAAGGCGGCACAGGCGCCCTGCTCGAGGCAGGCGACGGCCGGGGCGACACCTTTGCGAAACTGATCGTGGGCCGCCGCGATGGCCGCACCTACATTCGCGAACCCGACGACCTTCAGGCCTGGTCAGTGACCGGCGAGGATATGCCCCCTCTGCAGCGTGCGGCCCGCTGGCTCGATCTCGACGTGGTCGACGCGGCGCCCGCGGACATTCTCGAGGTCCGTATCCAGCCAGCATCCGGGCGCGCCTACAGACTGGTTGCGTCCGGCGATGGCGGCTATGCCCTGTCGCCCGCCGTACTGGGCCGGGCGCCTGCCGCCGCCTTCATGCTGAAGCTGACCGCTGAGCCGATGACCCGCTTTGCCCCCGACGACGTCGCCCCGCTTTCGGACCTCGCCGGCGCCGAAACCGCCGGAATGCACACGACGGTCCTCACAAGCGGTCTGGAGCTGCGCACAACCGCCCTGCGATGGCGCGGACGCGGCTGGGTCACAATCGAGCCCGCAGCGCCCGAAGGATCTGCTGCAGCGGTTCAGGCGGCAGTAGCCGCCATGGCGGCGCGCACAGGCGGCTGGGCGTTCGGTCTGACGGAATCCGACTGGGGCGCGTTCGCAACCCCGCTCGACGCTCTCATGGCGGAGTAGGGGCGCGCTAGCGGTTGACCGCTGCCCCGATGATCTTGCCCTCGGTCCCCTTGAGCTGGACCAGCGCAACGCACCCGGCCTCGCACTTGACCGGGAAGCTCGCCTCGCCGCCCTTCCAGGCGCCCAGCACCTGATAGCTGGTGACAAGGTTGAAGTAGCTCATCGGCTTGCCTTCATTGGCGCCGCCGCCCGGCGTGACGCGTGTCATGCCCGGCCGGAACTGCACCAGAAGAACCTCTCCCTGCATGTCGGACGGCCCCGTGACGCTGACCGAGTTCTTCGAGAGGCTCATGACAGCCGGGTAGGGCTTCAGATCGCGCTGGGCAAAGCCTTCGGCGATATTGCCGAGATTGACGCCGGAGGAATGATAGCGGCCGCCAAACACGATCTGCGGCGTGTAGGGGCCGCGATGCCCCAGCGCGCGGTTGTAGCGTTTCTGGCGCTCGGTGAATTCGGGCTTCGCGAACGTGTCGTCCCAGCCGAGATAGTTCCAGTATCCCACCGGATAGGTCAGCGCGATCACGTCGGAGCGCTTGGCGAGCACCGCAACGTTCGCGTTGGCCGCCGGGCAGTTGCCGCAGCTCTGGCTGGAGAACAGCTCGACGACGACCTTCCGCTCCGGATGTTCCGCAACGTCGATGAGCTTCTGCGCGTACGCAGCGCCGGAGCCTACCGTAAGGGCAAGCAGAAACGCGGCTAGGAGGCGGGTGGCGAGAGTTCTCATTGCTGTCCGGGATACGGAACCGCCCGAAAACATACGAATCAAGACGCTGTGAGCCCCGCGCGACCTCTCCGCCCGCACAAAAATGGCGCGCGGAAAGGCCCCGACGAGTGTGTGGCGCCCGGTCAGGACGTGGCCAGCTGGCGCAGCACGTAGTGCAGGATCCCGCCCTGGTGCAGGTAGTCGACCTCGTTCTCGGTATCGATGCGGACCCTCACTTCGACCGATTTCGTGGTTCCGTCGGGATAGGTGATCTCGATGGAGGCCGTCTGGCGCGGCTTGAGGGCGGCGACGCCCGGCAGCGACACCTTCTCCTGACCGGTCAGGTTGAGCGACTGCCAGGTCATGCCGTCGAGGAACTGCAGCGGAAGCACGCCCATGCCGATCAGGTTCGAACGGTGGATGCGCTCGAAGCTCTCGGCGATGACGGCGCGCACGCCGAGCAGGGTGGTGCCCTTGGCGGCCCAGTCGCGTGACGAACCCGTGCCGTATTCCTTGCCGGCGAACACCACCAGCGGCGTGCCGTCGGCGATGTAGGCCATGGCGGCGTCATAGATTGACACCACGTCGCCCGACGGGAAGATCTTGGTCACGCCGCCTTCGATGCCCGGCGTCATCTGGTTCTTGATGCGGATGTTGGCGAAGGTGCCGCGCATCATCACTTCATGGTTGCCGCGGCGGGCGCCGTAGGAGTTGAACTCCGTGACCGGCACGCCTTTCGACTCCAGATACTTGCCGGCGGGACCCGCCTTCGTGATGGAGCCGGCCGGCGAGATGTGGTCGGTCGTGATGGAATCGCCGAACAGCGCCAGCACGCGCGCGCCTGAGATGTCCGTCAGCGGCTTCGGCGTCATGGTCATGCCCTCGAAATAGGGAGGGTTGGCGACGTAGGTCGAATCCGGCCAGCTGTAGGTCTGGCCGCCCGCGACGGCGATCTTCTGCCATTCGCTGTCGCCCTTGAAGACGTCCGAATAGCGCGTCGCGAACATCTCGGCGGTGACGACGCGGCGAACGGTGTCGGCGACTTCCTGAGACGTCGGCCAGATCTCCGACAGGAACACCGGCTCATTGTTGTCGTCGTAGCCGATCGGGTCCTTGGTGATGTCGATGTTCATCGATCCGGCCAGCGCGTAGGCCACCACCAGCGGCGGCGAGGCGAGGTAGTTGGCACGGACGTCGGGGTTCACGCGGCCCTCGAAGTTGCGGTTGCCCGAGAGGACCGAGCACGCCACCAGATCGCCCTCGGCGATCGCCTTGGAGATGGTCTCCGGCAGCGGGCCGGAGTTGCCGATGCAGGTCGTGCAGCCATAACCGACAAGGTTGAAGCCGAGCGCGTCGAGATCGTCCTGCAGGCCGGCCTTGGCGAGATAGTCTGTGACAACCTGAGATCCCGGCGCCAGCGAGGTTTTCACCCACGGTTTGGTTTTCAGACCGCGCTTGACGGCGTTGCGGGCGACGAGGCCTGCCGCCACCAGGACGCTGGGGTTGGAGGTGTTGGTGCACGATGTGATGGCGGCGATCACCACGTCGCCATGGCCGACCGTGAAGCTCTCGCCGCTGACAGGGGTGCGGACGTGCGCGTTCTGGGCCTGGTTGAACTCCTTGCCCAGCGCCACGGCAAAGGCGTCGGCGGCGTCACGCAGCACGATGCGGTCCTGCGGGCGTTTGGGTCCGGCGATGGACGGCTCGACGGTGGACAGCTCCAGCGACAGCGTGTCGGTAAACACCGGCTCGCCCATCGAGGGGCCCCACATGCCTTGCGCCTTGGCGTAGGCCTCGACCAGGGCCACGCGCGCGGCGTCGCGGCCGGTGGTCGTCAGGAACTTGATTGTCTCGCCCGAAATCGGGAAGAAGCCGCAGGT
>CAYOWK010000050.1:0-28394 GCA_964407665.1 uncultured Rhizobium sp. | reverse complement strand
TGTTTGAGCCGCTTGGCTGGTGCGTCGATATCGAACCCGTCGAAGGGCCTGGCGGGTCATCGCGGTACCTCAACTTGAGGCTTACCGGCCAGTTACGCGTCGCCGAGGCATTGGCGCATCTGTTTGTGCTGATCCCGGTTCTGGATGACGACAAGCATTACTGGGTGGGTGAGGACGAGGTCGACAAACTCCTGTCCAAGGGACGCGAATGGCTGGCCAGCCACCCCGAAAAGGAATTGATTGCACAGCGCTATCTCAAGAACCGGCGCGCCCTGGCGCGGATCGCCCTGGCGCGTCTGGCGCCGGAAACCGTTGAAGAGGAAGCTGGACCAGACGTTCAGTCGTCGCCCGAAGACAATCTCGAAAGGCCAATTCGTCTGAACGATCTTCGCCTTGATGCCGTAAAAGGCGAGTTGAAGGCGCTCGGTGCCACGACGGTCGCCGACCTCGGCTGTGGGGAAGGCAGGCTTCTGAATTCGCTAAGGCGTGAGCGCGTCTTCAGGACCATGGTCGGACTGGACGCATCCATGATCGCCTTGCGGCGGGCAAACCAGCGTCTCGGGCTGGATGAGGTGTCTGGCGAGGCGATGGATCGCGTCAGACTCCTGCACGGCGCGCTGACCTACCGGGACGACAGACTGAAAGGGTTCGACGCCGCAACGCTGGTCGAGGTTATCGAGCACCTGGACGCCGACCGATTGCCGGCGCTTTGCGAGGCTGTGTTTGGACATGCCCGGCCAAAGGCGGTGATCGTGACGACGCCAAACCGCGAGCACAATGTGCTGTTCGCGGACATGAAGCCCGGTGCAATGCGCCATCCCGATCATCGCTTTGAGTGGTCGCGGGCAGAATTCGGGGCGTGGATTGAACTGGTCGCGGACACCTATGGTTACACGGCCCGCCGGTCAGAGATTGGCGATCCCCATCCGGAGTGGGGCGCGCCTACCCAGATGGCTGTGTTCTCCCGGGTGGCAGGATGATCCACAGCATTCCGGATTTCGCACTGGTTGTGCTGATCGGCGCAACCGGCTCAGGCAAGAGCACGTTCGCCGCCAGGCACTTCCAGCGCACCGAGATTGTTTCATCGGACGAGGCGCGGGGACTTGTCTGCGATGACTTCAACAGTCAGGCCGCCAGCGCGGATGCATTCGAACTCGTTCGCATCATCGCTGAAAAGCGGCTGAAAAACCGAAGATTGACGGTGATTGACGCCACGAATGTGCGCCCCGCCGACCGCCGCCAGTGGATCGAGATCGCCCGCCGGTGGCATGCGCTACCTGTTGCAATCGTTATTGATCCCGGTCTCGATGTCTGCGTCGAAAGAAACCGTGCGCGGCCCGACCGGCAGTTCGGACCACAGATTCCCCAACGCATGATCGCAGAAATTCGCAAGGGATTGCGTGGGCTGGAGAAGGATGGGTTTCGCAAGGTCGTTACGCTGAGGAGCGTTGAGGATATCGACGGTGCCGAAATCAGGCGAGATCCCTTGTGGACGGACAAACGTGCAAGGAGCGGTCCGTTTGACATAATCGGGGACGTCCACGGTTGCTGTGACGAACTCGAGACGTTGCTCGAGCGGCTGGGCTACTCAGTTGCCTGGAGTGAGACCGATGGCGAACGCACGGTCAGCGTTGCACCGCCCGCCGGTCGCACGGCCCTGTTTGTCGGCGACCTTGTAGATCGCGGGCCGCGCTCGCCAGATGTTCTGCGCATCGCCATGGCGATGGCTGAGGCAGGCGACGCGCTTGTGGTCGAGGGCAATCACGAAAACAAACTCTCCAAGTGGCTGGATGGCCGCAACGTGAAGGTTGGACACGGTCTTCAGGAGACAATCGATCAGCTGGAACAGGCGAGCGGCGCCTTTCGCTCCCGGGTTCAGTCGTTCCTCAAAGATCTCCGCAGCCATTATTGGCTCGACGGAGGAAAGCTCTGCATCGCTCACGCTGGCCTCAGGGAAGACCTGATAGGCCGCGGGTCCGGCGCGGTCCGCGCGTTCGCGCTTTATGGCGAAACAACCGGGGAGACAGACGAGTTCGGTCTTCCGGTCCGGGCCAACTGGGCGGCCGCGTATCGTGGAGATACCACGGTCGTCTATGGTCACGTCGCCTCGCCGGAGGCTGAGTGGGTCAACAACACAATCTGCATCGACACGGGTTGCGTGTTTGGCGGCAAACTCACGGCCCTGCGCTGGCCGGAACGCGAGCTGGTCAGTGTTGCAGCTGCCAAAACCTACTTCCAGCCCGCCAAACCGCTTTTGCCGCAAAGGGCAGCGGAGCCCACCGATCCTGCGTTGCAGCTGATCGATTACGCTGACGTTTCTGGCCGGCGGTGGATCGACACGGCTCTCATGACGCGCATTGTGATTGCTGAAGAGAACTCGGTAGCCGCGATTGAAGCAATGAGCCGCTTCGCAATGGTGCCGCAGTGGCTGGTGTATCTGCCGCCCACGATGAGCCCGGTGGAAACAAGCGACCGGGAGGGTTGGCTTGAACGTCCCGAGGAAGCCTTCGGGTATTTCCGCGAACGTGGCGTGTCGACCGTCGTGTGCGAAGAAAAACACATGGGCTCCCGCGCCGTTCTTGCGGTCTGCCGTGACGAGGCGGCTGCGCGTCGCCGGTTCGGCGCGGGCGACGCCGGGACCGGCGCCATCTGGACACGGACCGGCCGAACCTTTTTCTCCAATCCGGCGATGCGCCGGGCAGCGCTGGAGCGTGTGCGTGCGGGTATCGAAGGCGCCCGGCTCTGGGACGAGCTGAATACGGATTGGCTCCTTCTCGACGCGGAGATCATGCCGTGGTCGGCCAAGGCGTCGAGCTTGATTGACGGGCAGTACGCTCCGGTCGCCGCGTCATCGGGCGCCGGGCTATCGGCAGCTCTCCACGCTGCGCGCAGGGCGGCTGAACGCGGCGTCGACGCCGGGTCATTTGCAACGCGGCTGGAGGCGCGGCTCGAGCGGGCGAACCTGTACGCAAAGGCCTGGGCCCCCTATTCCTGGCCGGTCTCGGGGATCGACGACATCCGCATTGCGCCGTTTCACATTCTTGCAAGCGAGGGAGCTGTCCACTTCGACAAGCCGCACGCGTGGCACATGGGCAAGGCGCACAGTATTGCAGCTGAGCCAACGCCGACCTGCTCCGCGACGACGTGGCGGACCGTATCGCTCGACGACGCAGGAGCCTGTGAGGATGCGGTCGCCTGGTGGGAGGACCTCACACGCAGAGGTGGAGAAGGGATGGTCGTCAAACCGGCAGATTTCATTGCGCGTGACCGCAAGACCATGATCCAGCCTGCACTCAAGGTGCGGGGCAGAGAGTATCTGCGGATGATCTATGGGCCGGAGTACGATGCACCTGAGCATCTCGAGCGCCTTCGCAAGCGTGGTCTCGGTCGCAAGCGCGGGCTTGCCCTGCGCGAATTTGCCCTCGGACATGAGGCGCTTGTCCGGTTTGTGGCAGGCGAGCCTTTGCGCCGCGTTCATGAGTGCGTATTTGGCGTCATGGCGCTTGAAAGCGAGCCGGTCGACCCTCGGCTGTAAGCCTTGTGTGGACGACCGTTCTTGCATGCACGGATCGTGATCGGCCCTACCGCAGCTTGGCGATCGTCAGGCCGCTGGTCTTGGCCTGGGTCTTGATCGATTCCTCCGAGCGCGTGAGGGATTTGGCGATGGCTTTCAGGGACATGCCCTTGGCGGCGAACTGGTGCAGTTTCTGCAGTTCGTCGTGGGTCCAGGGCTGTTTGTGCCGCTCGAATTTTTCCGCCATCTGTCTCTCCTGTGCGCCCGAAGGAGCCCGTCCTACGCCTCGTTGCGGCCGGGCTGGTATTTCCGGATTTCGTGGCGGCTGACGACCATGTGGTGAACTTCATCCGGGCCGTCGGCAAAGCGCAGGTGGCGGACGTCGGCGTAGAGTTCGGCCAGCGGGGTCCACTGGGAGATGCCGGTGGCGCCGTGGACCTGGATGGCCTCGTCGATGATGCGGCAGGTGATCTCCGGGATCATGGATTTCACCATTGAGACCCAGACGCGGGCTTCCTTGTTGCCCAGCACGTCCATCGCCTTGGCGGCCTTGAGGACCATCAGGCGCATCTGCTCGATGTCGTAGCGGGCGCGGGAGACGACTTCCGGGTTCTTGCCCAGCTTGATCAGCGGCTGCCCGAAAGCCTCGCGCGAGAGGCCGCGTTTGATCATCATCTCAAGGGCGGCTTCGGCCTTGCCGATGGTGCGCATGCAGTGGTGGATGCGGCCGGGCCCGAGACGGACCTGGCTGATCTCGAAGCCGCGGCCCTCGCCGAGCAGGATGTTCTCCTTGGGCACGCGCACGTTCTCGAACCGGATGTGCATGTGGCCGCGCGGCGCGTGGTCGGCGCCGAAGACGTGCATGGGGCCGAGGATGGTGACGCCGGGGGTGTCCTTGGGGACGAGGATCTGGGACTGCTGCAGGTGGGCGGGGGCGTCGGGGCTGGTCTTGACCATGGTGATCATGATCTTGCAGCGCGGATCGCCGGCGCCCGAGATGTAGTATTTCTCGCCGTTGATGACCCACTCGTCGCCGTCGAGGACAGCGCGGGTCTCGATGTTCTTGGCGTCGGAAGAAGCGACGCCCGGTTCGGTCATGGCGTAGGCCGAGCGGATCTCGCCGCGCAGCAGCGGCTCAAGCCATTTTTCCTTCTGCTCGGGCGTACCGACGCGCTCCAGCACTTCCATGTTGCCGGTGTCCGGGGCCGAGCAGTTCAGCGTTTCGGAGGCGTAGGGCTGCTTGCCGAGTTCGGCGGCGATGTAGGCGTAGTCGAGGTTCGAGAGACCTTCGCCGGTCTCGGCGTTCGGCAGGAAGAAGTTCCAGAGGCCGGCGTCGCGCGCCTTCTGCTTGGCCTGGTCGAGCAGCTCCAGCTGGCGCGGGTGCCAGCTCCAGCGGTCGGTCTTCTGGTGATCGAGCGCCTCGAACTCCTCCATGAAGGGGGCGACGTTCTCGGCGATGTGTTTCTTGACGGCTTCGTACAGCGGCCGGCCCTTGGCCGACATGCGCAGGTCGTTGAGTTCGTTCTGGCTGTCGAAGTCGATCATGGGTGTCGGGACCTTGATGGGGCGGCGGGCTGGTTGCCGGCGCCGCAGGCTGCTGCCGGTTTTGTGGATGGCGCAGACGTAGCGCCGGCAGGGGCGGGAAGGCAACCGGAATGCCCGGGCGCAATCCCCCGTCCGGACCGGCCCTCAGGCCGTCCGTGATGCTGTAGCTCCCCTCCCGAAACGGGAGGCCGGGGCGCGCGGAACGCGCCGACTTGTATAAGCTGCCAGCATTGCTGCTGGCCGGATGCGTGTTCCCACGCGCCCCGCAGGTCGTTGTCAGCCCGGCAAGGTACAATCGAGGATTTCCGCTACCAGCGTGGGAGCCCTGACCGGCTTGCCGCCCCTTGCGGGAAGACGGCCGGACACAAGTCACGCTGGACGTTGGTCCAGGTCCTACACCGGGCCGCACGTGCAGGAGTGACCGCCACCCCTGGACGCCCCGGTTTCGCATCACCGGGGCCACGAAGGATCTGCCTTGCCCGCCGGGCCCACGTTACAGGGGAGCCCGGCAGACGCTGGCAGACCGCCACGCCGACCGGCGCCTGTCATCCGATGTTTCGGTGGCCACCGAACCCTCCCGTGACAGGCGCGAGGGGGAGATTGCGGGAGGTTTGGACCCGGTCGAATTTGTCCCTGTTTTTCCAACACATACAGTTGTCATTCCGGGGTCCCTTCGACAGGCTCAGGGTGAGGGCGCAGCGCATCCCCGGAATCCCGGTTGGATCAGGTGCGGAATAGGCCGATAGGGTTATCGCTCTGAAAGAACCGGGATTCCGGGGATGCGCCGCTTCGCGGCTTACCCCGGAATGACGGCGGTTACGGAACACGGACAGCTTGCTGTCCGTTTCCAGAACCGGCTAGCAGGTGGTGAGGATGGGCGCCGGCTGTCCCACACCTGTGGCGCCTGTCGCGCGCGCCTCAGGCCAGTTCGCGCTGGACCATCATGCCGGCGAAGCGCTTGAACAGGTAGAAACTGTCCTGCGGGCCGGGGCTGGCTTCGGGGTGGTGCTGGACGGAGATGATCGGCTTGCCGGCGACGGCGAGGCCGCAGTTGGAGCCGTCGAACAGCGAGCGGTGGCTTTCGGTGACGCCCTCCGGCAGAGTGTCGATGTCCACCGTGAAGCCGTGGTTCATGGACACGATCTCGACCTTGCCGGTGGTGAAGTCCTTCACCGGGTGGTTCGCGCCATGGTGGCCCTGCGGCATCTTTTTCGTCTTCGCGCCCAGCGCCAGCGCCAGCATCTGGTGGCCGAGGCAGATGCCGAGGATCGGCACGCCCGAGGCGATCAGCGCCTGGATCTGCGGACCGGCATAGACAGCGGTGGCGGCCGGATCGCCTGGACCGTTGGAGATCACGACGCCATCGGGCTTGAGCGCCAGAATGTCGGCGGCTTTTGCGTCGCCCGGAACGACGGTCGCGCGGGCGCCGACGGCGGCGAGGTTGCGCAGGATGTTCTTCTTCACGCCGTAGTCCATCACCACGACATGGAACTTCGGATCTGTCAGCTCGGCAAAGCCGGTGTCGAGGTCCCAGAGGCCGGCGGTGGAGTCGAACGACTGGCCGGTCGCGACGTCCTTGGCGAGGTCGGCGCCGTCGAGGCCGGCCCATGCGCGGGCGGCGGCGATCAGGGCCTGAGCGTCGATATTGCCGTCCGGGTCATGTGCGATGGCGGCTTTCGGCATGCCAAGCTCGCGGATGCGCAGGGTGAGGGCGCGGGTGTCGATCCCCGACAGGCCCACGATGTTGCGGCGGCTGAGCCAGGCGTCGAGCGTATCGACGGCGCGCCAGGACGACGGAGGCGTCGGCGGCGCCTTGAACACGGCGCCGCGTGCGGCGGCCATGCCCTGGGCGGAGGATTCCTCCTGATCGTCCGGGTTGGCGCCGACATTGCCGATGTGCGGGAAGGTGAAGAGGACGATCTGTTCGGCGTAGGAGGGGTCGGTCAGGATCTCCTGATAGCCCGTCATGGCCGTATTGAAGCAGAGCTCGCCGACCGCCGTGCCGGAATGGCCCCAGCCGCGGCCCCAGAAGACCGTTCCGTCAGCAAGGGCGATGGCGCCGGTTGGCTTCGGTTGGGTCATGGCGATACTTCCAGATCGGCGGGCAGGACGGCAGGCGGCGCAAACGGCCGGGACATAGGTGGAAGCACCCCGGGGGTCAACCGGCGAGGCGAAGGAGCCGCGTTTCGGTTTGAATTGCGGACGTCCAAACTGATCCCCTAACCCGGCACTCGCGCTGGCTTGTTGATCGACGGCCGAGGGGCCCGAACCCGCCGGTCACGCTGCCCGTGAGTGCGACGGCATCGGGGGCCATTTGCGACAACCATGATCGATAGACTAGGTTCAGCTACAAGTAGCGCGATAGATCGGCCCACACGATGGACTGGAAATTTTCTGATCCTCGAAATACGGCGGTGTTCACCACTTGGCCGATCTTGCGAGGCGAAGACTGGATCGCCTCAGTTACCCACGACGCCGAAGATGGGGCGTGGCAATTCCTCGGCGCCTCGGGCGCTACCGGCGTTTCTGCAGCCGCAATTATAGGCCTGGATGAGATTGCCGAGTTGGATCGATCCATCGTCGAACTGGCCGATCTCCCTCTTGGATGGCGTGCTTGGCGAGAGTCAAAAGGAGCAGCATGGCATCGTGCCAAAACCATGTGACACCTATTGCGAGCAATGTCCGTAAGTGGGCGACAAATTGCCGATCGCGCCAGATTCGGCGAATGGCGCCTTCAGGTCGGGCCGGTCGTTCCGAATTCAAACCGGGACGCGGCCGGCGAACCGGCCCCGGATCAGTCGACTGTCACCGGGGCAACCTGTCCGGCGACCGCTCCGCCGTCCACCACAAACTCCGATCCGGTGGAGTAGGTCGCCTCGCAGACCATGTAGCGTACCATGCGGGCGACTTCGTCCGGATTGCCGAACCGGTCGACGGGCTGGGTGTCGGCCATGTGGCGGTGGAAGCACACCGGAGGTCAACCGGCGAGGCGAAGGAGCGGCGTTTCGGTTCGAGTTGCGGACGTCCGAACTGATCCCCGAACCTGCCACTTGCGCTGGTTTGTTGAGCGACGGCCAATGGCCCTTTGCTGCCCTTAGAGGACCAACATCAGCCCGTGCTTGTGCAGAGCGCCGAAAACGGCATCCGCTTCAAGGTTCGTCTCGAAAAACACACGCACTCCGCCCTTTGGATGGGGCTCTGCGTCGTGCTTTATTTCCAGTTCCTTGAACGCTTGGCGCACGAGAACTGCCTCTCGTCCTGCATCATCTGCCGCTTTCGACAAAAGCCTGAGATAGTGGCGCTGCAACGAAATCTCCCTGTACCGATGGAAGTAACAGATCGATCTTGTGATGTCTTCAATCGGCGACAAATTGCCGAGCGCGTCAGATCCGGCGAAGGGCGCCTTCAGGTCGATCCTGTCGTTCGGGATTCAAACCGGGACACTGACGGCGAAGCGGCCCCGGATCAGTCGACTGTCACCGGGGCAACCTGTCCGGCGACGGCGCCGCCATCGACCACGAATTCCGATCCGGTGGAGTAGGTCGCCTCACAGACCATGTAGCGGACCATGCGCGCGACTTCGTCCGCTTCGCCGAAGCGGTTGATCGGCTGGCTGTCGGCCATGTGGCGGTCGAGGTCTGCCGTCATGGGGGTTTCGATGGGGCCGGGGTGCACGGACAGGACCCGGATCTTGTCGCGCGCCAGATCGAGCGCTGCGGCCTTGGTGAGGCCCCGGACGCCCCATTTGCTGGCGACATAGGCGGCAAGCCCGGCATAGCCCTGCAGTCCGGCGGTGGAGGAGGTGTTGACGATCACGCCGCCGCCGGCCCGCTTCAGGGCGGGCGCCGCCGTATGGATGCCGAGGAACACGCCGTGGAGGTTGATGTCGATCACCGACCGGAAATCCTCTGGCGTGGACTCAAGCACGCCGGCAAACTTCACGACGCCGGCATTGTTGAAGAGCGCGTTGAGCGTACCGAACTGCGCCTCTGCCGCTGTGACGGCCGCCTGCCAGTCGTCCGGGCTGGTGACGTCGAGACGGCGATAGACGACGTTGGGGCCAAGCTCGCGGGCCAGCGCCTCGCCCTCTTCGTCGAGAACGTCGGTGATCATGACCCGGGCGCCGTCTGCGGCCAGCAGCCGGGCCGTGGCGCCGCCAATGCCGCGCGCTCCCCCCGTGATCAGAATACGGACGTCGGCTGCGGCGATCGCGGTCATGGGAACGGCCTTGTGCGCTCGGGGCGCAGCCCACCGGGCGAGGGGGCGGCCCCGTAGCAGCACCGTAACAACCGGCAGAGCGTGCGGGTTGCGTTCGGTCAAAGGCAAATCTGCCTCCCATGGCGCCGGATTTCCGTCGCCGTACGTATAGGGCTGACCTATTCTGGGCGGACGGGGAGGCTATCAGGCGTGATCGAATATTTCGCAGCCATCGAGCAGAGCCCGCTTTCGGTGTGGGTGCGGGAGGACCTGTGGGCCTTTCCGGCGCTGCTTGTTCTGCATGCCGTCGGGATGGCGCTGCTGGCCGGTATTGGCGCCGCGACTGCCCTGCGCGTGCTGGGTGTCGCCAGCGGAGCGCGGCTTGAGCTGTTCGCGCGCTTCCAGCCGGTGATGTGGGCCGGGTTCATGCTTGCGCTGGTATCCGGCGTGCTGCTGCTGGCGGGATATCCGGCCAAGGCGCTGACCAATCCTGTGTTCGGCCTGAAGCTGGCCTTTCTTGCCGCAGCGCTGGGGCTGACGGCGGCTCTTGCCGCCCGTGTCCTGCCGCGCCCCGATACGCCGCCGGGCTGGAGCCGGTGGGCGGCGGCAGGCGTATTGGCGTGCTGGGCGGCTGTGGTCGTGTCCGGGCGGCTGCTCGCCTACACCCATTCCCTGCTGATGGTGTCGTGATGGACCCTGTCTTCGACACCGACGCGATCACGCAATGGTCCATCGATATCGGGCTGTTCGCCCTGATGAACTCGCGCTGGGCCTGGCCGATCTGCGAGAGCCTGCATTTCATCGGGCTCTGTCTTCTGCTCGGAGCGGTCGGCGTGTTCGACCTGCGCATGCTGGGTCTGGGGCGCGGGATCAGCCTGGCCGCTCTTCACCGGCTGGTGCCGTTCGGGGTTGCGGGGTTCGTCATCAATCTCGTGACGGGCGCGATGTTCCTTCTCGCGGCCCCTGCGCAGTACCTCCACAATCCGGCCTTCCAGGTGAAGATGGCGGCGATGGCCATCGCGGGCGTCAACATGGCGGTGTTCTATGCGACGACGGCGAAGGCGGTCCGCGCGCTGGGCCCGGAAGAGGCGGCGCCTGTTGCTGCGCGCGTAATTGCTGCAGTGTCGCTGCTCAGCTGGCTGCTTGTCATCACGGGTGGGCGTCTGCTGACCTTTTTCCGTCCTCCCTATTTCTGGTGTTTCTGGTGCTGATTGACGTGACGAATTCCGAACACATCGGCGCTGCGGTGAGGCAACTTGCGGCGGGCTGCGCTGTGATGGACGCCGCGCACCGCCGGGTGGGCGCGCCCGCGTGGCGGACGCAGCCGGGCGGCTTTGCCGGCCTCGCCCGGATCATTGTCTATCAGCAGGTCTCGACCAAGGCCGCCGCGACCGTCTGGGCGCGGCTGGAGGAGCGGTTCGGCAAGGTGACACCGGAGATCATGCTGGCGGTGGATGGCGCGGCGCTGCGGTCCTGCGGGCTGTCGAAGCCCAAGGTCCGGCACATGCAGTCGGTCGCGGCGGCGGTGGATGACGGGTCGCTGGATTTCGCGCGCCTCGCTGCTGCGTCCGACGACGAGGCGCGGACCGAGCTGGTGGCGGTTTCGGGCATCGGTCCGTGGACGGCGGACGTCTATCTGATGTGCTGTCTTGGCCGGACGGACGTATTCCCGCACGCCGATATCGGGCTGTCGGAGGCCTGGCGGATGATCAAGGGCGAGGCGGAGCGGCCGTCTCCGGAGGCCTTTCTGGAGATCGGGGAGGCGTGGCGTCCGTACCGGGGAGTGGCGGCGCACCTGTTGTGGGCCTATATCAACGCTGTGCGCGAGCCCGATGCGGGAAGCGCCTGAAGTCCGCACAGGCAGGTTCCGGAGCGTGATCCGGCTGCATCACTTGCGGCGTATGTGGTGAAGACCGGGTCCGGAGCCTCTGGACACGGAGCGTTGCAGTCATGAAACTGCGACCAGAATCGCATACACCCCTGTTGCTGGAGCCATGTGGCGCAGCAGGGTAGCCTGGGCCGGGAAGCCGCCCTTGTCTCCTGATCGGGACCCCTGATCCGGAGATAGCTGGCGGCGCCTCGACCCAACGTCGAGTGGACGTCCAATGGCGAATGTCATGTCGACCGCGCCCAATGGCTGGCCGGCGCTCGTTCTGAACGCCGACTTCCGGCCGCTGTCCTATTATCCGCTGTCCCTTCTGCCGTGGCAGGAGGTGGTGAAATCGGTCTTCCTCGAACGCGTGGATGTGGTGGCGGAATACGACCACTACGTGCATTCGCCGTCGTTCAAGATGCGGCTGCCCAGCGTCATCGCGCTGCGGGAGTTCGTGCGGCAGGACCGGCCGCCGGCGTTCACGCGCTTCAACGTGTTCCTGCGCGACGGGTTCGAGTGCGCCTATTGCGGCTCGGGCGAGGACCTGACGTTCGACCACGTCATCCCGCGCTCCAAGGGCGGGCGGACCAGCTGGCTCAACATCGTGGCGGCGTGCAGCCCGTGCAACCTGCGCAAGGGCGGGCGGCTGCCGCATGAAGTCGGGATGCATCCGAAACAGCGGCCGCACCGGCCTTCGGCGTTCCAACTGCAGGACATGGGACGGCGTTTCCCGCCCAACCACCTGCACCAGACCTGGCTCGACTATCTCTACTGGGATGTCGAGCTGGAGGGTGAGACGTCTTCGCTGTAGGGCGGGCCGGGTTGTAACGGTCGCGCGCGGTGCGGTATGCCAGCCGCATGAAAACGCTGCTGATCCACCGGAAGACCTATGAGCGCGTGGCGGAGCGGCTGAAGCCGTTTTCCGACCGCATCCGTCCTGTCACCATGGATCTTGAGGGCGTGTTCCGCGCGCCGCTGGAGGGCGACGCCGTGGTGGAAGCTCCGCAGCCGGACATTGCGTTCGGTTCCGGCGATGTCTGGTATCTGCCCAAGGCGAAGCTGTTCCTGACGACGGTGCGCGAGTCGCCTTCGCTGGCGTGGTTCCAGTCGGCGGCTGCGGGGATGGAGCATCCCAACCTGCGCGCCATCGGACGGGTGGCGGGGCTCTACACCACCTGCCACGTCCAGGCCGACGGCATGGCCGAGTGGGCGCTGTGGGCGGCGCTGGATCATCTTCGCGATGGACCGGGCCGCAGGGCGGCGCAGGCGGCGCATGCGTGGCGGCGCGGCGTCAATCGCGAGATCATGGGCTCGACCTGGCTGATCGTCGGCTTCGGCTCGATCGGCTCGGCGACGGGCCGCCGGGTGAAGGCGATGGGCGGGACGGTCATCGGCGTGCGGCGCTCGGGCGGGGGCTCGCCGGATGCGGACCGCATCGCGACGGAGGTTCGTCCAGAGGATCTGGCGGCGGCGGACGTGGTGCTGCTGTCGGCGCCGCACACGCCGGAGACGGAGGGCATGGCCAACGCCGCCTTCTTCGCCGCGATGAAACCCGATGCGCTGTTCATGAACCTCGGTCGCGGCGCGCTGGTCAACGAGCCGGACCTGATCGCGGCGCTGGACGCTGGCCGTCCGGGCCATGCCACGCTGGACGTGGTCAGCGAGGAGCCGCTACCGCCCGAGCATCCGCTGTGGGCGCATCCGAAGGTGACGATCACACCGCACGATTCAGGCGTCTCGGATGGTACGGTCACACGCGCGGATGCGCTGTTTCTGGAGAACCTTGAGCGCTTTCTCTCGGGGCAGCCGCTGCTGCATGTGGCCGACAGGAAGTGGTTTGTGGACTAGCGGCGAGCGTCGATCGGGCGCGGCGAACACCAGTCTCACAGGCGTTGTCATCCCGGGCGGAGCGAAGCGTAGACCCGGGATCCATGGTCAGGCGTTCGGGCTGTTGAAGGATGGATCCCGGCTTTCCGCGCTTCGCGCTCCAGCCGGGATGACAGCCGTTAAAGATTGCTGACACTGACAATGCCTACCGGTTCGGCGTTTCCTTCCACCCGTCCATCGGGCGCAGGTCCGTTGCGGAGGGCAGGCCCAGCGCGTCGCAGGAGCCGGGCTCCATCGTGAACATGGACGAGGCGATCAGCCATTTGCCGTCCTGTTTGATCAGCTGCAGTGCGTCGATCCCGCAATGGACGATCTCGCCATTGTCGTGCTGCACATAGGGCGCCCAGAACTGGGCTGTTGGCCCGCGCACCAGGACGGTGGGGTTCCAGTAGCGCTCAAGGAAAGGATCGGGGGTCACGCGCGACATCATCTGCGCGTTCGAGCGGACTATGACACGCGCATCCTTGTCCGGCTCGATCATCGAGAAGTAGGTGAAGCCGTCGCGCATCTCGAGCGCCTTGCGGGCCTCGGCGTCGCCATTGCCGACAGACAGCAGGAACGCGTCCACCGTTGCAAGGATGGCCTCGCGCTCCGCGCTGTCCGCCACAGGTGCCGCCGCCGGCGCAGAGGCGCAGGCGGCGGTCGCAAACAAGAGGACGGCGAGGCCGGCGCTCCGGATCATGCCGGCTTGCGGAAGCGGAACAGGAACTGGTCCGTGTGGCGGCGGATGGTGGCGTCGAACACCATCTTGGAGCGGTCATCATCCGGGTTGGCCAGCAGCTTGCTCTCGGCTTCCAGCACGAACCCAGCGGCCTTGGCTTCGGCCAGAACCACGGCCGGATCGACCCGGTGGATGGTCTGGGCGACAGTTGTCGGCGCGCCGGCGTTGGCGGCGTGGTCCATGGCGATGAAGGCCCCGCCCGGCTTCAGGACGCGGAAGATCTCGGCGTAGCTCGTCTTCGCATCGCCCAGACCCTTGGAGTCCTTCGGGACGTAGTAGAGCTCGTGGGGGCCGAGGATCCAGAGGACGCGGTCCGCAGAGGCGTCAGCCGCTTCGAGCTTGTCGAACGGCGTGGTGGTCTCGGTGACGTTCGGCAGGCGGCCGGCGTCGCGGCGCTTGGCGATGGCCGGGCCGGAGTATGCGAACTCGGCCGGGTTCTGCGTGATGATCTTGCCTTCGGGGCCGACGGCGGCGGCCAGGATCTCTGTGTACCAGCCGCGCCCGACCTCCATTTCGACGACGGTGTCGCCTTTGCGGATCTGCGCGAAATCCAGAACCTCGGCAGGCTTGCGGGCCGCATCGTCCTTCTTGTCATCGGCGCTGCGGGCGGGATCGGCCAGGATGGCGGCATAATCGGCGGCGGCGAGCGGCGGCGGGCCCTTGGGCGCCGTGGCGCAGGCGGATAGGGCAAGGGCCAGCACGGCCCCCATTGCGGTTGCAAGTGCGGACTTCAGATACATGGTCAAATCCCCTCGACGTCAGGGCGGCAGTTGCGCAGGGCGCGCGCGATTGGGCAAGCCTCTGGCGAGGCCAGTTTATGTGCCCAGTGAACCCACTTTGCTCCGTGAAGAAAAGCGAATTCGGGCGGAGCCGCTGGGGACGGCTCCGCCCGAACCCCCGACCGGGGTCCAGGCCGGTCGAGAGTCAGGTCAGCCGCCGAACGAGAGAAGGCCGGCGAAGCGGCGCTCGTTGCGGTCGGCATGGATGGCGGTCATCGCGGGCGCCTGGAGACGGGCGACGGCGTCGGCAACCGCGATCTTCGCGCACCGGTGCTGGCGGCCGATGCGCAGGGATGCGGGCGCGCGGCGGGCATAGGAGCGGCACGCGGTCCTGGCCGCCGTCTCCAGACGGTCATACATCTTCAGGGCGTCGGCAGGCCTCGAGAGATCAAGATCAGAAAAGTTCACGACAGCGCCCAGCTCCTTGCGGGGCGCGCTGGCGGTCTTGGTCTCGACATTGGAGAAGGTGCGGGCGTACCCATGCGGGGCGGCGTAGGCGGGAGCGGCGATACCCGCAGTTGTGATGGCGAGAGCGGCGAGAAGAAGCTTCATAGTGGGTCTCCAACCTGTAAGGTGAGCCGGGGCCGTTGCGGGATGCAGCGAACTGCGGCGACCCGCTGACGGAGCCTGCGAAAGGGCCAGTCAGAAAGGACGCGGGGCCGATCAATTTACGATTTCTTGCCGATCAGACGGGACGCCGGGGAGCGCCAGTATAGGCCAGGGCATTGATCTTTCGGGGGAAACGGAGTTCAGCATCGGGCTGATGCGCGTCCGGCCGTCTGCTTGCGAGGTCGAGCTTGATGGCGCTGCACACCGGCTGCAGCCGCGCGCCATGCAGGTTCTGGTGGCGCTTGGACGGGCGGCTGGCGACGTTGTTTCGCGTGACGAGCTGGTTCGACAGTGCTGGGGCGGCACCGTTGTCGGAGACGACGCCATCAATCGCGTGGTCGGTCTGATCCGGCGGCTGGCTGAACTGCAGCCCGTCCAGTTCTCGATCGATACGATCCCGCGCATCGGCTACCGGCTGCTGGTCAGTCCTGCGGCGGCGCCTGCTTCAACAGACCGCCAGCCGGGCGGCGTCGGCCAATCGGCGCCGGCGCCGGAACCGGCCGCGCCCGCACTGCGGGTACAGCTTCCCGAAGAGGCGGAAACCCCGGGCGCTTCCGCCGGACCTCTTGATCGTCTCCGGGCGTGGGGCCGCAGCCTGCTGCGCCGGCCGGTTACCCTTGCGGCCGTCTTTGCGGCCGGCCTGCTGGCTGCGACGGGCGCCGTCGCCGGTCTGGCGGCAGGCGGCAGTGACCGGTCGGTTGTGGTCCAGGCGCCGATCACGATTGCGGTCCTGTCCTTCGATCCGGTGGGGACCGCGACAGATCCGGACTTCGCCTCATCCTTCTCCTCGGAGCTGCATTATGTCTTCTCGCGCTCTGGCGCAGGACCCCGGCTGATCGCGCGCTCCTCCAGTTTCGCCTTCCGCGACGAAAGGAAAGACCTGGCGAGCATCGTCGCCGTTCTGGACGTCACGCATGTGCTGGACGGAACGATCCGGCGGGAGGGCGATACGGTCACGGTCACCGCGGAACTGGTCGAGGCTGATAGCGGACGCCAGATCTGGCGCGAGCGGGTTTCCGGCAATCTTGCAGGGCTCGACAGCCTGGCCATCCAGCTGGTGAAGGACGCGCGGGAAGCGTTGCGGGTGTCGACCTCTGATTTCGGAGCGCCTGCATCGGTCGACCCCGAGGCGCTCGATCTCTATTTCAGTACGGAGTTCCAGCCGGGCGACGCCCATGCCGAGGATCAGCGTGCCGCCATCCTGGCCCTGCGGCGGGCGGTCGAGATCGAGCCTGACTTCACGCGCGCGTGGCTCAAGCTGTACCGCGCTTACGAGTGGTATGTGCTGGCCGCGCCGACGCCGGAGGCGCGAGACGAGGCGACACTGGGAATGGTGGACGCCGCCAACACGCTTGTGCGGATTGCCCCCGGCGACGCCGAGAGCTGGGTCGCGATGGCGCGGGCAAACCCGGACCATCCGGAGCGCGGCCAGTATTTTGAAAAGGCCCGGCAGCTCGATCCGGCCAACTTCGAGGTCCAGATTTTTGAGGCCTATGAATATTTCTGGCACGGGCGGGGCGTGCGGGGCACGGAGATCGCGGAAGCTGCGATGGCCCTCAATCCGCTCGATGACCGGATGATCTGGGCGATGCTGAAAGGCCGCTTCGTCACCGGAAATGTCGGAGCGGCCGAAGCCATGCTCGCGACGGCGTCCCCGGATATCGCCGTGGATGTCTGGCCGTCCGCCATCATGTCCCGCATCGTCAACGGTCAGTATGCCGAGGCGAAGGCGGGGATCAAATCCTTCGAGTTGCTGGCCGGGACGTTCGACGCCGACGCCGACGCCGAGCCGGCGCGCGCGAAGGCTGTAAAGCGGCGGCTCGCCGAAGTGCGCGAGCTTCTGGACGTCCTTGACCAGCGCCCGCGCTCGCCCGCCCGTGCAGCGGAGCTGGCCGATCGGTTCACCCGCAGCGCGATGGCGGTGGACGGGGCTGGCTATGGAGAGCTGAGCGCTGGCTATCGCATCTATCTGCCGGGGATCGCCCTCCTGTCGGGACCGGAGGCGGCGGTCGATGTCTGGGCCCGCAGGATGGACAGGATTCTCACGCTCGATGCGTTACCGGTCTATGGCGGCCTGGCCTCGCGGGAGTACGAAGCCTGGCAGACCAGCGTCTTCAACCCAAGCGCCCGGCCGCTCTGGCGCGATCCGCGCTTCTGGCCGATTTCGCGCCGGATCCTCGACGTGACTCCAGGCCGGTCTCTGGAGGGCTGGATCGCGGACCGGAGGTATTGGCCCGCCGATTTCTGCCTCGAGCCGGACATGCCCTACGACTGCACCAGAGCGGCGCGGGATGCGCTTGAGGCTAGACCTTCTCGCTGATGCGGATGGCGATGCGGCAGCCGGTGCGGATGAGGCCGGACAGCAGGGGGTAGGCCGGGGCCTCGGATGCCCCTTCGGACGCCGCGAGGTCGCGGTGCTCGATTTCCTCGTCCCGGAATTTCGTCATCGTAGCGGCAAGGTCCGTTTCGCCCGCCTTTTCCAGTTCCTCGACCTGATCGCCATAGTGGCCCTCGATCACGGTCTCGACCGCCTCGGTGCAGGCATGGGCGGCTTTCTCGCCGAGGAGGGCGGTCGCAGCGCCCAAGGCAAAGCCGGCGGCTTCCCAGAGAGGGGTGAGCGCGGTCGGGCGGACCCGGCCCCTGGCCAGAAGCGCATTGAACGCCCTGAGGTGCACCTGTTCCTGCTCCTGCATGTGCTGGAGCTGGCCAACGATCCGTTCGCGTCCGGGCTGGCGGCTGAAGACGGCGAGCTGCCCGCGATAGATCGCAACCGCGCCGAACTCGCCGGCGTGGTCGACCCGCAGCATCTCGTGCCTACGGCGCCGGGGGATGGGCGGGCGCGAAGGCGTCGGCGAATTCGTCATCGGTTCGGGTCTCGTTGGCGGTGTCCGTGCGGACCTTGCGCCGTGCAGAGTAGACGCTGAGTCCGGCAAGGCCCAGAGAGATCAGCGTATTCCACGCGGCCATGGACAGGCCGAGGAACCACCATTTCGCCTCGGCGCAGGAGGGAACGGCGATTGGCCGGGACAGCTGCGCCAGCAGGTCTCCGGTTATGGCGACGCTGGCTCCGGACCCGGCGGCACAGGTCGGAGGCGCCGGCAAAATGCCCCACTCAACCAGGGTGTGATATCCCGCGACCCCTGCGCCAACGAGGAAGACGGCGCCCAGAATGAGGTTCAGCGTCAGCAGGAGCTTCGAGGACGCCCCCCGCCATTTCAGGGAAACAGCCACCAGCGCCAAGGCCGCCGCGACCCAGTAGACCTGGCGCTGGTTGTAGCAGAGGGGGCAGGGCGCCAGCAGCAGGAATCGTTCGAAGGCGTGGGCCGCGGCGAGCATCGAGCCCGACACGACCAGCGCAACGAAGGGCCACCTCACCCGATCGAGCGACTTCCTGAACATGAGCAGACGTTAGAGAGGCTGATGGCGGCGGCAATGCGACCAAAAATCCACAATGCCCGTTACAGGGGATCGAATGGTAACGATTTACGGATATCAACGTGTCAACGGCCCGCGCCGCAGCCTGCTGTACCGGTAACTTGCCGGACATGGCCCGCCACGTGCTATTGCAGTGCAGCACGCTCGCAAGGGCGCCAGTCTGGAACGCGATCGATGACGGAAGCAGCCTCTCCCGCAGCGCCAGCCACGGCTCCCGCCGGGAAGCCCGGCTTCCTTAGGGGAATTTACAACTATTTCCTCCGGCTCGCGGCCTCGAAGAACGCCGAGCCGGCACTCTTCGTCCTTTCATTCGCCGAAAGCTCGTTCTTCCCGATCCCGCCCGATGTGATGCTTGCCCCGATGAGCTATGCGAACCCGGCGCGCGCCTACCGGTTCGCACTGGTCTGCACGATTGCATCGGTCCTGGGCGCTATCGCCGGGTATGGGATCGGATACCTCCTGTTCGACGCCGTTGGCTCGAAGATCATCGGTCTGCTGGGCTATGCCGGCAAAGAGGACTCGGTAAAGGCGCTCTATGACGAGTGGGGCATGCTTGCGACGCTGGTCGCAGGGTTCACACCCATCCCGTACAAGCTCGTCACCATCATCTCTGGCGCGATGGAGTACGCGCTGCTGCCCTTCATCGCCGCCTCCATTGCCGCGCGGGGCGCGCGCTTCTTCCTGGTGGCATGGCTTTTCAAGACCTTCGGACCCGCCATGGCGCCGGTGATCGAGAAGCGGATCGGCCTGTTCTCGTTGCTGTTCGTTGTGGTGCTGGTTGGCGCCATCGTGGCGGTGAAATTCCTGCACTAGAAACCGCATCGCACCGGGCCGGGATTCGAATTTCATCGATCCCGTGAACCGGATGTTTGCGAAGCTGGGCCATCCTCGGGCATCGGGCGAAAAAATCGCCCTCCGGCCACGCTCTTACAGCAGGGCCGGACCAGTCCGAAGGTGTCTCCCGTGCGTACGCTCCGCCAGATCCAGACCCGCATCCAGGCCGTTTCGGTTCACCGCGCGCCCGGCTTCGTCAACATCCTGACCTGCGTCGTGCTCGGCGCGCTGATGACCATCGAAACGATGCGCCAGGGCGGCGTCCTGTTCGGCTGATCCTGCCGGCGACCGTCAGGACGACCGCGGCCAGAGCTGCTCCACGCGATTTGAAGGCCCTAGTTCTGCTGGCCGCGCAGCTTGTCCCAGTTGCGGGACGGCGACAGCAGGGAGCGGTAATAGTCCTGGTTGGCCGAGATCACGACGTCCGGCATGTCGGGGCGCTCCACGGCGGCGGCTTCCTCGAACTTGCCCTGGACGCCCAGCACCAGCGCGAGGTTCTGCGTGACCCGCGTGTCCGTGCCAGCCGCCTGGGCCGCCTGACGGAGCACCTCCTCCGCCTTGGCCGGCTGGTTGTCGAGCGCCAGCGACAGGCCGAGGTTCGACAGGACGCGCGGATTGCCCGGCGACAGCGTCAGGGCTTTTTCATAGTAGAGCCGCGCCTCGGGATGCTTGCCGAGCTGGTCCATGACTACGCCGATCACCGACATCATCCGCCAGTCGCCTGATCCGGCCTGCTCGGCGCGGGCCAGCATGGTGGCGGCGGATTCCGGTTCGCCATTGTTGAGGGCGGCCTGGGCGTAGATCAGGGTCAGGTCGACGTCGCCCGGCTTGCGGACGAGGGCCTGCGTCGCCACTTCCATGGCCTTCTGGCTTGAGCCCAGCGCCCGCAGCGTGCGGGCCAGCTTGACGGAGGCCTCGTATTCGTTGGGGTTCTTCTCGTATTCCTTGCCCCAGAAGGCAGCCTGCGACAGCAGGTCCTTGCGGTCGGCAAGGTCGCGCTCCTCGCGGCTGGCCGGCAGGGCCGAGTTCTCGGCGATCGCGGTGTCGACCATGGACTGCTCGACCGGCGTCGCGGGACCCGTGACGCATCCGGCGAGGGTCGCGCCTGCGAGCAGGGCGAGGGCAAGTTTTACAGATCCGGCGGGGGAGGGGGCTGACATGAGGAGACTCCGGGCGGATAGGTTGGGGCCGAGTTGACCGGGCTCCGGTCAAGGATTCGTTAAGACAGATGTACGGCGGAGGCCTGTGAGATGGGTGTGTTCCTGGCGGCGGATGCAGCGGCGATCCCGCTCGATCTGGTGACGTCCGCGGCGGCCGAGGCCTGGATGGCGCGGCAGGAGCCGCAGGTTCAGGCGCTGGCGAAGGCGACCGGCTTCCGGGGCGAAGCCGGCAAGGTGCTGGTCGTGCCGGGACAGGACGGCTCGGTCGCGAAGGCGGCTGGCGGACTTGGCTCCGGCGAGGGGCTGGCTGCGGCGGCCCTTCCCGGCGCGCTGCCGTCCGGCGACTACCGGATCGCGTGGACGCCAGAGGGGATCGACACCGGTCTCGTGGCGGCGGCCTGGGCGGATGGCGCATACCGCTTCACACGCTACAGGAAGATGGAGGCGGCGGCCCGGCTCGCGGCCCCGGCGGGCATGGATGTAGCGGACGCCGAGCGTGAAGCGGCGGCCATCCAGTCCCTCCGCGATCTTGTGAACACGCCCGCCTCGGATCTGGGTCCGGACGGCATCGCCGCCGCAGCCGAAGAGCTCGCGGCGCGGTATGGCGCGAAGATATCCATCACGATGGGCAAGGATCTGGAGACCGGCTTTCCGATGGTCCACGCCGTGGGCAAGGGCGCCGAGCGCGCGCCCCGCTTCATCGAGATGAGCTGGTCGGGCGGCAAGCCGGGCGCGCCGAAGCTGGTGCTGGTCGGCAAGGGCGTGGCCTTCGACACGGGCGGCCTCAACATCAAGACCGGCCCCAACATGGGACTGATGAAGAAGGACATGGGCGGCGCGGCCCATGCGCTTGCGCTGGGCGGCATGGTGATGGACGCCAAGCTCCCGGTGGAGCTGACCATCATCGTGCCGGCGGTCGAGAATTCGGTGGGCTCGCGCGCCTTCCGGCCGGGCGACATCTACTCCACCCGCAAGGGTCTGACGGTGGAGATAGAAGACACGGATGCGGAAGGGCGACTGATCCTCGCCGACGCGCTCGCCCGGGCCAGCGAGCTCAGCCCGGACCTGCTGATTGACTTTGCTACCCTGACCGGCGCCGCGCGCGTGGCGCTGGGGCCGGACCTCGCGCCGCTCTACACCGACGACGACCAACTCGCGGCGGACATCCTGGCGGGCGCGAAGGCCGTCGCCGATCCGGTCTGGCGCATGCCGCTCTGGGATCCCTATGCGGCGGGGCTCAAGTCGCCCATCGCCGACCTGAAGAACCTCGGCGATGGCCCCATGGGCGGCTCGATCACGGCGGCGCTGTTCCTCAAGGCGTTCGTGGACCCCGCGACCGTGAAATCCTGGGCGCACTTCGACGTCTGGGCCTGGCGCCCGGCGCGCTATGGCCGCCCCGCTGGCGCCGCCGCCAATGGCCTGCGGGCGGTGTGGTCAATGCTGAAAGGGCGCTATGCTGCTTCGTAGGCGGATGCTGGCGGCGGCTTTGTTCGGACCGGCGCTTGCGGGTTGCGCAACCGCGCCCGCAGACATCTCCGGCCTGCCGAACAGCGTCGCCGTCACAGAAGCTGTGGCCGCCGCTCCGCCCGCCGCGCGACCGCCGCTTCGCGCTACAATGACCGCAGAGGCGTGGTCTGCTCTGGGCGCGACCCTTTTCATGGAGCGTTGTTCCAGCTGTCACGATCAGGGGGGCGCACCGCCCCGGAGCGTGCTCGCGAGGAATACCCCTTCGCAGGTTGTGGAAGCGATCCAGACGGGACTGATGGCCCCCATCGCCATGTTTCTCACCGCTGACCAGAAGCAGGCTGTTTCTGAATTCGTCGCCGGCCAGCGTGACGAAACCGGATAGGTCGCCCAGCGGGACAGGGCTGTAGCCGGTCGCCGCAAAGGCTGTAGGCTGCATGCAGCGGCGCAATCCTGCCGCGCCCTGCAAGGAACCGGAATGCTCATCGACAGGGATCCCCGCCTGACGCCCGTACTCGCAGACGCGCCGCACGCCGTGGCGGCGGCCCGCCTCAAGGGCGTAGTCGAGGCGAAGCACTTTGTCGAAGGCGAGGTGCTGCAAGTGGCGACGAGCCATGCCGGCTTGCGCCGCTCGGCGGACTCTGCCTCCGAGCAGGTCAACCAGGCGCTGTTCGGCGAGACCATACGGGTGTTTCATCGCCATGATGGCTGGGCGTGGGGCCAGCTGGATGCGGACGGCTATGTCGGCTGGATGGCGCTGGCGCAGCTGTCGGATGTCCTGCGCCAGCCCACACACCGTGTGGCGGCGGTTCGCTCGCTGATTTTCTCGGAAGCCAACCTGAAATCGCCGCCGCTGGTGCGCCTGTCGATGGGCGCGAAGCTGACGCTTGGCGATGAGGCGAACGGCTTCCGGAAAGTCGAAGGGTCGGGCTGGATCTGGGGCGGCCACATCGCAGAGGCGGACCGCTTCGAGGCGGACTTCGTCAGCGTGGCCGAGCGGTTCGTGGGATCGCCTTATCTCTGGGGCGGCCGCGAGAGCGACGGCATCGACTGCTCCGGGCTGGTGCAGGTCTCGCTTGCGGCGACGGGCGTGGCCGCCATGCGCGACAGCGACATGCAGCGCGCAACGCTCGGCGAGACGATCGCAGAAGGTCCGGCCCTGCCGGAGCTGAAGCGCGGCGATCTGATCTTCTGGCACGGCCATGTCGGGATCATGGCGGACAGCCGCCGCCTGCTGCACGCCAACGCCTGGCACATGTCGACCGAGATCGAGCCGCTGGACGCGGCCGTGGCGCGTATCCGGCCCGTGGCCGGCGAGGTGCTGCGGGTTCGCCGGATGGCATGACGCTGCGTCACTGATTGCAGCGGCGTCCGCGCACCGCTAACCCTCCCGGCAGGTGAGGAAACAACAATGATCAAGACACTGAAGGCTGGCGCGGCTGCGCTGGCGATGCTGGCCGCTTCGGCGTGCGCTTCGGCCCCCGATAACGCCATCCTGGAGCCGGCGAACCGCATCGAGCCGGGTACGACCCTGTTCTGGACGCCGGAGCAGCAGGTCGCCCGCTATCCGCACATGGAAAGCGTGTTCCCGACCCGCGTTGTAAGGGCGGGGGGCAAGGTCTGGGAGCTGCCGAAAGCCGCCGCCGACCTGAAGCTGTCGTGGACCCACAAGGGCGAGACCTGGGACATCGACCGCTACATGCGCGACACCCGTGCTGCAGGGCTGCTGGTCATCAAGGACGGCAGGATCGTTCTCGAACGCTATGGCTTCGATCAGACGGTCGACAGCCGCTGGACCAGCTTCTCGGTCGCCAAGTCCTTCTCCTCGACGCTGGTCGGCGCCGCCATCAAGGACGGCAAGATCAAGTCGCTCGAGGATCCGATCACGCAATACCTGCCGGGCCTGAAGGGCTCGGCTTATGAGGGCGTCAGCGTCCGCCAGCTCCTGAACATGACCTCGGGCGTCAAGTGGAACGAGGACTATGCCGACCCGAAATCCGACGTCGCCAACTTCGCGGCCGAGCCCTCGGTGAACGGCTCCGACCCGGTCGTGGCCTACATGGCGCGTCTGCCGCGCGAGGCCGAGCCGGGGACGAAATGGGTCTACAAGACCGGCGAGACCAACCTCGTCGGATCGCTGGTCCGCGCCGCGACCGGCAAGACGATGGCCGAATATCTCTCGGAGAAAGTCTGGAAGCCGGTCGGCATGCAGGCCGACGCGCTCTGGCAGGTGGATACGGGCGGCGGCGAGGTGGCCGGGTGCTGCCTGTCGGCGACGCTGCGCGACTATGGCCGGTTCGCGCTGTTCTTCATGGAAGGCGCCAAGGTGAAGGGCAAATCGATCGTGCCAGACGGCTGGGTGCAGGCGGCGACGACCTCCGTGAAGCCCGCCATCGACGCCATGGCCGCCTCGAAGGGCGGCTACGGCTTCCAGTGGTGGACCACCGGCGGCGTCCAGTATCGCGGCTCGGGCATTTTCGGTCAGGGCATGTGGATAAACCCGGACAAGAAGCTGATTGTCGTCACCCAGAGCGCCTGGGCAGGCGCGACGGACCCCGTGGCGGGAGCGGCTCGTACGGCCATGATCGAGGCGGTCGAAAAGGCCTTTCCCTAGGGGGAAGGACGGGGCGGGAGGGTCAGCGGGCCGGACCGCGCCATCATTGGCTGCGAATCACACACGAAAGGCCCGCGACTTTACGTCTGTTCGCGCTACGTTCCCTTTCGCAAACTCGCTTGGGGCGGTAGGCGGGGGTATAATAAGCGCTGGGCGAAACGAGCTCACTCCGGACCACCGAGCGCGATGAGATTCCCTGAGGCTTTCCTCAATGAACTGAAGTCCCGTGTCCGCCTGTCGGATATCGTGGGGCGGAAGGTCAAGCTGAAGAAGCAGGGCCGCGACCTCGTCGGGCTCTCGCCGTTCGCGAACGAAAAGACCCCCTCTTTTCACGTCCACGACGACAAGGGCTTCTACAAGTGTTTCTCGACCCAGAAGGGCGGGGACGCGATCACCTTCCTCATGGAGACGGAGCGTCTCTCCTTCGCGGAGGCCGTCGAAAAGCTCGCGCGGGACGTCGGGCTTGAGCTTCCTGCCCAGTCCCAGGGCGAGGCGCAGGAATACCGCAAGCAGACGACGCTCAAGGACTGGGCCGAGAAGGCCTGCCAGTTCTTCGAGGCGCAGCTCCACCGTCCGGCCGGCGCCGCGGCCCGCGACTATCTTCAGCGCCGCGGCTTTGGTCCCGAAAGCTGGCAGCGTCACCGCATTGGCTTCGCGCCCGACGGCTGGCGCAGCCTGTCCGATCATCTGACTACGCAGGGCGCGACCATCCCCCAGCTGATCGAGGCCGGCCTGCTGGTCGAGCCTGAGGAAACCGGCAAGCAGCCCTGGGACCGGTTCCGCAACCGCGTCATCTTCCCCATCACCGATCCTCAGGGCCGGGTCATCGCCTTCGGCGCGCGCACGCTCGATCCGGACGGCAAGCCGAAATACCTGAACTCGTCCGACAGCGTGCTCTTCCACAAGGGCCGCACGCTCTATCGCTACAAGGCCGCCCGCGAGGCGCTGGCCGACGTGAAGGCCGGGCCGCTGTCGCGCGGCCTGATCGTCACCGAGGGCTATGTCGACGCGATCGCGCTCGCCGAGGCGGGCATTGGCACGGCTGTGGCGCCGCTGGGCACCGCCCTGACCGAGGAGCAGCTCCAGATGCTCTGGCGCGCCGGGCCGGAGCCGATCCTCTGCTTCGATGGCGACGCCGCCGGCACGCGCGCCGCCTGGAAGGCCGTCGACCGCGCCCTGCCGGAAATCGAGCCGGGCCGCTCCCTGTTCTTCGTCATGCTGCCGGACGGGCTCGACCCGGACGACATGATCCGCACGCGCGGACCCGCCGCCATGCGCGAGGCGCTGGAAAGCCCTCGCCCGCTGGTCGATGTGCTCTGGCGGCGCGAACTCGACGCCGAACCTGCCGATACGCCCGAGCGCAAGGCCGGGCTTGAGCGCCGCCTGATGGACGCCGCCGCCGCCATCAAGCACGAGGCGGTGCGCAAGGCCTATCAACGCGAGCTGAAGGATCGCCTCTACTGGCACTTCCGCAACCTGCAGCAGCAACAGCAGCAGCAGAACCGGGCCCAGCGCGAGCCGAGCAATGTCGGGCCGCTGCGCAAGGTTCCCAAGCTCGACCATCTCAACGTCGCCAAGGTGCAGGGCCTGCAGCTTGTCGTGCGCGCCATCGAGAACGCCCACCTGATCGAGAGCGCACAGGAGGCGCTCGCCCACGCCGCCTTCCAGGATGCGGACGTCGAGGCCATCCGCAACGCAGCCTTCGATGTACTCGACGGCGCCGGCAAACTTGACCGCGACCAGGTCGCTGCCCATCTACGCAGCCTAGGCCGCAACAGGGCCGTCGAATTGCTGGCGATGTGTGCGCGTGAGCCAGCCATCGAATTGTCCACGCCCGAGGCGCGGGATTGGTGCGACGCACTGGCGAGATTCCCTGCGGCTCAGGCCCACCTGCGCGGCAGCGAGCTGCAGTCGGAAGTCGGCGTCGTGTCGAGGCTGACCGCCGAGATCGAGGCCCGCCTCAAGGCGGCGCGTATCGAGAGCCTGAAGATGACGCGGTCGATGACCGATGAGGCGATGACGGCGTCGTCCGGAGACCAGGGCGCAAACAAGCTGCGCGAGGCTCTGGGCCAGATGGGAGCGGCGTTCGCGGCGCGACTGCCGCAGAACTAGGGATTTCGCGTTGAGCGGACCGGTTGCGGCCCTGACGGGGCGGGCAGCCGGGAAAGGAAGCATTTGGGTTGTCCGGCCAGCGTTGCGAGCGCGGGTTCGGGGTATGGAGAGGCAGAATGGCGAAGAAAGTCCAGGGGCAGGCCAAGAAGGCGAAGGCGGCCGGAGAGGCCCCGGCCGACGGCCCCCTGCTCGACATGAACGATGCAAGCATCAAGCGCTTCATCAAGGCCGCCAAGGCGCGCGGCTATGTCACCTATGACGAGCTGAACAAGGTTCTGCCCTCCGACGAGAACTCGTCCGAGCGGATCGAGGACATCATGTCCCAGCTCTCCGAGATGGGCATCAACGTCGTCGAGTCCGAGGACGAGGTCGAGGAACAGCAGGGCGCCGACGAAGCCAACGAAGAGAACGAAGAGAGCGAAGATGGCGGCGGCGGCGGACGCGCGCCCGCGCGTTCCGGCTCGACCGCCATCACGGTTGCTGGCAAGTCCGACCGCTATGACCGCACGGACGATCCGGTCCGCATGTACCTGCGCGAAATGGGCTCGGTGGAGCTTCTCTCGCGCGAGGGCGAGATCGCCATCGCCAAGCGCATCGAGGCCGGCCGCGACACGATGATCCGCGGTCTGTGCGAAAGCCCGCTGACGTTCGAGGCCATCATGGTCTGGCGCCAGGAGCTGAGCGAGGAGCGCGTGCTCCTGCGCGACATCATCGATCTGGAAGCCACCTACGCCGCCGCCCATGGCGGCATCGTCGACAACTCGCAGATCGTGCTGAACGGCGGCGCGCCGCCGCCGTCGAACGCCCCGATCACGGTGCGCGAGGCCGAGGAAAAGCGCGCCGCGAAGGAAAAGGCCGCCAAGCCCGAGAAGGTCAAGCGCCGCGCCCCGCGTGAAGACGAGGACGAAGTCGAGATCGAGCGCCAGCGCCAGGCCGAGGCGGAAGCCGCCGAGGCGGCGGACGACGAGGAGTTCGATGACGGCGGCGCCATGAGCATGTCCGCCATGGAAGCCGAGCTGCGCGAGGGCGTCACCCTGACGCTCGACGCCGTGGCGTCCGAGTTCCAGCGGTTCCGCAAGCTCCAGGAACGCCTTGTCACGCGCAAGCTGGAAGGCAAGGCGCTGACGCCGAAGGACTACAAGGAATACGACGACATCCAGAGCCGCATCATCGACAACCTCAAGACGCTGCACCTCAACAATGCGCGCGTTGAGACGCTGGTCGAGCAGCTCTACGAGATCAACAAGCGGCTGCTGCAGCTTGAAGGCAAGCTGATGCGTCTGGCCGACGCCCACGGCGTGCCGCGCCAGGACTTCCTCGACAACTATTTCGGCAAGGAACTCGCGCCGAACTGGCTCGAGACGGTCGGCGCGCTGTCCAAGCAGTGGAAGAAGTTCGCCTCCGCCGAGGCCCGCCGCGTCGCCGTCCTGCGCGATGACGTCTCGAACCTCGCCAAGGAGATGGGCGTTCCCATCGACGACTACCGCCGCATCGTCCAGACCGTGCAGAAGGGCGAGCGCGAGGCGCGTCAGGCGAAGAAGGAAATGGTCGAGGCGAACCTGCGCCTCGTGATCTCCATCGCCAAGAAGTACACCAACCGCGGCCTGCAGTTCCTGGACCTCATCCAGGAAGGCAACATCGGCCTGATGA
>CAYOWK010000049.1:0-28430 GCA_964407665.1 uncultured Rhizobium sp. | reverse complement strand
CTCGAGAAGGTCAAGGAGCGCATCCTCGAGCACCTCGCGGTCCAGACGCGCGCCGACAAGGTGCGCGGCCCGATCCTCTGCCTCGTCGGTCCTCCGGGCGTCGGCAAGACCTCGCTCGGCAAGTCCATCGCCAAGGCCACGGGCCGCGACTTCGTGCGCGTGTCTCTGGGCGGCGTGCGTGACGAGGCCGAGATCCGCGGTCACCGCCGGACCTACATCGGCTCCATGCCAGGCCGCATCGTCCAGTCGATGAAGAAGGCCAAGACGGGCAATCCGCTCTTCCTGCTCGACGAGATCGACAAGCTGGGCATGGACTATCGCGGCGATCCGTCGTCGGCCCTGCTGGAGGTGCTCGACCCCGAGCAGAACCAGACGTTCAACGACCATTACCTTGAGGTCGACTACGATCTGTCGGACGTGATGTTCATCACCACGGCCAACTCGCTGAACATGCCCCAGCCCCTGCTGGACCGGATGGAGATCATCCGCATTGAAGGCTACACCGAGGACGAGAAGCTCGAGATCGCCAAGCGTCACCTGATGCCGAAGATCACCGAGAACCACTCGCTGAGGGAAGGCGAGTGGACGGTGGAAGACAGCGCCATCCGCGATCTGGTCCGCTACTACACCCGCGAAAGCGGCGTGCGGAGCCTCGAGCGCGAACTCGCCCGTCTTGCCCGCAAGTCGGTTCGCGAGATCGAGCTCAAGAAGTCCGACAAGGTGGTGATCGACGCTGAAAACCTCGGCAAGTACGCTGGCGTCCGGAAGTACCGGTACGGCATGGCGGACCGCGAGGATCAGGTCGGCATCGTCACGGGCCTCGCCTGGACGGAAGCTGGCGGCGACCTCCTGACCATCGAAGCCGCGCAGATGCCCGGCCGTGGCCGCATGATCGTCACCGGCAACCTGAAAGAGGTGATGAAGGAGTCGATCTCGGCGGCGCAAAGCCTCGTGCGGTCGCGCTCGGTCCTGTTCGGCATCCGGCCGCCTGTGTTCGACACGACGGACATTCACGTCCACGTGCCGGAAGGCGCCACGCCCAAGGACGGCCCCTCGGCCGGCATCACGATGACCACGGCTATCGTGTCGCTGCTGACGGGCAATCCGGTCCGCAAGGATGTCGCCATGACCGGCGAGATCACTCTGCGCGGACGGGTGCTGCCCATCGGCGGCCTCAAGGAGAAACTGCTCGCGGCCCTGCGCGGCGGCATCAAGACGGTGCTGATCCCCGAGGAGAACGAGAAGGACCTCTCGGAAATCCCCGATCGCGTGAAGGATGCCCTGACCATCATCCCGGTCTCGACCATCGATCAGGTGCTGGCGCGGGCCCTCGTCCGTCCGCTGACGCCGGTCACCTGGAGCGCGACAGACGACGCCGAACACCGCGCCTCGCTGGGCCCCAAGCCCGGCGGCACGGGCGGCCCGGAAGCCCAGCTCCCGCACTAGCGGTCAGCTGGCCTCAGAATGAAGAAGGCCCGTCGCGAAAGCGGCGGGCCTTTCTCTGCGCCGGAACCGCTGCGGCAACCCACGGCTGCGGATACACCCTGATACAAATCTGACGGCTCTGTGCGCGCGCGCAGGCGTGCCTGACGCCCCCGATTCCTGTATTGAAGGCGTGTCCGGGGAGGATCGGGACAATGGAGACTGGAACCATGAAGATCATGAAGTGTCTTGCCGTCGCCGCGCTGACTTGTGCGCTTGCGGCTCCGGCCATCGCCCAGGGCAGCCCGCCGACGCCGGAAGAGCGCGCAGCGCGTTTCGACGCCGCCGACAAGGACAAGGACGGCAAGATGTCCAAGGCCGAGTTCGTCGACATGCTCCCGGCGCTCGCGAAGGGCCGCGGCGACACGATGTGGGCGCGCATCGACCCCACCGGCAAGGGAGCAGTGACGAAGGCCGAGTTTCTGGCCACGCCGCCCATCCAGCGACCCGGCTGAGCTACGACCAGACCGCACACAAAAAGAAGGCCCGTCGCGAAAGCGGCGGGCCTTTCTCTTGGGGTGTTCCCGGGGAGCCGGATCGGCTTTGGCGGCGAGACCGCCGAAGCCGTGAATCCGTCTCCAGTCAGGCAGGGAGTCCCGCGAGCAGAGGAGAGAGTAGGCGAAGTCAGGCTGCGCGTTCTGCGAGCCTCATGGATCCGGTGTTGAGGCGGAAAAGGTCAGGCCGTTGGTACAGCGCGATCAGCGGCGTGCGCCTGATGGCCCAGTGGAAGGCAAGCGGCGCCAGAACCGAGAGCGCGATGATGACGGCGCAGGCGATCCCTGCATCGGCGATCAGCTCGCGTGACGTGATGGCGCGGATAAGGATCGTCATCGGGAAGAAGAAGGTCAGGTAGATGACGATGGAGTGCTTCCCGCAATAGCGCAGCAGGGCGGCCCAGCGGCTGTCGGTGACAAGGCTGGCCATGGCGACGATGGCCAGGGCCCCGACAAGCCCCGTGACGAAGCCGGCGACGGGCAGGTGGGCAAGGTCCGACGATGTCATGAGAAGGTTGGCGATGAACCAGGCGCCCAGCGCGCTGAGGCTGGCGAGGCGGTTGGCGCGGACGCCCTCGGCGAAATCGAACACCAGCCGGTGGGCGGCGTACCCGATGAAGAAGTAGCCAAAGTACTCCATGAACCGGTTGGCGATGTAGGACGGCGTGTCGATCCACCCGCCCTGATGCGCAACCTGCAGAGCAACGGCGCTCAGGATGACGGCCCACTGCGGCGCATGGCGCAGCAGCCGGGCGGCGATGAAGAACACGGCCAGCATGTGCGCGAACCACAGCACGCCAACCGGCTGGATGATGTTGGAGACATAGAGAGACGCCCACGCCGCCGGATCGGCGCGCAGGACATCGAGGTCCGTGAGAGCCAGCGTGATCCCCAGCCAGAGCAGGTAGAAGTACGCGAAGTGGACGACCTTCCGGTCGATGTATTGCGGCAGCGGCGCGTTGATCGTGCGCGACAGGAACAGGCCGGAGATCAGGAAGAAGTCGGGCATCCTGAACGGCTTCGAGAAGTCGACAATGGCCTGCATCCAGCCGGCCGACCCCGTCGCTTCGACATAGTGGTTAACCGTGTGGAACATCACCACCAGGATGATGCACGCGCCCTTGGCCACATCGACCCAATCCACGCGGGGACTGGCCACGCGGGGACTGGCCACGCGGGTGGCGTGGCTGTTCATCCCGATCTGGCTTCCAGTTCCCACGATGCAGGGCCCTTGGTATGTCTTAATGAGACACCTGAGCGCGTATGTACGCCCCGGAAGTCTCGCCTCATGGGGGAAAAGCAAGCGGCATGCCGTGGGGCGGGAGCGGCGTCTGTGAATGTCATTCGGGCAAGGGCCGAAGGCCCGCCGACCCGGATTCCAGAATTCTGGCCGCGCCCTGATTCTCTCTGGATTCCGCATAGCCGCCTAGCCTGTCCTCGGGCCGGCTAAAGGCCGGTCCCGGGGGCGGCTTCCGGAATGACAGCCGCAGCGCCACAGAATAAGATTGAACTTCGTCCCGAATGACAGAACCTCCGACTTCGCCGGACGAACCGGCAAGGGCAGACACATGACCAACGACTGGTGGCGCGGCGCGGTGATCTACCAGATCTACCCGCGCTCCTTCATGGACACGGATGGCGACGGCGTCGGCGACCTGAAGGGGATCACCGACCGGCTCAATCACGTGAAGTCGCTCGGCGTGGACGGCATCTGGATCTCGCCCTTCTTCAAGAGCCCGATGAAGGACTTCGGCTACGACGTCTCCGACTACCGCGCCATCGATCCGCTATTCGGCTCCATGAACGACTTCGACGCCCTGATGCGCGCAGCCCACGCGCGCGGCCTCAAGGTCATCATCGATCAGGTCTGGTCGCACTCCGCCGACCAGCACGCCTGGTTCAGGGAGAGCCGCCAGAGCCGGACAAACCCGAAGGCCGACTGGTACGTCTGGGCTGACCCGAAGCCCGGCGGCTCGCCCCCCAACAACTGGCAGGCCTGGTTCGGCGGTCCCGCCTGGACGTGGGAGCCGGCGCGCCGCCAGTACTACCTCCACAATTTCCTGCCCAGCCAGCCGGACCTCAACTTCCATTGCCCCGCCGTGCAGGATGCGATGCTGGAGATCGCGAAGTTCTGGCTCGACAAGGGCGTCGACGGCTTCCGGCTCGACGTGGCGAACTACTACATCCACGAAGCTCAGCTGCGGGACAATCCGCCCTCGGATAATCCCTCTCCCGTGCTGCCGCGCGACATGCAGATCCACCAGTTCAACTCCAACCAGCCCGAGACGCTCGATTTCCTGAAGCGCCTGCGCGAGGTGATGGACAGCTACGGCGCCCGCATGACGGTGGGCGAACTCGCGCCCGGCTCGCACGAGCTGATGGCCGACTACACGCGCGGCAAGGACCGCCTTCACACGGCCTACGCCTTCGACTTCCTCAAGGACTGGCCGGGCGTCCGCCGCTTCGCCCAGGTCGTCACGCAGTGGGGGGAAGGCGTAGACGACGGCTGGCCGGGCTGGGCCTTCTCCAACCACGACGTCGCCCGCGTCGCGACGCGCTGGGGCGACACAATCGGCGCGCCCCAGCCGCAGGCGGCGCTGCTGTTCCTCGCGCTGCTTCTCAGCCTGCGCGGCACGATCTTCATGTATCAGGGCGAGGAGCTGGGCCTGCCCGAAGGCGACGTCCCGTTCGACCAGCTGCAGGACCCGTGGGGCATCGCCGGCTGGCCCGCCTTCAAGGGCCGCGACGGCTGCCGCACGCCCATGCCGTGGGCGGCCGATGCAAAGGGCGGCTTCACGAAGGGCAAGCCCTGGTTGCCCGTCGACAAGACGCAACTCGCCTTGTCCGCCGCCACACAGGAGAAGGCGGGCGAGGGACCTCTCGTCATCACGCGCATGCTGATGGAGATGCGCCGCGAGAGCGCCGCCCTGAAGACCGGCGCGCTGAAGGTCCTGCTGGCGCAGGACAATCTGCTGGTGATCGAGCGCACGTCCTGGCCGCAGAAGGTGCGCTGCATCTTCAACTTCTCGGACACCACCTTCGACATCGAGATGCCGAAGGCGAAGAATGGCGGCGAAGTCCGCACGCTCGGCTTCGCCACCGTCGACGAAACCACCTTCGCAACCGCCGAACTCCCGCCCTTCGGCTGGCTCTGGGTGCAGGGCGAGTGGTAGCGGCGGCGCAGGTCAGGTCGGTCAGATACCGAACTGCCTCGGCTTCTTGCCCACCGCCGTGGCGTAGTAGGCCTGGATAATCGCCAGATCAGCCTCGTAGTCGCCGGTCGGGTGAACCACGGCCGCAATGCTCATGGTCTTCGTGCCGTAGTCGAGCACGCTCAGGACGATGGGCACGTTGGCGGCCCGCGCGATGTGATAGAAGCCTGTCTTCCACTCCCGTACCCGGCTGCGCGTCCCTTCGGGCGGAATGGCCAGCACCAGCCGATCGACGGCGCCGAACTGGTCGCTCATCGTCCTGACGACATCGTTCTCGCGCGAGCGATCAATGGGGATGCAGCCCAGCCAAACCATCAGCCAGCCGAGCGGCCCCTGCGTCAGGCTCTTCTTGCCCATCCACTTGAGCTTGATCCGGTAATAGGCGGCGGCCGCCAGCATGTTGAGGCCGTCCCAGTTGGACGTGTGCGGCGCCGCCACGAGAACCATCTTCTCGACCGCAGGCCAGTCGCCGGCCATCTTCCATCCGCCGATCTGCAGGTAGGCGATGGAAAGCCAGCGCATGAATTCCGGGACAAGTCCGCGAGACGCGGCAGGCCGCGAGGTCGACGGATCGATGGAAATCTGGCTCAACGAATTCCCGCCCATACCCGCACAGGCTTGTGATTGTGGTGATTCCGCCTGTGTCGACACGCCGTGTCGCCCGTTTCGCCAGCGCCTGCAACCGGCGAAATTGTGAGGGTCGGACCGCATTGAATCCGACCGGGTATCCGCCTCTCGCAATCTCTCCCTCGCGCCTGTCATGGGAGGGTTCGGTAGCGCTCCGAAGCCACACGAACGACAGGCGCCGGTCGGCGTGGCGGGAGACGCCCTGTCCGTCTGCAACTTCCGCCAGCTCCAGGCGGCTCATCCTGAGGAGCCATCACGGACACAGTCCGGGATGGCGTCTCGAAGGACGGGCCGCCGGGCTTCGGGGCGAAGCAGGCGGTCGGGGGGGCGCCCCTGAAAATCTGGCTCCGGGTATGGAACCGGAGCGTCCAGAGGGATCGGAAGCCTCTGCACGCGCTGTCCGGGATGTGGGAGTGGGTCTAAACACCGGGCGTGTCGCTCCGGCCTTCGCTTCGGCAAGGCGGGAGGACGGGACCACGGTCAAATCCTATCCTCACACCGGTCAGCAACCGGCCTGCGGGGCGCGTGGGAACACGCACCGGCCAGCGCAAGCTGGCAATTGACTACCAATGGCGCGTTTCCACGCGCCCCGGCCTCCTGTGTTTCAGGAGGGAGACGACAGCATCACGGACGGCGAAAGCCGGTCCGAAGGAGAGAGCGCGACCAGAATGGAAGAAACCCACCCGCACCAAAGAAGGCCTCATGGTGAGCAGCCACGCAAAGCGTGGCGTCCGTCGAACCGCGAGGGCGGGGCTCACCGGCGGCCAGTTCACGGTGACAACAGTCAAGATCGATAGACTGAACGATCCGTCCGCGCGCCCCGCGCCTCGTGGTTCGACGCACGGACGCTACGCGCCCTGCTCACCATGAGGCGCTCCCGAGAAGCTGTCCTCGCAGCGAAGGCGCTCAGACAAGCGACATGCGCCGCCCCTCAAGCCGCTTCCTCGGCCAGCGCATGCAGCCGCGCATACGCGCCACCCATACCGATGAGCTCACCATGGCGGCCTTGCTCGACGATGCGGCCCCGGTCGAACACGAGAATGCGGTCCGCCGAACGGATGGTCGAAAGGCGGTGAGCGATCAGGATCGTCGTCCGCCCCTTCATGATCTCGTCCATCGCGGCCTGCACCTCGCGCTCGGTCGCCGTGTCGAGGCTGGAGGTCGCCTCGTCGAGCACCAGGATCGGCGCATCCGCCAGCAGCGCGCGGGCAATCGCCACGCGCTGGCGCTCGCCGCCCGACAGCTTCACGCCGCGCTCGCCCACCAGCGTCTCATACCCCTTCGGCAGGCGCTGGATGAAGTCGTCCGCACGCGCACGCCGCGCAGCATCGCGGATCGCCTCCAGCGTCGTGCCCGGCGCGCCATAGGCGATGTTCTCTGCAATCGTGCGGTGGAACAGCGCCGGATCCTGCGGCACCAGCGCGATCTCCGATCGCAATGCCGACTGCGCCACTTTGCGGATGTCCTGACCGTCGATGCGGATCGCGCCGCCCTGCACATCGTAGAGCCGCTGGATCAGCTTCACGAAGGTCGACTTTCCGGCGCCCGTCGCGCCGACCAGCGCCACGCGTTCGCCCGGCGCAATCCGCAGCGAGAAATCGTTGTAGAGCGGCTCGTCCTGCCCGGCATACGAGAACGTGACGTTGTCGAACTCGATGCCGCCGGTCTTCGCCGCGAACTGCACGGGCGCATCGGCATCCGGCACCTGCGCGGCCGTGAGGTCGTAGCGCGCAATGTCCTCGATATCGTCGAGCCCGCGCTGCAGCTGCCGAACTTCGTCGCCGAAGCGCCGCATGTAGCCGGACATCATGAAGAACGCGGAAGAGGCAAATGCCAGATCGCCCGCCGTCGTCGTTCCGGCCTCCCAGCCCTTCAGCAGCAATCCGATCACGCCGCCCAGCAGCAGCACCATCAGGAACGACACGATCAGCGACACATCCGCATGCCGGTCCCACGAGCGCTGGCCCGCCTTGCGCCACGCGCCCATGACGCCGGCAAAGCGCTGGTCCTCGCGATCCTCGGCGCCAAACGCCTTCACGGTCGGGCCATTGCCGATGGAGTCCGCCAGCGCCGCGCCGATGGCGCTGTCGCGCCGCGCGGATTCAAGATTGGCGGGCTTGATGTAATAGACCTGCAGCGCAGCAACGCCGACCACGAAGGCCGCGACCACTGCAAACGCAAAGGCGCCAACCGTCGGCCACACCGTCATCATGTAGAGCGGCATGCCGATCAGCATCACCAGCGTCGGTATCGTCCCGAACACCAGCGTCGCCGTGATGGTGTCGTAGGCCCACATGCCGCGCGTGATCTTGCGCACCGTGGCGCCCGCAAACGTGTTGGCGTGCCAGTCGGAGGAGAAGGTCTGAACCTTCGTGAAGCTCTCCTTCGTCAGCGTCTCCATGTTGCGCACGGAGAAGCGGATCTCGAGCCGCGAGACAATCTGGCGGAGCGTATAGGTCAGCGTCGCAATGCCGATCATCGCCCAGAAGTCCGGCCACGGGCTGCGCGCGCCGCCGGATGTGACGGCCTCAACCAGCCTGCCTGCAAACACAGGAATGGCGATATCGAGCAGCGTGGCGAAAATGGCGAGGCCGCCCATGAACCACGCCATCACAGGCCGCCGTTTCCATTGCCGGAATAGGTAGGCGAGGATCTGCGAGTTCTTCAGGGCGTCGGGACGCCTGGCGCCGGGAAGCGCGTCTTCGTCTTCATCGAGGGCGATGTCGGTCATCGGTGGATTGTCGCCGGGCGATCCGGCGCTCCTGTCGAACAGGTGGAATGCGGGAAAGCAGCTTGGGATGCGTCCACGCGGCCAACGCCTGCGGGGACGATCCATGAGGCGCTTACCGGCCGCCTCTTACCTGACGCAGGATTCCATCGAGCTGCTCCGTCTGGGCCTCGCAAGGCGCAGCCGTATAGCGCGGCGGGTGCTCCATGAAAAGCGCCGCCGGAAATTCATCCCCCAGCCTTGCCAAATCGCAAGAGGCGACACACCTCAGCGGCTTCAATCCCGGAAAGGTTCAGCCATGCCCACAGCCGTCATCACCGGCGCCAATCGCGGCATTGGCCTCGAACTCGCCCGCCAGCTCTCCGTGCGCGGCGATGCCGTGATCGCCGTCTGCCGAGAACCCTCCGATGAGCTAACGGCGCTGGGTGTCCGCATCGAAAAGGGGATCGACGTCACCGAGACCGGCGCCCCCCAGGTGCTGGCCCGCAGGATGAAGGGCCTCACTATCGACACTCTGGTCAACAACGCCGGCATCCTGCGGCACGAAAGCCTGAACGATCTGGAATTGGATGGCATCCGCGAACAGATCGAGGTCAACGCGCTCGGCCCCCTGCGCATGACATCGGCCCTGCTTCCGCTGATGGGACGCGGCGGCAAGGTAGCTATTGTCACAAGCCGCATGGGGTCAATGGCCGACAACGGCTCGGGCGGGTACTACGGCTACCGGATGTCCAAGGCTGCCGTGAACGCGGCCGGTGTTTCACTTGCGCGTGATCTGGCCGGACAGGGCATCGCCGTTGCGCTGCTGCATCCGGGGATGGTCGCCACCGAAATGACCGGCGGGCAGGGCATTCCGCCAGCCGACGCCGCGCGCGGTCTGATCGAGCGCATCGATGCGCTGTCGATAGAGACAACCGGCCGCTTCTTGCATGGCCAGACTGGCGAAGAATTGCCCTGGTAGCCTTCCGCCGCGCCTCTCAGCGCATTCCCTCAATTGGCAACGTCCACCAGCCCCACTAGAATTCTGCATATGATCCGAATCCAGTCCGAACCCTTCGATCCCTTTGATGAAAGCGCGCACTTCGCTGCCGGCCAGTCGCAGGCCGGCGCGCTCGCGACCTTTGTGGGCACCGTCCGCAACAGCGGACACGCTGCGAAGGGACTGGCCGCCGAAGTCGCCGCCCTGACGCTCGAGCACTACCCGGGCTTCACCGAGAAACAGATCGAGGCCATCGACGACGAAGCCCGCAGGCGCTTCGATGTCATCGATACGCTGGTGATCCACCGCTATGGGCGGATGGAGCCCGGTGAGACCATCGTGCTCGTGTGCGCCCTGTCCAAGCACCGCCGCGAGGCGCTGAACGCCATCGACTACCTGATGGACCGGCTCAAGACCGACGCGCCCTTCTGGAAGAAGGAAGAGCGCGCAGGCGGCGCCGAATGGATCGAACCGCGCACCGACGACCACGCGTCGCGCTCGCGCTGGGATGAGGAAAGCAAGCCATGACCGCTGCCCCGCCGTATCCGCCGCTCACCGCACCTGGCGGCAAGATGGTCGAAGACCGCCCCTTCCACTCCCTCCGTATCGCCGTGATGACGATCTCGGATACCCGCACCGACGAGACCGACACATCCGGCCACATCCTTGCGAACCGCGTGAAGGAGGCGGGTCACGAACTCGCTGACAAGGCCATCGTGCGCGACGAGGTCAACGAGATCCGCGCCATCATGCGCAAATGGATCGCCGATCCCGGCGTGGACGCCGTCGTCACCACCGGCGGCACAGGCCTCACCGGCCGGGACGTCACCCCCGAAGCCGTGAGGCCGCTCTTCGACAAGGAGATCGACGGCTTCAACGTTATCTGGCACCTCGTCAGCTTCAACAGCGTCGGCACCTCCACCCTCCAGTCCCGCGCCTGCGCGGGCGTCTCCAACGGCACCTTCATCTTCTGCCTCCCGGGCTCCAACGGGGCCGTGAAGGATGGCTGGGACCAGATCATCCGCTGGCAACTCGACAGCCGCCACATGCCCTGCAACATGGTCGAGCTGATGCCGCGGCTGATGGAGAGCTGATGCGGACCCGGAAGGCGGCTGCAGCCGGCGCCGCAGCGTTGATGGCCGCTGCTTGCGCCCCCGCTCCTGACCCAGGCGAGATGGGCCAGGGGCGGAACAGCACGTTCAGGATCACGATGCAGCGCACTATCTGCGAGGGACTTTGCCCGAATTACTGGGTGGAGATCACTGGTGACGGCGATGTGACGTACTGCGGAGTCATGTTTGTCGAGCAGCGCAGTGAGTTCCGGCGGCGCGTCGGAATCAAGCAGGTCGTAAAACTCATTGCGGCGACAGAAGCGGCCAAGTTCTGGGATTTGAATGACATCTACGACGGGCGCATGCTGCATGCGCCGGCGACAATTATCGAGGTCGAACAGCGCGGGCGATACAAGTCCGTGTCGGATTTCAGCGGAGAGAGAGCGGCGATGCCAGCCGGGGTCTCGCGACTGCAGAACCTGATCGATGAGATTGGCGGGACAGCCGAGTGGGTCGGCAAGTGGGATGGCAGACGGGAGGATGGGTGGCTGGACGGAGAGTCCGGCAGATTTCCTGAATGCGGGCGCAGGTACTGGATACCATTCGACGAAATTCCGCCCCTCCCCGAGGAGGAACCCCCGATTGAGTCCTTGTGAGCATCCGCTCACATTGCTACACGTCCCCGCATAACAGCCGGAGAGACGCCATGAAAACCCGCCGCTTGGGCCGCAGCCCGATCCACGTCTCCGACATCTGCATGGGCACGATGACGTTCGGCAACCAGGCCGACGAGGCGATGGCCCACCGCATTCTCGACATGTCAGTGGACGCCGGCATCAACTTCTTCGACACGGCGGAAGGCTACCCCGTTCCGCCGGACGTGAAATACGTCGGCCTGACCGAGGAAATCGTCGGCCGCTGGATGAAGACCAAGTCCCGCACTAGCATCATCCTCGCCACGAAAGTCTCCGGCCCGAGCCACGTCTGGTTCAAGTCGCCGTGCCGGGATGGCATGACTGCGCTCGACCGCCACAACATCATGACGGCCGTCGAGGCCAGCCTCAAACGGCTGCAGACGGACTACATCGACCTCTACCAGACACACTGGCCTGATCACGACGCGCGCTACGAAGACGCCCTGCGCGCCCTCGACGATCTCGTGGAGCAGGGCAAGGTGCGCGTGCTCGGGTGCTCGAACGAGACGGCCTGGGGCCTGATGAAGAGCCTGCACGTCTCGGCCCGCGAAGGCTTCGCCCGCTACGAGACCATCCAGAACAACTTCAGCCTCAACAACCGCCGCTTCGAAGACGAACTGGCGCAGGTCTGCCGCAAGGAGGGTGTCAGCCTGATCCCGTACTCGCCGCTGGGTGGCGGCGTGCTGGCTGGCAAGTACCAGGGCGGCCAGTGGCCCGAAGGCGCGCGCTTCACGAAGTACAAGGACATGTCCGCCCGGCAGGCCCCGATGGCCCGCCGCTTCGTCAACGAGAAGACGCTCGCCTCCACCGAGCGCTTCATGGCCATCGCGAAGGACGCAGGCATGTCCCCTGTCACGCTCGCGACCGCCTGGTCGAAGCAGCACGACTTCGTCGCCTCCACCATCGTCGGCGCAACGCACTCGGACCAGCTGCCGGATATCTTCGCTGCAGCCGACCTGGTGCTCGGACAGGATGTGCTGGACCGTATCAACGCCGTCTCGAAAGAGATCATGTACCCGATGTATTGAGGCCAGGGGCCGCGCTCCGAAATCGGTCCAGCCTCGTCCGATTGTCCTTGTGCTGGCGGCTCCTGCACCCGAAGATATGTTCGGGTTGAACAGGAGAGAGCCGGCATGGCCGGGCGGTTGGTTGATCGGGTGAAGTCGCTGATCGCAGCGGCGTTGCGCGATCTGTCCGACGCGCCACACGTCGACAGCGGCCCCGGAGCGACGTCCGCCCAGTTGCGGAACATCGAAACGGCGCTGTCCGACGTCCGCGACCAGCTGGGCGCAGCGCTCGCCCGCCGCCACCAGCTGTCAAAACAGGCGAGGGCGCAGGGCGACACTGCAGACTCGGTCGCGACAAAAGCCGCCATCGCCATCGCCGCCGACCGCGAGGATCTCGCCCGCGCCGCCCTGGAGCATCAACTGCACGCGGAGCTCCTTGCAGAATCCGCCAGTGCCCAGCTTGCCGCTCTCGATCTGGAAATCTCCCAGCTGGAGGCGCTGGCGGTGCAGTTGTCTGCCGCGCGCCGCGCCTTCACAGGCGCACCCACGCCACAGGGCCGCACAGCAGCGCTGGCCGAGCTGGACGAACTGGTCGCGCGAGTGATGCGGGAGGAGTCTCGATGAACCTGTTTGACCCCGGCGTCGCCCCGTTCAGTATCGCTTTCGCCGTCCTCGCGCTGCTGGTCGCTGTGGAGGGAGCCGGCATGATCTTCGGCGCTTCGATCACCGGCCTTGGCGATGACGCGACGGGCGATGCCGGAGGCGATGCTGGCGGGGACGCGGGCGGTGGGCTGCTGTCCTGGCTGGGTGTCGGACGCGTACCCTTGATGGTGGTGCTGGGAGCATTTCTGCTCTCCTTTTCGCTCATCGGACTAGGCGGGCAGGCCGCGATCGCCGCTGTGACCGGTGGTTACGCTCCAGCCTGGCTGGCGGCTCCAGCAGCCTTCGCCGCCGCCCTGCCGCCCACACGCTGGATTGGCCGATTGCTCGCCCGCCTGATGCCGAAGGAAGAGACTGATGCGGTCTCCCGCGACACCTTCATCGGCAGGATTGCGGTCGTAACGCGTGGAGAGGCGCGAGCAGGCCTCCCCGCAGAGGCGAAGCTGAAGGACTCTGCCGGACATGCCCATTATGTACTGGTAGAGCCGGACGAAGGCGGCGCCAGCTTTCCCGCTGGCAGCGAGGTGCTGCTCGTAGAGAAGGCCGGTGCAATCTTCCGCGGGGTGCTCAATCCCAGCCGGGCGCTTTCGACCGGGTCCGGTTGATCGCGGCGGGCCGGATCTGACGGACGCCAAATCCTGTGTCCAGCGCAGGTAGACAGACGGGCGTCGTAGTCGGCGCCTTCCGAAGGGGACCGGAATGAACGATCTGATGGAATTCGAGCCGATGGCCGTGGTGGGCCTGAGCGCGGCCGGCGTCGTGCTGTTCCTCGTGCTGTGCGGCTTCATGTTCGCGCGGCTCTATCGTCGCTCCTCCAAGGAGGTGTCGTTCGTCCGCACGGGTTTTGGCGGACAGCGCGTCATCATGAACGGGGGCACGCTGGTCTTCCCGATCCTGCACGAGACCATACCGGTCAACATGAACACGCTGCGTCTCGAAGTGCGCCGCGCCAACGAACAGGCTCTGATCACGCGCGATCGCATGCGCGTGGACGTTCAGGCCGAGTTCTACGTCCGCGTGCAGCCAACGACTGAATCAATAGCCAACGCCGCCCAGACGCTGGGCCAGCGCACCATGCAGCCGATGTCGCTGAAGGAATTGGTGGAAGGAAAGTTCGTCGACGCCCTGCGCGCTGTGGCCGCCGAGATGGCGATGGAGGAGCTGCACGAACAGCGCGTGAACTTCGTCCAGAAAGTGCAGGCCGCCGTTTCCGAGGATATTCTCAAGAACGGTCTGGAGCTGGAATCCGTGTCGCTCACGGGTCTCGACCAGACCGGCAAGGAGTTCTTCAACCCGGACAACGCCTTCGACGCCGAGGGCCTGACCAAGCTAACAGAAGAGATCGAGGCGCGCCGCAAGAAGCGGAACGATATCGAGCAGCAGACCGAGGTGGAAATCGCCCGCAAGAACTTCGAGGCGGAAGCCCAGCGTCTGCAGATCTCTCGCGACGTCGAATACGCCCGCCTGGAGCAGGAGCGGGAGGTCGAAATCCGCCGCGCCGGCCAGATGGCCGAACTGGCCCGCGAGCGTGCTGACCGCGAACGCGACGCCGAGGAAGCCAAGATTGCCGCGTCCCAGAAAGTGCGGGAAGCGGGCATCACCGCTGACCGATCCATCGCAGAGCGCGACATCGACAAGGAGCGTGCGCTGGAAGCGGCCCGGGTCGAGAAGGTCAAGCAGATCGCGCTTGCCCAGCAGGACAGCGACATCGCTGTCGCCGAGAAATCACGCGCCAAGTCCCAGGCGGAAGCGCTGGCAGATGAAGCGCGAGCGCTGGCGGCTCGCGCCATGGAGCTTGTCGCGACGGCCCGCGAGACTGAAGTTGCCGAACGCGCCAAGGCAATCGAACTGATCGAGGCTCGCAAGGCCGCCGAGCAGGCCGCAATCGCCATCAAGGTCGCCGCTGAAGCCGAGAAGGCCGCCGCCGCTGACCATGCCGACGCCGTCCGCATTGCCGCCGAGGCGGATGCCGCCCGCAACCGTATCATCGCCGAAGGCTCGGCCGACGCCGACAAGCTGCGGGCCGCCGCGTTGCGCGAAGTCTATGACGCCGAGGCCGAGGGCAAGCGCAAGGCGAACGAGGCGGCCAACCTCCTGTCGCCCGAGCAGATCGCCATGCAGATCCGTCAAGCGCTGATCGCGGCGCTGCCGGGCATCATCGAGCAATCCGTCAAGCCGATGGAAAAGATCGATGGCATCAAGATCCTGCATGTCGACGGCCTGAACGGCTCGTCAAACGGCGGCGGCGGGAGCGGCGGGTCGCCTGACACGGGCCTGGCCGACCAGGCTGTCAACGCGGCCCTCCGGTTCCGCGCCCAGGCCCCCATCCTCGACTCGCTCATGGGCGAACTGGGTCTCAAAGGCTCCGACCTCTCGGGCATGACAGGACGGCTCATCGACAGCAAACCTGACAGCAAACCGGAGTAGGCCGCACTCGACTTGCGCGCGTTGAGCGCTATATTCCACGGGATATGGCGTACAACCTGATCGACGCGCGGCCGAAGGGCCGCCCCGAGGCGGCCTCCCCCCTCGCAACATCCCCCTTCGCGCTTGCGGCGGGGAAGGCTGGCCTTGTGGATTCGTTCCAGCGCCGCGTCAGCTACCTGCGCCTCTCGATCACGGATCGCTGCGATCTCCGCTGCACCTACTGCATGCCGGAACGGATGACCTTCTTGCCGCGCAAGGACGTACTGTCCTTCGAGGAACTGGACGAACTCGTCACCGCCTTTGCCGCCTTCGGGGTGGACAAGCTGCGCGTCACTGGCGGCGAGCCTCTGGTTCGCAAGGACGTAATGGAGCTGATGGCCCGGTTCTCGCGCCATCTCGGCAATGGCCTCAACGAGCTGACGCTCACCACCAACGGCACCATGCTGGAGAAATACGCCGGCGAGCTGTCCGCCATAGGCGTCCGCCGCATCAACGTTTCGCTCGACACCCTGAAGCGCGATGTGTTCGAAACGCTGGCCCGGCGGGACAGTCTGGATCAGGTGCTGCGCGGCATTGAAGCAGCCCAGCGCGCCGGGATTCACGTCAAGCTCAACACGGTCGCACTGAAGGGCGTCAACGAGGCGGAGATCCCGGATCTCATCCGTTTCGCCCATGGCCGCGGCGCCGACATCACGCTGATCGAGACCATGCCGATGGGCGAGGCGGAGACAGATCGCGCCGAAGACTACCTCTCGCTGACCGAACTCCGCACGGCCCTTGCAAACCAGTTCACGATGACGGAGAGCGCGTTCTCGACGGGCGGCCCGTCCCGCTATGTGAAAGTCGAGGAAACCGGCGGACGCCTTGGGTTCATCACGCCTCTCAGCCACAATTTCTGCGAGAGCTGCAACCGCGTCCGGGTCACTTGCACCGGGCGTCTCTACACCTGCCTCGGTCGCGAGGACGGCGCGGATCTCCGCGAGGCCTTGCGCGCCGATCCCTCCGGCCAGGCCCTGCGGGATGCGATCCTCGGCGCAATCGCCGCCAAACCCAAAGGCCACGACTTTGACGCCGCGCGTATTGCGACGCCGGCTTCGCCTCGCACCATGTCCCATACGGGTGGCTGACATGAGCGGCTCCATCCTTTTGTTCGGCAAGCTGAAAGACGCGTTTGGCGGCGGATCCATCCCGATGCCAGAAGGTGTCTCCACGGTTGCGGACCTGCGCGCCCGTCTAATTGCCGACCACCCGGATCTGGCGGCCGTTCTGGGAGCCCGGACGATCCGTATCGCGGTCAATCAGACCCTCGTGACCGACGAAGCCGCTCAACTGGTCTCGGGTTCCGACGAGATTGCCCTTATGCCGCCGCTGAGCGGCGGCTGAACTCGTATCTTCACAACCTTATGCGCTGGGCCTGGCAGGCCAACACTTGCAATGGACGACGGTCCGTGGCGGTTCTGCACCCCAACAAGAAGACAGCAGGAGAAACGCCATGACCGATACGCCCTGGAAGATCGAAACCGCGGCCATACATGCTGGCGCCCAGCCAGATCCGGCGACGAACGCACGCATCACGCCGATCTACCAGACAGCCTCGTATGTGTTCGACGATGTCGATCATGCGGCCAGCCTGTTTGGGCTACAGGCGTTCGGCAACATCTACTCCCGCATAATGAACCCCACCAATGACGTACTGGAAAAGCGGGTGGCGGCGCTTGAGGGCGGCGTTGCCGCCCTGTCCGTAGCCTCCGGCCATGCGGCCCAGTTGATCGCGTTCAACACGCTGCTGAATCCGGGCGACCACTTCATCGCCGCGCGCAAGCTCTATGGCGGATCGATCAACCAGTTCGGGCACGCCTTCCGCAATTTCGACTGGCATGTGGACTGGGTGGACATCGACGATCTCGACGCTCTGCGCGCTGCATTCACACCGAAGACGAAAGCGGTCTTCATCGAGTCCATCGCCAACCCCGGCGGCGTCGTCACCGACATTGCCTCGGTTGCGAAGATCGCACACGAAAACGGCGTGCCGCTCATCGTCGACAATACGCTTGCCTCGCCCTACCTCATCCGTCCGATCGAGCATGGCGCCGACATCGTCGTGCACTCGCTTACGAAGTTCCTGGGCGGCCACGGCAACTCTGTGGGCGGCATCATCGTCGACGCTGGCACGTTCGACTGGTCGACCGGCGGCAAGTTCACGACGCTCACCGAACCAAACCCCAGCTATGCAGGCATGAAGCTGCACGAGACGTTCGGAAAGATCGCCTTCATCATCGCCTGCCGCGTCCTTGGCCTTAGGGATCTCGGGCCCGCTCTGGCGCCCCAGAACGCCTTCCTGATCCTGACTGGTATCGAAACGCTGCCGCTGCGGATGCAGCGTCACTCCGACAACGCCCTTGCGGTGGCGAAGCACCTGCAGGCGCATCCCAAGGTCTCATGGGTGTCCTATGCCGGGCTCGACGGCGATGCTTCCAACGCCAATGCCAAGCGGTACTCGCCGAAGGGGGCGGGGGCCGTCTTCACCTTTGGACTCAAGGGCGGATATGAGGCCGGCGTGAAACTGGTCGGCGGTGTGAAGCTGTTCTCTCACCTTGCCAATGTGGGTGACACACGCTCGCTCGTGATCCACCCCGCTTCGACCACGCATCGCCAGCTTGCCGATGCACAGAAAGTCGCGGCCGGGGCAGGGCCAGAAGTTGTGCGCCTCTCGGTCGGCATCGAGGATGTCTCCGACATCATCGCTGATCTCGAGCAGGCGCTTGCGCAGGTCTGACCTCCGGCCAGGCTCTTGCGATAAGGCCGTTTTGGCGCGAAAGGGCGGGAATGTCCGAGCCCGCCCCACTGTCCCCAGCGATCTATGTCGATGCGGACGCCTGCCCCGTGAAGGAGGAGGTGTACCGTGTCGCCCGCCGCGTCGGACTGAAGGTGTTCGTGGTTGCGAACTCCTTCATACGGACGCCCGCCGACCGGACCATCCAGTTTGTGCTGGTGGATGCGGGCGCCGACATCGCAGACGACTGGATCGCGGAACGTGCCGGCAAGGGCGACATCGTTATCACCAACGACATCCCGCTGGCGGGTCGCGTCTTGCCCAACGGCGCACAGGCCATCTCGCCGACGGCCAAGGTTTTCACCCTCGACATGATCGGCTCGGCCCTCGCCACGCGCTCGATCATGGAGCACCTGCGATCGACCGGGGAAATGACCTCTGGCCCGAAGCCCTTCGATGCAAAAGACCGGTCAAAATTCCTCTCGGCGCTGGATGCAGCAGTCATCCGCGCCCGCAAGGCCGCCCAGACCTGACGCCGCAGTGCTTGAGCCAGCGACCGATCCCGCGCATTCTCGCCGCGATCAGTTGGGGCAGTCCATGGCGCAGGTCTTTATCAGCTACTCCCGCAAGGATCGCGAGCTTGCGCAGAAGATCGCCGAAGGCCTCACTGCCGATGGCATGACGATCTGGTGGGACCGCGACATCGCTTCCGGCGAGCGCTGGGACAAGATCATCAAGCGTGAGCTTGATCTGGCCGGCGCGGTAGTCGTGCTGTGGACGCCCAATTCTGTCGAGACTGACGCGACCATCTCCTCGGAGTGGGTTGCGAACGAAGCCGCCGAAGCGCGGCGCCGGGAAATTCTGGTTCCGGTCCTGTTGGCGGGAGGCGCGCCGCCCTTCGAATTCCAGCGCATTCAGGCGCTTGATCTCAATGCCTGGAACGGGGATCGCGACGCCAATGGCTGGCGGGTGCTGTCGGAGCGCATCCGTGCGGTTGCCGGGCTACCGATGGCCGATGCAGATACGGTCGAAGTCTCGCGCCCGCCGCCGCCTCCGAAGCGGGAAGAGCCTAAGCCTGTTCCGCCGCCGCTTGTGAACCTGCCGCCGCCGCCGCCCCCGCCCCCCGTGTTCCAGGCGACAGGCACGGCCGTGTTGCGGCTCCGGCGGCTGAATCGCATCAACTCGCTGTTGCGCCGCTTTGCGGTGCTGATCGACGGGGAGAAAGTTGGCGAGATCGGCAATGATGAGGTCGCGGAGTTCGAGGTCGCTCCCGGGCCGCACGCCGTCCAGCTGCGGGTGGACTTCTACCGGAGTGAAAGCGTTGAGGCCGTTTTTCAGCCCGGGCAGGCAGTCGATTTCACCTGCGCAGCTGTTCAGATGACGGATCTGAAGGGGTTGGTGCAGCCCTTCCAGCTTGCGAGGGGCGCTGACCTATAGTGCTTGGCGGTCAGCTGACGGTCGTTCCAAGCAGGTGCCCGACAGCTGCAGTCGCCGCCATGGCGGCGACACCCCAGAATGTTACCCGGACAGCCGACTTGAGAACATCTGCGCGCCCGGCGCGTGCGCCGAGGACACCGAGGACGACCAGGAAGCCCACGGAAGCGGCAGAGACCGTCCACGTGATCGACTGTTGTGGAGCGACAAGCGCGACCAGCAAAGGAAGCGCTGCCCCGGCAGTGAATGTTAGGGCAGACGCGATCGCGGCCTGAATGGGCTTGGCGCTGGTGATCGCGTTGATCCCGAGTTCGTCTCGCGCGTGAGCTCCAAGTGCATCGTGCTTCATCATCTGGTCGGCGACCTGTTGCGCCAGTTCGAGCGTCAGTCCCCGCGACACATAGATATGCGCCAGTTCCTCGCGTTCCATGGCTGGAGAGTCTGCGAGTTCACCTGTCTCGCGCGCAAGGTCTGCCTTTTCGGTATCGGATTGTGAGGAGACGGAGACATACTCGCCCGCCGCCATCGACATGGCGCCGGCGACGAGGCCAGCTGCGCCCGCCAGCAGGATTCCGTTCCGGTCTGATCCAGCGGAGGCAACGCCGACCAGGAGGCTGGCCGTGGAGACGATCCCGTCATTCGCTCCAAGCACAGCCGCGCGTAGCCAGCCAATCCTGTCTACAGCGTGACGCTCGCGGTGGCTGGTTCGGTTCATGTTCGCATCGTTCCAGTGCGTGTGTCCGACCATCCGTGAGGCCGCGAAAAGGGTGGGTCCTTGATCTTGCGCAGTCTGAATCAGCCAAACTCGAGCGCCGGGTCGGCGACCTTGCCGTGCCGCAGGGCTAGAAGGTCCAGAACATAGTTCTGATGCAGCTTCCACGGCTTCCGTCTTCCCTGCTTCGGAAACCGGTCCATGGCGCGCTGGACATATCCGGACGAGAAATCGAGCAGTGGAGCGGTCTCGCTGTCGCCTTCACGGTCACGCGGCGTGACAACCGTTTGTCCGTTGCGCTCCATCTGGTTGAGCAGACGGCAGATGTATTCGCAGGTCAGATCACACTTCAGCGTCCATGAAGCGTTCGTGTAGCCGAAGACCGAGAACAGGTTGGGCGTCCCTTCCAGCATCATGCCCTTGAATATCTTTTGCTGGGCCGGATCCACCAGTTTGTCGTCGACCCGGATTTCGGCTCCGCCAAGGAAGAGGAGGTCCAAACCTGTCGCCGTCACGACAACGTCCGCCGGCAGGGCCGCCCCGGAGGTCAGTTGAATGCCCGTCTCAGTGAACGTGTCTATCGTGTCAGTAATGATCTCAGCCTTGCCGCTGCGGAGGGCTGCGAAAAAATCTCCATCAGGCGCGAGACAGATACGCTGGTCCCAGGGATTGTAGGACGGGGTGAAATCCTTCTCGATGTTGAAGCCTGGGCCGAGCTGCTTTCGGGTGGCCTCGAGAAGCAGATGCTTCGCAGCCTCCGGCTTTCGTCGCGTGAGGCCGTAGAAGTACATGCCCGGCAAGATGTTCTTCCATCGGGCAAGCGAGTGAGCGACGCGCGCCGGCAGTATCCGGCGCAGCACATCTGCAAAGGCGTCCTTTCCTGGTCTCGCGAAGAGCCAGGTTGGCGAGCGTTGTAGCATCGTCACGTGCGCAGCAGTGGCCGCCATCGATGGAACGAGGGTGATGGCCGTCGCGCCGCTGCCAATAACGACAACTCGCTTGCCGCTGAAGTCGAGCTTCTCAGGCCAGTGCTGGGGATGGATGACATCTCCATCAAATCGCTCCCTGCCGGGAAACTCGGGAGCGTAGCCGTGTTCGTAACGATAGTACCCGCTGCACATCAGTAGGAAGCTGCAGGTGGTAGTTACCTCCTCGCCCGTATCGCCGCGCTGAGCTGTCACGGTCCAGAGGCGCGCCGCCGAGCTCCAGTCTGCGCGAACGACGCGGTGCTGGAACCTGATATGGCCCGAAACGCCGTATTCGCGAGCGGTGTCGCGAATGTACTCCAGGATCGCAGGGCCGTCCGCGATCGCCTTTGCATCGCGCCAGGGCCTGAACGAGTAGCCAAGTGTATACATGTCGGAATCGGATCTTACGCCCGGGTACCGGAACAGGTCCCAGGTACCGCCGATCGCTTCCCTTGCCTCCAGCACGGCGTAGGTTCGGTTGGGCGCATGCCGGGAGAGCCAGCAGGCGGCGCCAATGCCGGAGAGTCCGGCGCCGACGATCAGGACATCGTGGTCAGGCTGCATCCCGGTCTTCCCCAAAGTGAGCTGCAGGTGACGCTAGGTCCCGTGGCGCAGGAGACACAAGCACCCCGACGTCGACTTTTTGCGAGTCGCAGATTACGGTTCCTACTTGATTGTGGCGTCAGGGGCGGTCCTTTTCACCTGATGACATTGCCGGATTGAAATGTTCCGTCCGGCATTGTGGCCCCAACGCCTACGAAGTGGGAAAAATGCCATTTTGCGAGCAGGGCTCTGGCACGAACGTATCGCCAGAAGGAAAAAAAACGTGTAGCGGGATCGATTATCGCAAGCCCGCGTTTTGCAGTTTAGCGCCGGCGGAAATGCGTCGGGGAGCACTGTCTTGAAGGGGAACGTAATGAAAAAGGTACTGTTGTGCGCAACAGCCGCCGCGACCATGGTCACGGCTGGTGCGGCACATGCACAAGAAGGTTGGTATGTCGCCGGTCGAATTGGCGCTGTCGTTGATGGTACGCAGGACTTTGATCCGGTGCCGGGAACGCGTGGCTCGCTCGATGGCGACGCCAGTCTCGATTTCGACACCGTTTATGGTCTCGCGCTCGGCTATGGCTTCGGCAACGGTGTGCGCGTCGAAGTCGCGCCCTCCTACCGTAACGTGAAGCTCGACATCGATCCGGTTCTGGTCGGTGGCGTGCAGCCCGGTACACGCGCTGGTACAGTCGGCTCGACCCGCACCACGAACCTGATGTTGAACGCCATCAAGGATTTCAATGTCGGCGGCCGAGTGACTCCGTTCGTCGGTCTCGGCGCTGGTCTTGCCCGTGTTGACAGCCGCGCTTCGGGCTCGAACTTCGTGCCGGGCGGGATCGCCGCCAGCGGTTTCGACGATGACGACACCGCCTTCGCTCTCAACGCGCTGGTGGGTCTCGGTTTCAAGATCTCCGAGCGGACGACGGCCGAACTCGGCTACACCTATCTGGCCATCCCTGACCTCAGCTACGATGGCCTGACGGCTGCCTCGGACTATGAAGGCTCCTACCAGGAACACGCAGTGACGGCGGGCATCCGCTTCGCGTTGTCGGCTCCGGTTGCCGCGGCTCCGCCGCCGCCGCCCCCGCCGCCTCCGCCGCCGCCGCCGCCGCCGCCTCCGCCGCCGCCTCCGCCTCCGCCGCCGACGACCAACACCACCGCGACGCAGACCTGCGCGACTCAGCCTGAGCCGTTCACAGTCTACTTCGAGTGGGATCGTTCTGACCTGACCACCAACAACCGCGAGATCATCTCGCAGGCCGTTTCGCGCGCCAAGGATGCTGGTTGCACGGTCACGCTGTCGTCGGTTGCCGGTCACACGGACTCTTCGGGTGGCGCTGCCTACAACGATCGCCTCTCGGCGAATCGCGCTGACACTGTGAAGGCTGCTCTTGTGGGCGCTGGTCTCTCGGAGGCCCAGATCCGTACCGAGGCCAAAGGTGAGAATGATCAGGCCAAGCCGACCGCCGATGGCGTTCGCGAGCCGCTCAACCGCCGCGCGGTTGTGACGATCACGATCGGGCCGAACTCGTAACTCGGGTTTGACCTAGAAACTTCAGGAACAGCCCGGCTTGCGCCGGGCTGTTTTTGTTTGTGCGATCGCCCGGGTCGGCATCAGGGAACGTTCTTCCTGGTGCGCCGCGCTCAGGCGTGCCGCATGGCGACGTGTTTGGGGGGTAGCGGACTGTCCGGTCCAGCAGCGTCGAGGTCGCTGGAAGCGGCGAGCGCCTCGAAACCCGATCCCATCGATTCGAGTATCCGGTTCAGGGAGGCAACGAACTCGATCGCTCTGACCGGCTCGTCCGGGGTCCCGGCGACGGATGCGCGGGCCATGGCCCGCGCGAGCCGGGCAAGGCGGGCGGCTCCGATGTCGATGGCGGCTTCCAAGACATCCTGCTGCAGGATCGCATGGGCCAGCGTTTCGGGGCCCGGCACAACTTCACACAGGACACCGTGATGGATGCCCGTCTTCTGGCGCGACAACGCCATGACATGCAGGCCCGTTTCGATTTCGGCCGCTACAGCGACGCCCTTGCCGCCCTCATAGGCTTTCGGTTCGCCCAGATACCGGACTGGCCATCCATAGGACCGGATACGCTCCGCCAGACGCAATTCGGCCAGCATGGTCAAACGCGAGACACCCCGGCGCTCGCAGAACTCAAGTAGACCGATCATCAGTTCCCGTTGGAAGTTTGTCTTCCAGCGGGCTTCGGTTCCGCGCCGGTCTTCCGGTCGCGCGATCCAGCGCGACAGGTCCCAGGCCGTCGGATCACCAAGAGGCTCATTCATGTCCGGGCAATAGTCGTCCCGGAGCTTCTTCAAAAGCGTCGGCCCCTTGCACGGATTCAGGCGGAGCGATGCTGCGACGTCGCCGAACGGATCGACGGCGAGGAGGTAGACAACGTCGCCGTCGTCGAACTCGTCCGTCTCAAGCCCGTCGCGGCTGGCGACACCGTTCCAGCCGTGACCGAGCACGTAATACTCGTGTCGCATTCGAAACATCTGATCCAGTTGCCGCGCATAGAGGTGCTGGTTCGCTTGCGAGACTGCGTGGATCATCATTTCCCCCGGCCTTGCGTTCCGGCTGGAACGCCCAAGAGTGTTATCGCCTGCCGCGCGATCGAAAACAACCTTAAGTTGTTGTTCTGGAGCCCTCAGCTTGTTGGTGTGTTGACGGGGCGGGCGGGCAGCGCCAAGGGGGGCGGGCGGGGGTGACCCCGGGAGGTGGTGCTACCGATGACGACCGATGCGGCTCTCGTCCTGTTCTCTGGCGGGCAGGACTCCACAGTCTGCCTCGCCTGGGCCCTGTCCCGGTACGCCCGGGTCGAGACCATCGGCTTCGACTACCGGCAGCGCCACAGCATCGAGCTGACGTGCCGGACGACCGTCCTTGACCGCATCCGCCGCGACTACCCCGATTGGGGCGGCCGCCTCGGCGAGGATCATGTGGTGGACCTCGCCGTCCTGGGCAAGATCTCGGACACCGCCCTGACGCGGGACCAGGATATCGCGCTGGCCAGGAGCGGCCTGCCGAACACGTTCGTGCCCGGGCGCAACATCATGTTTCTGACGCTTGCGGCCGCGGTCGCGTACCGGCGCGGGATCGACCGGCTGGTCGGCGGCATGTGCGAGACCGATTTCTCCGGCTACCCGGACTGCCGGCGCGACACGCTCGATGCGACGCAGACAGCGCTGTCGCTGGGCATGGACAGGGCCTTCACCATCGAGACGCCGCTCATGCATATCGACAAGGCGGCGACCTGGGCGCTGGCCGAGACGCTTGGCGGGCGAGGTCTGGTCGACCTGATCGTTGAGGACACGCATACCTGCTATCTGGGCGAACGCGGCGAGCTCCATCCCTGGGGCCATGGCTGCGGGACGTGCCCGGCCTGCGATCTCAGGCAGCGGGGTTGGGAGAGCTGGAGCGCCGGAACGCCGCGATGACCACGTATTCGGTCAAGGAATGCTTCTACACGCTGCAGGGCGAGGGCGCGCAGGCGGGCCGCCCGGCCGTGTTCCTGCGCTTTGCCGGGTGCAATCTCTGGAGCGGGCTGGAGCGTGACCGGGCGACGGCTGTCTGCCGATTCTGCGACACCGATTTCATCGGCACGGACGGGGAGGGGGGCGGCAAGTTCCGCGATGCGTCGAGCCTTGCGGCGCATGCAGCTGCGCGCTGGCCGGGCGGCGGCAAGCCCTATGTCGTGTGCACCGGCGGTGAACCGCTGCTGCAACTGGATGAACCCCTGATCGCCGCCCTGCATGAGCACGGCTTCGAGGTCGCGGTCGAGACCAACGGGACCATTGCGGCCCCCGCGTCGATCGACTGGGTGTGCGTCAGCCCGAAATCGACAGCGCCGCTTGTCCAGACCACGGGGCACGAACTGAAGCTGGTCTTCCCGCAGGCGGATGCGCCGCCGGAGCGGTTCGAGGGGCTGGCGTTCAGCCACCGCTTCCTGCAGCCGATGGATGGACCCGCCGAGGCCGAGAACACAGTCTCCGCGACCCGCTATTGCCTCGCCAATCCCCAGTGGCGTCTGAGCCTGCAGACCCACAAGCTGATCGGCATTCGCTGACAAACGAAGACCCGGCGCAAGGTCTTCGCGCCGGGTCCCATCTGTTCTCGAGGCCTGCAGGATCAGGCCAGCTTGCCGGCAAGTTTGGTGGCGAACCGCCCAAAGGCGTAGCTGGCGTCATGCCAGGTGGAGACGCCATAGGACTGGCTGATATCGGTTTCGTACCAGTCATATTCCTGACGGCCGATCTCGTTGCCGGCGGCGTCAAAGGCTACGCCCATGAGTTTGGCGCCGCCCGTGCCGAAGCTGCGGATGGGGTCGAGACCGATCTTGTCGCTGAGCTGCTGGAAAGTGGGGCGGTTCGGGCGGGCGTCCTCGATGGTGATCACCACGCGCTCGGCCTTGACGCCGGTCTTCTCGAAGGCGCGCTCAATCTTCCGCGTCAGATTTTCCTGAAGGATTTCAGTCTCCCGGACGCCATAATCGTCGGTGAGCTTCTCCTGGAACTTCTCGGACATGGCGACCTGCACCGTTACCGCGCTGGCGGCGGGGGCGAGGGCGGCCGCAAGACCAGCCAGGGCGACGAGAGCGTAACGCATGGACCTCTCCGTGATCTGAAATGATAGCAGATGGTAGCATACTCCAACCTGAAGCTGGGATGAACAGGCCCGGCGTGAAAGGGGTCTCCGGGGCGTAATTTCCGTGCTGGAGGGGCGGGAAGGCTAGGGAATCGTTGATGGACGCCGGCAAGTATCGCAAAAGGCGTGTTCAGCCGGGTCGCCGGCGCAATGGAGCGCCTGCCGCGTGGCGGGCAAAATAGATGGACCTCCTTCTTCTTGTCTTGCTGATCCTCCTGAACGGCGTCTTTGCCCTTTCGGAGATGGCGATCGTCTCGGCCCGCAAACCCCGTCTCAAGGCGATGGCCGACAAGGGCTCCAAGGGCGCCGCCATCGCGCTGAAGCTGCTCGACGATCCCTCCAAGCTGCTGTCCACGGTCCAGATCGGAATCACCCTCATCGGCGTTCTGGCGGGCGCCTATGGCGCAACGGCCCTGTCCGACGATCTGCAGCCCGTGATCGCTTCCACGTTCCCGGCGATGACGAGCTATTCCGCGTCCATCGCGTTCGGCCTCGTGATCGTGTTCACCACCTTCCTGTCGCTGGTGCTGGGGGAGCTGATTCCCAAGCGCATGGCGCTCGCGGCGCCGGAACGTCTCGCAGCGCTCATGGCGCCAATCATGGCGGCCATTGCGACTGCAACTTCGCCGCTGGTCTGGTTTCTCCGGCTCACGACCGAAAGCTTCCTCAGCCTTTTCCGGCTGAATACCGGCGGCCAGGATGATGTGACTGAGGAAGAGCTCCAGTCGTTGATCGACGAGGGAGCCAAGGTCGGCATCATCGAAAGCGAAGAGCGCGAGATGATCGAAGGCGTTATGCGCCTTGCGGATCGCTCGGTGAAAGCCATCCTGACGCCGCGCACCGAGATGGTGTGGCTGGAGGCGTCGGCCGCCCGCGAAGACATCCTCATCGCCATCGCGCGCAGCGGGCATTCGCGCTTTCCGGTCGCCCGCGGCGACGCCGACGAGATCATCGGCGTCGTGCAGACCAAAGAGTTGCTGACGCACCTCGCCCGCACCGGCGATGTCGACCTTGAAGCCGTCATGCATCCGGCCACGTTCGTGCCGGAGACCGTCCCCGTCCTGCGTCTCCTGTCGACCATGCGGACAAGCCCGGTTCGCATGCTGATCGTCGCCGACGAGTATGGGGGCGTGATGGGGCTTGTGACAGACGCCGACATTCTGGAGTCCATCGCTGGAGACGTTGCGCTGGGCGAGGACGAAGGCCTGTCGCCGCCCGTGAAGCGCGATGACGGCTCGTGGCTGCTGGATGGCATGACGCCCATAGATGAGCTGCAGCGTCTTCTGGGCGTGCGGGCGTTCGAGGAGCCCGAGGGTTATTCGACGGTCGCCGGTCTGGTGATGCACATCCTTCGCGCGGTGCCGAAGGAGGGCGACAAGGTCGAGCAGTCGCAGATCTCCATCGAAGTCATCGACATGGACGGCCGCCGCATCGACAAGGTGCTGGTGCGCCTGCTGCAGGTCGCCGACGATGATCCGTCGGGCTGATCGGGTCTGGCGGCTGGCTCTGTTTTGGGCCAGCTGCAGGCGCCTGGACAGCGCCTCATGGTGAGCAGGGCGCGCAGCGCCCGTCCGTCTAACCACGGGGCGCGGTGAGCACGGACTGATCGTTCACTTGGGAACATTCCCGCAGTTGGCAGAGTGAACGATCTGCCGGTGAAGCCCCGCCCTCGTGGTTCGATCCTTCGACAGGCTCAGGATAAACTCGACGGCGTGCTTCGCGCGCCTGCTCACCATGAGGTCTACTCTGCTTCTGGCGGGTGTCTTCCATACGGGACACGCTTTCTTCTTCGGACCGGCTTTCGCCGTCCGTGATGCATTAGCTCCCCTCCCTGATGGGAGGCCGGGGCGCGTGGAAACGCGCCTTCTTGTATAAGCTGCCAGTGTCGCCACTGGCCGGTGCGTGTTCCCACGCGCCCCGCAGGCCGGTTGCTGACCGGTGTGAGGATAGGATTTGACCGTGGTCCCGTCCTCCCGCCTT
>CAYOWK010000048.1:0-28860 GCA_964407665.1 uncultured Rhizobium sp. | reverse complement strand
ACCGACAGCAGGGTTCCAGAGAGTGAATGCAAAAATCATGTAGACGATGATCTGGCCGTTCTCGTCCTGCAGCAGGTAGGTGCGGTTGCCGTGGAGGATGCCGGGGCGGCCGCCGGACAGCGAGGCTGCGTGCATCGGCGTGTCGACGCCGTGGCCGCCGGCCTCGACGCCGATCATGCGGACGCTCTCGTCCTCGATGAAGGGGTGGAACAGGCCGATGGCGTTGGAGCCGCCGCCGATGGCCGCGACCAGTACGTCCGGGAGACGGCCTTCCTGTTTCAGGATCTGCTCGCGCGCTTCGCGGCCGATGATCGACTGGAAGTCGCGGACAAGCTCCGGATAGGGGTGCGGGCCCGCCGCCGTGCCGATGACGTAGAAGGTGTTCGAGATGTTCGTGACCCAGTCGCGCAGGGCCTCGTTCATCGCGTCCTTGAGGGTGCCCGTACCAGACGAGACCGGCACGATCTCGGCGCCCAGCAGGCGCATGCGGAAGACGTTGGGTTTCTGGCGCTCGACGTCGGTCTCGCCCATGAACACCACGCACGGCAGGCCGAAGCGGGCGCAGATGGTTGCGGTCGCGACGCCGTGCTGGCCGGCGCCGGTTTCGGCGATGATGCGCGTCTTGCCCATGCGGCGGGCGAGCAGCACCTGGCCGATGCAGTTGTTGATCTTGTGGGCGCCGGTATGGTTCAGCTCGTCGCGCTTGAAGTAGATCTTCGCGCCGCCGAAATGGTTGGTCATCCGCTCGGCGAAGTACATCGGGCTGGGGCGGCCGACGTAATGTTCGAGCAGCCAGTCGAACTCGGCCTGGAAGGCGGGATCGGCCTTGGCCTTGCGGTACTCCGCCTCGAGCTCGAGGATCAGGGGCATCAGCGTTTCGGCCACATAGCGCCCGCCGAACGTGCCGAACCGGCCGTTTGCGTCGGGCCACTGGGACCAGGAGTTCTTCAGCGCGGTCATCTCGACGTCCTCGGGGAGCGCGCCTCGCAGCGCCTCAGCCGGCGGCCTTCGCCGCCTCGATGAAGGCCTTCACCTTCGCGGGGTCCTTTACGCCGGGGCTGGCCTCCACGCCAGAGGACACGTCGACCGCACCGGCCCCGGAGATACGGATGGCGGCGGCGACGGTTTCAACGGTGAGGCCTCCTGACAGCATCCACGGGCGGCCGGGTTCGAAGCCGTCGAGGATCGTCCAGTCGAAGGGGTGGCCAAAGCCGCCTTCGCGGGCAGCGCCCGGCGGGGGCTTGGCGTCGAGCACGAAGCCATCCGCAGCGCCGAAACGGGCGAGCTGGGCCAGGTCGTCGCGGGTCGAGACGCCGATGGCCTTCCAGACCTGGACATGGGACGGGGCGCGGCGGCGCAGGTCCGCGACGTCTTCCGGGGTCTCCTTGCCGTGCAGCTGGACGACGGAGAGGCCTGTATCGGGGGTCAAAAGGCTCTCGAGGCCTTCGGTGATGCGATTTGCGGAGGGCGCCCACTCGGCGATGACCCAGACCTCAGGCGCTGTTGCGCCCGCTTTGCCGAACCGGCCCGAGCCGGCCAGGCTGGTCCACGTGATGGCGGCATCCGGGGCGACATAGCGGGGGCTGGCGGGGACCAGCACGAAGCCGATCCGGTCGGCTCCGGCGCTGACAGCGGCCTCAATGTCTGATTCGCGGGTGAGGCCGCAGATCTTCACAAGCGCCACGGCGGGCATCCCTGGATCCAGACCGCTGAATAGACAGCGGATTCATGGCTAACAAAACGAAGAAAGGGCGGCACTTGAGGCCGCCCCTTCCACACTCTACTGCACTCTACTCAGGCGTCCCGGATAGCTCAGGGGCGCTTGGCGAGCAAGTCCCGGATCTCGGTCAGAAGCAGCTCTTCCTTGGTGGGCTCGGGCGGAGCCGGCGGGGCGGCTTCCTCCTTCTTCTTCATCCTGTTCATGCCCTTCACGACCATGAACATCGCGAAGGCGACGATCAGGAAGGTGATGATGAAGTTGATGAAGCGGCCATAGTTGACGGTCACAGCCGGGATCTCGGAGCCGTCCTCGGCAATGCCGGCGGCCTTGAGCGTGTAGGCGAGGTCCGAGAAGTCCATGCCGCCGGTGGCGAGACCGATCACTGGCATGATGATGTCGTTGACGAGGCTGTTCACGATGGCGCCGAACGCTGCGCCGATGATCACGCCGATGGCGAGGTCAACAACGTTGCCCCGCATAGCGAACTCTTTGAATTCCTTTAGCAAATGCTTGTCCCCTATCTGAAATGCCAGTCCGCTGACTTGGTGAATCCCATCTCACGACAGGGCCGTTCCGTCAAAGCGGGATTCGGCGGGCCGGGACGTTCAGGGCCTCTGCCCGCCGGCTGGCGCGCAACTGCGGTCGTTCGGACCGCAACGCGCTTCAGTGCCGTTCCTCGGGGTCGCGGCCGTTGTTCAGGCGGGCGCGCAATTCCTTGCCGGCCTTGAAGAACGGAACGTGCTTGGGATCGACGGAGACGGGCTGACCCGTCCGGGGATTGCGGCCGGTGCGGGCGTCACGCTCGCGGACGGAGAAGGCGCCGAAGCCGCGGAGTTCGACCCGGTCGCCGCGCTCAAGGGCGGCGGCGATCTCGTCGAAGATCACGTCAACGATCTTCTCGATCTCCCGCATCTTGAAGGCGGGGTTTTCCTCAGCGAGCCTGGCGATGAGTTCAGAGCGGAGCATGCCCCTACACTTGTCCCAACTTCCGGGAAAAACAAGTGCTTTCCGGGTCTGACGGCCCGGACCTGAAACAAAAACGGGGCGCTTCCGGCTGGAAGCGCCCCGTAACTTGCTATCCGAAGGCTTCGCAGCCTTGCGGGTCTAGTCCTCTTTCTTCGCGCCCTGAGCCAGAGCGGCGCCCAGGATGTCGCCCAGCGAGGCGCCCGAGTCGGCCGAACCGTACTGCTCGACGGCTTCTTTCTCTTCACGCACTTCCAGCGCCTTGATGGACAGCGAAACCTTGCGGCCAGCCTTGTCGAACGAGATGACCAGAGCGTCGACCTTGTCGCCGACGGCGAAGCGTTCGGGGCGTTGCTCGGTGCGGTCGCGCGAGAGGTCGGCCTTGCGGATGAAGGTCTTCATCGCGCCATCCGCCAGCGTCACTTCGATGCCGCCCGTGGTCACTTCCACAACCGTGGTGGTGACGACCGAGTTCTTGCGCAGGTCGAGGGCTTCGGACGGATCGACCGAGAGCTGCTTGAGGCCGAGCGAGATGCGCTCTTTCTCGATGTCCACGTCGAGGACGCGGGCCTTGACCATGTCGCCCTTGGTGAACTTCTTGACGGCTTCTTCGCCCGGCTCGTTCCAGTCGAGGTCGTTGATGTGGACCATGCCGTCCAGATCGGGACCCAGGCCGACGAACATGCCGAACTCGGTGATGCCGCGGACTTCGCCTTCGACGTCCGTGCCGATCGGGTGCTCGGCCATGAAGGCTTCCCACGGGTTGTTCATGACCTGCTTGAGGCCCAGCGAGATGCGGCGCTTGTCCGAATCCACGTCGAGAACCATCACGTCCACTTCCTGCGAGGTGGAGATGATCTTGCCGGGGTGAACGTTCTTCTTGGTCCAGCTCATTTCCGAGACGTGGATCAGGCCTTCGACGCCGTCTTCCAGCTCAACAAACGCGCCGTAGTCGGTGATATTCGTCACGCGGCCCGACAGCTTGGCGCCGATGGGATACTTGGCGCCGACGCCTTCCCACGGATCGCTCATCAGCTGCTTCATGCCGAGCGAGATACGCTGGGTGTCGGGGTTGATCTTGATGATCTGGACGTCGACTTCCTGACCGACTTCCACGACCTGGCTGGGGTGCGAGATGCGCTTCCAGCTCATGTCGGTGACGTGCAGCAGGCCGTCGATGCCGCCCAGGTCCACGAACGCGCCGTAGTCGGTGATGTTCTTGACGACGCCCTTGCGACGCTCGCCCTCGAACATGTTGCCGACGATCTCGGCGCGCTGCTCTGCACGCGACTCTTCCAGCACGGCACGGCGCGAGACGACGATGTTGCCGCGCGGACGGTCCATCTTGAGGATGGCGAAGGGCTGGACCTGGTTCATCAGCGGACCGACATCGCGGATCGGACGGATATCCACCTGCGAGCCGGGGAGGAAGGCGTTGACGCCGCCGAGGTCGACAGTGAAGCCGCCCTTGACGCGGCCGACGATCGAACCCTTCACCGTTTCCTTGACTTCATGCAGGCGCTCGAGGCGCGTCCAGGCTTCTTCGCGGCGAGCCTTGTCGCGCGACAGGACAGCGTCTCCGAGCGCGTTCTCGATGCGCTCCAGGTAGACGTCGATCACGTCGCCGACTTTCGGCGGCACGTCGTCCTGACGGAATTCTTCAAACTTGATGCGGCCCTCGGTCTTGAGGCCGACGTCGACAACAATGATGTCGCCGAGGATCGCGGTGACGGTAGCCGGCACAACCTTGCCCTCCACCATTCGCGTCGTCGTCATGCTCTCCTCGAGGAGGGCGGCGAAATCTTCGGTGGACGGGTTCATTGCGGCGGTCATTCAGTCTCCAAAGTCTTCGTCGTTACGGGCCGGCCGGTTGCCCCGGCGGTCTGGCCGCACCATGCGGCTTTTTCGTAGATCCCGCCCTGTTGCGACCGGATGCAAACCATCTGGATCGAACGATAAAGCACCCGGCTGGCCGCGTCCTGTGGGACGGAAGCCTCCGGGTTCCTCGCGTGCGGGAGGCGGTCCCTTGAACCCAGCCGCCCCGAAAGTCAAGGCGCGAGGGGCTACAGATGCCCCGTAAACAGGGGCTGAACGGGCTGTGTCAAAGGCCAGATCAGACTGCGGAAATCGCCGCAGCAACGTCCGGCATGGTCAGCATCTGAAGCGGGCCGTCCAAACCGATGGTCTGCTCCACCGTATAGGCTCCGCCGGATGGCTGTGCGTGGCGGATCAGGACCCGCTTGCGGACGTCTGCGACCCAGTACTCTGCCAGACCAGCGCGGGCATAGTCTTCGCGTTTCTCGCCCATATCGTCATCCAGCGTCGTATCCGCGACTTCGACGACAAGCTTCACGGCGCTGGCGGGGATCGTGCGAAACACGGTTGGCGGCGCCGTCTGCTCCAGAACGATGATATCGGGCATTGGCTCGAAGCCGTCCGCGAACGAGACCGTCGCCTCGGTGAGCACTTCCCAGTTCAGGGACGCCGCCGAAACGGCGCGCTCCAGCGCCCGCTGGATATCCGCCTTCAGCCGGGCGTGCGGATAATGCTGCGGGCTCATCTTGAGTATCATCCCCCGGCGCAGCTCCACGCGCATGTCGCCGAAGGCCCCCTTCGCCGCCATGCGGTAGAATTCCGCGCTGGTGAAAGGCGGATGGATTTTGGAAACCGCGTTCATTCCGACAGGATAGAACAAGTCCCGGGCCGTTGAAACCTCAACGCTCGCCGGTCATTTGCCGGATCACCGCGCCAGCGGAATGGCCGCCAGCGCCCGTTTCAACACCTCGTCCGGGGTCATTTCGGTGGTGTCGATCTGGATGGCGCCCGGCGCGATGGCCATCGGGGCGTCGGCGCGGCCACGGTCGCGCGCGTCACGTTCTTCCAGCTGCAGGATCATCTCGTCTACAGGCACGGGAGCGCCGGCCAGCTCCAGCTCACGGCAGCGGCGGCGCGCCCGTTCGGGGATGGAGGCGTCGATCCAGAACTTGATGTCGGCGTCGGGGGCGATCACGGTGCCGATGTCGCGGCCGTCGAGCACCGCCCCGCCCGGCTGGTGAGCGAACGAGACCTGCATCTCCAGCAGCGCCTTGCGCACCGGACCCAGCGCCGCGACACGCGAGGCGTAGGCCCCCGCTTCCGCCGTGCGCAGGCGGGCCTCCTCGAACGACTTCAGGTCGATGGCGGCGGCGATGGCCGCGCAGGCTTCGGCGTCCGAGAGCGACACGCCGTCCTCGGCCGCCTTCACGCCCACCGCGCGATAGAGCAGCCCGGTATCGAGATGCGGGACCTTGAAGTGCGCCGACAGCCGCTTGGCCAGCGTGCCCTTCCCCGATGCAGTTGTTCCGTCGATGGCGATGATCATGGGTTCTGCCTCAACAGCCGCAGTAGTCTCTGTCAAGCCGCCGGCCGCCCCGGACGGCATCGCCCGCTCGGGGCCCATTGCAGACCCGCAGGACCGCAATAGTCTCAGCTGCGCAAGCAGGGCGATGCGCGATGCCGAAACCAGCATGGGTCTATTGCCACGGCCTGCCCGGTCTGCCGGAGGAATTGCGTCTGTCCGGCTTTCTGCCTGCAGCGACAAACGCCGTCATGTTGGACCGGCTCGGTGCGCCAGGGGGCGGCCACGAGGAAAGTCTGCTCGCGGCCTTCGACAGTCTTGGACTGAAGGAACCGGTCATGGTCGCCGGGTTCTCGCTCGGGGCCATGTCGGCCTTGCGGCTCGCCGCCCGGCGGCCGCTTCTGGTCCACAGCCTTGTGCTGGCTTCCCCAGCCGCACCACTGGAGCTCGGGGATTTCCTTCCCGCGATGGCAGGCCGGCCCGTTTTTGAAGCCGCGCGGCGGGGTCCCATCTCGCTGGGCGTCCTTGGCGTGTTTCAGTCCGGGCTCCTGTCGGTTGCGCCCAAGGCCCTGGTCAGCACGATGTTTCGAAAGAGCTGTGCTGCCGAGCAGCGGCTGCTTTCATCGAAACCCTTCGCCGACACGGTCACGCGCGGACTGCGGACCTGCCTTGGCCCACACCGCGCAGCCTACCAACGCGAGCTGTCCGAGTACGTCAGTCCGTGGGCGGACCTGCTCGACGACATCCGGTGCGATGTCGAAATCGTGCAGGGCGCCGAGGATGACTGGACGCCGCCCGCCATGGCCGAGGCGCTCCGGCAAAGGCTGGGGGCGCGCGCACTGCTCACGGTCATCCCGGGTCTGGGCCACTATTCGGCGCTTCAGGCGGCGGCCGCACAGCTGACAGGCCCACACATCGCCCCAGACGCAGCGGGCGTTACTCCGGCCGGCTGATATCCGCCCCGATCGCCTTCATGTGCTCAAAGAAGTCCGGATAGCTGGTCGCGATCATGGCGACATCGTCCACCGCAACGGGCGACTTTGCGGCCATGCCCATCACCAGCGCCGACATGGCGATGCGGTGGTCGTGGCGGGTCTCCACCACGCCGCCGCCCGGCACGCCGCGCGCGCCGCAGCCATGCACGATCAGGCCGTCCGGGAGTTCGTCCACGTTCACGCCGTTGGCCGTCAGCATCGCACAGACGGCGGTGATGCGGTCGCTTTCCTTCACGCGAAGCTCTTCGACGCCGGTAAAATGCGTCTCGCCGTCCGCAAAGGCGGCCAGCACGGCCAGGATCGGGACTTCGTCGATCAGCGACGGCGCGAGCGCGGGGTCGACGTGAACGCCCTTCAGGCCGCCGGGGCGCGCCACGATGCGCACCAGATCCTCGCCGGTCGCCTGCCCGTCACTGATGCGTTGAACATTCCCGCCCATTGCCTCGATGGCGTCGAGGAAGCCGGTGCGGGTGGGATTGTCGAGGAGGCCGGTCACCGTAACCTCGCCCCTGGCGCCGCCCGCGATCAGGCCGGCGACGATGGCGAAGGCGGCTGAAGAGGGGTCGCCCGCCACGTCGGCCTTGCCGCCTTTCAGCGTCTGGCCGCCGCGAATCGACACGACGGGGCCGCCATGATCGCGGGGCTCGACCCCGACTTCGACGCCGAACGCCCGCAGCATGCGCTCGGTGTGGTCGCGGGTGGCTTCCTTCTCTTCCACCACCGTCACGCCGTCGGCGCGGAGGCCTGCCAGCAGCACGGCGGATTTTACCTGTGCAGAAGCTTCAGGGGGGGCGTAGCGGATCGCTTTCAGGTTCCCGCCCGTCAGCACCACCGGCAAACGGCCGCCCGGGGCAGTTTCAGCGCGCACGCCCATTTCGCGCAACGGCTTCAGCACGCGCTCCATGGGACGGGACGAGAGCGAGGCGTCGCCGATAAAACGGGCGGTCACCGCATGGCCGCCCACGAGGCCCATCATCAGGCGGGCGCCGGTGCCGGAGTTTCCGAAATCGAGATCGCTGGCCGGCGAGGAAAACCCTGTCTTTCCAACGCCCTGAACACGCCATCGGCCCGGCCCAAGCCGCTCGACGCCCGCGCCGAGGGCGGCGACGGCCTTGCCCGTATTGAGGACGTCCTCGCCCTCCAGGAGGCCGGTTATCTCCGTGACGCCCTCGGCGATCGCGCCGAACATCAGGGCCCTGTGGGAGCAGGACTTGTCGCCCGGAGCGCGGATCACGCCCGACAATCCGGGGACGGGTCTGGAAGTCGCTGTCATCGACACATATTTCCGCTTCCGCGCGGCGACCGCGGGGGTTGGCAAAGTCCGAACCAAGACAGCGCTTTACAGCCGCCCATGAACATGGCAAGCGCCCGCCCGAAGCAAAGGGGATCGACCTTGGCGAGCACCAACCTCGGCGAAAAGCATACTTGCCCGTCCTGCGCGGCAAAATTCTACGATCTTGGCAAATCGCCGCCCGTCTGCCCGAAGTGCCAGACCGTCCTCGAAGTGACGGCTGAGATCCCGAAGCCCAAGCGTACGCGCGAAAAGGCCAAGGCGGCTCCCGTCCGCAAGATGGACGAGGATGAAGACGAGGACGACGAGGACGAAGACGAGGAAGAAGAAGAACTCGACGATCCCGAGGAAGAAGAGGAAGAGGTCGAGGAAACCGAGGAGCTGGATGGCGACGACGAAGCCGTCGTAGCCGACGCCGAGGTTGACCCGGTCGAAGACGAAGTCGAGGAAGTCGACGACGAAGACGATCTCAACATCGTCGACGAAGAGGAAGAGGACTTCGACGAGGAAGAAATCGGCCTCGAAGACGACGTTGACGAGGAAGAACTCTAGTCCTCCACAGGAGGACCGAACGAAACAGCAAACGGCGCTTGATCCCGCAAGGGGTGCAGTATAATCAGGCGCTCCCAAATCACTCGACCACACGCTGCGCCCGGACGTTTTTGGGGCGCAGCAGACGGTTCGGGGCCTTAGCTCAGCTGGGAGAGCGCCTGCATGGCATGCAGGAGGTCAGCGGTTCGATCCCGCTAGGCTCCACCATCGTTCCGACATCAGGGTCTTTGCGACCCGGCGTGCGGAACGCCGCTTCCCGACACATGACGGCGCCCCGACAAATGGCAGCGCCCTGAAATCCCCCGGCGTACCCCTGGCGTATGCAGACCGGGCTGTCGCGAATGCGTGAATGACCTCGCAGGGGCGTAACGAAACGCCTATGCTGGCCGAAATGGCTCATACGCCACGCCGGATGACCAGGGAAACAACGCCATGAAGTTCCGCAAAAATCCCGACTATCAGGACCTCGCAGCCGAGATGACGCCGGAGGCGATGTTCATGGACCGGCGCAGCGTGCTGCGCGCCGCCGGGGTCACGACGGCCGGAATGGCGCTGGGCGTGGGCGCCGCCTGCTCGGAGGAGCCGCAGAACGCGACGGCGGTCGCCACCGCCACCGGGCACCCCAAGGCGGGCGCCAAGCTCAAGTTCAAGACCACCGCGTGGAAGGTCGCCGATTCGGAACCGTCGACCGAAGAGGCCGCCACGACCTACAACAACTTCTACGAATTCGGGACCGACAAGCGCGACCCCGCCCGCTACGCCAGCCGCATGACGACCGATCCGTGGTCGATCACCATCGAGGGCGAGACGGAGTCTGCGGGAACCTACGCCCTCAAGGACGTGATCGACTTCAACAAGCTCGAGGAGCGCATCTACCGGCTGCGCTGCGTCGAGGCGTGGTCGATGGTGATCCCGTGGGTCGGCGTGCCGATGGCGGACATCGTCAAGAAGTTCAAGCCGACGGCGAAAGCCAAGTACGTCCAGTTCATCACGCACCTCGACCGCAAGGAAATGAACGGGGTGAAGTTCCCGGTGCTGGACTGGCCCTATTCCGAGGGGCTGCGGATGGACGAGGCCATGAACGACCTGACCTTCATGGCGGTCGGGGTCTACGGCAAGGCGCTGCCGCCGCAGAACGGCGCGCCGGTCCGTCTCGTGGTTCCGTGGAAGTACGGGTTCAAGTCGGCCAAATCCATCGCCGCCATCCGCTTCACCGAAAAGCAGCCGCCGACGTCGTGGAACGTCTCCAACCGGGGTGAGTACGGCTTCTACTCGAACGTGAACCCGGACGTGGATCACCCCCGCTGGAGCCAGGCCAGCGAGCGCGTGATCGGCGGCTCCGGCATCGCGGCCCTGACCGGCCGGCGCAAGACCGACATGTTCAACGGCTACGAGAAGCAGGTCGCGCACATGTACAAGGACATGGACCTGAAGAAGAACTACTGAGCGTGGCCGGAAACCCTGCCCTTCGCACCTTCGCCAGACACTGGCTGAAGCCGCTGACGCTGGTTGCGCTCGTTGCGCCTCTGGCGTGGCTGATCGCGCAGGTCACCCTGCTGATCATGGGCCAGCCCAACGACATGGGCGTGAACCCGGCCGAGTACATCCACCACTTCCTCGGCGACACGGCCATCCGGGTCCTGCTGGTCACGCTCGCGGTCACGCCGTTGCGCGAGATCACTGGCTGGGCGCCGCTTGTCCTGGTCCGGAGGCGGATCGGGCTGGCCGCGTTCTTCTATGCGGCTCTTCATATCGTGGCGTATCTCTGGCTCGACCTGCTGTGGTCGCTGGATGCGCTGTGGGCGGATGTCCTGAAGCGGACCTACATCACGCTGGGCATGGCGGCGTTCGCCCTTCTGATCCCGCTGGCGGTCACCTCCACCAACGGCATGATCCGCCGGCTGGGCCGCAGCCTCTGGCAGAAGATCCACTATCTGATCTACCCGATCGCCATCCTGGCCGTCGTCCACCAGACGCTGGTGACCAAGAGCCTGCAGTGGGGCGAGATCGTCCACGGCGTGATCCTGGCGCTGCTGCTGCTGTGGCGGGTTCCGAAGTGGGTGGCGGCTACTGGAAAACGTCACAGCGAAGCCTGATATAGCGAGGCAAGCGAAAGCCGCCTGGGGGGCCGCATGTCGATCGAGTATATCCGCTACGAGCTGACGCAGCACACCGCCGAGGAGCTGGTTTCCGCCTACGATGCGGCTGCGGTCCATCTGCGTGCGGCTCCGGAATGCCTGTCCTTCGAAATGGCCCGCTGTGTCGAGGCGCCGGCGTCCTTCATCCTGCGAATCCGCTGGACCTCGACCGAGGCGCACCTGCAGGGATTTCGCAAAGGGCCGCACTTCCCGCCTTTCCTCCAGCTGATCCGGCCGTTCGTGCCCGAGATCGCTGAAATGCGGCACTACGAGGAAACGGACGTCGTCTGGGAGAGATCCCAATGACGGCGCCCCCGCCGCCCTCGCTCGCCGACTGGGCGGGAGGGCCGGAGGCGTTCGCACGTCTGTTTGCGCGATTCTACCAGCGCGTCCCGCAGGACCCTGTGCTGTCGCCTGTCTTTGCCGGCATGGACCCGCATCACGCCGAGCACGTCTCCGCCTTCGTGGGAGAAGTGCTCGGTGGTCCCAAGGCCTATTCCGGAGATGGCGGATCGCATGCCCGAATGATCCACCGCCACATGGGCCGGCATCTGACCCACGAACAGCGGCGCGCATGGATGGCGCTGCTGCTGGACACCGCAGACGAGATCGGGCTGCCGGACGATCCGGAGTTCCGGGCGGCGTTCGTCGGCTATCTGGAGTGGGGCTCGCGTCTCGCCGTCATGAATTCGGCGGACGGCGCAGGTCCGCCCGATCCGGCGGCGCCGATGCCGGACTGGGGCTGGTCCTCGCCCGGAGGTCCCTACATTCCGGCTGGCAGCTAACCGCCCCAGCTGTCGCCCTTCCGCTTGTTGCAGGCGGCGTGGGCGAGCTGGAGATTTTCGGGCTCATCGCCGCCGCCCTTTGCGCGCGGCCGGATGTGATCGAAGGTCGGCCTGCGCTTTCGCCAGACAGTCGCGTGCGGGGCCTGCCAGCGCGTTTCGGGCATCGCCTCGCCGCAGAGGGCGCAGCAACCCTGCTGGCGTGACCACAGTTCATTGAACAGGTGGCTAGCCATATAGCTCCGCCGGCACATCCCAGCCGCGGCGGGCGCAGGCGGCAAGAACGGTGTTTCGCAGCAGGCAGGCGACCGTCATGAGACCGACCCCGCCGGGCACCGGGGTAATCCAGCCGGCGGTTTCGCGGCATTCGGCATAGTGGGCATCGCCAACGACGCGCGTCTTGCCCTCGCCCTTCTCAGGCGCGGGAATGCGGTTGATGCCGACATCGATCACCACGGCCCCCGGCTTGACCCAGTCGCCGCGAACCATCTCGGGGCGCCCCACGGCGGGCACAAGGATATCGGCTGTCCGGCACAGGGCGGCCAGATCCTTCGTCCGCGAATGCGCGATGGTGACCGTGCAGTTCTCGGCGAGGAACAGCATGGCGGCGGGCTTGCCCACGAGGATGGAGCGGCCGATCACAACGACATGCCTGCCGGACAGGTCCGGGCCCAGGGCGTGCTTCGCCATGATCACGCATCCGGTGGGCGTGCAGGGCTGGAGGCCCGGCTTGCCCAAAAGCAGACGGCCGGCGGAAATCTCGGTGAGGCCATCCACGTCCTTGGCCGGATCGATGCAGGCGATGGCCCTCGCCTCGTCCAGCCCCTTCGGCAGAGGCAACTGCAGCAGGATGCCATCCACGTCCGCATCGGCGTTGAGCGCCATCAGTTCAGCTTCGACGTCGCCCTGCGATGCGTTCGCCGGCAGCCGGCGGGTGATCGAGCGCATGCCCGCCGCCTCGGTCTTCTCGCCCTTGGACTTCACGTAGATCTGGCTGGCCGCATCCTCCCCCACCAGCACAACGGCCAGGCAGGGCTTGCCCGGCAGCCGGGCGACGGCTGCAGCCGCTGCAGCGCGCACCTGTTCGGATACGATCTTGCCGTCGATGATCTGCGCCGCCATCACGCGTCTCCCAGCAGGGCCTCAATGCGGCCCGCTATAGACGGATCGGCGAGGATGCGCACCGTCTTCAGGCGCGCCGTTTCGCCCCGCTCTACGCTGACTGCCGATTTCGGCAGGCCCAGCGCCTTCGCAAGCAAGGCCTCGATGGCGGCGTTGGCCTTGCCCTTCTCGGGGACGGCGGTCACCCGCACTTTCAGGAAGGTCTGGCCAGAGGCGTCCTCGCCCCTCCCCTCTATCGCGTCCCGCGACGCGTTGGGCGTGGCGCGGACCTTGAGCTCCGCGCCGTCCGCCGTGAGCCGGAAGGCAGACACAGCTAGAAGACGTGCGGACGCACGTAATAGCTGATCAGGAGCTGGACGAAGGTGATCAGGATAATGAGAATGATCGCGGACAGGTCGACACCGTTGACCCTGGGCACGATTTTGCGGATCGGTCGCAGCACCGGTTCGGTGATCGCGTAGGTAAAGCGACCGATAGTTGCGACCAGCTGGTTCCGCCCGTTCACGACATTGAACGCCACGAGCATCGACAGCACCGCGTCAATGATCAGGACCCATTTATAGAGGTCCATCACCATCAGAAGAATGTCGAGGACAGCTCGCATGATCGTTCCTGAACGGCTCCGGGCAGTGGGGGGCCTGCAACCCTGAATCGGACAAACTGGTTTCCCGGCCCCTAACGCGGCAAATCCCCGGCGGCAACAGCCTGCGCTGTCACGTTGGCGCCAGCCCCTCGCCCCGGCTGGAGCCCGCACGCGCTGCTTGACGGCGGGTGGGGTTCGATCTAGCACGCTGCTTCCCAAATCCGGGACGCCACTGGCGCCGGGGCCGTAGCTCAGTTGGGAGAGCGCGTCGTTCGCAATGACGAGGTCAGCGGTTCGATCCCGCTCGGCTCCACCACCCTGCCCGGCGCCTGGCCGGATCAGCATTCCTTTTTGAAATTCCACGACCCGTTAAACCTTTTGGCGTTCGATGCCGGGCCATGACCCGTGCTCTTTCCATTGCGCTTCTGGCGTTCCTTGCACTTGCGCCCGCTCAGGCCGCGCCGCCCGCCCCCGCACATGGCGAGGAAGCGGCTGCGCCGAAGGCCGACCCGCAGACCACACGGATCACCGGATCGCCCAACTATGTCCCGACCTTCGGCCTCCGGGCCTCGATCACCCGCGGGACGAAAGTGCGCGGCGTGCTGGCGGTCGACGCCGGGATTGACATTCCGGACGCCAAGGTGCGCAAGCTGGCCGAAGCCACCAAACCGCGGGTGATGAGCGCCATGCGGGACGCCGTGCTGGCCTATGCAAACCTGTCCTATACGGTCGGCGACAAGCCGGACGCCGATCTTCTGAAGGCCCGGATCCAGAAGGCGGTGGACGGCGTGCTGGGGCCCGGCAAGGCCCGGGTCGCCCTCGCCTCGGTCATCATCTTCAAATAGCGGACGGCGCTTCAGGCGGCCGGCAGGCTGGCGGCCGCTTCATCGATGAAGCGCGCAAGGTCGACGTCCTTCTGCGTGACGCCGCCTGCGTCATGTGTGGTCAGGCGCACATCCACCCGGTTCCAGACATTCGACCATTCGGGATGGTGGTTCGCCGCTTCGGCGTGAATGGCGACGCGCGTCATGAAGCCGAACGCGCATCCGAAATCACGAAAGCGGAAGGTCTTCACCAGCGCCTCGCCGTCGGCCGCCCAGCCTGACAGCTGCCCAGCCGCTTCGCCTGCTTTGATCATCCCGGTCACCGGCGACGCCTTCCCTGACTGCTCACCTCAGCCTGACCCGGAATAGAAGAAAAGCCAGGTTCCGTCTTCTGCTATCCCGAGCACATAGCCCGGCCAGCGTTCTCCCGATCTCATGCGCTCGGCCGTCCCCTCGCCGGCCATCCGGTCCATCTCGCGCGCCGCGCGGGGCGTGATGTCGATCGGCGCCAGCGCCGCGACGTCCGGCCAGACATAGATCGGCCCCTTCGCCGTATCGAGCCGTGCGAACCGTTCCAGCAGAACCAGGCGTAGATGCTCCATCGGCCAGTCGCCGGTGCGCAGCTTGAGGTTCCAGTAGGCGCGGTGGCTCATGCCGCCGTCATTGGACCTGAAGCCCGGCGTCTGTTCGGCCAGCGCGGCCATCTCCCAGTCCTTGCCGGTCGCTCCCAGCTGCTGCAGTTTCCGGACGGTCGCCTCGACGGCGGGCGGCAGGACCTGGGGGCCAGCGTCGGTTGCTGGCCGCGCCACAGGGTCCGGTGCGCCCACTTCCGCCGTGACCGGCGGTTGGCATCCTGCCAGCCCCGCCAATGCGCCGGCCGCAACCAGCGCGATCATGCAGAAGCGGGCGGCGGCGAGGGTCATGCAGCGGCGCCAAGGGCAAGGCCGGTAGCCGCCGCGAGATCCGCGAGGAGCTGGGGTTCGGAGACGACCTTGATTGTCGTCATGCCCATTTCGCGGGCGGGCTTAAGGTTGATGCCGAGGTCATCAAGATAGACGCAATCCGCAGGCTCAACGCCAAGATGCTCGCACATCATGGCGTAGATGCGCGGATCGGGTTTGCGCACGCCAGCCTTCGAGCTTTCGATGACATGATCGAACAGGGACAGGATTTCGGCGACCTGGCGCGCCTTCTCCTCGCTGCGCGCCATGCCGGCGCCCTTCCCCGTCGGCGCGTTGTTGGTGATGCAGCCGACCTTCAGGCCAGCAACCTTGCAGGCTCGAAGCGCGTCGACCACCGCCGGGCGCACGTCGCCGGACAGCAAGGCCAGCACGTCCCGCCCGGGAACCGGATACCCGAGCGCTCCGGATTCGAGCCGGAAGGCTTCATCGAATGTGGCGGCGTCGATTTCTGCGCGTTCGAGCCGGGCCCAGGCGTTGGTGTCCGGATTGACCGAGTTCACGCGCCGGATCAGGTCGGCGGGCAGGCCGCGTTCGGCCTCATAGCGGGTAAACGCCTCGAAGGGCGAGGTGGTGAAGACGCCGCCGAAATCCCAGAGTACCGCGCTCAGCGCCATGTCGACCGTCCTGAAAATCCATCTGATAGAGCGTGGCGATCAGAAGCGCGAAAGCACCGCGCCTTCAAGACGCATTCGCCCGCCCTGCCACCGGCCGGCGCCGACCATGCGCGGCGGCTTTCCGGAAAGGCGCCCCTAGAGGTCGAATGTGCCCGGGTCGGTTATGCGGCGGAGTTCGCCCTTGTATCGTGGATCCGTCCGGCGCCGCCGGTCGGGACCGAAATACGTGGGCGACCTCACAAACGGGCGGCGGCGCTCGACAACGGCGTTGAGGCGGCTGGCGACATCGATGGCGCGCACCGGTTTGACAAGGAATTCGTCGACGCCGGCATTCACCGCTTCCATCACGCGGCTGCGTTCAGAATAGGCCGTGATCATGATGATGGGCAGGAACGGGTTCGGGCTGTCGGCGCCCTTGCGCACCAGCCTGCAGAACTCCAGGCCATCGAGACCCTCGAGGCGGAAATCGACGAAGGCGACATCGTACGCGCCGTTGCGCATCATCTCGAACGCCTGGGCCGCGTCGGACGCTTCGTCTATATGGCGGGCGCCGAAGCTGACGAGAATGGCGCGCATGATCCCGCGCATGTGCGCGTTATCGTCCAGAATGAGCGAAGACACGCCCTTCAACGACATTCAGTCACGTCCCCAGCGCTGGTCTCGCACGCACACGCAACGCACCGTTACGCCGCGCACCCCTCGTCAGACCACAGAGCGCGCACTCTCTAGACTTTTCATTCACCAAGACAAGAGTGCTTCAGGCCTCTGTGTCCATGTGCAGACGCCGTTTGATCAAGAGTTGACCGCGGCCAGTTCAAATCCCCAGACGCCGCCTGCACCCGTGAATAATGATCTGGCGAACGATCTGGCGTCTTGTTCACGTAAAGCCTTCCCTAAGCCCTGTTTGATAGAGCTTCAGACAGGGGCCGAGCCGATGATCTGCAACCTTCTGAAACCGCCAGTCGCCGTCCGCGCTGCCGCAGCGACTACAGGGCCCTGATGATTCCGTTCCGACCCTCCACCGCCTATGTGTCCTGGGGCCGCGTGATCCGCGCCGAGCACGATGTCGCGCGTCCGGGTTATCCCGACGAGTTGCCGGACGCGGTAAGCGCCCTCACGCCGGAAAATCCCGGACTCGCTGTGGGGCTTCGGCGTTCCTACGGCGACAGCAATCTCAATCCGGGCGGCCGCCTGATCGACATGACCGGTCTCGACCGGCTGATCAGCTTCGACCGCGAGACAGGCCTTGTAAGGGGCGAAGCCGGCGTCTCTCTCTCGCAGTGCCTGCGCGCGCTTGTGCCGGCGGGCTGGTTCGCGCCGACAACCCCCGGCTCGCGGTACGTAACGCTCGGCGGCGCCGTGGCGAATGACGTGCACGGCAAGAACCACCACAGCGCGGGGAGCTTCGGCAACTCGGTGACCCGCCTCGGCCTGCGCCGCACGGATGGCGCCGTCCTCGAGATTGGGCCCGGCGATCCCCTCTTCCACGCGACGCTCGGAGGCCTTGGGCTGACCGGCGTCATCGAGTGGGTGGAATTTCGCGCGGTCAGGATCGGGTCGGCCTGGATGGATGCTGAGGACACCTCCTTCGCCAGCGTTGACGGATACTTCGAACTGACCAAGACGAAGAAGGGTCAGTTCGAGCATACGATGGCCTGGGTGGACTGCCTCGCCTCCGGATCAAGCCTGGGTCGCGGCATCTACTCCTGCGCCAACTGGTCGACGCTCGGCGGCTTCGAGCCGCACCGCGAACTGCCGAAGCTGAAACTGCCCATCGACGTCCCGTCGTTTGCGATCAACCCGCTGTCGATGAAGGCGTTCAATACCGCCGTGAACACGCTGAAGGGCGCCAACGGCCGGATCTCGCGCACGCACTATGAACCATTCCTCTACCCGCTGGACACCATCGGCGAGTGGAACAGGGGGTATGGACCGAAGGGCTTCTACCAGTACCAGTGCGTCATCCCGCACGAGACCGCGCGCGATGCGGTCCCCGATCTCCTGCGCGCCATCTCGAAGTCCGGTCAGGGGTCGTTCCTCGCCGTGCTGAAGGACTGCGGCCCCATCGAGTCCCTGGGTCTTCTGTCGTTCCCGATGGCGGGCACCACCCTGGCGCTCGATTTCCCCAACAAGGGCGAGAAGACGCTCCGGCTGATGGCGGAACTGGACGTGATCGTTCAGGCCGCCAGGGGCCGCCTCTATCCGGCCAAGGACGGCCGCATCCCCGCCAGCGTGTTTCAGGCGGGCTACCCCAAATGGACCGAGTTCCGGGATCACGTCGATCCGGGCCTCTCCTCAAGCTTCTGGAGACGGGTTTCCCAATGAGCGATCCCAATACACCCGCGCCTGCCCCTGCTCCGTCCGAGGGCGGCGGTCAGGACGAGTTCACGATCAGGAACACCCGCAAGATCGATCCGCAGTATCCGGCGGACGAAAAGCGCCCCGCCGCAGGCCCGGTGGGCGCGCGGAAGGTGATCTTCCTTGGCGCCCTGTCCGCGATCGCGGTGGCGGCGGCGCGTCTCTACGCGGCCCAGGGATCGTCCATCGTTCTCGTCGCCCGCAACGCCGAGCGCCTGAAGATCACGGCGGACGACCTGAAGGCTCGCGGGGCCAGGCAGGTCGAGATCGAGGCGATCGATCTTTCGGAGAACGCCGCCAGCGCAGCGACCTTCCTCGACGGCTGGGTGCAGAAACTGGGCGGCGTCGACCACATCCATCTCTTCTACGGCTACCTGGGCAGCCAGGAGAAGGCGTCCGCCGATGTTGGCGAGCTGCAGAAGATCCTGGCCGTCAACTTCACCAGCGCGGCGCTGTGGTGCGAGGCGGCGGGCAATGTCCTCCGCCGTCAGAAATCCGGCGCACTGGTCGCGATCTCCTCGGTGGCGGGCGACCGGGGCCGGCAGTCGAACTACGCCTATGGCGCGGCGAAGGGCGGCCTGGCCCTCTATGTTCAGGGTCTCGCCCACTCCCTCGCCCCGACCGGCGCGCGGGCCGTCGCCATGAAGTTCGGATTTGTCGACACGCCGATGACTGCTGATCTCAAGAAAGGCGGCCCCCTCTGGGCGACACCGGAAAGCATCGCCCCGTCGGTGCTCAAGGCGGCGGAAAAGGGCGGTCCGATTCAGTATGCTCCGGGAATCTGGAAGATGATCATGCTGGTCATCCGGACCGTCCCCTCCTTCGTGTTCCACAAGACGAAGCTGTAACCTTGCCGGCGCCGCCACGCGCGCTTGACTTGCCCCCCTCAGGCGAGGTTCTTGCACTTCGTCCGGGTCACGCTCATCTGATCGTGTGTCAAAACAGGACCGGGGACGGTTCTGAGGGGGAATGGCTTCATTCCGGGCCCTTCGCGCCGATTCTGGCCCGGAGCGGGATTCTTGCAGGAGCATGTGAGACATGCGCGTAACCATGATCGGGGCCGGCTATGTCGGTCTGGTGTCCGGCGCCTGCTTTGCCGATTTCGGCCATGTGGTGACCTGCGTCGACAAGGACGCCTCCAAGATCGAGCGCCTCGAGCGCGGCGTGATGCCGATCTTCGAGCCGGGCCTAGACCAGCTGGTCGCCCAGAACGTCAAGGAAGGCCGCCTGTTCTTCTCCCTCGATGCGGCTGAGGCCATCGGGGCGGCGGACGCCATCTTCATCGCGGTCGGCACGCCTTCGCGGCGCGGCGACGGCCATGCCGACCTGTCCTATGTCTATGCCGCCGCCGAAGAGATCGCCCGGCACATGAAGGGCTTCACCGTCGTCGTCACCAAGTCGACCGTCCCGGTCGGCACCGGCGACGAGGTTGAGGCGATCATCCGCAAGACCAACCCGGACGCCGAGTTCGCGGTTGTCTCCAACCCGGAATTCCTGCGCGAGGGCGCCGCCATCGGCGACTTCAAACGCCCCGACCGGATCGTGGTCGGCACCGAAGACGCGCGCGCCCAGGAAGTGATGCGCGAGCTCTACCGTCCGCTCTACCTGAACGAGACGCCGATCCTGTTCACGGGCCGCCGCACGTCCGAGCTGATCAAGTACGCCGCCAACGCGTTCCTCGCGGTCAAGATCACCTTCATCAACGAGATCGCGGACCTCTGCGAGCAGGTCGGGGCCAACGTCCAGGAAGTGTCGAAGGGCATCGGCCTCGACAACCGCATCGGCGGCAAGTTCCTGAATGCAGGCCCCGGCTATGGCGGCTCCTGTTTCCCGAAGGACACGCTGGCGCTCACCAAGACGGCCAATGATCACGGGACGCCCGTGCGCATCGTCGACACGGTCGTGCAGGTGAACGCTGACCGCAAGAAGGCGATGGCCGAGAAGGTCATCAAGGCCATGGGCGGCGATGTCAGCGGCAAGACGATTGCGGTTCTGGGCCTGGCGTTCAAACCCAACACCGACGACATGCGGGACGCGCCCGCGCTCGACATCATCCCCGCGCTGCAGGCCGCCGGCGCCGTTGTGCGCGCCTTCGACCCGGAGAGCATGCACGAGGCCGGCAAGTCCCTGACGGACGTGATGTTCTGCGACGGACCGTACCACGCCCTGGAAGGCGCGGACGCCATGGTGCTGCTGACGGAGTGGGACCAGTTCCGCGCACTCGATCTTGACCGCGTGAAGTCGCTCCTGAAGTCGCCGACCGTCGTGGACCTGCGCAACATCTACAAGCCCTCCGAGATGATCCGGCGCGGCTTCGCGTACGAGAGCGTCGGACGGCCGCAGCAGGCGTGAAACCCATGCCCAACGTGTCCGCTGACCGATTCATCCTCCGCATCACCTGCGCCGACTCCATCGGCATCGTGGCGGACGTCGCCGCTTTCCTGGCCGAGCGCCGGCTCTTCATTGTCGAGACCGAGAATTTCGGCGATCCGGCGACCGGCCTGTTCTTCCTGCGTGTCGTGTTCGCCCCGGAGGCAGACGGCTTCACGCTCACGCGGTTCCGGGAGGCGTTCACGCCGGTGGCTGACCGGTGGGCGATGGACTGGGAAATCCGCGATGCGCGCGTGAAGCCCAACGTGATGGTCCTGGTCTCGCAGTCGGACCACTGCCTGAACGACCTGCTCTACCGCCACCGCATCGGCGCCCTGTCGATCAACATCCCGGCCATCGTGTCCAACCACCTTTCCTGCGCCTGGCTGGCCGAGCGGCACGGCATTCCATACTTCCATGTGCCCGTGACGAAAGACACGAAGGCGCAGTCCGAGATGCGCATCCTCGAGCTGGCCGACAGCCTGAAGGCCGATCTGGTGGTGCTTGCACGTTACATGCAGGTGCTGACGAACGAGACGTGTGCGGCGCTGGAAGGCCGTTGCATCAACATCCACCATTCCTTCCTGCCCAGTTTCAAGGGAGCCGGTCCCTATCGTCAGGCGTGGGAGCGGGGCGTGAAGCTGATCGGCGCTACGGCCCACTATGTGACGCCCGATCTCGACGAGGGTCCGATCATCGCCCAGGCGGTTGAGCCCGCCCACCACGCCGACACGCCGGACTCGCTGGCCGCCATCGGCCGCGATACCGAGGCGCGCGTTCTGGCCCGCGCCGTGAAGCTGCACACCGAAGGGCGCATCTTCCTCAACGGCGCGAAGACGGTGATCTTCGACTGACGTGTAGAGACCGATTCAACCATCAAGCTGGTTCAGCTTGATGGCATCGGGCTCTAGTTCACCCGCAAGGTGCTGTCCGGCGCCCTCAGGAACTCGGCCGACTGCGAACGCAGATAGAGCTGGTTCAGCAGCGACAGGACCGTGCCGGTGCGATCTGACACGTCGTCCGGATTGAACCGCCGGTTGCGGTTGCCCGAGACGAGATACGCCTCGCCGCCGTGCTCGACCGCGACCGAATAGCCATTGTCGCTCTTCGCGTCGCGCTTCTCCTTCACCACGAGCAGGCGCTGGCCGCCGAACGTCACGGGTGCGTTGGGATACTCGCGCAGGGTCTCGCCGAGGAAGTAGACCATGTCGTCGAATGATCTCAGGCGGACGGTCGCCCGCACCTGCCCGTCCGCCGCATTGATGAAGCGCCATTCGTTGCGCGGCGGATCGCAGAGGTGGAGCTGGCCGGCGAACGCCTTCGCCGTCTCGCCGGGGGCGGCCTCCTTCTCATCAGGGGAGCCCATCACGACGGTCTTCTCGGTCAGGCGCTCGATGGTGTCGATGATCTCGGAAGGCGGCGTCTCGGTGAGCTGGAAGGCCGTCACCAGATCGCGCGGCGAATAGGGCCGGCAGTTGCGGTTCTTCATCTCGTTGGGGATCGGCTCGAACTCGACTGTGCCGTTGCCGGCGTCCCGCACGAGGGCGCGGAACAGGTCCGCCTGGCGGCTGGCGGGCGCGCCGTCACTGACAGTGTCGGCGTTTACGAAGAAGCGTCCGCCCGACCGGGCCCCGCCCTCCATCAGCTCGGCAGAATCGATGAACACATAGATCAGGAGATCGCCGGGCCAGCCGCTGTCGAGATAGGCGCGAAGGATTTCCGGAGCCATCGGCTCGTAGAGGCTCTGGTAGTTGTCGCTGTTGGCGAACGGATTGACCGAGTATTCGGCGTTCGCGGTCTCGTTGCGCGCGATGCTGGCGTCCGAACCCGTGAACGGCCCGGCCGCATTGCCGAAGCCGAGCGGGCCGAGCCGCATCGCGCCGTTCAGCTGCAGGACGGGATTGGACTTGATGCCCGAGATCGTCGTGTAGTTTGTCGGCTGGTCGTCGCGCGCCCGCAGGACGTTCTTGGTGATGATCGCGATCAGGCTGCGCGTCTGGGCTTCGTTGAGGTCGGCCGCGTTCTGCTCGATCGTGCCGGCCAGTCCGCCAGGACCAAGATCCGGCGCCGAGATGCATCCGCCGGCCAGCAACGATACGGCGGCCAGACCCAGCCACTGCAGTCCACTCTTGCACATCGGCGACCCCACTCTCACGCGGGAATCTGATGGCGAACCCGTCGCGCCGTCAATGCCGTGCGCGACGAAGGCGAGTGGCGGCTAGACTTTGAGATGCGCGTCGAAGAAGGCGACGGTCCGTTCCCACGCCAGCTTGGCGGCGTCCGGCGCGAACCTTGGCGTCGTGTCGTTGTGGAAGCCGTGCTGGGTGTCCGGGTAAGTGTGGACGGTGACGGACTTGCCCGCCGCCTTGAGCGCCGCCTCCCAGGCGGGCCAGCTGGCGTTCACGCGTTCGTCGGCGCTCGCCAGCATCCCCATGATGGGACAGTTCACCTTGCCGGCGTCGCCAGGGTCTCCAGCCGAACCGTAATAGGGAACCGAGCACGACAGGCGCGGAACGCGGATCGCCAGCTGGTTGGCGACCGCGCCGCCATAGCAGAAGCCCGTGACGCCGACCTTGCCGGTCGAGTCAGGATGGTTCAGCAGCAATTCAGCCGCCGCCACGAAGTCGTTCAGCATCTGGGTGCGGTCGCGTTTCGCCTGCATCTCGCGGCCCGTGTCATCGTCGCCCGGATAGCCGCCGAGCGGGTAGAGCGCGTCCGGCGCGAAGGCGAGATAGCCGGCATGCGCCGCCCGGCGCGCCACATCGGCGATATGGGGGTTGAGGCCGCGGTTCTCGTGGACCACCAGCATGGCAGGCAGCTTGCCCTTCGCATCGGCGCGGCGGACCAGATAGCCGCCCATCTCGCCCGCGCCATCGGGAGACTTGTAGACGATGCGCTCGCCCCGGAATTGCGGATCATCCTCGCGAAACTGCTGCGCCTCGGCGTATTTCGGCGCCAGCATCTCGGCCAGCATCGCCACCGTGACGCCGCCAACGGCGTAGCGCGACAGCCGGTCCATGAACGTTCGCCGGTCGATCACGCTGTGTGCGTAGTCGTTGTAGAGATCGAGCATCTCACGGGTCGGCTTGAGGGGTGTGGGCTTCATGGTCATCGCTCCCTGCGTCGCCGGGCCACACTATCTTCACGTACTGCGAATGGTTCACACGAACGCGTGAGGCTCACGTCGCGTCGCTTGACAGCGTCTAAACCCCTAGACAGTGTCAGGCGGCTGGCTCGACCCAGCCAATGGAGAACAAGAAAATGCGCCTTTCCTCCCTGGTCTTCCTCCCCGCCCTCGCCCTCGCCATGGCTGCGCCGGCTCTCGCCGACGTCTCCATCACGAAGGGCAAGCAACTGTGCAAATCCGCCGTCATGGCCCAGACGCCCGCGCCGGAAAAAGTCAGCTTCGACGACGGCAACGACGTCAACAAGGTGACGACGAGCGCCTATAGCTTCAGCATGCGCGTCACGACGGCAGGCTCGAAGGGTCGCGTTGTCTGCACGGTTGATCGCGCCGCCGGCACGGCCTCCGTCGCCGCCGCGAAGTAACGTCTATCGCACGCCGGGCGGGATTGTCAGGCAGAGCCCTGATGATCCCGGTTCCCGCTGCGTCCGGGTCCGGCCCGATCAAGGCCCTGCCTAGTGCACGCCAAGGTCGGCGGTGGCAAGCGTGCGCGTGATGACGTTGGGGTTCAGCCTCTCGGCGGCGTCTGCCAGGTCGTCGAGGAACAGCTTGCCCGCTTCGAGAATATGCGCCGGAACAGCCGACGCGAGATTGCGGTTGGCCTCTTCCCAGAGGGGTTGCCCCGCTTCCAGAAGCCGCTGGCCTTCATCCGTAAGCGAGACACGCTTTCCGCTGCGGCCGCGCCCGCCTTCGCCGTGCACCAGCCCCCGGCGCTCCAGCACGGCAAGGTTGCGGGTCATGGTGCTGTCATCGAGGATCAGCAGCTCGCCAATCTCCCGCAACGTCCGGTCGGGCTTCTTGGCGATGACAGCCAGCAGACCGAACTGCCCGACATTGAGGTCCACAGGCCGAAGCATGGTATTGAGGTAGTTGCTGACCGCCCGCGCCGTCCGTCGCGTCGAGGCCGCAAGGCAATCCGCCCGCACATAGTCCAGTAGTTCGATCTTGTTCTGCATACGCAGTTATCGTTGCGACCGCCATTTCTGCATATACATCATTCTGCGGTCGTCGCTCCTGTGTAGATCACACAGGAGATCAACCTGAAGATCAATACGCTGGCGCCATTCGCAGCATGCGGCATCCCGTTCCGTAGCGGCTGGCCAGGTTGCTCAGCGGATCTCGAACACCATCAGCAGGGTGCGCTGGCTGGCCGAGAAGTTGTCGTCCGAGACCAGATAGAGCCGGATGCGGCCATCAGGCGTCTCGCGGACGGCGATCCCCTCGAAGTTGTCGATGTTGAGAAGCAGCGCCCCCATGCCGGCCAGCTTGCGTTCGGAGGTCTTGCGATAGCGAACAGCCGCCCGCTCCTTCAGGTCGCCGGCGGGCCTGGCAGGCAGGCCGGACGCATCGACCCAGCGCGTGAACTCCGTTTCCAGAACCACGATGGCGTCGCCCATCACCGCAGGGGTCCTGTGCAGCGAATAGACCCGGACCGTCCTGCCGTCCGCGCTCTCCAGCACGTCCATGCCCACGAGGTCGGGCGACCCCGCGCCAATCGAGGCTGCGAAGTCGGGCGCGCCTTCCATGGCCCGCACGGACAGCGGGGCGGCGCCGCCATTCAGCTGCTCGACACCCGCGAACAGCATTCCATCCCGCGTGACCGCCAGCGCCTCGACGCCGGTGTTGGCTCCGGCCGCTATCGAGCGCCGGTGGAGCGCGGCCTGGATCGCTCCCTGAGGTTTGAGGACCGGCGCCGCCCGGGCGCCTGCCCCGCAGGTTGCGACGTCGAAGGCGAGGACCCTGTGGTCCTGCTCGAACGAGACCAGCGCGACGCCATCGATGAGCGCGAGGCCCTCTGCATCGGCGTCCGCCTTGTTGGCGAAGCTCTCCCCGGCCTCGTTGCGGAGGGCGGAGAGCCGGGCCGCGACGGGCGTGACCCCATCCTTCGCCAGATCGATCCAGACGAACGCGCCATTGTCCGAGACCGCCAGCAGGCCTCCGTCGTCGCGCGTGTCGAGCCCGGACAGCCCGCCGAAACGGTCGCTGTCGGCGGTCAGCTGAAAGCCGCCGACAAAGCTCAGGTCGCCGATGGTCTTGCGCCCCGCGCCAAGACGGTCGAGCGTGACGGGACGCACGGTCAGATCGACCGCCTTGGGCGCCTTCATGCCCTTGGCGCCTGTTGGGCAGGATGCGGCCCGCAGGCCGTCGAACCAGGCCTGGAACTCGTTCGTCTTTGGAGGGGCCGGCGGCGAAGACTGGACGGGCGGCATGGAGTCCGCTGGCGTCTCGCGCGGGGCCGGACGAGCGGGGATGACGGCCACCGGCTCCGGTAAGGCCGGGGCAGCGGCGGGCGCAGCTGGAGCGGGCGCGGCGCGCGGAGTCGCGATCGGTGTGGCGCAGGCGGCCGCCAGCGCCATTGCAGCCGCCAGCACAGGCAGGGCCCGGATCCGGTGCGGTAGATGTAGTCTGCTCAGCCCCTGCCCTCCGGCTCGCTCAATCATGCCGATAGATGCAGGACGACGCGGCGGGACTGTGGCGCCTCGCGATGCTCGAACAGGTAGAGCCCCTGCCATGTGCCCAGCGCCAGATCGCCATCAATGACCGGGATGGAGATCGATGTCGGCAGCAACGCAGCCCGGATGTGCGCGGGCATGTCGTCCGGCCCTTCGGTGCGGTGGCGCACCCAGTCCATTGCGGGGTCGCGCAACGAGGGCGCGAGGCGCGCGAAGAACTCGGCGAGGTCGCGCCTCACGTCGGGGTCGGCATTCTCCTGGATAACCAGCGAGCACGAGGTGTGCTGCACGAAGGCGGTGAGCAGGCCACTTGCGGCGCGGGATGTCTCGATGAAGGCGCGCGCGTTCCCGGTGATCTCGTAGAGGCCGGGGCCGCGTGTCGGGATGTTGTGAGTTACGTTCAACGGACGCGGTCCCTCCTCGATAATGACCGGCGCCGGGCCGGGACACCGGATCGGATAAATCCCGTCCGGCGGCCTGCGCAGCAACGGGACAGACCTACTCGAGGTCAGCAACCGTCACGACTTGTGGCTCATAGGGCCGAATGCTGCCGTCTGCGATACAAGCCTCGATATGGGAGATCGCACCTTCGATATCCGCAAAGGGCGTCGGGCCAAAGTCGGCCATTTTATAGCGCCACCACTGCAGCGCCAGCAGACGCTCGATCACCCGATCCGGGAACCGGAACCGGATAAGCTTCGCAGGCGAACCGGCCACGATGGCGTAGGGCGGAACATCGCGGGTAACGACGCTGCCTGCACCCACCACAGCGCCGTCGCCGATCGTGACGCCATCCTTGACGATCACATGATTGCCTAGCCAGACATCGTTGCCGATTGTGGTGTGCGCCCACCACTGGAAAGGAACAGGCGCAATCCGGTCCGCTCCCCCGCTCAGGGCAGCCGCCTGCTCTGGCCAGTTACGATAGTTTCCGGTGTTGTATTGCAGGGGCGATACGGACAGCCAGCTGGTTGGATGAGCGCCGTGGCCAATCTGGACGTCGCGCGCAAACGAGCAATAGCGCCCGATGCTGACATCCTTGATGAAGCCGCCATTCAGGCTGGTGAACGCACCGATCCTGAATTTTTCGCCCAGGTTGACCTCCGCAGCGACGTCGCAGGGCGGTTCGAGCGCGATCTCCGCGTGTAGAGCGTGGACCTGGGGAGGGACCAGAAAGCGAATTCCGACCGGCGCCAGTCTGGCTGTCAGCGACGCATAATCGAGCACAATGTCACCTGCCTCTCAGGCCGTCGCCGCCAGCAGCCTGGCCATATTCGCAGCGTCCTGATCTGTCGGGGACTCGAATGCAAAATGGCAGTTGCTGCATAGCCCCTCCTTCACATCGGTATTCAGCAGCGATCGACGAAAGCTGACCGCACGCTGGCTGGCATAGTTGAGGAAGATATCCGGTTGCGCGTTCAGATCACCGACCACATAGTCCGCATGAGCGGGTATGTCCGAGCGAATATTGCAACACGGTGTCATCTTGCCATTGTAGTCAACATAGACAGACCAGAACGGCATCATGCACGGCATGGTGCGGACATAGTCCCTGTTGATATCCACTTCGTCGCCCCGGCTGGTGCCTCCGCTTTCGAAATTCCGACCGTAGCCACGAATTTTCATATCACGAAATTCAAAGGCGTACTCGAGCCATTCACCGGGCTCGTCGCGAACCAGCCTGTATGGAAGTTTGAGCCGTGCGATGGTCTGCTCGCCACGCCGCCGAATTGCTTCGTGGTTGTAGCGTTCCTCGTTCTTGAGATAGAACTGGATGTTGAGGCTTCGCATCCCGGCATCATAAATCTCGGCCAGATACTCTGGGTCCAGATAGTCGCCGTTTGTGTTGGTGTGGAGCTTTGCATCTGGAAGCTTCTCGTGCGCTTCGCGAATACGGTCGAGAATCACGCGATCCGCGAATGGCTCGTTATAGCGACTGTAGGTAATCATTCCATCGTAGTTGATGGACGCCAGCTGATCGATTATGGAGCTGTAGGTCTCTGGCTGCATCAATATATTGGTCGAGATTCGGTCGTGCGTGGCGTTCGGGCAAAACCAGCAGCGCCGGTTGCAATACGAGAACACTTCGATTTTCAACCATGCGCACGCCCTGTTTGAAGGCTTGCGCGGCGGCGGCTGTGTCGGCAGTTGGTCGAAGCTGGTTCTCGGCCGGCAGGTCCATCAGAAGTCCATACGCTCGATTTGACGCCAGGCTAGCCCGGCACGCAGACTGGAACAAGCAGGGCACACACCCCCGTCCGGCGACGCATCCGCTGCCCGACGACGCAGACCACGCAATCCTGCTGTCGTCCAGCGCCGGGTAACCACAAAGGCCGTAGGCGACCTGAGACGGTAAGAAGCGCGACCCTGCGACCAGGAATCGTGCAGCTTCCTTGACCGGCTCGGGGGCTACAACTTGCGCAGCGCTTTGGCCTCGATCTGGCGGATGCGTTCGCGGGTGAGCGAGACCTGCTGGCCGACTTCTTCGGGCGTGTGGCCGGTGTTCATGCCGATGGCGAAGCGCATGCGGTCTCACGGCGTTTCCGCGTGAGGGATCCTGTGGTCCGGCCTGCAGAAATTGCAGGCGGTGCGCGGAGGCGGGAGCCGCCTCG
>CAYOWK010000047.1:0-29049 GCA_964407665.1 uncultured Rhizobium sp. | reverse complement strand
CGTCCATGCCCTTGGCGGTGAAGCCCGCCGTCAGCGCCGGCTCCAGCATGTAGCCGGACAGGCGGGTGTCCTTGCCGATCACCACCAGGCGGCGGCCCGGCTCGCTCTTGCGGAAATAGCTGGCGGCGGCCATGCCGAGCCGCATCGCCATCTCGGGCGTCACCGGCCAGGCGTTGGCCTTGCCGCGAATACCGTCGGTTCCGAAAATCTTGCGTACGCTCACGCCCGTCGCCGCCTTCGCTGGTGCAGCCGCTGCTGCCTTTGCAGCTGCAGCTTTCGTTGCTTTTCCGGGCGCCTTCGCCCCCCTGGCTCCGTTGTCACGGGTCGGTCCACGGGTTGCACGCGCCACCGCATCGTCTCCATCGAAGGGGTTCCGCGAACAAACGTTAACGCGTTGCGCCTTCATGCGGCTGCCCAACGGTCTAGCGCAAGAGGCTGAATCCTTGATTGAGCCGAGGCGGTTCTATGGCTCGCGCGGAAGGCGAAACCCACGAGGTCGCTACAACCCGGTGCGCTGGCGGTACCAGTCCACGAAGGTCCTTACGCCCGCCTCGACCGCAACGCCCGGCCGGTAACCATAATCGGCCTCCAGCTGCGAAACGTCGGCGAAGGTGTCGCCCACATCGCCCGGCTGCATCGGCGCCATTTCTCTCACCGCCGCGCGCCCCGTGGCCGCCTCGATGGCGGCAACGAAGCGCGCCAGAGTTACCGGCTCTGAGTTGCCGATATTGTAGATGCGATGGCCCGGCTTGCCTGGCGCATCCAGCATCGACAGCATCCCTGCCACGATATCGCGCACGTCCGTAAAGTCGCGGCGCATGACGCCGTTGTTGAACATCCGGATCGGCCGTCCGTTGAGGATGGCGTCCGTGAACAGCCAGTACGCCATGTCCGGCCGTCCCCACGGCCCGTAGACCGTGAAGAACCGCAGGCCGGTCAGCGAGAGCCCGTACATGTTGGCGTAGACGTCCGAGAGCAGTTCGGCCGAACGCTTGGACGCAGCGTAAACGGAGACCGGATGATCACACCGGTCCGTCTCGCGGAACGGCGTGTCGGTCCGGTTGCCGTAAACGGAGGAGGACGAGGCATACAGCGTCCGCACCCGGGTCCGCCGGGCATACTCCAGCACGTTCAGGTGGCCGCGGATATTGGCGTCGATATATGCTGCCGGATTGTCGATCGAATACCGGACGCCGGCCTGGGCGGCGAGGTGGACCACGGCGTCAGCGGAAAAGCCCTCCACGGCGTCAGACAGCGCGTCGGCGTCCGCAATGTCGGTCTGGCGAAAGGAGAACCCCGGCTGGGTCCGCAGCAGACCCAGGCGGTCCGCCTTCAGTGCGGGATCATAATAATCGTTCAGGCTGTCCAGCCCGAGCACGGCGTCGCCGCGGGCAAGCAGCGCCTGCGCCAGGTGAAAGCCGATGAAACCGGCGGCGCCGGTCAGCAGGACACGCATACGATTATCGCGGCGAAGGGGGGAGCGCTGGCATGCCGGACAATCCTCGCGCCCGTGAGTCTAGTCAACCGGCCTCCCGACAGGCTCAGTATGGCGATTGACAGGGGGCTCGGGGACCGCAATGCGGGGGCCCGTAAACCGGAGACAGACCCCATGGCGGCAGGCCAACTCAGCGCTCAGGAACGCGACCGGCTGGCGCTTGCCTTTGCCGGCATCGCCTCCGAGGCGGGCGTCGCCGTGATGGAGGTCTACGCCAGCGACTTCGAGACGCGCCACAAGTCCGACCGCAGCCCGGTTTCAGACGCCGACGAACGCGCCGAGGAGATCATTCTCGCCCATCTGGCCCGGCTGCTGCCCGGGGTGCCGGTTCTGGCCGAGGAACAGGCCGCCCGGATCGGCGTCGGCGAGATGGCGGACACGTTCATCCTGGTCGATCCTGTCGACGGCACGCGCGAGTTCATCCAGCGCAAGGGCGATTTCACCGTCAATATCGCCCTGATCGAAGGCGGCGTCGCCACGTCCGGTTGTGTCTTTGCGCCGGCGCGCAGGGACCTCTACTACGGCGCCTCCCGCGCCTTCAGCGCCTCCGGCTTCGAGGCCGGGCGCGCAGTCGAGGCCGGAACAGCCTCCCCCGTCACGACGCGGATCGTGCCGCCGGAGGGGATGATCGCCGTGATGTCGGCGTCCCACCTCGACGCCGAGACGCAGGCATTCATCGACCGCCAGAAGATCGCCAGCCGCCGATCGATCGGCTCGTCGCTCAAATTCTGCCTCGTCGCTGTCGGCGAGGCGGACGTCTATCCCCGCTGGGGGCCGACAATGGAGTGGGACACCGCGGCAGGCCACGCCGTGCTGTCGGCAGCCGGAGGCGTCGTCCTGACGCCGGAAGGCGCGCCCTTCCTCTATGGCAAGGCGGACAAGGGCTACCTCAACGGACCGTTCATCGCCTGGGGAAAGGCCCCGGTCTGATGCGTCTTCAGGCTGGCCTTTCGCCCACCGCTGTTGCACTCAACAGTCTGAAACGACCATCTGACGGACCCGACCATGTCTGAAGCTTCCGAACTGCCCGACCGCCTGTCGCAGGATTCCAAGAGCCCCTACTACAACAAGCCGCTGCTCGAGCGCGGCGTGGGCATCCGGTTCAACGGCCAGGAAAAGACCAACGTCTGGGAGTACTGCGTATCCGAGGGCTGGATCCGCGTCGTCGCCGGCGCCGCCATGGACCGCAAGGGCAACCCCATGACCATGAAGCTGACGGGCAAGGTCGAGCCCTTCTTCGACGAAGGCTGAGCCCCGCCTCAGGCGGCGGCGCGCGCCGCCGTCGTGAAGGCCAGGCCGCATTCGCCGTCGCGCGCCCAGATCACCCGGGCGGTTTCGGCGCGGCCGCTGGCCCACTCCAGCACCACGGTTTCGCCCACCGCGACAGAGCCGGATGGCGCCGCGCGGACACCGGTCGCGGAAATGTCCCGAAGCGTCGCCGGCTGGCGCGAGCCGCGCGCCCGCACCAGGATGGCCTCATCGACCGGCTTGCGGTCCGCCACGCGGCGGTCCTCGAGATCTTCGCTCACTTGACGCAGGAACGTCTCGATCGCCCGGCTCATGGTCTGCGTGGCCGTGTCGATCCGGTCGGACGTCTGCATGACCTCGCTCATGGTCGTGCTGGTCAGACGGGCGGCGCTTGCGAGTTCGGAGATATCAGCCGCCGTCGAGCCCGCCCGGTCGGAGGTGCGGGTGATCGCCGCCGAGATTTCTCCCGTCGCCTGGTTCTGCTGGGTCACCGAACTCGCCATCTCGGAGACCAGCGCCTCGATATGCCCCAGCGTGGTCAGCGAGTGCCGGAAGGAATCGCCGGCTCCGTCCACCGACGCCTGCATGGTGGAGACGATCTGCTCGATCTCGGTCGTCGACCGGGCCGTCTGCTCGGCAAGGCCCTTCACTTCAGATGCAACCACCGCGAAGCCGCGACCCGCCTCGCCGGCGCGCGCCGCCTCGATGGTGGCGTTGAGCGCCAGAAGGTTGGTTTGGTGCGCGATCGACTGGATCATCGTGACGACCGAGGAGATCTTCTGCGCCTGCTGGCTCAGCGCATTCATCTCCGCCTCGCCGCGGTCTGACACCTCGCGCGACTTGCGCGCCTCGGCGCGGGTGCGTTCGGCGTTGTCGAGAAGCTGGCGGATGGATGCGGCCAGCTCCTCGGTGGCGGCGGCCACATTCTGCACATCCGAAGACGCGCGCGCCGACGCGTCCGCCGCCGATGCAGCGCGTGCCGACGACGCCTGCGCGGTCTGGTTCAGCATCGAGGCCGTCGCCTTGTTGCCGCGCACCTCCTGCGTCGCGGTGGCGACAAAGGTCGTGATGTCCGTGCGGAACTGGCCGATCAGGGTTTCCAGTTTTTCCTGGCGCGCCCGCTCCCTTGCTGAAGTCGCTTCGGACTCCTTCGCGAGTTTCGCGCGCTCGGCGAGGTTGTCGCGGAACACCCTGATCGCTCGCGCCATGTCGCCGATCTCGTCCTGCCGGTCGGCATTGTCGATGCGGGTATCGAGCTGCCCCGTGGACAGCTTCTTCATCACGTCAGTGGTTTGCACCACCGGCGTCACCAGACGCCGCGACAGCATCCACAGGCACGCCAGCGTCAGCACGAACGCGGCGCCGGTCGCGGCCATGGCCAGCGCCTCAAGCATGGCCGACTGGTCTGCCGCGCCCTTCTCGATCTCGGCATTGCTGGCCGTCGTCTTGGCGACGATCTCGTCCACGACCGCGCGGTGGGCTCTGTAGGCGGCCTCGACGTCCGCATAGGCGTCCGCGATGGCGGCCGGATCGCCCAGGCGGGCGGCAGGGGCAAGCCGCGACTCGACAGCCGACCAGAACTCCTGCGCTGCGGCGTCGGACTCGCCTGTCACCAGGGTCTTGATATCGCTGGAGAGCCGCTCATCGGCGCGCCAGTGCTCGCGCCTGTCCTCGTACTGGCCCTTGAGCTCGCCAAGCCGCTTCATCCGGTCGCCGACCGTCGCCGGATCGAGCGCGATCTGGCTGGCCTCGAGAAAGGATTCAATCAGATAGGCCGGCGGCGGAAGAACATCCGCGATCAAATCCTTGCCGCGAATGATGTCGTCGTAGGTCTGGGCCCCGACTTTGAGACGCTGTTCCGCATAGAAGGACAGGCCGACAGCGCCCACGAACGAGGTGCAGATCGCTCCGCCCATCACCATGAGCAGTGGACGCAGTCGTAAATTTGCCACAGGCAATCTCCCCGCCGTTCAAAGGCGTGAGCAAATTTGCATGAGATTGTTTAATGAAATCCTCGGATCCCGAAGTATATTAGCTAGACGCAATCATCGCTACAGGCGCGTCAGAAGCCTGCCGAAAATCGTCACGCCCTTCTGCAACTCCGGCACGGCCACAAACTCGTCCGTCTGGTGCGCCTGCTCGATGGAGCCAGGCCCGCAGATGACGGCTGGAGCGCCGCGTTTCTGGAACTGGCCCGCCTCCGTCGCATAGGCCGCCACCCGCGTCGCGTTGTCCCCGGTCAGCTCGCGCAGGAACCGCTCCGCCGGACTGTCCGGCGCCGGTATCAGCGGCGGAGCGTCCGCCCGCAGGTGCACCTCGACGCCGCACTCCGGACCGAATGGCGCCAGCCGCGCCCGCGCCGCCTCGACGGCCGCAAAGAATGGACGCAGCATCGTGTCCGGATCGCCGCCCGGCCCGCCTCCAGGGGTAGCCCGCACATCGAACACGAACCGGCACTCGCGGGCGAGAATGTTGGTGGCAGTGCCGCCCTGGATCTGGCCGATCGTCAGCGTCGTCCACGACGGATCGAACGCCGACTCCGCCGGCGCCGCAGCCTCGGCCTCCAGCGCAATCCTGCGCAGCACCGACATCAGCTCGATCGCCTCATGGATCGCCGAGGCGCCCCGCCGCGGATCGGACGAGTGTGCGGCCTTGCCCGTGATCAGCACCTCATAATCGCGAATGCCCTTGTGCGCCGAATAGACGCCCCACAGCGTCGGCTCGCCCACCCACACCAGAGACGGCGCCACGCCCGCCTCCATCATGCGGTCGATCATCGGCGAGACGCCCGCGCAGCCAATCTCCTCGTCATAGGACAGCGCGAGATGCACGGGCCGGTTGATCGCCCGCGCCGCAAACTCGCCGGCATGCGCAAGGCAAAGCGCGATGAACCCCTTCATGTCGCACGTGCCCCGCCCGTAGAGCAGTCCGCCACGTTCCGTCAGCTCCCACGGGCTGGACGTCCAGGGTTGCCCGTCGACCGGCACCACATCCGTGTGCCCCGACAGGATGAGCCCGCCGGGCGCCTCCGGCCCGAATCGCACCCAGAGGTTCGCCTTGGTCCCCTCGGCATTGGGCACCCGCACCACAGCGCCGCCCAGCGGCGTCACCAGCGCCTCCACCCACTCGATCAGCTGCAGGTTCGAATCCCTCGACGTGGTGTCGAACCCGACGAGCGAGGCGAGGATGTCGTGTGTCTTGGCGTAGGAGGTCATCGCGCGAAGCTAGCGCAACTTCGCATGGCCGCCAGTCGAAAACCGCGACGAAACCCGCTATTGCGCGAACACCAACGGAGCCCGGCCATGATCGACCTTTACGCCGCCAACACCATGAACAACCGCAAGATCACGGTCATGCTCGAGGAGGCCGCCCTCGACTATGCGATTCACCCTGTCGATATCCGCAAGGACGAGCAGTTCGCACCGGCCTTCCTCGCCATCTCTCCCAACAACAAGACGCCTGCCATCGTCGACCGCGCTGCCGAGGGCGGCCCGCTCTCGGTCTTCGAAAGCGGGGCGATCCTGATCTATCTGGCAGAGAAGACCGGCCAGTTCCTGCCCGCCGCCCCGCGCGAACGCACCGAGGTCATCCAGTGGCTGATGTGGCAGATGGGCGGCTTCGGCCCGATGCTGGGCCAGTACGAATATTTCGACCACTACGCCAAAACGCCCAACCCCGGAGCGCTGGAGCGCTACCGCAACGAGGCGCAGCGCCTGTTCGGCGTCCTCGACCGGCGGCTCGGCGCCTCGCCCTTTGCAGGCGGCGCCAGCTACTCGATTGCCGACATGGCGATCTATCCGTGGTCGGTTCTCGTCCGCCCCACGCTTGAGGAACAGACCGGCGCACGCTTCGCGAACGTCGCAGCCTGGGAGGCGAAGCTTGCGCTCCGCCCCGCCCTGGGCCGCGGCATGGCCGCCCTCAGCCGCCCGAAAGCCTGACCGGCAGCCCTACTGGGGAGGCGCCGCCGGAGTAGCATCCGCCGGAGCAGCAGCGTCCGCCGCAGGGATCCGGATCACTTCGTTGACCAGAATCTCGAACACGACGGACGCGCTCGGCGGAATGCGGCCGTCACCCTCTTCGCCGTACATCAGCGCAGCCGGCATCCGCACCATCCAGCGGTCGCCAGGGCGCATCATCTGCAGGGTCTCGGCCCAGCCCGCGACGAGCTGCTCGATCGGGAAGATCTGCGGCTGCTGGCTCTCGAAGGTCGAAGCGACTTCCGAACCGTCCTCAAGCTGACCGCGGAAGTGGACGACCGCATAGTCCTGCGGACCGGCCGGCTCTTCCGCCGCATCGCCCTTCTGGATCACGAGATACTCAAGCCCCGTCGCGGTGCGCATGACGTCGCCCGAATCCGTCGGCCACGGCGTGATCTTGGCCCACGCGGCGGCGTCCGACGTCGCAGCCGGCGTCACCTTCTGGAGTTCGACACGGAACATCAGGTCGGCGTCGGCCGGAATATCGCTGCCCGCGCCATTCTCGCCATAGCCCAGCGGCGACGGGATCCAGAACATGAACTCGTCGCCCGCACGCATCTCCTGCAGACCTTCGGTCCAGCCGGCGATGACCTGATTGAGCACAAACGTCGCCGGCTCGCCGCGCAGATAGGACGAGTCGAACTGCGTACCGTTGGAGGCAAGCCGCCCGTCATACATCACCGTCACCTGGTCCGTGCGACCCGGCTTCGGGCCCGAACCGTCGCCCTTCTTGAGGACGATGTATTCGATGGTCTTGCCGGTCACCTCGAAGGCGTCGCCCGCCGCAACCGGCTGGGCCGGCTGCTCGGCGATCTCGAAAGCGCTGTCCTGCTGCATCGAGACGATGCTCGTCGTCCCGGCGTTGGCGCCCTTGGTCCAGCGCAGTTCGGCCTGCGTGAAACGGCCGCCCGCCAGCTCCGGCGCATCTTCAGCGATGAACTGCACCGGCGTCAGCAGGTCCTTCACGACACCCTTGCCTTCCGGCGTGATGCGCTTGACCTGGCTCCACTTGGAGTTCCACGGCTGAAGCGTTGCGAACGGATCGTCCGCGTTGATCTTGGCGGACGGGGCGCAGGCGGCCACGAACAGCGCCACCAGCGCGGCGGCAAGAAAGCGGATCATCGGGGGCGGCTCCTTTGGGGTCGTCGCTTGGAAACTGGGTCGGCTTAGCATCCCGGCGCCGCCCACGCGAGCGTTCGCGTCAGAGGGCCGGATCACATCGTTGGTGAGTTAGCCTTGTCGGGGCGGAAAGCCCGCCGCGGTCAGGGCGTCGATGATTTCCTGCGTGTGCAGCGCATCGCGCGTCTCGATCATGATGTCGAACTCTGCGCCCTTGGCCGGCACGTCCAGCGCAATGCGGTTGTGCGAGACCTCGATGATGTTGCCGCCATTGTCGCCGATAACGGTCGACACCTTGGCCAGCAGGCCCGGCTGGTCCGATCCGACGATGCGGATGGATGTCAGCCGCTTCTCGCGCACCAGCGAGCGCGTCAGCACGGACGCCAGAAGCCGCGTGTCGATGTTGCCGCCGCACAGAACGAGCACCACCTTGCGCCCCCTGAACAGGTCCGGCCGCGCCAGCAGGGCGGCAAGCCCCGCAGCCCCCGCGCCTTCCGCCACGGTCTTCTCGACCGTCAGGAACAGGGTGATGGCGCGTTCGAGGTCGTCCTCGCCCACCAGCACCACATCGTCCAGCAGGGTGCGGCAGATGTCGGCCGTCAGCCGGCCCACCTTCTTGACCGCAATCCCTTCGGCGATGGTGGCGCCGCCCATCTTCGGGGTTTCCCCACGCAGTTCCGCCCACAGCGAGGGGTACATCTGCGTCTCGACGCCGATGATCGAAACGCCCGGGCGCTTCGCCTTCACTGCCGTTGCTATGCCCGAGGCCAGACCGCCGCCGCCAACCGGGATCGGCATGACGTCGAAGTCGTCCAGCTCGTCCATGATCTCGAGACCGATCGTGCCCTGCCCCGCGATCACGTGCGCATCGTCGAACGGGTGGACGAAGGTCAGGTTCTCGTCGCGCTCCAGCTCGCGTGCATAGGCGTTGGCGTCGTCCAGCGTTTCGCCATGGATGATGACCCTCGCGCCGAAATTGCGGGTATGCTCGATCTTCACGAACGGCGTACCCTTGGGCATCACGATGGTGGCCGGAATGCCAAGCCGCGCGGCGTTGTAGGCGACGCCCTGGGCATGGTTGCCCGCCGACATCGCCACAACCCCGGCCGCCTTTTCGGCGTTCGACAGGTGCATCAGCTTGTTCAGGGCGCCGCGCTCCTTGAACGAGGCGGTGAACTGCAGGTTCTCGAACTTGATCCAGACCTTGGCGCCCGTGATCTCCGACAGGGTCCGGGAATAACGCAGCGGCGTCCGCTCGACATGGCCCTCAATCGCGCGCGCAGCGGCCTCGACATCGGCAAGCGTTACGGTCGGTTTCGGGGCCGGATGGGCGGACACGGGCAAATCCTCATTGCAGGCGGGCGCCTATAGAGGATTTCCGGCAACAGCGGAAGGCTGGGGGTTCTATGCCGCCCAGCTCACGCCAGCCCGGCTACAATATCCATCCTGCGCATGGCCTTGGCGGGCCAGTGGCTGGCGCGGCCCAGCGGCAGGGTCTCGGCCATCCGGCGCACCCCGAACTCCGCCGCCCGCAGGGCAGCCGACACGCTGGGCGCTCCAATGAACGAGGGCTGCGCCGCACGCACGCCCGTCGCAAGGCTTTCCTTGAACTGGTAGTCGCCCGGGCCGAGGTCCATCTCCGCGAAACCCGCCAGGGCCGACGCCCTTATCGCTTCGACAAACGTCAGCAGGCCCGGCGAGTGCTCCGCCCACGCGGGGTCATACGCCGTGAACCACGCATGCAGGGCGCGTCCGGCGCGCAGGCAATAGAGGATCGAGACGGGCTTGCCGCCCACGCGCAGAACGAACAGCGCGCCGCCGAAATCGTCTGTCGCGGGGCGCCGGAACGTGTCGCGCACCAGAGCATCCACCCAGTCATGGCCGAATATGTCGTGCACGCCGGTGCGGGCGTATTGCGCGCGCTTCCACTCGATCAGGGTGTCGAAGACCGTCTCGTCGGCGCAGAACGCCTCGAACGACAACTCGCCCTTGCCAGCTGCAACCGCATCCCGGCCCAGCTTGCGATACCGCTGCACCGCGCGGGAGAGCACCTTCGACCCGCGCGCCTTGAGCTGGTCCGCATAGGCGTCCCAGCCGCCGGCAAACCTCACCAGATGCCCGCCAGCCTCGATCGCCCCGCCTTCCGGCGCCAGCGCGCACGGCATGTCGATACGGCCCACGCCCAGCGCCCGCGCCGCCAGCTGCGGATCGATCTGGGCGCCCGGCGCCGCCACAATAGCCTGATAATCGCACACCGCCCCGCCCGCAGGCACGGCGGCAAATCCGTTCGGTCTCTGGACAGGCAGGAATCCCACCGCCGTCTCGCCGTCCCGGAACAGCACAACCCGCGCATCGGGGCGCACCCGGCCCACGGCCTCGGCCCATTCGGGCGAGAGATAGGGGGTCGACCAGCGCGAATCTGCGGCGCAGAGGGCTTTCCACGCGGTGCGGTCAGCCCCGGACAGACGGGAAGGATGAACAGCTTCGGCCTTCATGCGCGCAGGACCCGGCAGACGTTACGGCCGGTCACCCCGGCTCTCGCCCCTGGGCATGCAAATGCCAGACCTTTTTCGCGCGTTTGGGGAAATCACCGATCTATGAGCTACGCGAATTGTCATTCCCGGCGGAGCGAAGCGCAGACCCGGAATCCAGATATCCCTCCGCGTTCTGGATTCCGGGTAGCTGCTCCGCAGCTTCCGGAATCACAGACTCGATGGGCGAAAATCCTCGACGGGCGAGAATCGCCTTTGGCGGCGCCGCCTGCTTTCGCCGTTGGCTAAAGCGGCCCCCGCCTGTCGCCAGGAGCCTCACATCCTGAGGCGGCTGACCCGGCGCCGGACCGCCACACTTCAGGTCGTGCAGAGATTGGGGACCGCCAGTTTCCGGAAAAGGTGTGGCGAGGCGACCGTGCTGGATGGATAAGAATCGAGGGCGGAACGGAAATCCGGATGGGAGAAGGCCGCGCGGAAGTGTCCAACCGACTCCCACACCGCGTAGTTGAGGTATAACCGGCTCGCCCCCAGCGCCCGGTGCAACTGGGTCGAGATGTATCCGGGCTGCACTTTCATCCAGTTGGCGTCTGCCTCCCAGGCCTTCAACAGCGCCTCTTCGTCCGCAGCATCCACTTCGAAAATGTTGACCAGGACTGCCGGGGACTCGTCGACGGACAGCTGGTCCTGGATCGGGAAAGTCGCATCCATAGCTCGAATCTGCAGCATCTCCGGCCTCATTGTTTGACAATATGTTGTCATATAGACTTATTGACAACACGCTGTCAATAAACAAGCTGCAGCCATGGCGAATGACAGACACACTTTGGCCGGCGCGGTCCTCACGGAGTTGATGCTGGAGATCTTTCGGCTAAACGGCCGTCTGCTCGCGACAGGCGACAGGCTCGTTGAGGACCTTGGACTCACCAGCGCACGCTGGCAGGTGCTCGGGGCCATCCACTTTGCCGGCGAGCCACAAACCGTATCCTGGCTCGCTCGCAGCATGGGATTGACGCGACAGGCCGTTCAACGCGTGGTCAACGAACTGGAGGCGGAGGGATTGGTGACGTTCGTGACCAACCCTGCCCACCGCAGGGCCCAGCACGTGGTGTTGTCAAAGGCCGGACACACCGCCTACCGGCAGGCGGATCGTCGCCAGATTCCGTGGGTCAATGCACTTGCGAGCGGGCTGACTCACGACGAGATTGAGCGCGCACGCGACTTTCTGACCGGCATCCGGACCCGGCTTGAGCAGGAAGGCCTATAGCGTCCCTCACGCCGCCGTAAGGCCCGGCAGGTCTTCCGTTGCATCGTGCTCGGCCACGAAATGCCCCGGCGCCACCTCGACCAGCGCGGGCCGGTAGGTCGCCTCGCCCTTCGCCAGCTTCGACTTCATGAAGCGCAGCCCCGCAGCCGGATCGAGCGGCGACGGCAAGTCGCCATGCAGACGCACATGGGTGCGGCCGCGCTCGCGCACCGGATCGGGCGAGGGAACCGCCGACAGCAGCGCGCGCGTGTAGGGGTGTTTCGGATCGGCGAAGATCTGGTCGCGCGAGGCCGCCTCCACCACCCGCCCGAGATACAGCACCATCACGCGATGGCAGAGCTCGCGCACCACCGACAGATCGTGGCTGATGAACAGGATGGCGAGGCCGAATTCCTTCTGGAGATCGATCAGGAGGTCGAGGATCTGCGCCTGCACCGACACGTCGAGCGCCGACACCGCTTCGTCGCACACCACCAGCTTCGGCTTCAGGATCATCGCCCGCGCAATGCCGACCCGCTGGTTCTGACCGCCGGACAGCTCGTGCGGATAGCGGTTGAGGTGGGCCGGATCGAGACCCATCCGCGCCATCATCTCGGCCGCCGCCGCCTCGCGCTCCTTGGCCGTCATCTGCGGGCGGAACACGCCCAGCGGCTCGGCGATGGATTCGCCCACCGTCATGCGCGGGTCAAGGCTGGCCAGCGGATCCTGGAACACGATCTGCAGTTCGGCCCGCAGCGGGCGCACCTGCTTGCGCGAGGCCTCCGCGATATTGCGCCCCAGCCAGGCCACCGACCCCGCCGTCGGATCGACCAGCCGCAGCACCGCGCGCGCCAGCGTGGACTTGCCACAACCGCTCTCGCCCACCACGCCCAGCGTCTCGCCCGGCCGCAGATCGAAGCTCACGCCATCCACGGCGCGCAACGGGATGCGCTTGCCGAACAGGCCGCCCGGCACCGTCACCGGGAACTGCACCTTCAGGTCCTCGACCTTCAGCATCGGTGCGATCTCGGCCGCAGGAACCGGCGCGATCTCGGGCCGCCCGCCGCGATCCGTACGGTCGAGACGCGGCATCGCATCGAGCAGCATGCGCGTGTAGTCGTGCTTCGGCGCCGAGAACAGCGACTGCGCCTCGCCACGCTCCACCGCCTCGCCGCGCCGCATGACCACCACCTGATCGGCCATGCGCGCAATCACACCCATGTCGTGCGTGATCAGCACCAGACCCGCGCCCAGCTCGCGCTTCAGCTCGTCCATCAGCTCCAGCACCTGCGCCTGCACCGTGACGTCCAGCGCCGTCGTCGGCTCATCCGCCAGCAGCAGCACCGGCTCGCACAGCATGGCGGCGGCGATCATCACCCGCTGGCGCATGCCGCCGGACAGCTCATGCGGGAACTGGTGCAGCCGTCGCTTCGCTTCAGGAATGCGCACCCGCTCCAGCCATTCGACCATCCGCTTCTCGGCGGCCTCGCCCTTGAGGTTCCGGTGGCGCGCCAGGATCTCCGCCATCTGCGCGCCGACCGTCATGTGCGGCGTCAGCGAGGTCAGAGGATCCTGGAAGATCATCGCGATCCGCTTGCCGCGAATGTCGTCCAGCTCGCGGCGCTTCATCTGAGCAAGATCGCGCCCCTCGAACACGATCTGCCCGCCGATCTCGCCATTGGCCGCCGTCAGACCCATGGCGGCCAGCACGGTCTGGCTCTTGCCCGACCCGCTCTCCCCCACCAGTCCGACGCACTCGCCCGCCGCGACGGTGAACGACAGCCCCTTAACGGCCTCAACCCGTCCATCCGGCGTATCGAAGGACACCGACAGGTCGCGGACATCGAGAACGGGGGTGGCGGCGGTCAAACGGCGTACTCCACATGTCCCGGCGATTTCGGGCCGCGCATTTCAACCCTGTCCTGCGCTTTATGGAAAGCCCGTTCTTGCATGACATGCGGACGCAGCCGGGGCATGCTCCGAATTGTCCATTTGAGCCAGTTTCTGCCGGAGCAGGCATGCACAAGCCGCAGATCGCCCCCACCGGGGTTGTCGCATCAGACAGCGTTCCCTGGGCCGTCTTCGAGCGCGGCGACCGGTTCGGCATCCGCTACCGCCATCTCACCCTCGCCGCCATGGGCGAGCCCTACCATGTCGGCGTCGCCATCGAGGAGCTGCCGCCCGGGCGCCAGACCGTCCCCTTCCACTTCCACATGCTGGAAGAGGAGCACGTCCTGATCCTGGAGGGCTCCTGCACGCTGCGCCTCGGAGACAGCCGCCGCCCGCTCAATGCCGGCGACTATGTCTGCTACCCGGCCGGGCAGAAGGCTGGCCACTGCATGATCAACGAGACGGACCAGCCCTGCCGCTACCTGATCCTCGGGGACAGCATCCCCCACGAGGTCGCGGTGTACCCCGACTCCGAGAAGGTCCAGGTTCGATGGCTGGGCGAGCGCTACGACCGCCGCGTGGTGCTGGGTTACTGGGACCGCGAAGCCGGCGCCGGCGCGCCCGACCCCGATCCCCCGCGCACCGCCGACGATCCCGCCCCCATCCAGCCCGTCGCCACGGACGCCATCCCCTGGCGGGACTGGTCGCAGGGCGGCCGCTATGGCGGGCGCATCAAGCACCTGACAAAGGCGGCGCTGGGCGAGATGGACTACCGCATCGGCGTCGTCACCGAGGAGCTGTCGCCGGGCAAACAGTCCTGCCCGTTTCACTTCCACCTGCTCGAGGAAGAACATGTGCTGGTGCTTGAAGGCGCCATGACGCTGCGGCTCGGGGACAACCGGATCGGCCTCAAGGCGGGAGATTTCGCCAGCTTCCCCGCCGCCCGTCACGTCGGGCACTGCTTCATCAACGAGACGGACCAGCCCTGTCGCTATGTCGTCATCGGCGAAAACAATCCCAACGAGGTCTGCGTCTATCCGGACTCCAACAAGGTCTCGGTGATCGCGCTCGGCGAGATCTTCGACCTTGCGGCCCGGCGCGAGTACTGGGACGGCGAAGCGCACGATTGACGCTGTTACAATGCCTACCTACCGTCCTCCGATCCTGAGGAGGACGTCCATGAAACTTCGCACAGCCCTTGGCGCGCTCGCGCTCGCCGGTCTCCTGACCGCCTGCAACGCCGAAACCCCCGCCGTAGAGACAGCCGAAGCCCCCGCCGCTCCGGAAGCCGTCGCCGAACCGGCAGCCCCCGCCACGCCCGGCCCCGCCGAGATCATCGACGCCCGCCAGGCCAAGCTGAAGGAGATGGGCGGCGCGATGAAAACCATCGGCGACAACCTGAAGTCCGGCTCGCCCTCGCTCGACACCATCCGCCCCGCCGCCGCGACCCTGCAGGGCCACGCCGCCGAACTGGCGACCTGGTTCCCCGCCGGAACCGGCCCCGAGGCCGGCTTCGAAACCGAAGCCCTCCCCGTCATCTGGACCGACGCCGCCGGCTTCCAGGCTGCCGCCGACAAGCTGGTCGCCGAAACCACGAAGCTCGCTGAACTCGCCGCCGGTGAAGACGTCTCCGTCATCGGCGCGCAGGTCGGCGCGGTCGGCGGCTCCTGCAAGGGCTGCCACGACACCTTCCGCCTGAAGAAGGACTAGGCGTTGACGGATCAAACGGAAGGACCGGCCCCGGCCGGTCCAGACGCTTCCGCAACCCCGTCGCGCGCGTCCCGGTCAGGTCTTGGCCAGAAAGTCTGGGACGCGCCAACGCGGCTGTTCCACTGGCTGCTCGTCGGCCTCGTCTGCCTGTCATGGTGGTCCGCCGAGGAGCACGAGATGCAGCTGCATCTCTGGTCCGGCTACCTCATCATCGGACTGCTGGTCTTCCGCATCTACTGGGGTTTTGCAGGCCCCGAGACGGCCCGCTTCTCGCGCTTCGTGAAGGGTCCGGTCACGACGCTGGGCTATCTCGGCAAGCTGTTCCGGCCCGACTACAGGCTCTCCTTCGGCCACAACCCGCTGGGCGCGCTCAGCGTCATCGCCATCCTTGTGGCTCTCATCGCGCAGGTCGGCCTCGGTCTCTTCGCAACCGACACGGACGGCCTCTGGTCGGGCCCGCTGTCGCGCTTCGTCGACTACGACACCGCCTACGAAATGGCGGACCTGCACGAGAGCGCCTTCAACATCCTGCTGGCGCTGATCGGCCTGCACATCGCCGCCATCGTGTTCTATCTTCTGGTCAAGCGCGCCAACCTGATCGGCCCGATGATCACCGGCCGCCGCAAGGCAAGCGACACCGGCCCCGCAGACGGCATCGCCCCCGTCCCCCTCTGGCGCCTCGTCCTCGGCCTCGCCCTCGCCGCCGGCGTCGTCTGGTATCTCTGGACGATGTAGCGGACTCGATACGGGCTACATTAGGGGATCGTCGCCAAAGCGCGCCCAGAGGCGTGGCCATCGTTCAGCGAGGTCGCCAGCGTCCTCTTCCCATCGCTCACCTGCAGGTTCGCCTCCAACGCCCCCGAACGGGAAATCCGGAACAGCTTGCGTGTATGGATCACGGCCGGTCTTGGTCGCCCATACTGCTGCCGGGACGTGTGCAAAATCTTCGAACTCACAGGGATCATCCTGGTCGGCCGCGATCAACTGAGCCAAGGCATCCGGATTCGCTAGGGCAGCTTCGAACGTCTCCCGTCCCTGAGCGATCAGCCACCGCCGGAAATACTCGAAGCCGTCATCGCTGGCTCCACCGTGAATGATGTAGGCCGCTCCCCAGAGATCCCAAGTGTAGGCACGCGCCATCTGTCGATGAAAGGCGCTTTCAAACGCGGCAACATCATCCGCGGGCAACTCGGCCAGCGCAGCACGCAATCTCTCCATCTGGCCCGCCTGACTGGGGTCCAGGCTGGAATCGATCAGCGTCCAGAAGCGATTCTCGTCCATCTGCATCTCCCCGGAACACGGGCCCGGCGGCTGGCCCAGCCCGGGCTCCGCCTGCCGCGCCTCGGGAGGCGAGCATGACATGGTTCCGGCCAAAAGGCCGGTCAAAAGAAGAGATCGCCACGTCATCCCTCACCCCTCCGGCGTTCCGGTCCTCAGCAGTCTGTCAATCTCCGAACCCAGCGTCACCCCCTTCGTGAATTCGAACGAGCCGCTCTCCATCAGCATCTGTCCCGCCTTCACCAGCGCCGACATCGCCACGACCTGCAGGAGACCGCCGACGCTGACGCGCTTCACGCCCAGCTCGCCAAGCTCCGCGATGGATGGAAAATCAGGCTTCGCCATCCAGAGGACGTTCACCGGCCTGTCCACCTCCGCGCACAGCGTGCGGATGTCCTCGCGCGCCGAAACGCCCGGCGCGAACAGCACATCGGCGCCCGCCTCCTGATAGGCCTGCAGCCGCCGGATCGTGTCCTTTAGGTCTGGCCGGCCATGCAGGAAGTTCTCGGCCCGTCCTGTCAGCAGAAAGCGGGCCGGTTGCGCCCGCGCCGCCTCCGCCGCTGCACGCATGCGTTCAGCCGCCGCTTCGATCGAATAGATCGGATCGGCCTCCTCGCCGGTGGCGTCCTCGATCGATCCGCCCACGAGCCCTGCCTCGGCGCCCAGCCGGATCGTCTCCGCGCAGTCCTCCGGCGCATGGCCAAAGCCGTTCTCCAGATCCGCGCTCAGGGGCAGGTCGGTTGCCGGCGCCAGCATGCGAACATGCCCGATCACCGCCTCACGACCCGCCTGATAGTCGGTGACGCCAATGGAGCGAGCAAACCCCGCGCTGGTGGTGGCCAGCGCCTTGAACCCCAGCGCCGCCATCACACGCGCCGAACCCGCATCCCAGACATTCACGATCACGAACGCGCCATCCGGCCCGTGCAGGGCCGCGAAATCCTGTGCCTTGTCGTGCTGCGTTTTCATGAGGCTCCCCTGTTCGGCTCCGCACCTGTCTACCGCGCCCGCTTCATCGCACCGACGAAAATCGGGCGCTGACGACCGGCCACTGTGGGACATCCGTGCATGATGCCCCACACCCAGACGCCGGTTCCGGAAACGGACACGCCAGTGTCCGTATTTCCCGCGCATGCGGGAACCCAGACTTAAGAGACTGATCTCAGGCACAATTCCCAAAGTCTGTATCTTCACATGCGCTGGGACCACGGCCCTTTGGGCCGCTTCAGGAAAAGAAATTCACCCGATCAATCCGACCGGGTGTCGCCCTGTGCAAATCTCACCTCGCGCCTGTCATGGGAGGGTTCGGTGGCCACCGAACCGCGAACGACAGGCGCCGGTCGGCGTGGGGCCGGCCTTGTATCCATCCGGTTGCCCGTCACGGGGGCCGGACAGGCGCAAGGCAGGCCCATCGGGACCCCGGGGAACTGAAACCGGGGAAGCCTCGGGGATGGCGGCATCCCCTGCACGCGCGGCTCGGCGATAGGGCCTGGACCAACGTCCGGTCTGATCGGGCTTCCAGGCTGCGCCTCTTCAGGGCGGCCCGGGAGTTCCGGACCGGAACGGAAATCCTCGATGTACCCTTGCCGGGACGACAAACGACCGCGGGGCGCGTGGGAACACGCACCGGCCAGCGCAAGCTGGCAACTTATACAAGTCGGCGTGCGCCCGCGCGCCCCGTCCTCCTGTCTTCAGGAGGGGAGCTACAGCATCACGGACGGCGAAGGCCGGTCCGAATGAACGACCATGTCCCAAGGGAAAGTCCGGTTACGGCTGAACAGGCCGCGCCACGAAACTTCATTTCGCCTTCCGCGCGTCTGACGCACGGGTTAGATACGCATACCGGTTGTCAAAGGCTGTCTTACCCATGTCGTATTCCGCACCCGTCGAGCTGATTGCCCACACCCTGCGCCGGGTTGCAGGTCTGGACGCGATGGCGGCGTCCGGCGCGTTCCCCAGCTTTGATATCGACCTGATCAGCCCCGTGCTCGAGGAAGCCAACCGCCTCGCCCGCGATGTGCTCTCTCCGCTGAACAGGGTCGGCCACCAGCACGGCGTCGCCCTGACAGCAGACGGCGTCGTCACGGCGCCCGGCTTCCGCGAAGCCTACCAGCGCTTTGCCGAGGGCGGCTGGATGGGGCTCGCCTTCCCGGAGGAATTCGGCGGACAGGCCCTGCCCAAGGCGCTGGCGGCAGCCGTCATGGAAATGGTCCACGGCTCGAACATGGCGTTCGGCCTCTGCCCCCTGCTCTCCTTCGGCGTCATCGAGGGCCTGCTCGCACATGGCTCGGACGAGCAGAAGGCGATGTACCTGCCCAAGCTGATTTCGGGAGAGTGGACCGGCACGATGAACCTCACCGAGCCGCAGGCCGGCTCGGACGTCGGCGCCCTCAAGACGCGCGCCGTTGCGAACAGCGACGGCTCCTACGCCATCACCGGCCAGAAGATCTACATCACCTGGGGCGACCACGACATGACGGACAACATCGTCCATCTGGTCCTCGCCCGCCTGCCTGACGCGCCGCCGGGATCGAAGGGGATCTCCCTCTTCGTCGCTCCGAAATATCTGGTGAACGCCGACGGCTCGCTTGGGGCCCGCAACGCCGTGCATTGCATCGGCCTCGAAAAGAAGATGGGCATCCACGCCTCGCCGACCTGCGTGATGGAGTATGCCGGTGCAACCGCCTGGCTGGTCGGCGAAGCCAACCGCGGCCTGGCCGCCATGTTCACGACCATGAACTCGGCCCGCCTCGCCATCGGCCTCGAAGGCGTCGGCATCGCCGAAGCTTCCGCACAGACGGCCCTCGCCTACGCGCAGGACCGCCGCCAGGGCGCAGCGCCCGGCGTTGAAGGTCCCGCCGCCATCATTCACCATCCCGACGTCCGCCGGACGCTCGTCCGCATGCAGGCGCTGACCCAGGCCGCGCGCGGAATCTGCTATGCGTGCGCATCCGCCGCCGACCTTGCCGAACACGCCGCCACGCCCGAAGCCCGCACGGCAGCGAAGCTGCGCGAGGATCTGCTGACGCCGATCGCCAAGGCATGGGCGACCGACCGCGCCGTCGAGTGCGCCTCGATGGGCGTTCAGGTCCACGGCGGCATGGGCTTCATGTACGAAACCGACGCCGCCCAGCATTACCTCGATGTCCGGATCGGCCCGATCTACGAAGGCACCAACGGGATTCAGGCCATCGACCTCGTCGGCCGCAAGCTGTCGATGGCCGGCGGCGCCGCCATAGACGACCTGCTCGCCGAAATCCACGACACGGCCGCGAAGGTGCGGACCTCGCCGGAGGCTGCTCTCGCACCTGTCGGCGAGCGCCTCGAAGAGGCCGCAGCCGCCCTGGAACAGGCCAGCCGCTGGATGCAGGAGACGATGATCTCCAACCGCGAACTGGCGCTCGCCGGAGCCACCGACTATCTGCGCCTAGCGGGCGACGTCATCGGCGGCGCCTGCCTCGCACAGGGCGCTCTCGCGGAAGCCGACCACAATCTCCCGGTCCGTGCGCGCGCCATCGCCCTCGCCCGCTTCTTCGCCGACGACACCCTCAGCCAGGCCGCCGGCCGCGCCGCCGCCGTCATCGGCGCCTCGGCGTCCGCAATGGAGCTCAACGACATGCTGCTCGGCGCGGCATGACACCCAGTCGGGCGACCCGCTACTACGCAGCCGCTGCCGACGGCTCACGCCGCTTCGAGGTCGACGCCGCCACCACGATGTAGGCAGCCAGCGCAGCCAGGACGGAATACACGAACCCGCCCTCGAACTCCTGCCAGTACCACGGCAGGGTTTCGTAGACGCCTTCACCCAGGAACAGCGACAGCAGCCACGCGACAACGCCATTGCCGAAGAAGCTGATCGTCGCCCCGGTCACCAGCGCCGCCACCGCCGCACGTTCATCGCCGAAACGCGTATGAAGCCCGAACAGCAGCGCCACGACGATGCCGGCCGATCCGAAGGAAGAGGCAATCTCGACAAGGCCCTTGATGGTGTCTCCCGACGCAGCGATGCCGAGCGCCACAACGCCCGAGAACGCCGTCAGGATACGGCCCAGAGCAACTTTGCCCCTGTCCGGCAGGTTAGGAACAAACGGCTCGACAAGGTTGCGTGTCGCAACTGCGGAGATTGCCAGAAGGGTCGTATCCACGGTCGAGAGAATGGCCGAGACGAGCGCGCCCATCAGGATGATGTAGAGTACGGGGTTCAGATAGGCCTGCGCCAGCTCCGGAAGGTAGGCGTCCTGATCCGTGGCCTCGAAACCGTTGGCCGACCCAAGCAACCCCAGCAGCATAGGGATGGAGCCGACAACGAGATAAAGCCCGGCCGCGATCCAGCATCCCTTGCGCGCCACAGACGCCGACGTGGCGCCCAGAAAGCGCGAGATGGCTTCCTGCGCCACCAGCGACCCAAGGATCGGGATCATCCAGGTATCCAGGGTGCCGATCAGGCTCTGCGGATTACCCTCCTCGTCGTAGCCGGTCAGTGAGAGCTGGTCCGGGGTGATGGCCGCAAAGGAGAAATCGTTTGAAATGAGGACCACCACGAGAAGGACGACCAGCCCGGCGATCAGAACGCCGCCCTGGATGATGTCCGTGATAACGTCGCCCAGCAGCCCGCCGATGGTCGTGTACCCGATGATGATGGCGGCGCCGATCAAGAGTCCCGCGCCGGATGGCAGTCCGGACACCGTGGCGACGATCTCGCCCATCGCAAGAAGCTGCGCCGACGCCCAGATCACCGAGGTCGGGATCGTCAGCACGGCAGCGATCTTTTCCGAGACTTTGCCAAAGCGCTCTCGGAAGAAGTCGACGAAGGTGAGGACGCCGGCCTGCCGGAGCTTGAACGCCAGAAGCGTCGCCATGCCGATCAGGCAGATAGTGTATCCGAACGGATCTGCCCGACCCCCGGCCAGACCTTCCGAAGCGATGGCCCCGGAAGCGCCCATGACCGATTCCGCGCCGAACCAGGTCGCAAACACGGACATTGCGACGGCGAATACGCCAAGCCGACGACCAGCTACGAAGTAATCATCTTCGACCTTGATGGACCGGGACGCCATCCACGCCACAACAAATTGCAGGATCAGATATCCTGCCAGCGCCCAGATCATGCCTGCTCTACCCCGATTCCACGCTCAGTTCCCCGATCCAGAACAGCACGCCGAGCGTATCCGATCCAGTCCCGACCTTGAACGCATGCCAATGCCGCAAGGGAACGCCTCCCGATGCGGCAGTGCCCTTCCTCTGGGCGCCGTCCGCAATAAACGCATCCCGGACACGCGAACGTCCGGCACACTTTGTTACAGCCCTGAAATTTCTGTGAGAGGACGACGGAACGGATATCCGGCATGATTGAAGGGAATGAGAGAAGATTGCGGACTGCCGTGCGTCGGGAGCCCCGCTCGCTGAGAGAACCCGCATGAACCGCAAGCTGCTGCTCGCCGCCGTCGCCGTTTCTGTTGTCGCTGTCGCCGGAGCCGCCTTCGTGATGCGCGGCCCGGTGGTCGCCAAGGCCGGCGCCTACACCTTCGAGACCGTCAAGGTCGAACGCGGCGACGTGGCCCGGATCGTCACAGCCTCGGGCGCGGTCCAGCCGCTCAATCAGGTGGAAGTCGGCTCGGAGGTCTCCGGCCGCATCCAGGAGCTTTACGTCGACTTCAACACCACGGTGAAGAAGAACCAGGTTCTCGCCCAGATTGATCCGCAGACCTTTTCTGCCGCCGTCGAGCAGGCCCGCGCGCGCCTGCTCCAGTCACAGGCAGCGGTCGCGACAGCGCGTGCTGCGATCGAGACGGCCAAGGTCAACGCCGCCCAGGCCGAGCGTGACTACAAGCGGCAGAAGTCCCTCTTCGACGAGGGCGCGATTGCACAGGCCGCCTGGGAACTCGCCGAACAGAACTATGAGCTTTCACGCCTGCGCCTGCGCGACGCCGAGACAAACCTGCAGTCTTCGCAAGCAGGCCTCGAGCAGAGCCGCGCGTCCCTGCAGGACTCGCAGGTCAAGCTCGACAAGACAAAGATCCGGTCGCCGATCGACGGCATGGTCCTGAGCCGGGATGTGGATGTCGGCCAGACCGTGCAGTCGTCGATGAGCGTCGCCAAGTTCTTCACGATCGCGCAGGACCTGTCCCAGATCCAGATCGAGGCTGCGGTCATTGAATCCGATATCGGCGGCGTGGATCAGGGCGATCCGGTGACATTCACCGTCGACGCCTTCGCTGGCGAAACCTTCCGTGGGGTCGTCAGCCAGGTGCGCAAGCTGGGTACGGAATCCGCGAACGTCGTCACCTACACGGTCGTGGTCTCCGCCCCCAACCCCAACGGCCAGCTTCTCCCGGGCATGACAGCCAACGTCGAAATCACTGCCGACCGCGCAAGCGACGTGCTGCGGCTGGCCTACGACGCAACGCGCTTCAACCCGCCCAAGGACCTCCAGGAGAAGCTGGCGGCCAGCGAGACGCCGGAGGGCGCCCCCCAGGCCGCCGCCGGCGGCCCGGGCGGCCAGCGCCCCGGAGCCCCCGGCGGCGGCCGCGGCTTCGGCGGAGCCAATGGCGAAATCCTGAAGGAGATGGGCGTCGACGCGCCTCGCATCGAAAAGATCACTGCGGACATGCAGAAGGAGATGGAGGCGATACGCGCTTCTATGCCGGCGCCGCCTCAAGGGGGATCGGCGCCGCTTGGCGGCGGGGGCGGCGGTCCGGGGTTTGGCCCTCCGCGCTCGATCCAGCAGCAGCAGGCGATGGGCGAAATGCGCAAGAAATTCCAGTCCGCGCAGGAAGCTGTCCTGAAGCGCCATATGACGCCGGAGGAAATCGCTGAGTACAACCGCCTCCGCAGCGAACAGTCGACCCAGAAGCGCGAAGATGTCTTCGTGGTCAACGCAAGCGGCGAACTTGAACGCAAGATGCTTATCATCGGACTCTCTGATGGTTCGTTCGCCGAGGTGATCCGCGGAGCCGACGAAGGCGACGAATTCGTCGTCCGCGCGGCATCTGCAACAACGGCCAAGAAGTAGCGTCATGGCGGACGACGCAACACGGCGGCCCGGCATGCAGGACGAGGCCCAGGCGGGCTCGGCTCTCATCTCTTGCCGGGACCTGACGAAGGTCTATCGGATGGGCGACCAGGAGGTCCGGGCGCTAAACGGTGTCAGCCTCGATATCCAGGCCGGAGAATTCGTCGCCATCATGGGCCCGTCCGGTTCGGGGAAGTCGTCCCTGATGAACCTGATCGGCGCACTCGACAGACCCACGAGCGGCGAGATGTGGATCCACGGGCGCGCGCTGTCGCAGATGTCCCGCGACGAACTCGCCGACCTGCGTAACGAAACGCTGGGTTTTGTCTTCCAGCAGTTCAATCTGCTCCCCCGCCAGGATGCGCTCGCCAACGTCAAGCTACCGCTTCGATACGCCCGCAAGGACCTCGGCGACCCGGACGCGCGGGCGCGGGAGTGCCTCGAAATGGTCGGCCTCGGCTCGCGCATGGACCACAGACCCATGCAGCTCTCAGGCGGGCAGCAGCAACGGGTCGCGATTGCACGGGCCCTGGTCAACCGGCCACGCATCCTGCTGGCCGACGAACCCACTGGCGCACTCGACACCAAGACGACCGCCGAGATCATGGGTCTGCTGACAGACCTCAACTCGCAGGGGATCACAGTCATCCTCGTCACCCACGAGAACGAGGTCGCGGACTACGCACGGCGGCAAATCCACTTCCGGGACGGACGAATCGAGTCTGACCGCTTGAATCACCCGCATCACACCGCACATCAGTCAGCGCCAGATCTGGTCGGGAGCAGCCGTACATGAAGTTCGGAGTCGCGGTCGCCTCGGCCATCGAGGCGCTCCTTTCAAATCCCATGCGGTCGCTTCTGACCATGCTGGGGATCATTATCGGCGTCGCTTCGGTGATGGTCATGATGTCTATCGGCGAAGGGGCGAAAGCGCAGATTGACGCCCAGATTGCAAGCGTCGGTTCGAACATGCTGACGTTCAATCCCGGCGGAATTTCGCGTGGCGGGCGAAGCATGGGCGGCGGCACGGGCCAGCCGTTCTCCGAATCCCAGGTTGCGGCGATTTCCGAGATGCCTTTTGTGACGGCGGCGACGGGCATCCTCAACGGCCAGGTCACGGCGGTGTCCGGCGAGACCAACTGGGTCTCGAGCATCGAGGGCGGCGGCGCAAACTACTTCGACGTCAACAACTGGGCGGTCGTCGAAGGCCGTGAATTCACCGAGCAGGAGGCGCGGTCCGGGTCGGCGGTCGTCGTCATCGGCCAGACGGCCGCGAAGAACCTGTTCCCCAATGGAGACGCCGTCGGACAGCGCATTCGCCTGAACAGCGTACCGGTTCAAATCATCGGCATCCTGGAGGCAAAAGGTCAGTCGGGCGGCGGCATGGGTCAGGATCGGGATGACCGGTTTGTCGGACCGCTTGCCATGGTCCGGAACCGTATCACAGGCGGGAATCGCTGGGTTTCACGCCACGTTACGCGAATCCAGGTGCTGGTCGAGGACGGCTATGATGTGCTCGACGCTCAGGACCAGCTGCTCGAAAAGATGCGCGAGCTTCGGCGTATCGGTCCGGGGCAGGAGGACAATTTCACAATCTTTAACTTTGCCGACATGATAAAGCAGAGAGGAGAAGCGCAAGCTACAATGAGCATGCTCCTCGCTTTCACTGCCGCCGTCTCTCTGCTAGTCGGCGGCGTAGGGGTCATGAATATCATGCTCGTGTCCGTCACGGAGCGGACACGCGAGATAGGATTGCGCATGGCTATCGGGGCGCGCGGGGGCGACATCCTGACCCAGTTCCTGGTCGAGGCGATCGCCCTGTGCGGTCTCGGCGGGCTGGTCGGAATGATCCTCGGCTGGGGTGGAGCCTTTGCTTTCGCCCAGGTGGGTGGATGGCCGATGGCTGTCAGCCCGTCAATGATCGGCATCTCGCTGGGCGCAGCTGCTGCGGTCGGCGTCATTTTTGGTTTCTTCCCCGCCCGGCGGGCGGCTCAACTCGATCCAATTCAGGCACTTCGTCATGACTGATTCCAAACTGGCGCGCGGCGTCGCAATCGGCGCACTGACAGCGGCGGTTTCCGCATGCGGACATCTGCCCATTGCTGGTCCGGCGTTCGACGCCATGCAGGTCCAGCGCGCGGGCATGCCAGCCGACTGGATCGTCGCGCCGATGACCGGCGACGCGTCCGCGATCATCGCCGACTACTCGGTCTTCGGCGACGCCCAGCTGACGGCGCTCGTCCAGGAAGCCCTGGAGAACAACCGCACCCTGCGCGCCACGATGGAAAACGTGAAGCAGTCGCAGGCGCTGGTTCGCCAGACGCAGTCGGGCCTCTGGCCGCAGTTGCGCGCCACCGCCGGCGTCGGCGCCTCCGACAGGGACGACAATCCCGCAACCGCGATCAACGACTCCTCGTCCTTCAGTGACGAGTCCTACACCTTCGGCGTCAACGGCTCGTGGAGCCCGGACATCATGGGCGACCTGTCGGCGTCCATCCGCGCCTCGTCGGCGGGTCTGCGCTCGACCGAAGCCACGTACGAACTCGCCCGCCGCCAGCTCGCCGTGCAGGTCGCCCGCACCTACTTCCAGGTCATCGAGCAGCGTCTGCAGCTAGAATTGGACCGCCGTTCGCTCGAGCGCGCGCAGTCCACGTTCAGGATCACGCAGACGCGCTTCGATGCTGGCTCTGTGGCCCGCGACGAACTGGTTCTCGGTCAGTCGACACTCGCCACCCAGGAAGCGGCGATCATCACCTCCGAGGTGTCGCTGCGCACCGCCGTCCGCGCCCTCGAAGCTGCACTCGGCCGCTTCCCGACCAACAAGCTCGAAGTCACCGGCATGCTTCCGGAAGCTCCGACCGCACCGGCGCTGGGCATGCCGGAACTGACCATCCGCTCGCGTCCGGATGTGGTCGCAGCCGAATTCGGCGTCATCCAGGCCTTCGGCAACAACCGTGTGACCCGTCTGTCGCGCTGGCCGCAGCTCGACGCCACGTTCGGCCTGGCGCTCTCCAACGCCACCGTAAACGGCACGTCGGGTCTCTTCGATTTCGACAACCTCGTCTATTCGATCGGCGCCACGCTGGCCCAGACGATACTCGATGGCGGCGCCATCAACGCCCGGATCGCACAGTCGGACTCGGTCAAGCGCGCGGCTCTTGAACGCTACGGCCAGACCGTCATCTCGGCCTATGCCAACGTGGTCGACTCCCTCGACAGCTTCAATGCCCTGAAGGCCCGTTCGAGCAGCCTCCAGGTCGCGTCTGACGCCTCGCGTGAAACGCTGCGCCTGGGCGAGCTGCGCTACAACGAAGGATCGGAGAGCCTGCTCAACGTCCTGAACGTGCGGGATCGCGCCGACACTGCCGAGTCGGCCCTGATCGCAAACCAGCGCGCCGCGCTTGAGCAGTGGCTTGCCCTGCATCTTGCGCTCGGCGGCAACCCGACCGCTCCGGCGGCCCTGGCCACAGCCGACACGACGGCCGAAGGGTCGTGAGGCTGCGCTGGCGGCCGGAGGCTTCGGCCGCTCAGTAGCCTGACTTCAGGGCGACCTGCCGGAAGTGCGCCCGGACCTCCTTGCGGTGGGCCGAGTATCGCAGCCTTTCATAGCCGCGATAGACCAGCACGACTGCAAAGCCCGGCACGTTGGTGAGGATGGCGAGCGGAATGATCGCGGCGATGACGAGCGTCCAGCCGCAGCCCCATGCCAGCCACCCCCAGGATCCGTGCTCGCGTCTCCAGTAGCGCCGCCTGAAGTTCGACCGCATCAGGCCGTGCCGCTTTCTGTCTGTCATCAGGTATAGGGACAGCGCACTCTCATCTTCGGGATTCCTGCGCAGCAGTTCGCCGAGCAGGTCTCCGGCCTCCGCCAGCCGACCCCGTGCGAGGGCTATCGTCCCGGCCTGCAGCAGCACGTAGTCATTCTCCAGCCCGCCCGCTTCGATGGCCTCGTCCATGAAGGGCTGGGCAGCCTTCCCGCCCTTCATCTCCAGCATGATGATGGCCTGCTGGGCCATGGCGACTGACCAGTCAGGGGCGAGGTCCCTCGACCGTGTCGCGGCGGCCATGGCCTCCTTCCATGCCTTGCGCTGCACATGTGCGGCGGCGAGCACATGCTGGTTCGCGGCGTCATCAGGATCGAGCCGGACAGCCTCCTCCGCCGCTGCGATGGCGGATTGCGGCGAGCGCGCGTTCAGTTGCTGGATCGCCTTCAGCCGGTATCCGGCCGGATCGTTGGGCGCCGCTGCAATGACCTCGTCGACCAGGGCGGTCGCCCGCTCGACCCGCCCGAGTTTCATCTGGCAATCCGACATCCGCGCGAGGGCGCGGACACTGGTCGGCTCGAGCGCCAGCGCGGCGGTCAGCTCCCGCTCCGCCGCCTGCCAGTTGGCGGCAGCCGCAAAAGCCTCTGCGGCGGCAAGACGGTGATCGAATTCGGCTTCCAACGTCCGCCCCGGGATGATTTCAGCCGGCAGGATGGCGTCTTCCATAAGGAAGGGAAGACCCTCTGCGCGATCGGACAGAATCTCCGGGTGAATGGATTGCGGATGGCGACATGCCTTGCCTAACATCCCGGCCGGTCCAGCAAGCCCTTGCCCAAAAGAGGTCGAGCCATGAAACGCGCACTGCTCTGTGGAGCCGCCGCATTCGCCCTGATCCTTGCCTCCTGCCAGACGGCTGATGCGCCCCAGGCCGAAGCTCAGGTTCCAGCGCTGCCCGCCCCTGCCGCTGAGCCTGCGCCGACGGCGGCGGCTACACAGGCATTCCTCGCCGACGCCGAAGCGAAGATTGATGAGTTCAGCGAATACTCGGCGCGGATCCAGTGGGTGAATGCAACCCACATCACTGACGACACCAACTGGCTGGCGGCCCGCGTCGGATCGGAAGGGACTCAGATGCAGGTGGCCCTCGCCAACGCCACCAAGATGTTTGAGGGCGTTGCGCTGGATCCGGTCTCGGCGCGCAAGATGGGCAAGCTTCGCACGTCCATTGTCATGCCGGCGCCATCCACCGGTACACCCGAACAGGCGAAAGCCGCAGCGGACGAGCTGGCGGCGATCCAGACACGCATGCAGACCACCTACTCCACGGGAAAGTACACGATCAACGGCGAGTCCATGACGCTGGACGGCCTCTCCAACATCGTTGAGCAGTCCCGCGATCCCGCGAAGCTGAAGGAAGCGTGGGAGGGCTGGCGCACCGTGTCGCCTCCGATGCGCGACGACTACGCCCGCATGGTCGAGATCGGCAATCAGGGCGCTCGCGAACTGGGCTTCGACAACGTCGCGGACATGTGGCTGTCGAACTACGACATGCCGCCAGAGCAGATGTCCGTTGAGGTCGAGCGGCTGTGGAGCGAGGTCGAGCCGCTGTATGCCGAGCTGCACTGCTACGTACGCGGCAGGCTGCATGCGAAGTATGGCGACAGCGTTCAGGCGAAGACGGGGCCCATCCGCGCCGATCTGCTCGGCAACATGTGGGCGCAGGACTGGACCAACATATACAGCCTTGTGGCGCCGCCGAAGGCCGACCCCGGCTATGATCTCACGCAGCGGCTCAAAGCGAACAAGTTCGACGCCATCAAG
>CAYOWK010000046.1:0-30187 GCA_964407665.1 uncultured Rhizobium sp. | reverse complement strand
GCGCGTTCGTCATCGCGGATGCGCCGGGCCACGAGCAATACACGCGCAACATGGCGACCGGCGCCTCCACCGCCGACCTCGCAATCATCCTGATCGACGCCCGCAAGGGCGTCCTCGTCCAGACCAAGCGGCACTCCTACATCGCGCACCTGCTGGGCGTGCGTCACGTCGTGCTGGCGATCAACAAGATGGACCTGGTCGGCTACGATCAGGCCCGCTTCGACGCCATCGTCGCCGACTACAAGGCCATCAGCGGCGGTCTCGACTTCGAGTCCGTCACGCCGATCCCGATGTCCGCGCTGAATGGCGACAACATCACCTCGCGCTCCACCTCCATGCCCTGGCATGATGGCCCCTGCCTGCTCGAGCATCTCGACAGCGTCGTCGTCGAGGATGCGCGCGAACTGGGGCCGTTCCGGCTGCCGGTCCAGTGGGTCAATCGCCCGAACCTCGATTTCCGCGGATTTTCGGGAACCCTGATTTCCGGCTCGGTGCGCCCCGGCGACGAGGTCGTTGTCGCTAAGTCCGGCAAGAAGTCGCGCGTGAAGGCGATCTCGACGGCCGACGGAGACCTTCCGCTCGCCGTCGCAGGCGATGCGATCACGCTGGTGCTCGAAGACGAGATCGACGCCTCGCGCGGCGACGTGTTCGCCGGACCATTCGACCGGCCCGACGTGTCCTCGCAGTTCTCCGCAAACGTGCTGTGGATGCACGAAGCCCCGCTCGCGACAGGCCGTCCGTACCTGCTCAAGATCGGCTCGCAGACCGTTCAGGCCATGGTGCGGAGCGTCTCCTACAAGGTCGACGTCAACACGATGGAGAAGGGGCCCGGCGGCGAGCTGGCCCTGAACGAGATCGGCCACTGCAACATCGCCACCACACAGCCCATCGCCTTCGACCCCTACCGCGCCGTGCGCGAAGGCGGGTCCTTCATTCTCATCGACCGCTTCACGAACCAGACGGTCGGCGCAGGCATGATCGATGCGTCACTGACCCGTTCAACCAACGTCCACCTGCAGGCGATGGACGTCAGCAAGTCGATCCGTTCCGTTATGAAGGGGCACCGCCCCGCGATCCTGTGGTTCACGGGGCTGTCGGGCGCCGGCAAGTCCACGATCGCCAACATCGTGGAGCGCCGGCTCGCGGATATCGGCGTGCACACCTATTCGCTCGACGGCGACAACGTCCGCCACGGCCTGAACAAGGACCTCGGCTTTTCCGACGCGGACCGCGTGGAGAACATTCGCAGGATCGGCGAGGTGTCGAAGCTGTTCGTCGACGCCGGCCTCGTCGTGACCGTCTCCTTCATCTCGCCGTTCCGGGCCGAGCGCGACATGGTTCGCAATCTGGCGGAGAAGGGCGAGTTCATCGAGATCTTCGTCGATACGCCGCTCGCGCTGGCCGAGAGCCGGGATCCGAAGGGCCTCTACAAGAAGGCCCGCGCAGGCGAGATCCGCAACTTCACCGGGATCGACAGCCCCTACGAAGCGCCTCTCGCTCCGGAGATCCGGCTGGACACCGCTTCCGGCACGCCCGAGCAGAACGCGGATATCGTGATCGACTACCTGCGCCGGGTTGGCCTCATCGCTGCTGGTGCGGACCAACCGATCAGCTTCGATATCTAGGAGCAGCCACTCACCCCTCCGGCGTCAGGATCCTGACGCTGGAGGTGGTTGTCCGCCCCTCCGGATCCACGACGCTGACCTTGTAGAACCCGGGTTCGACCGGACGCCAGACAGCCTCTCCGGCGCCATTGCGGCGCACGGGCAGCCCGTCGACATACCATTGCAGAGGCCCAACGCCCTGGGCCGCCAGCACAAATGACGCGTGGCCCTCGTCGGCCCAGACCTCGGCCTTGTCGGGGGGGAACAGGATCTGCGGCGGCTCTGACGCGCGCTCAAAGCGGGCCAGCGGCGGCGGCGGCGGAATGCGCTCCTCCCAGGTCTCCCTCAGCTGCGGACCGGACCCACGCGCGGGCGTGATCCGCGCGATGGCGTCGAACGCGTCAAACAGGACGGGCAGGGCCGCATCGCGCCCGGTCGTTCCCGGGCGCGGAGCGCCATCGGCGCGACCCATCCAGACGACGACGGCATAGCCGCCGGCCACGCCCGCCGCCCATGCATCGCGAAAGCCGTACGACGTGCCGGTCTTGAACGCGACAGCGGGGGCGTCCTGCGTCAGGAACGCTGGCACCCGGCCCTGCGGCGCCGGCGCCAGCGACAGGATGCGAATGATCTCGCGCGCGCTGTCGGCCGACATCACCTGCACAGACGTCTGACGCTTCTCGTCGAAGGTCTCTGCCTCCTCTTTCAACCACGACAGCGGCAGCGCATGGCCGCCATCGCCCAGCGCTGCATAGAGCAGGGCGAGTTCGCGAACGGTGAGGCCGGCGCCGCCCAGCGCAATCGCCAGACCTGTCTCGTCGTCGCTGTCAGAGGGCATCAGCAGCCCCGCGCCGGCCATCTCCAGCGTCGACGCAAAGCGGCGCGCGCCGACGCTTTCCAGCGCCGAAACGGCGGGGATGTTGAGGGAGTGCTGCAGCGCCTCGGCCACCGTCACGTCGCCCCGGAAGGTGCGGTCAAAATTGTTCGGGCGATAGGACGCAAACCGCTTGGGCGCGTCTGCGATGCGGGTCCCGGCAGAGGCCACGCCATCATCGAATGCCAGCCCGTAGATGAAGGGCTTCAGCGTCGAGCCGGGCGAGCGCGGGCGGTTGGTCAGATCGATCCACCCGCCGGCCGAGTTGCGATCCGACGACCCCACAGCAGCGCGCACTTCGCGAGTTGCAATGTCCACGGCGATGATCGCGACCTGCACGCCCTCGCTGGGAGAGCCCGAGCGCCCCGCCAGTTCCTCCATCGCCTTCTGCAGCGACAGGTCGAGCGTGGTGATAATATCGCCCTCGCCGGTGTTCCGCGCGACCGCTTCCTCGGACGCATGCCAGGCCAGAACCGGAAAATCGCGGCGCTTCGGCGCGGGATACTCGGACGACTCGGCTGCGAGATCGGCTGCGAACACGCCCTCGGCCGCGAGACGATCCAGCACGCGCTTTCTCGCCCGGATGGCGGCTTCGGGATGCAGGTCCGGGCGGCGCGCTTCCGGAGACTGTGGCAGCGCCACAAGAAGTGCGATCTGGTCAGGCGACAGGTTCTCCGGCTCACGTCCGAAATAGGCCCACGAGGCCGCGCGCACGCCCTCAAGGTTTCCGCCATAGGGCGTGAGTGTCAGGTAGAGGCCGAGGATTTCGTCCTTGGTGTAGCGGCGCTCCAGCTGCCAGGCCCGCACGGCCTCGATGAGCTTCGAGCCGACGTTGCGTGGGCGCGGCTCCAGCAGGCGCGCCGTCTGCATCGTGATGGTCGAGCCGCCGGACACGATGCGCCCCGCCGAAACCAGCGAGCTTCCCGCGCGCGCGAGCGCTGCCGGATCGACGCCGCCATGGCTGTAGAAACGCTTGTCTTCATAGGCCAGCAGCGCGCGGACAAAGGCGGTATCCAGCCGTTTCACATCGGCTTTCATCCGCCACTTGCCGTCGTCCACCGGAAAGGCGCGCAGGAACGCGCCGCGCCGGTCGGTCACCACCGCAGAGGTCTCCGCCACCCGCTTCATGGACGGCGGAAAGACCGCGTCCAGCACCAGAACCGGCAGCAGCAGATAGAGGACGCCAAGCGCGATCCGGCGCGGCCATTCGGGCGGCCAGCGCAGCCCCAGAGGGCCGCGCATCCACGTCGATGGCCACGCAGGGCGTAGCCGGGAAGCGAAGCTGGTGACCGTGTCGCGGATCATGTCCGGGTTCCACCCGTCCCGGCGCAAGCGCGAGCCAGGTCAGCCTGAGCAATAAGCCAATCAGCTGCGCCGCTGCCAGCCAGGTGGCGTCTGGGGCCTGACCATGCCGCAGCGAGCGATCCGAAGTGTGTCTGTGATGGGCAGATTTTAAGGCTGTGCATCGGGAGTGCCAAGGGCGGCGAGTTCGGCTTCGTGGAAGGCGGTTTCGTTGTCGATCTGGCGTCCAAGAGCACGGGCCTTGTCGAAGAAGCCCCTTGCCGGAAACTTGTTGATGCGGCTGACAACACGGGCGGCGAGGAAAGGGCGGCCAGCGGCGGCATCCTGCTCCATGAGCATTTCGAGAGCTTGCGTCACGGCGTTGATGTTGATCGCGTCCAGATCGCGGGCTGCCTGAGCGTAGGTGACCAGCGACGTGCTGCGGGTCAGGTAGGCCCGCAGCACGTCACCGGACAACACGCCGGGGCTCACTCTGTCATCGCCGTGCGGGCTAGCCAAATGCGTGCACGCCACTCTTGGTAACGCTCCTACTATACCGCAAAGCAGCTCACATGAGCGGCGCGGATATAAAATCCATCAGTATCGCTGGCAGTTACATTTTTTACTTTGGCTGCACCCAAAGTCGCCGGGTCCGGATCGAGCGAAATATAATATAGGGAGTCCGGCAGTTTAAGAAATTTAAGATCGTATATGTCCGCCGGAAAGTCGTCCGAAGAATATGCAATGTTCATTTCCAATATTTTTGAGAAGTGCAGCGTGACTTCGCGAAAGCGAGATTTGGTCCGTGCGCGAAATCTCAAGGTCACCTCAGCCGTATCGGCTCCCCAACTTGCACTTACCTCAACAAGTACCGAGTCCAGCAAGGAACCTTGACCTGACAGGGTCGCGATCACAGAATCATCATTGAACACGTCAATTCTCTTCTGGCAGGCGCGGTGGTGGCGGCTGCGGCTGCGGTCCCGTTAGGTCGCCGGTCTGACCAAGAGCGCGCCCGATCAGCCTCTCGACTAGGCCGTTCGGCGCATCGGGTGGCCGCTCTGCCGAAACCTTTGCCATCAGTTCCGTCTCGAAACCTCGATCCGTTTGGAGGACGACCGGGCAAACGTCTCCGGCCGGTACATGTCCTCGGCGACAGCGCCCGGCATGGTGAAGGTTCCCGGCGTTACGGCCCGCACGATGTACGCGACCGTTTTGGCCTCGCGATCGTAGAGGTTGAACGAGGCGACGAAGCGGTCGTCCCGCGCTTCCGCAATGTTCGGAACCGTCAGCTCGCCGAGGAAGCCATAGGCTCCCGTGCGGCCAGCGTCTTCCGGACGGAGAACGGCCTCGATCTCGAAGCCGGCGGGCAGCAGGTCGGCGATCACCAGCGGCACGCTGCGGTTCTCCGAGGACCCCACCGTGATCGCGACCACGACGCGGTCGCCCTGCCGGAAGGTCGTGCCGTTGATGGCAGACCCGGAAGGCGTCCACAGCTGCTTGTCGAGGACCAGGCCATCGTACGCCGCATCCGGCGCCGAGACCGGCGAGCCACGCGCCACGCTCGTCACCCAGAGCTGGGTGGTCGAGGTGTTGGTGAACGTCGGCGGCGTCCGCATCTGCGCTTCCTGCAGGGCGAACACCCGTCCGGCGGTTACAGCGCGCGCATCGCCCTGCACGCCAACCTTCACCTCGCCAGCGCCTGCGGAAAGGGCGTGGGCGGCGAGAAGCAGGAAGCCTTTTTCCTGTGTCGTCAGGCGATCCGGTTCCGGAAGGTCCTGGCCGACACGGGCGCCGAGGCGCTCGACGCGCTGGGCGGCCCCGGCTTCCTTGGCGAGGGCAAGAACGCCCGCAAGGTCGCGGCGCGGCGTCTGATACCAGTCGCCGGAGTTGGTGAAGCCCAGCGCCTGTTCGGCCTTGTCGAAGGACAAGTTGGCGCGAGACTTGTCGCCGATCATGTAGAGCGCCGCGCCGATCTGGGCCCGCGACAGCGGGTCGGGAATGCGGCTCATGCGCTCGTCATGCATGTAGCGCAGGCGGGACTTGTCCATACGGCCGGCGCGCGCGAGCACGTAGGCTGCGTACGCCGACGAGCGGTCCATCAGGCGCTGCTCGTTGTCCGGGTTGTACTGGCTTTCCCAGACCGAGAAGTCGTAGCCGACGGCCCACTTGTTTTCGCGAACCGCAAACTCCTCGAGCGCATCGTAGGCGCGATCGAGCGCAGCATCCGGCACGACATATCCTGCCGCCTTGGCGCGGGCGAGGAAGTCGGTTGCATAGGCGCCCAGCCACGGCGTTGCGGAGTTGTCGCCAACCCGCCACAGACCAATGGCCCCATCGGCGCCCTGCCGGTTCAGGATCGTCGAGACGGCGTCCTGCACCTGCGATTTCAGGTCAGCCGGAGCGATGCGTCCGCCGAGCGCCGCGATTTCGCCGGCATAAAGCAGCGGCATCGCACGGCTGACGGTCTGTTCCGTGCAACCGTAGGGATAGAGTTCCAGCGAGTCGAACAGCGCTGCTGCGTCCATCGGAATGGGCGAGAACGAGACCTTCACCTCGCTCGAGCCCGCGACGTAGGTCGCCAGCGAATCCGCTCGCGGCGAGAACGTCTCACCCGGTTGGATCACTTTGCGCTCGACCTTTGAAACCGGCAGCCAGGCCGACCGTGTCTGGATCGAATAGGCGTGCGAGATCGAGAAGTTGCTGGGGCCGGTCACGCCGAGACTGATCTCGGAAATGCCCTCGCCCGCCGAACGGATGGTCGACTGCGCCTCACGGCGTTGCTTGGCGGCCAGGTTCACCTGCTGCGACCGTGTTGTTACAGTCGCAGGGCCGGTGGCCGTCAGGTTGGTCTGGTAGACGCCCGCTCCGCCATCGACGTTGTCGAGGGTAAGCGTGGCGATGGCTTCATCGCCGGGGGCAAGGAAGCGCGGCAGGATCAGTTCGGAGGGAACCGGATCGCGCACGGTCAGCGGCTGCGAAGCCGAACCGAGGCCTGTATCCGACCAGGCCACAGCCATCAGCCGCAGTTCGCCGTTGAAGTCAGGCACGTCGAGCGTGACGGTTGCGCGGCCGCGTCCGTCCAGCTTCACCGGGCCCGAGAACAGGGCGACCGTCTTCGTCGGCACAACCGTCAGGCCCGCGCCGCCGATCTGGTCGCCGCCCTGCCGGACTTCGGCTGCAGCGCCCTGGTTGGGATCGAGCAGGCGGCCGTAGTCGTCGCGCAGCTCCACGCCCAGCCGGCGCTTGCCGAAGAAATAGTCCGCCGGATCAGGCGACTGGAACCGCGTCAGCTGCAGGATGCCTTCGTCGACCGCCGCAACCGTCACGAACGCGCCTTCGCGGATCGGGCCCGAAGAGGCTTCGATATCGATGGACAGTTTCGAGTTCGGCTTCTGGATCGGCGGAGCCTTCAGGCTCAGCGTGAAGGTGCGCGGAGCGACATCCACCGCAATGTGCGAGACGCCGACGGCGCGGCGCGGCCGGGGACGGGCCACCGGATCGCGCGGCGTGTAGACGCTGGCCATCACATAGACGCCGCCGCCCCATTCCTTGGTCACCGGAATCTTGATGCGGGTGCCGTCCTTCTTCACCGCGAGAACGCGCGTGTAGAGAACATCCTCACCGGCGACGACAATCTCGGCCTGGCCATCATAGGGCGGCAGGATGCCGACCTCGATCGATTCGCCGACAGCCGGCAGCTTGTCCGGCATCGTGATGCGCACGCGGTCCGGCGCCTCGACGCCCTCCTGCGGTTGACCGCCCCAGCCAGCCCAGAAGGCATACGACGCCTCGGCGCCAGTTCCGGCTTCGGTGAAGTAGATCTCGTAATCGCCCCAGTCGAGATTGCGGGTGTTGAGCTTGGCGCGCTGGCCTGCGGCCGCGCGCGCGACGCCGGTCTCCAGCTCCACAACCTCGCGGCTGCGGCGCCATTGCCATTCGCCGCCATCGGCGCGGAACCAGTCATACTTCCAGTCGATCCGGACCAGGCGCCAGTTCACTTCGGCGGCCTGCGGCGCACCGGTCGGGTCGACCGAGACCAGCTCGAACGACGCCGGCTTGTTCTCCGGCGAGGAGCCATCCTCGAACGCAGGCTTCACGCCCAGATAGCGGTCGTTCGGGCGGTAGGGGATGCGGACATCGTCGCGCACGGGACGGCCGCCGGGCTCGATGGCCGACACCACGGCGCGCAGGCGCAGGGGCTGGCTCGAGCGGACGTTGGCTTCGCGCGGATCCACCATCAGCGCACCCTTGCCGGCGCCGTCGGTGACGGCCTCGGACAGGTCGAACGTGGTCTCCGCGAACTGCTCGTCATGCAGGCCGAACCGGAAGCCCGCGAACGTATCGAACGGCTTCGGATCGGGCTCGACGCGGACATTGCCTTCCACCGTCAGCCCGGCGCCGGGAGCGCCATAGAGGAAGCGGACATTTGCCTCGATCCGGCGCGTCTGGTTGCCGCGGAGCGGGGCGGTCGTGTCGGCCACAAGGTCAAGCGCGATGCGCTGGGGAACGAAGTCCTCGACGTTGAACGTCGCCTCACCAACCGAGCCGACGCCGTCGATCTCGGTCACCATCCGCCACGTGCCACGCGCAGCATTCTTCGGCACGGAGAAGTTGTACTGCACGGCGCCGGCCGACGCCGCCTTCTCGAAGCGCAGCTTGCCCGCCTCGATGCCGTTCGGTGCATAGACCGTCAGCGCGCCCGCGCGGTTCTTCACCGCCTCTGCGGCGGCGTTGCGGACAAGAGCCGTCGCGCGCACCTGTTCGCCCGGGCGATAGACGCCACGGTCGAAATACACGAACGCGTCCGCCACGCCCGCCGGAGCGCGGCCATCGACATTGCGTTCCGAGAGATCGATCGGAGAGCGGTCGAGGTCGAGCAGGGCGAAGTCGCCATTGCCCGCATACGCCATCACCATCCGCGGAGCGACAGCGCCCTGGCCCCGCATCGCCGGTCCGGGGAAGCGCACGCGGCCATCGGCGTCGCTCGTACCCTTCGCCAGGATGGCGTTGTTCCGTCCGATCAGCTCAAGCGACACGCCGCCCACCGGCCGCGCCGACTGGATCGAGCGCACCGTCACGGACATGCCGTCGGAGCCCGTATACGTCGTCAGCGCGAGGTCGGTGATGATCAGCCAGCGCTTGGCCTCGGCGGCCTGGCTCGGCGACTTGCCCGCGCCGTCCACTTCCGTCAGCTCGACAAAATAGGCGCCCGCCGACAGGCGCGGGATCGCCTTGGCGATCGGGAACACCGTCGTCTTCGCGGCATTGGTCGAGCCCTTGGTCTCGATCGTGCCGGTCCAGATTTGCTCGGCGACGTCGGACGCCTCCGAATTGTAGTCCATCCAGCCATACTGGCCGCGCGCCGCCGAATAGCCGGCGGAGATCGTCTTGAAGGCGAGGGCGCGGTCGGTGATCCGCGAGATCGTCACCTTGACCTGGTCGACGTTCACCGTCTCCAGCGCCAGACCATCGGCCTCGACGCGCGGCAGGATCACGCCGTCGCCCTTGAAGCCCACATAGGAGGGACGGTCGCCAAACTCGATCGGCAGCGTCTCGGCAAACGCCAGCGCCCGGCCATCGAGGCTCGGCAGGCCCTCACGGATCGTCAGCTCGCGGTTCTGCCCGAACGACAGGCCGCCGACGCACAGATTGGCGTCCTCGACCGACAGGCTGATCTGCGTCGCCGGGGAAATCTCGACATACGGCGTGTAATCGCGCTCCGGGTCGAGCGTGGAGGAGAAGGTGAGGCAGGCGCGCGGCAGGTCCTGGCTCACGTCAATCGCGTAGCGCACGAACTCGAACTCGCTCGATCCGGGCTCCCCGGCCCGTTTCGATCCGGCCTGCCGCATTTCCAGACGCGGCCCGTCCTCGTCGCCCCGCGTGACCTGCGCGTCGCCCGCGTTCGGACCGCCGCAGGATGCAAGTGTGACAGCGCCAGCCATTGCAGCGACGCCCAGCGCAAGTTTGCGCCAGATACCAAGGTTACGCACGGCGACCCTCCCTCGTCCTCACCAGGACGTGAACGGACCATATCCGACAAGCGACTGATTTTGAAAGGGCGCCACATATGGGTGCTGACAAAAGAGTTGCAGCATTTTCATGTCAGCCGCGCGCCGGACCGCCCCGGTCCGGATGCCCTGACGGCAGGCCCAACCCGTACGACGCGCCGTTTTCCCCCCTCAGCAAACCTGCCCGGCCGCCCACCCGGACGACCACGCCCACTGGAAGTTATACCCCCCCAGCCAGCCGGTAACGTCCACACACTCGCCAATGAAATAGAGCCCGGGAACCGCCTTCGCCTCCATCGTCTGCGACGACAGATGGTCCGTATCGACGCCCCCCAGCGTCACCTCCGCCGTCCGCCAGCCCTCGGTGCCGCCCGGAACCACCGTCCAGCCATGCACCGCCGCATGCACCTCCCGCAGCTTCGCATCCGACAGGTCCGCAAGCCGCGCCTCGCCGAACGTCCTGCCGGCAATCTGAGCCGCCAGCCGCTTGGGCACGATCATCCCCAACGCATTGCCCAGCTGCAGCCTTGGCTGCTCCCCCCGCATCCGCTTCAGCTCGTCGAACGTGTCCCGCCCCCGCGCCAGATCGATCGCCACCGCATCGCCCTCGCGCCAGTACGACGACACCTGCAGCACCGCCGGCCCCGACAGCCCCCGGTGTGTGAACAGCATCCCCTCGCTGAACGCCGCCCGTCTGCCCTGAGCGTCCAGGCCATGAGCGCCCAGGCACTCCGCGCGCGCCTCCACCGAAACCCCCGCCAGCTCCACGATGGGCTCCAGCGCCGGAGACGTGAACGTGAAGGGCACAAGGGCAGGGCGCGGCTCGATCACGCCAATCCCGAACTGCGCCGCGATCTCATAGGCCAGCCCGCTCGCCCCCATCTTCGGGATCGACTTGCCCCCCGTCGCCACCACCAGCGACGCGCACGCAATCTCCCCGCCCGACGTGGCCACCCGGAAACCCCCGGAACCGGCAAAGTCGACCCGCTCGACCCCCATAACCTGCGTCCCCAGCCGCAGCTCCCCGCCGGCGGCCTTCAGATCATCCAGCAGCATGTCGATGATCTCGCGCGCCGACCCGTCGCAGAACAGCTGGCCCAGCGTCTTCTCATGCCAGGCGATCCCGCGCTCGCTCACCCGCGCGATGAAGTCCCACTGCGTGAACCGCTTCAGCGCCGACTTCGCGAAGTGCGGATTCTCCGACAGGAAATTCCCCGCCGTCACATCCAGATTGGTGAAGTTGCACCGCCCCCCGCCCGAAATCCGGATCTTCTCCGCAGGCTTGGCGGCATGATCGACCACCACCACACGCCGCCCCCGCCGCGCCGCCTCAATGCCGCACATGAGACCAGCCGCGCCAGCGCCGAGGATGAGGGTGTCGGTTTGGGTCAAGGGAGCCAGAAACAGAAGTTGTATTCCTTCAATGCTCGATTCCCTTGATTATTGGATGAATGCGTGTCGCGATGAGTACCCTCCGAGGCTTTAGATGGTGGGTGAGGATGCCTGCAAGCTTTGGGGCTGCATCCGGATCGAGCGTCGCGCCGAGATCGAAAACTGCACCACCGCTAACGCCCGATAGTCCGGGCGCGCTGGAATGGCCCTCGCTGTGAACCGCGCCATCTGCTTGATAGTTTAGCACGAGATGGATCTCTGGTCGAAGCCAGGGTGCAATCTCAGCGAGCGATGATGGTGCTCGCTCACGTGCAACGTACATCATCACACCGCTTCGGATGGGCTCCGTCACGGGGATTGCCTTCGTTTGGGAGTTTGGAAATCCCACGACCGCGAACCGCCGCTGGGGCAGGTAAGGTGCCGGTTCGGCGAGATCATCGATAGAAATTGGGTCGAACGGGCTAATCGCCGCCAAGGTCTCCGGCGCGAGCCGATAAACGGCGACGTCTACGCGATGTTGATTGTCCGGGTCGAAAGCGGACGAACGCAGGAGCAAGCCTCGAAGCGGCGCGAGTTCAGAATCGCCTGGACCGCCGATGAGAATTGCGCCCGCTCCGCTAACGTCCACGTCCAGCGAATGGTCGGCCATGACCAAACCGGGAATGCCACTGACCGAGATGAAGACGCCCGTCGCGTGAGCTACTGGACGCTTGCCGGGGCGACGTATGAAAATATGTCCGAGGGTCGGAATTGAGTCACGCAATACGGCATCGAACTTTGCGCGATGCTCCGGTGAGATGACGGTTTCTTGTCGACGCCGTTTCATTTGGAAGATGCATCAAACGGCCAGGGGTCGTACCAGTCTCCCGAAGTGGTTCCTGGCTCAAACGCCAAGCTGGCGAATGCGACGGCCACTGAAGCGCCGTTGGCAAGGAACCACCAGCCAAATTGCCTCCGGGTCATCTGGAGACGAAGGGCCAGCCGGAAAAACGCCGCCTCGATGGCCGCCGTACTCAGCATCGCTATGAGATAGGAGGCAAACCAGCTGATAGGGTTGAAAGTGCCCCAGTTGAAGATCGGGTTTATGAGGATCGTTGCGAAGAGTTCCCAGACAAACCCCAGGATCGGTATCAGAAACAATCCTGCGATCGCCGACACTGCATTGGCCGCAGCGACCGCTCCGATTGCCTTGATCCACGACTGCGAAAACAATGCGCGGAAGACAAGTAATTCGACTGTCAGGCCAGCGATGACGGCAGGAACGCTGAAGACGCGCGGCGCGACAAAGAGTGCAGGCCAGATGACGTTCGCGTGCGCCAATGGGGCAATGGCGGGCCACAGGGGCAGAGTCCGTAGCAGGCGGTTCAACCTGTTTCTCATTTACCCCCCAGAGTGACGCCACTCGGGCTTGATACTTCAAGTATGCTACCGAGTCACATCGGTAAGCCAGCCGGCGGGCGACCAAGCCCCCCTCAAATCTCCCCCGCAGCCGCAGCATCACCCCCGAGAAATCAAGCCTCGCGAGGCCGTCTGCCGCCGGCTGGGCGTAGGTTTCCTCCGCGTGGGTCCCCAGCGGCGCTGGCGAAAGTCGTCGCGCCCGCCGCAAGATGGAGGTCCTTCCGCACCATCGCGGCGGCTAACCCGCATGGGAGTCTCGGTTCGAGGGTGCGTCCGTAAGGAGGCAGGGCGCGGAGCTGACGTCGATTGTCAGAGTAGCTGGTCGTGATCGCGGATGTAGGTGTCGATGAACTCGGCTAAGCTGTCGGCGACAAACCGGTCTTGCACGCCGTCGATCACAGCCACCCGCCCATGATTGTCGCCCGGCCTGCAACAGATCGCCCAGGCCAGAGACCAGATCAGCCAATCTGCGAAAAACAGAAAGCCGTCTGCATCCTGCGCGATCTCGGCGCTCTTCACTTCGTGACGGTAGTCGTCAGGAAGGCTCTTGATCCTGCTGAGCGGCCACCAGGTCGTGCCGTGAATGTCCAGTTGTTCGTCTGCGCGACAGCCCTCGCGGAGGTAGGCCCTGAAATCAGCGGGGAGCCGAACGCCGAACGTGCTTTCAACCGCCGTGACGGCGGCATCGCTTGACGGCTGGATACGGACGCCCGTTTCGGTCGCTTTCCAGTAGGCAACGAGTTTTTCATGGGGGCTGGAAGACATGGCGGCAGATTGCAGCGCTTGGAGCCGCTGTCCAAACGCTGTTGCTCATCTGTCTCGTTAGTTGGCAGCTGGTCCCCTCAAATATCCCCCCGCAACCGCAGCATCACCCCCGAGAAATCCAGCCCTGCGTGGCCGTCTGCCGCCAGCTGGGCGTAGATCTCCCGCGCGTGGGTCCCCAGCGGCGTCTCGGCGCCGGCGAAGCTCGCGGCGCCCGCCGCCAGATCAAGGTCCTTCAGCATCATCGCCACGGCGAAGCCCGCCTGATAGTCGCGGTTGCTCGGCGCATTGGGAACCGGCCCGGGCTCGGGGCAATAGCTGGTCATCGACCAGCACTGGCCCGACGCCCTGGACGAGATGTCGAAGAAGGTCTGCGCTTCCAGCCCCAGCTTCCGCGCCAGGTTGAACGCCTCGCACGTCCCGATCATCGAGATCGCCAGCAGCATGTTGTTGGCGATCTTGGCGGCCTGACCGGCGCCCGCCGCGCCCGCATGGAAGATGTTCTTCCCCATGCCCTCCAGCACGGGTTTGGCCCGCGCAAAGGCGTCCGCCTCGCCCCCCGCCATGAAGGTGAGCGTGCCCGCCGCCGCCGCCGCCACGCCGCCCGAGACCGGCGCGTCCACAAACGCAAACCCGGCCCCAGCCGCCAGCGCCGAAATCGCCCGCGCATCCTCCACGGCGATGGTGGAGCAGTCGATCAACAGCGCGCCAGCCGGAGCCGCCGCCAGCACGCCGTCTGATCCATCGGGGGCCGCCCCCTCCAGCACGCCGCGCACATGCTTGCCCGCAGGCAGCATTGTCACCACGACATCCGCCCCCGCCGCCGCCTCGCGAACACTGCCCGCCGCCCGCGCCCCCGCCTCGACAGCCCGCGCCAGAGCCTCCGCCGACAGGTCAAACGCCCGGACCTCATGGCCGGCCTTCACGAGGTTCGCGCACATGCCCGAACCCATGTTTCCCAGCCCGATAAAGGCAATCTTCGACACGGCCGCTCTCCCTGATCTTTTCCTCAGGGATGACAGCCCCCGCAAGCGTTGTCACGTGCAGGGGGTTATGCGGGAGTCCGGCGCGCCAATCCGACCGGTTTCTGGAAACGGACACGCCGGTGTCCGTGTTTCCCGCGCATGCGGGAATCCAGACTTAAAACTCTGACCGCACGCACGATTTTCGAAGTCTGGATCCTCGCACCTCATCCTGAGCCTGTCGAAGGACGCGAGGAACACGGCCCTCTCGGGCCGTTTCCAGACTGAAAGCACAGGCCCCCAATTCCGAGGACTCCCGTGCCCCCTAAACTCCCCTCCGCGCCTGTCATGGGAGGGTTCGGGGGCCACCGGACTTTCGAACGACAGGCGCACGGACGGCGCGGAGCCGGGCGGGGCGCATTACCCTCTCCCGGCTGAAACACCTGTCCCCGGGATTGTGATTCAAACCGGGGGTGACCATGGACGGCGGCGTCCATGCGCGTTGAGACGGGATGAGGATGAGGGTCAATAAACCCGCCCCAACCACCGGCTCAAAAACGTCCGTTCGGGGCGCGTGGGAACACGCAACCGGCCAGCGCAAGCTGGCAGCTTATACAAGACGGCGCGTCCCCACGCGCCCCGTCCTCCCACGTTTCGGGAGGGGAGCTACAGCAAAACGGACGGCTCACGCCGGTCCGAAGGAGGCGGTGTGACGATGGGGGACTCAGGCGCGAAGCGCCACCTCCCCCGAGCGGGGGAGGTCGGACCCGAAGGGGCCGGGTGGGGGTAACGGTGATTGCACCATGAACGGCCATCAGCGTGAGTGGAGAGGCCAAGCCCCCCTCGGTCGCGGCATGCGCCGCGCCCGGTCCCCCCGCTCGGGGGGACGGGCGGCTTCGCCGCCGCCCACCCTGACTAATCTGAAACCGGACCAGCATCAAAGATCCGGAAACGTCAGTTCCTCATCATCCGGCAGCGGTGCGAACATCGCGTCCACAACCTCGTCCGACACCCACGATAGCGAGGCGGGCTGCCAGTCGGGCTTGTTGTCCTTGTCGATCACCACCGCCCGCACGCCCTCGGCGAAATCCGGCTGCCGGATCATCCGCTTCGCCAGACGCCGCTCCATCCGCATGACCTCGTTGAAGTCCTGCGCCGCAGCGCCTTCCGTCATCTGGCGAAGCGTGACCTTGAGCGCCAGCGGCGAGCGCGAACGGAGCGCCTTCAGCTGCTGGTCCGCCCAGTCGCCGCCGACCTCCTCGAGCTCGGCGATGATCGCCTCGACGGTGGGCTTGCCGAAGCAGCGCTGGATCACGGGCACGTATTTCTCGAACTCGCCCGTCTCGTCCCACTCCATCGCATAGAGAAGGTCGAACTCGTTCTGCACCAGCGACGCCTTCACCGCCTCGACGACCTCCGACTCCATGAAGTGCGAAGCGATCCCGATGCTCGCAACCTCGCCGCCCTTCAGCCGGTGTCCGGTCAGCCCCAGCCACAGCCCGACCGGCAGCCCGAGACGCGGCAGGAACCAGCCGCCGCCGACATCCGGGAAGAAGCCGATGCCTGTCTCCGGCATCGCAAACACGGTCCGCTCGGTGGCGACGCAGAACTCGCCATGCACGCTGACGCCAACGCCGCCGCCCATGACCACGCCGTCGACAAACGCCACATACGGCTTGATGTACGACTTGATCAGCGCGTTCAGCCGGTACTCGATCTCGAAGAACGCATCGGCGGAGGCCGGGTCGCTGGCGATGTCCTCATAGAGCTGGCGGATATCGCCCCCGGCGCAGAAGCCCCGCGTGCCCGGCGCATGATCCACCAGAACCAGCTTCACGGCCGGATCGTCCCGCCACGCCAGAAGCGCCGCATGCATCGCAACGCACATCTCCGTCGTCAGCCCGTGCAGGGCTCCCGGGCGGTTGAGCGTGATGCGGCCTGCAGCGCCTTCACGGCGAATGATGACGTCCTGGGTCAAGGCGGTGTTCTCCGGCGTTCGGCCCTCTGCCTACCGCCCAGACCTTCCGGAGCAAAGGCCTTCTCTGGTAGGGGCAGGCGAAACAGGCCTCAGAGCAGGATAGGGCGGATTCGCATGAAGAAGGGTTCCGCAAGGACGATGATCCTCGCCGGCTTCGGTTTCGGGGCGGCCGTAGGGCTGGGATTGCTCATGCGATCTGCCGGACCGGCGGGCGCCTCCATCCTGATGGCGCTGGGCGGCCTGATCGTGCTGGGGCTGCTCGCCTGGGCCTTCCTGTCCGGCCGCCGCAATGGGGGCGGATAGCCACGACGCCCGGCCCGGTCTAGGACAGCGCCCATGAAAGACATCCTCTTCCTTCTGAAAGCCCCCTTCGGCGACGGCGGCTTTGACTGGTACTGCCACGACTGCGCGGCGCTGGAAGGCGCGCTTCTGGCCAATCCGGGCTGGGCCACACGGATCGATGTCCGCCGGGTCGCCTTTCCCCGCCCCCGTCAGGATGTGATCGACCTCGTCGGCGAGGCCTGGCAGGGCCTGCCGATGCTGGTGATGGACGCCGAACGGGCGCCCGGGGACGCCACGGTTGTTGGCCGGTACGCGGTCCTCACCGACGTCCGCGACATCGGCCGGACGCTGGCCCACCGCCACGGCGGGGCAGGGCCGCACCCATGAGAGACGGAGGCCGCATTGCAGCGGCGATAGAAGTCCTGAGAGACGTCACCGAGCGGCGTACGCCGGTGAAGGACGCCGTGCGCGACTGGGGCAAGCGCTCCCGCTTCGCCGGCTCGAAGGACCGCGCCTGGGTCTCCGGTCTGGTGCTCGATGCGCTGCGCCGGAAGAACTCCATCGAACACCAGATGGAGACCACCGGCCCCCGCGCCCTGGCCCTCGGCGCCCTGAAACTCGCCTGGGGCTGGGACGTCCGCAAAGTGGAGACCGCCTTCAAGGACGACCACGCTCCCTCGGCCCTCTCCGGCCAGGAGCGCGAAGCCCTCCTCATGGCCCCCGACCCCTCCGGCCCCCTCCACGTAAAAGGCGACTTCCCCGAATGGCTGACGCCCCATCTCCAGCGCGCCTTCGGCGATAACGTGATCCCCGAAGCCGTCGCGATGGCCGAGCGTGCTGACGTCGACCTGCGCATCAACACGCTGAAGGCCGACGCTGAAAAGGCCGGGCGGGCGCTGGAAAGCGTGCGCGCGAAGAAACTGCCCGAACTGGTCAACGGTTTCCGGATGATCGCGCCCGAAGCCGTGGATCGCGGCGAAAGCGTCGAAGCGATCCCGGCCTATTCAAAGGGCTGGGTCGAAGTGCAGGACATGGGCTCGCAGATCGCGTCGGCGGCATCCTGCGCCGCGCCGGGCGAGCAGGTGCTGGACTATTGCGCCGGCGGCGGCGGCAAGACCATCGCGATGGCCGCCATGATGGAAAACCGGGGCCAGATATTCAGTCACGACATCGACGGCAAGCGCCTCTCCGCGCTGATCCCGCGCATCGATCGCGCCGGCATCCGCAACGTGCAGCTGCGCCACCCGAAAGAGAACGCATCGCTCGACGACCTGGCCGGGACGATGGATCTTGTGATGATCGACGCGCCCTGCACAGGAACAGGCACCTGGCGCCGCAGGCCGGACGCCAAATGGCGCCTCCAGCCCAACGCGCTTGAAAAGCGCCGCGAGGACCAGGCCACGATCCTGCGCACAGCCTGCAACTACGTGAAGCCCGGCGGCCGGCTGGTTTACGTCACGTGCTCCTTCCTGATGGAGGAGAACGAGGATCAGGTGGCGGCCTTCCTCGCCGACCGGGCCGACTTTGTTCAGGAAGACGCAGCCGAACACGCCGCCCGCTCTGGCCAGCTGACAGACGCCGGAGCGAAGCTGGTCCGCCGCTGCCGCCGCCCGGACGGGTCTGTGCGGCTGACGCCGAAGACTGCGGGCGCCGACGGGTTCTTCATGGCCGTGATGCGGAGGAAGACTTGATAGGAAAATATTCCTGACTATGTTGTGGGGGCGGCAGCGAAATCAGGGGCGCTAGGGGCGGATGGCGATCGGCGATTTAAGGTTCGAGAGTGAGCAACTCCCTGAGCGAGTGGACCTCGTGCCATCACGCGTGCAGCAGTTGAAGCGGGCTCGCGTGGTTGTCGCTACAGGCGTGCTGGTTTGGTGGCTGATCCCCGGAAATCTGGAAGCGCCGTTTGAAGGAGACAAGTTGCGCTGGGTCGCCGCTATTTATTGCGGAGTTCTCTTTGTGGGGCTCGTTTCGCAGATGATTCCCCAGATTTCTTCACTTCGCCTGACCCCTCTCGGCTTTCAGGTCAGGCAGTTTGGCGACCGAATAGAGTGCCGTTGGGTGGATTGTTCTGAATTTCGCAATGACCCTTTGCGCGGATCAGTAATTTGGCCTGTCATAGTTTGCCGTAGGCCTGACGATACTGAACTGCACGTTCCGGTTTTTGGTATGCTCGCAGACGATCTTGCTGCTCTTATGAACCGCTTCCGTGACCGCGCCCTCGCGGAGGCGGCCACATGAACGAACCATGGCTCGACACCGATGGCGATCCGCTCCCGGATCGCATCGACTTCAAGCCGGGCCGGGCGAAATGGCTGGGCGTGTTCTTGATCTGCGCCGGCTTTGTCGCCATTGCGCTCTGGGTAGGGCCGGATGAAGACCCGACGGTCTTCTACGGCGCAGGCGGCTTCTTTCTCCTCTGCGCACTGATCGCGCTGCCGCAGATGATCGGCGTCGGCGCCAGCCTGACGCTGGACCGGGACGGTTTCACCTGCCGCACCCTGTTCAAGTCCTTCAGCCGCAAGTGGATCGAGTGTTCTCCCTTCGCGACCGGCCGGATCTACATGAACACCCTCGTGACGTTCGAAACCGCACAGGACGTAGCCGCCCATCCGAACCTCGCTGAAGTGAGCCGATCCATCGTCGGCGCTGCAGGCGTGCTGCCAGACACTTACGGCGTCTCCGCGCATGAACTGGCCGACGTGATGAACGCCTTCCGCGCCCGCGCCCTGTCGGAGGCTCACTGATGGACCCCTCTGTTCTGATGGGGCTGATCGTCGTCGGCTTTCCGCTGGCATTCATGGCCATGTGGTCGCTCGTGCTGCTCATCCTGTCGTCCCTGAGCGGCTGGGGCGAACTGGCGATGTGGTACAAGGGGGAGACGTGGCCGGAGGGCGCTGCCCGGAAGTCTGGCGTCTCGCTCGCCATGGGCCGGGGATGGCTCAAGGTCAGTTATCGTAGCGGCGTCCAGATCGCGGTTACGAAGCAGGGCATCGGGCTGAAATCCATCCTGCTCCTGGGCCTGTTCCATCCGCCCCTGTTCCTGCCTTTCAGCGAGATCGACGCCCGGTACGAAAAGAAGCTTCTGGGCCGCTACTACAGGATCACCCCCAACCGCTCGCAGGCGATGGGGATATTCCTGCCGGCCCGGGTCGGCGAGTGGGTGGAGGTTGAGCGCGGCGGCTTTGTGCTTCCGCCATTGACTGATCTGCCGGAAGGGTCCTGATACGCCGTGGCCACCGAAACCCTCTACATCCTTCAAAGCTACGTCGCCGGCCGGGGCAAGGCCTTGAGGGCGGAGCCGCAGGTCAGCTGCAAGACCGCCGCCGAAGCCATCCGGCGCGGCGAGCGTCTGGCGCCGCTCAGGCTGGGTGTGGTGGCCTTCTCGGTTACAGCCGACGCCGAAATGGGCGACTATGACGACACGCCGGTCATCTTGTTCCGCTCCGGCGAGCTGCCATCCACCTTCGACGAGGTTTGAAGCCCACATCCCGCGGCGCCGGTTGACGAAGTGCGCGGGTCACGGCAAATCGCGCCATGGAACCCAACACCCCCTCCCAAACCCCCGCAAAAGCCGCCCATGAACGGGTGCTGATTGTCGATTTCGGCAGCCAGGTCACCCAGCTGATCGCCCGCCGCCTGCGCGAGATCGGCGTCTACTGCGAGGTCCACCCCTACAACCGCGCCGAAGCCATTCTGGCCGCCGGGTTCAACCCGAAGGCCATCATCTTCTCCGGCGGTCCCTCCAGCGTGATGTGGGCAAACAGCCCGCGTGCGCCCCAGGCAGCCTTTGACGCCGGCGTCCCGATCCTCGGCATCTGCTACGGCCAGCAGACCCTGGCGACTCAGCTCGGGGGCGAAGTCGAGGGCGGTCATGCCGCCGAATTCGGTCGCGCCGATGTTGAAATTCTCGAGTCCTCGCCGCTGTTCGACGGCCTTTGGGAGGTTGGCGGCAAGTATCCTGTCTGGATGAGCCACGGCGACCGCGTCACCCGCCTGCCCGATGGTTTCAAGGTGGTCGGCACCTCGCCCAACGCCCCGTTCGCCATCGCGGTCGACGAGAGCCGCCGCTACTACACCACCATGTTCCACCCCGAAGTGGTTCACACGCCCGATGGCGGCAAGCTGCTGTCGAACTTCGTGAAGACCATAGCCGGCTGCAACGGCGACTGGACCATGGCCGCGCTGCGCGCCGAGCAGATCGCGAAAATCCGCGCGCAGGTCGGCGACGCCAAGGTCATCTGCGGCCTGTCGGGCGGCGTCGATTCATCCGTCGCGGCCGTGCTGATCCACGAAGCCATCGGCGACCAGCTCACCTGCGTGTTCGTGGACACTGGCCTTATGCGCGCCAACGAGGCGGAGGAGGTCGTCAACCTGTTCCGCGACCACTACAACATTCCGCTCGTGCACGTGGACGCCGGAAACGAGTTCCTGGGCGGCCTCGCCGGGGTCACCGATCCGGAAGCCAAGCGCAAATTCATCGGCAAGACCTTCATCGACATTTTCGAGCGCGAGGCCCGCAAGGTCGGCGGCGCAAAATTTCTGGCGCAGGGCACGCTCTACCCGGATGTGATTGAAAGCGTTTCCTTCGACGGCGGACCGTCCGTCACCATCAAGTCCCACCACAACGTCGGCGGCCTGCCGGAGAAGATGGGCCTCAAGCTGGTCGAGCCGCTGCGCGAACTGTTCAAGGATGAGGTGAGGGCGCTCGGACGCGAACTCGGCCTTCCGCCGGCTTTCGTCGGACGCCACCCCTTCCCGGGGCCCGGCCTCGCGATCCGCATTCCCGGCGAGGTCACCGCCGAACGCGTCGCCATCCTCCAGAAGGCCGACGCCATCTATCTCGACGAGATCCGCAAAGCAGGCCTCTACAACGACATCTGGCAGGCCTTCGCCGTGCTGCTTCCGGTGAAGTCGGTCGGCGTGATGGGCGATGCGCGCACCTATGAATCCGTGCTCGCCCTCCGCGCCGTGACCTCAACAGACGGCATGACCGCCGATTTCTTCCCCTTCGACATGAACGTGCTCGGCCGCACCGCCACCCGCATCATCAACGAAGTGAAGGGTGTGAGCCGCGTCGTCTACGACGTGACAAGCAAGCCGCCGGGGACAATCGAGTGGGAATGAGCAAGCACGCCCTCGCGTCGCAGGAACGACGCGTGAAGCGTGTCGCTGCGCGTTATGGCGTCCACGTGATGAAGGCGCAGAAGATGTTCGGCAAGATTGCCGAACACGGCGGATACATGCTCCGAAACGACGAGACGGGCGCCATCCTGTTCGGGAACCAGGGTTACGAATTTTCGGCCACGCTCGATGAAATCGAGGAGTGGCTGGACACCAATACGGCGCGCGACGAACGGTGACCCAACGCTACTTTTCGGCGGCCGGGGCCCTGCTGAATTCACCCAGCTGGCAAGGGGCGCCGCTCTGCGAATAGATCGTCTGCTCGTTCGAGCAGACAAGCGTGCCGCGCACTTCCCACGTAAAGCCTTGGTCGATCTTCAGGCCGGGGCAGGCGCTGGTGAGCGTGTTCACCCAGACGTCGCCATTTCTCATCGTGAAGCGGATTTCGCTGTTGCTCACGATCTGCTGCTTTTCGATCTGCGTCGGGTTGATGCATGAGTCTCGCAGCGCGGACGGCTGCTTGCCATCGGCCTGTGACGTGCAACCCCAGAGACCTGAAGCCAGAACCAGCGCTGCGCCCGTCAAAACGAAGTTCGCCTTCATGCGCGTCTCTCCCTTGCTACAAGGAGCGACGCTGCATGAAAGCGGGGCTGTCGGCAACCAGCGGCACGGTTACCGCTTCTGGTCGACGTCGCGCACGGCGCCGCGTGCGGCGCTGGTGGTGAAGGCGGCGTAGGCTTTCAGGGCGCTGGACACATATCGTTCGCGGCTGGCGGGCTTCCAGGCCTTGTCGCCCTTTGCCGACATGGCTGCCTGACGCTGCGCCAGAATATCTTCGGAGACCCGGAGGCTGATCGTCCGGTTCGGAATGTCGATGTCGATCACGTCGCCGGTCTCTACCAGGGCGATCAGTCCGCCCTCAGCCGCCTCGGGGGAGACGTGGCCGATGGAGAGGCCAGACGTACCACCGGAGAAACGCCCATCGGTGATCAGCGCGCAGGCTTTGCCGAGGCCACGCGATTTCAGATAGCTGGTCGGGTACAGCATTTCCTGCATGCCCGGGCCGCCCTTAGGGCCCTCATAGCGGATCACGACAACTTCGCCCGCCTTGACCATGCTCGTGAGGATACCCGCGACTGCGGCGTCCTGGCTCTCATAGACGCGTGCCGGACCCGAGAACTTCAGAATGCTCTCGTCGACACCGGCCGTCTTCACGATGCAGCCGTCGAGCGCGAGGTTGCCCGATAGAACAGCAAGCCCGCCATCCTTCGAGAATGCGTGTTCTGCGCTGCGGATCACGCCGTGCTCGCGGTCGAGGTCCAGATCGTCCCAGCGGCGGGACTGGCTGAATGCTGTCTGTGTCGGCACACCGCCGGGAGCCGCGCGATAGAACTCGCGCACAGCCTCGCTTTCTGTGCGGCTAATGTCCCAGCGGTCGAGGGCCTGGCCCAGGGTGGGGGAGTGGACGGTGGGGAGGTCGCTGTGCAGCAGGCCGGCCCGGTCCAGCTGGCCGAGGATGGCCATGATGCCGCCTGCGCGGTGGACATCCTCCATGTGAACGTCTGCCTTGGCGGGCGCGACCTTGGAGAGGCACGGCACCCGGCGTGACAGGCGGTCGATGTCGGCCATCGTGAAGTCGATCTCGGCCTCATGCGCCGCCGCCAGAAGGTGGAGCACAGTGTTGGTCGAACCGCCCATGGCGATGTCGAGGCTCATGGCGTTCTCGAACGCCTTGAAGCTCGCGACCGAGCGCGGCAGCACGCTGGCGTCGTCCTGCTCGTAATAGCGTTTCGCGATGTCCACGATCAGGTGGCCGGCCTCGAGGAATAGCCGCTCACGATCCGAATGGGTCGCCAGCGTGGATCCGTTGCCAGGCAGGGAAAGGCCCAAGGCCTCTGTCAAACAGTTCATCGAGTTGGCCGTGAACATGCCCGAGCACGACCCGCAGGTCGGGCAGGCGGACCGCTCAATGGTTTTCACGTCCTCGTCGCTGACACTCTCGTCGGCGGCGGCGACCATGGCGTCCACGAGATCGAGGGCGACTTCCTTGCCCTTGAGGATGACCTTGCCGGCCTCCATCGGGCCGCCGGAGACGAACACGGCGGGAATGTTCAGCCGCAGGGCGGCCATCAGCATGCCCGGGGTGATCTTGTCGCAGTTGGAGATGCAAACCATCGCGTCGGCGGTGTGGGCATTGCACATGTACTCGACGCTGTCGGCGATCAGCTCGCGGGAGGGCAGGCTGTAGAGCATGCCGGCGTGGCCCATCGCGATACCGTCATCGACCGCGAGGGTGTTGAATTCCTTGGCGACGCCGCCCGCCCGTTCGATTTCGCGGGCAACCAGCTGGCCGAGGTCCTTCAGGTGGACGTGTCCCGGCACGAACTGGGTGAACGAGTTTACCACTGCAATGATCGGCTTGCCGAAGTCGCCGTCCTTCATGCCGGTGGCGCGCCAGAGACCGCGAGCGCCCGCCATGTTGCGGCCGTGGGTGGAGGTGCGGGAGCGGTAGACGGGCATGGTCGATCCAATCCGGGACGTTCGGGACTATCGCCGTAGAAAAATATGCCCGGCAGCGCAATGCGCCTGACGAAAGGTCATATGGGGTCAGGTGCGACACCATGCGCGGCCTTTCCCATACAACTTACGGCGATTTAACTCCCAAACTGGCAGAAGAAGCCTGATTTTACACGGACATGGCGCTGCAGACTGGCGTCGATCCACCCTCCCTTGGGTAAAGCGCCGCCGTTGACCGCTCTTGCTTCCTCTGTCGCCGCTTCGCAGTCAAAACCTGTTGAACCGGCCCGTGTCCAGTCGCGCACGTCCACGGCGATCGCCGTGGCGCGCCTGATCGGGATTCTGGGCGTCGTCTATGTCCATGGCTGGACGGGGCTGAACTGGGAAAAACTGTTCGCCGCGAACGACAGCGCCCAGGGGATCTTCCGGATCCTTGTTAACGAGATATTCGGCCGCAGCGCCGTTCCGCTCCTCAGCATCATTTCCGGCTGGCTCGTCGTATCGACCGCCGCTTCGAAGTCTTACGGCCCGTTCATCGGCGGAAAGGCCAAGGCCATTCTGGCTCCGATGATCCTCTGGAACGCCATCGCCATCGTCGCTGTTGCCGCTGGCGTCATGATGCTTGGCGTCGCTGGCCCGCTTCCGACCAGCTTCGCCTGGACGCTGAACGAACTCGTACCGCTTCTCTCGCCGAGCAACATCAACGTGCAGATGCCGTTCCTGCGCGACCTGTTCGTCTGCATGCTCTTCGCGCCGTTGCTTGTTCGTCTGCCGCCGATCGCGCTTGGGGCTGTTGCCGCAGTCGCCATCCTGTGGACCGTATCGACCTTCCAGTTCCCGCTTTTGCAGCGCCCACCGATCCTGATCTTCTTCGTGGCGGGCATTGCCCTGCGCCGCTTCGGTTCGGCCGAACGTATCGCGGCCGCGCCCATGTGGATGCTGGCTGCGCCGTTCGTGCTTCTGCTCGCCCCCAAGATCGCACTGGCGGTGATCGGCGAGCCGTTCGCCTGGGAGCACCCAAGAATCGTTGCTGCCTTTGATGTCGCCTTCCGATTGGCGTCGGCGGTTTTGATGTGGCGGTGTGCGTGGGGTCTTGCTGGCGGGCGGGCGGGGGCGCCGCTCCGGAAGCTGGAGACGTACGGCTTCCTCCTGTTCTGCACTCACCTGATCTTCATGTGGGTCGCCGCGCCCCTGATTGGCAAGGTCGTGGGCCGGCTTGGAGACCCGCTCTATCCGGTGTTCTTCCTGCTGCAGCCTGCGCTGGCGCTGGGGGCGGCCATCCTGATCGGCAAGGCGCTGCTGGTCGTCAGTCCGCCGCTTGCCGGCATTCTCAGCGGGGGGCGCCTGACCCAGACGGGCGCCCGTCGCGCAGGTACGCCCGCCGCCGTCAGCCCAGCTTCCCCTGCGCCCTGAGATTGGCCATCCGCTCGGGCAGCAGGGTCATGACGGTGTCCCGGCCCTCTGGCGTCAACCGGGCCCATTGAGCGATCTCGCCCAGCTTGCGGCCGCACCCCAGGCAAAGTCCGGTTTCTCCGTCCACGAAGCACACCTTGATGCAGGGCGTCCTGATGGGTTCGACCACGTTATCTCGTCCAATCCTGCGCTAGCCGGGCGTGACACTACGGCGCCTTCCCATACCGTCATATTCCCCTTGACCTCTGCCGGGGAAAAGAGGCCATGTCGCTAGACATTGTCTAATCCTGACAGGCCCGGCTTGCGTAGAGACAGGGCCAGCGATTCCGGGAGTCACACGCATGGATCTTGAGTTCAAACCCGAAGACAACGCCTTCCGTGAAGAAGTCCGCGCCTTCATCGAGGAAAACTACCCCAACGAGCTCCGGGAGCGTGTCAGCCGCGACGAGTATACCCGCGAGGACTTCCTGCTCTGGCAGAAAATCCTCACGAAGCGCGGCTGGGGCGCGCCGCACTGGCCGGTGAAATACGGCGGCACGAACTGGACCTCGGTCCAGAAATACATCTTCAAGGAAGAGCTTGCCCGGGCCGACACCATTCCGATCCCTCCATTCGGACCGGTAATGCTGTCCTCCGTCCTGCTCGCCTTCGGGAACGACCACCAGAAGGACTTCTATCTGTCCCGTATGCTCAACGGCGACGACTTCTGGTGCCAGGGTTATTCCGAGCCGGGCGCCGGATCTGATCTCGCCTCGCTGAAGACCAAGGCTGTCCGCGACGGCGACCACTATGTGATCAACGGCCAGAAAACCTGGACCACGCTCGGCCACCTCGCCGACTGGATCTTCGTGCTTGCCCGCACGGACGGCACGGCCAAGAAGCCGCAGGAAGGCATCTCCTTCTTCCTCGTGGACATGAAGACCCCGGGCGTCGAAGTGAAGCCGATCATCACGATGGACGGCGGTCACGAGGTCAACGAGACCTGGTTTACCGATGTTCGCGTGCCGGCGGAAAACCTGGTTGGCGAAGAGAACAAGGGCTGGACGTACGCCAAGTACCTCCTGATCCACGAGCGCTCGGGTATCGCCGGCGTCGCTCGCTCCAAGATGGGCATCAAGCGCATCAAGGAAATCGCCGCGGCGGAACAGGACATGGGCGAGCCGCTCATCCAGAACGCCGACTTCGCCCGCAAGCTGGCGGAACTGGAAGTCGACCTGACGGCGCTGGAGTTCACTGAGCTTCGCACGCTGGCAGCCGAAGCGCAGGGCAAGCCGCCGGGACCGGAAAGCTCGCTCCTGAAGGTCAAGGGCACCGAAGTGCAGCAGCGGATCACCGAGCTCGCGCTCGAGGCCGTTGGCGTCTACGGCGCACCCTACTTCCGCGGCTTCCCGAAGGATGGCGACAACGCCTATCCGATCGGGCCGGACTACGCGCACATGACCGCGCCGGCCTACGCCAACATGCGCAAGACCTCGATCTATGGCGGTTCCAACGAGATCCAGCGCAACATCATCTCGAAGGCCGTTCTCGGCCTCTGATCCGAGGCTGCCGAACCAAATCAAAAGGCCGGCGGACAGGTTCCGCCGGCCTTTCTCGTTTCTGGCTACTTCACCGCACCAGCGGCAAAGAGCGCCTCGATCTCGGCGGGCGAGTAGCCGGCCTGTTCGAGGACGAGGCGGGAGTGTTCGCCGAGGCCGGGGGCGGGGCCCTTGGGGCCGTCGTCCAGACCGGGGAAACGGGCCGGGCCGCCGGGTGACGGGAAGGACTGGCCGGGCGATGTCCGCGACGGCGTCTGCACGATGGCGCCCGCCGCCATGACCTGGGGATCGGCCGCCACTTCGCCAAGGGTCTGGGCGGGAGCCCACGCGATTTCTTCCGCATCGAGCCGGGGCGCGATCTCCGATTTCGTGAAGCGCGCGAAGGCCTCATCGAGCAGTTCGATCAGCTCCGGCGCGTGGTCGCGGCGGCCCCGGCCGGACGCAAACCTTTCATCTTCGACGAGTTGGGGGAAGTCGAGCGCGCGTGCAAAGCGCGGCAGGTCGATGTTACCGGCGCGGGCGACGACGACGAGCCAGGCGTCGTCCTTCGTCCGGAAGAAGTTGGAGAGGGGCGCGTAGGCTTCCTTGCGGGGGCGGGTGGACGCGATCCGGTCGAAGAACAGCTGAATCGCGAAGTCGGTCGAGATTGTGTAGAGCCCGGTCCGCAGCAGCGACACATCGACGAGACGGCCCTTGCCGGTCTTTCCCGCCTCGACGAGGGCGGCGCAGATCGCGGCGACTGCAGCGATGGATGTCGTGTGGTCGCCGGCGGCGGTGCGTATCGGGAACAGCTCCGAGCCCTTGGGCGCGGTCAGCCGGGCGATGCCGGACCTCGACCAGAAGGACGCGATGTCGAAGCCGGGGCGGCCTGCATCGGGGCCGTCCAGCCCGTAGCCGGTGAGGGCGCAGTACACCAGTTTCGGGTTGCGGGCGGCCATCGCCTCGTATCCGAGCCCGGAGCGCTCCAGACCGCCGGGCCGGACGTTGGTCAGGAAGACGTCTGCCGTATCGGCCAGGCGCCTGATCAGTTCCTGTCCGTCGGGCGTGCGGGCGTCGATCACGATGGATTTCTTGCCGCGATTGTCTGCATCGAAGGCCGGGTTCTCCGATAGCGCCTCACGCGGCGTACCCTGGGTCGGGAAGTTGTCACGGACCGGATCGCCGCCCGGCGGTTCGATCTTGATGACCTCGGCGCCCCAGTCCGCCAGCACGCCGCCCGCTCCGGGAGCCGCGAAATAGGTGGCGTGTTCGATGACGCGAACGCCTTTTAGCAGCATGGATTTTCTCCCAATCGTTACGCTGTCTTCGATGCGCGTAAATTCTTGTTAACGGGTGACAGCAATTGTCGGTCCTGCCTGATTGTTCAAGCCCACAGGCTGGAACCCCATGACGATCGCAACAATGCGTGCAAGCCTCACCCAGGACGACATCCGACGGTTGGTTCGGGGCGATAGCCCTGAAGACCGGGCAGGCGCCGCCGTCAAGATCTGCCGTCGAATCGACGGAATGCGGCTGTCTGAAGGGGATCGGGACCACGCCAACCAGATTCTCCAGATGCTGGCGACCGACGCCGCGTCCCTTGTCCGGCGTGCGCTGGCCGTCACGCTGAAGCAGTCGCCAAACCTCCCGCATGACCTCGCCCTGCAGCTCGCACGGGACATCGAGGCCGTCGCGATCCCGATTCTGCAGAATTCGCCCGTCCTGACGGACGCCGATCTTGTCGAGATCGTTCTGGCGGGCGCGCCGCAAAAGCAGGTCGCCGTCGCCAACCGGGCCCAGGTCAGCGAGTCTCTCACAGAAGTGATCGCGCTCTATGGATGCCGCGACGCCGTGGAAGCTGTCGCCGCCAATGAAGGCGCGTCATTCACGGATGAGGCGTACAACGGAGCCCTGAACCGCTTCGGCGATGACCCAGGCGTGCAGGGCGCCTTCATCGGCCGTCAGGAACTGCCGATCCATATTACTGAAAAGCTGCTGGCTGTGGTCACGGGCGAACTGTTCGACCGGCTGGTCAATTCTCACGAGCTGCCCCCGCAGCTGGCGATCGAGATCGCGGCCGGCGCCCGTGAGCGCGCGACGCTGGATCTGGTCGAGCAGGCCGGCATGTCCAGCGATCCGGAGCGATTCGTCCAGCAGCTTCACATGAACGGCCGCCTGACGCCTTCGATGATCATGCGGGCGCTCTGCCTGGGGCATGTTCCGTTCGTCGAGTATGCGCTGGCCGAGCTTGCCGGCGTTCCGCGTTCCAAGTCCTGGCTGATGATCCATGACGCCGGCGCGCTGGGCCTGAAGACGATCTTTGAGCGTTCGGGCATGCCGCCGGGCATGTTCACCGCCTTCCGCATGGCCGTCGACGTCTTCCACAAGACCGAGATGGACGGCGGACCGCACGACAAGGCCCGTTTCCGCCAGCGTATGGTCGAGCGTGTCCTCACCCAGTTCCAGGCGATCCCGCGCGCAGACCTCGACTATCTGCTCGACAAGCTGAACGCGCTGGAAGAGGTGCGCCGTCCGGGCGCAGCGGCGGCTGCGATGTCGGCCGCTCCTGCGGCCTGAGCTCCCACGTCTCACAGCTTTGCGCATGTATTCGCGTCAGGACCGGCGTGAGCCGTCCGTGATGCTGTCGTCTGCCGCCTCTTTTGCCCGTTTGAACAACAGGAGGCCGGGGCGCGTGGAAACGCGCCTTAGTTGGTCTATGTGCCAGCGTTGCCGCTGGCCGGTGCGTGTTCCCACGCGCCCCGTGTCGGACGTTTTTGAGCCGGTGGTTGGGGCGGGTTTATTGACCCTCATCCTCATCCCGTCTCAACGCGCATGGACGCCGCCGTCCATGGTCACCCCCGGTTTGAATCACAATCCCGGGGACAGGTGTTTCAGACTCTCGCTTCAGGCCGCCCGCTCGGGCTCGTCCCTTCACGGCCCGCCCTTCGAGACGCCACGCTTCGCGGGGCTCCTCAGGGTGAGCCGATCAGGGGCTCGGCTGTCGCGGGCGGCTTGAGCGATGGTCGCCGCGCCGTCCGAGCGGCTGGCATTCGATGTTTCGGTGGCCACCGAACC
>CAYOWK010000045.1:0-31252 GCA_964407665.1 uncultured Rhizobium sp. | reverse complement strand
CTGGGTGACCTCGGTCAGGACGCCTTTCAGCCGCTCCTCGAACTCGCCGCGGAATTTTGCGCCGGCGATCAGCGCCCCCATGTCGAGCGCGAGCAGCTTGCGGTGCTTCAGGCTGTCCGGCACGTCGCCATTGACGATGCGCAAGGCGAGGCCCTCGGCGATGGCGGTCTTGCCGACGCCGGGCTCGCCGATCAGGACGGGGTTGTTCTTGGTGCGGCGGCTCAGCACCTGGATGCAGCGCCGGATCTCCTCGTCGCGGCCGATGACCGGGTCCAGCTTGCCTTCACGGGCCGCTTCCGTCAGGTCGCGGGCATACTTCTTGAGGGCCTCGTACTTGTCCTCGGAGGTCGCGGTGTCCGCCGAACGACCCTTCCGCAGCTCGGCGATGGCCTTGACCAGGGCGTTGGTCGTGGCGCCGGCGGCCTTCAGCGCCTCGGCGGCCTTGCCCTTGCCCTTGGTGGCCGACAGCAGCAGGCGCTCGATGGTGACATAGTCGTCCCCGGCCTGCTGGGCGTCAGCTTCCGCAAGCTGGAAAAGCTGGGCCAGATCCTGGGAGAGGGAAGGCTGGGAGCCGCCCGTCGTCCGGGGCTGGGTGGCCAGCAGCTTGTCGATGGCTGCGCTTGCCGCGTCCGGATCGCCGCCGGCGGCGCGGATCAGGTTCGGGGTCAGCCGGTCGCGGTCGGCGAACAGGGCCTTCAGAAGGTGCTCGGGAAGAAGCTGGGGGTGGCCGGCGGCCAGCGCCGAAGTCTGGGCGGCCTGCACGGCTGCGCGTGCACGCTCCGTATAGCGTTCAAAATCCATCTCGTGACCCTTGTATAAAGCAGTCTGCACAATCGTGGGCGCAGGGACCCGATGCCGGCATCCCGCTCCTGCACAGAGAGGTAGTGTAGCGGGATGGCCGCACAAGGCCCGGCGTCAGCACTTCGTTAACCTGGGTCCCCTGGCGCCCGCGCGCCTTGATCCAGAACAGGCTGGCGACGGCTCAGGGTCGAAAGTCCTATCGGAATGTGGAAAATTCGTAAGGCCTGTTTCATCCGTTAGTAGGTCGTCAACCCAAACACGCTTTTATGTCAGTAGAACGCGAGCGTCCTCTGGCCTTTGGGGGAGGGGCGGTCGCTGATGACAGGCACGCATCGGCAGATGCAGGGGAGACACATGTCCCACGGTGAATTCGACAGCTCCGCCAACAGCAAGTGGAGCAACATTTCGAACTGGCCGTTCATGGCCAAGTTCATGGTGCCCGCGGGCGTGTCCGTCGCCCTGATCGCAGGCGTCGGCGTCGGCGCCAAGCTCATTCTGGACAAGCAGTCGGAAACGATTGACCAGCTCAACACCAAGAGCCTGCCCGAAGCCATCCGGTTCGGAGCTTTCAAGGCGGACGTCCGTCAGGTGAATGGCACGCTGTTCCGGACGCTCACCGGCAAGGCGGTCGATCCCTCGATGGACGCGTCTGCGCCACTCGCCGAGCTGAAGGCGACCGTCACCAGCCTCTACGAACAGCTGAAGGCCTCGGAAGCCGACGTCACCGACGAGCAGCAGCTTGAAATGATCAAGCAGCTCGAGGCCGAACTGACCACCTACGCCGATGGCCTCGACTTCCTCGGCGGCGTGGTCGAATCCGATTTCGCCAGCGTCGTCGGCTTCGTCGAACAGTTCGACACCAACTACGCCAAGATGGCGGAACTCTCCGACAAGATCATCGAGGCCCAGGTCGCCGCCGCCGATGAGAACGCCAAGGCTGCCGGCGAGACCCTGCAGTGGGGCCTGATGGTCCTCATGGGGCTCGCGGCTGTGTCTGTGCTGGTCACGTCCGGCGCTGCGCTGATCTCCGCCAAGCTCACGGTCAACGGCATCCAGCGGATCGCCCGCACCACGCGCGACCTCGCGCAGGGCGATCTCAACGTCGACATCCGCAGCCTTGCCCGCCGCGACGAGCTTGGCGCCGTGGTCGAGAGCCTCGAGGTCTTCAAGGACAACGCCGCTGAACGCCAGCGCCTTGCCGCCGCCGAGGCCGAGCAGGTCGCCACCCGCGAGCGCCGCGCCCAGCAGGTCTCGCAGCTTGCCGCCCGGTTCCAGGCCGAAACGCATGAAATGCTGACGGCGCTGTCGTCTGCCGCCGAAGAGCTCACCGTTACCGGCAAGGGGCTCCTGGCTCAGGCCGAAGGCAATGGCCGCTCGTCGGCCTTCGCCGTCGAGACGATCCGGGCTTCCTCCTCGAACGTCCAGAACGTGGCCTCCGCCGCGATCGAGCTGGGCGCCTCCATCGAGGAAATCGGCAACCAGGCTTCGCAATCGGCTCGTATCTCGCAGACCGCCGTGGCCGAGGTCGACCGGACCAACGACGCCATGTCGGAGCTGTCCAACGCCGCCGAGCAGATCGGCATGGTCGTCGATCTCATCAACGCCATCGCCAACCAGACCAACCTGCTGGCCCTCAACGCCACCATCGAGGCGGCGCGTGCGGGCGACGCCGGCCGCGGCTTCGCGGTCGTCGCCAGCGAAGTGAAGTCGCTCGCCAGCCAGACAGCCAAGGCCACCGACGAAATCCGCCAGCGTATCGAACAGATCCAGAAGGCCGCCGAACTCGGCCTCGGCGCCATCGGCGGCATCGGCGACACGACCCGCAAGATCAGCGAGATCGCGTCGTCCATCGCCCTGTCGGTCAGCCAGCAGAGCCAGGCGACCAACGAGATCGCGCGCAACGTCAACGAAGCGTCGGACGGCACCAACGAAGCCGCCGAGTCCGTGGTCAAGCTCTCGGAAGCCGCTCGCGAGAACGCCAGCGCCTCGCAGAACATGCTGCAGGCGGCGCAGGATCTCTCGGAGCGCTCGACGGTCATGAGCCGCAGCGTCCAGCGCTTCCTGGCGGATCTCGCTGCCGCCTGATCTGTCGCTTCAGCCTTCCGGAACGCCGCCGTCATCGCCAGATGCCGGCGGCGTTTCCATGTTCCGAGGCCGGTCCGGGCAGGTTTCTCCGCACGCGTGCATCACGCTAACGGCCTGCCGTCAGCGGAAGTCTGCTGGTGCAACACAACACGCGTTCGTTATTGCGCTGCAGCGTCCGAAATCGAAATGCGAACAAAAACCGGGATCGGATTTACGCTAATTTATCCGCGTTGAGCGACAGTGCCTCCATAGACAGTTCGCCGAACAGAATGTCGCCGAACATAAGGAGAGCAGTACAGAATGTCCCTGAAGAACCTCACTCGCGCGGCCGCTCTGGCGGTTGTCGCTTTCGCCGCCGCTCCGGCCGCTCTGGCGCTGGACTGCAACAGCAAGGAAATCGATTCCGTCGGTCAGCAGACGGCTGTCCTGGTGCGTGACGCCGTGTCCAAGGCGATCGCCATCGATGGCAAGGAGATGCTGAACCTCACCGCCTGCGACACCCGCGGCGGCAAGTTCGAAGTCGAATACAAGTACAACTTCATGGGCGGCGGCGGCTACAGCTGGGTTGAAGGCGTCGCCACGCTCGACGCTTCGGGCGCCGGCACCGTCGCGTTCAAGAAGGTCAGCGACAAGGTCAAGGAAGCTGCGGCCGCCAAAGGCGCCACGCTTGCCATGAAGTAAGCTCCCGTCTCGCCGGTTTGCGGCATGACAGGTTCGATATGGGCCCGGGCGGATGCAGATGCATCTGTCCGGGCCTTTTCGTGTTCAGGGTTCAGCGGTCCTGCGGGCGCTCCGAGAGGATGGCAAACGCGAAGAGCTGCGCGAACCCGAGAATGAGACCGAGCCCGATCGCGCTCAGCAGGCTCGTGATCTGGAAGCCGGGCGCGATCCAGGCGGCGAGGCCGAGCATCGCGCCGTTCAGGACCAGAGCGAACAGGCCAAAGGTTACGAGCGTGATCGGCAGGGTCAGGACGAACAGGATCGGCCGGACCAGCAGGTTCACGAGGCCGATCGCTGCCGCTGCAATCAGCGCATAGCCGAAGCCGGCGATGTAGACGCCCGAGAGCAGGGCGTCCCCGACCAGGAGCGCCAGCGCTCCGACAAGCCAGCTGATCAGGGGATTTAGCCGGCGTTCGCTGCCCAGCATTGTTCTCTTCCTCGGATGAATCCTGCAGGCGGCCACGCCATGTCGCACAGGGGAAGGGCCGCCCCGCCAGGATTTTGCCTCAACTGCCCCATTATGGCCCTGTCTCGAATGAGCTTTTTTTCACGGAACTAACATTTGAAAATCCGCATTGTCTTGGGGTGAGTTAACCGGTCGGGGATGATCAGAGGTAGCAAAATGCCTGTCCAGACTCCCAGCTTCAGTCCTTGCGCATCCGGGACCAGCCTGATCCCGGAGGGGTCGCTTCCAGGCGGCCTGCTCTAGGTCAGCGCGTCACAGATACCACCATGCAGACCTATTACGCCACGTCCGTGGAACGGACAGCAGAACGCCTGTGTCAGCGGATGGCCAGTATCCGGCCTCTAGGCGAGGCCATCCTGCACGATCTTCGCTCGCTCATGCGCGACAGAATCGATCTGCCGGCCGGCCGTGTCTTCGTGAAGGAAGGAGACCGGTGTCCGGTTCTTTTCATCCTTGAGGCCGGGTGGGCCTTGCGCGCCCGCACCTTGCCGTGTGGCAAGCGCCAGATCATCGACTATTGCCTGCCGGGCGACATCCTGTGCTCGGACTCCGTGCTGTTCGGGGCCTCTGGTTTCGACCTCATGGCGCGCTCGCCGTTGCGGGTCATCAGGCTGGAGGCGCCGGGCGTCGTGGACCTTTGGCGCCGCCACGCGGGTTTTGCAGCCGCCATTGCGTGGACCGCCGCCCAGGAGCAGTCGATCATGGCCGAACGGATCGTCTCGCTGGGGCGGCGCGACAGTTTCGAGAAGCTGGCGTTCGTTCTGTGCGAGATGGCCGTGCGTCTATCGGTGATCGACGGCATGCCCCGCGACCGGATCGAGACGCCCATCAACCAGGAGGATTTCGCCGATATCCTTGGCATCAGCGTGATCCACGTGAACCGCACATTCCGGAAGCTCGCGGAGGAGGGCGTGGCCGAGTACGCCAAAACCCGGATCCGGGTCATCGATCCGGAGCGGCTGGCCCTGATCGCAGGGTTCTCGCGGGACTACCTCCACTTTGGCGCCGACGCATCCGTATAGACCGGATGGCGTCGTGCTCTATGTTGCCGCTCTCAACCTGCGGCGGCCCATGACCTATCCAAGATATTCCTTTGGCAACGATATCCTCAAGTTCTCGCTTGAACTTCCTCCCGGTCTGTTTGCTGACGAGATAGCCGGTGCTTCGGCTGGAGCCGGTGAAACCCTCGTCGTTTTCCGTTCGATTGCGGATGGTCCGGCGCTTGTCGTGGCTGTCGCCGTCGCTGGCGGCGCGGCCTCGCTGATCGATGCGCTGCAGGCGGCAGGCGCCGCCTTCCTGACCTCCGATGCTTTCGAAGCGTCGTGCGGCGGGCCGGCCAGATCGCATCACGGCCTGTTGTGGCGAGAGCAGGGGGCGGGCTGGATCCGTTCGCGGTTCGCGCTGGAATGCGGAGGCGTCGTTCTTGTCGCAGCGGCAGAGGCTCCCGCCGGCCTCTGGAACGACTACGGGACATTTGCCGAGCGGGCGATGATGACCATCGAGGTGAGCTATCCGGCGACTGCCCCCGAACTGCCGCTGCTCCCCGGCGGCGTGCCGCCTGCGGATGGAGATCCGGTTGTTGATCCGCGCATCGAGGAAGACGCCCGGCGCGATCGCGCCATCCGGGATGCAGAAGCCGCCGCGGGCGCTCTCATCGCACAGGGTCGCCATGAAGAGGCCGTTGCGCTCGTGAGCGCTACGGATGCCGACATTCGCGGCGCCAACGTTCTGGCCCGCCAGTTCGAACGGGCGCTGTCCTCAGCCAGCGACGCCGGGCAGGCTAACGTGCTCTACGCGCTCGCACGCGACTGGGCCTGGCGCTCGCTGCCCTCGCCGCAGACGGCGGTCGAGGGCGAGCAGCACTCGGCGGCCCTCGCCGACATCGAAGCGCGACTCGCCGACCTGCGGGGCAGGATACAGCAGTAGGGCGCTCAGTGCGCCGCCGCTGCACCGGTTGTAGGCGGGCGTTGCGGAACCTTGATCAGCGGCACAAGCAGCAGCATCGCGGCGAAGGCGCAGGCCATCACGACGAACATGTTCGCGAACGTCATGACGGCGGCTTCGCGCTGCAGGTACTGGGTCAGCTGGGCGACCGCGGCGGCATGAGGATCGGCTGCGCCCAGCATCCGGAAACGCTGCTCGGCGGCCGCCAGATAGGACGCCACGGCCGGATTGGTGGGGTCCATGGCGGCCCCCAGCTCCTGCACGTGAAGACCGTTGTAGTTGAGCCGCATGGTGTTGAGCAGGGCGAGGCCGACCGCCCCTCCCAGATTGCGGCAGACCGTGATGAGCCCGGTCGCATTGGGCAGCTGCGCCGGCGAAAGCGTGCCCAGCGCCAGGAAGTTGACTGGCACCATGCTCATGATGATGCCGGCGCCCCGCATCAGTTGCGGCCAGAACAGTTCGTTGAAACCGGACTCCGCGGTCAGGAACGAGTTCCAGAACAGACCCACGCTCGTCAGGATCAGGCCCGCCACCACCACATAGCGCGGATCGGTCTTGCGGATCAGGACGCCGGCAAGCGGGCCGCCGAGGAACATGCCAAGTCCGCCGACGCTCATGACGGTGCCGATCTGCATCGCAGACAGGCCGCGCACCTGACCCAGGAAAAGCGGCATCAGGTAGACGGAGCCGAACAGCCCGAAGCCGACGACCGTGACCAGCATGGAGTTGAGCGCGAAGTTGCGGTCCATGAAGACGCGAAGGTTCACCACAGGATTGTCGACCGCGAACGCCCGCCAGAAGAAGATGCAACCGGCGACGGCGCAGACGGCCATCCACTGGACGAGGTGGGTGTCCTCCAGCCAGCCAGCGGTGGGTCCCTCCTCGAAGACGTATTCGAACGAGCCCAGGAACAGCGCCATCGCGACCAGTCCCCAGACATCGATCCGCCGGAGCAGGTTGAAGTTGACGACTGACTTCGGGATGTAGGTCCACACCAGGACGGTGGCGGCGACGCCCGGGGCGATATTGATGAGAAACAGCCAGTGCCAGCTGGTATGCTCCGAGACCCAGCCGCCGAGCGTCGGGCCGATCGATGGCGCCAGCGTCGCCACCATGCCCACCATCACCTGCTGCAGCATCGAGCGATTGGGGCCGAACAGGCTGAACGCCGCCGCCATCGTCGTGGGGATCATCGCCGCGCCGGCAAAGCCCTGGATGCAGCGGAAGACGATGAGGCTCTCGAGGTTCCACGCCAGCGCGCACAGCGTCGACGAGATCGTAAAGAAGACAGCCGAAGCGCAGAACAGCACACGCATGCCGAGCGCGCGGTTGAGCAGTCCGGACAGCGGGATGCCGATGACCTCGGCGATGAGATAGCTGGTCTGGATCCAGGCGACTTCGCTCGAGCTGGCGGCGACGCCCGCCTGGATCTCGCCGATGGACGAGGCGACGATCTGGATGTCCAGGATCGCCATGAACATGCCGATGACCATCGCGAAGAAGCCGATGTTCAGGCGGCGCATCTCCGGGGTGCCAGGCGCGGGACCGGTCCACGCGCCGCTCGTGGCGGCGGGTGCGCCTCCTGTGCGGCTTCCGGGAGGTGAGGGCGTTGCGCCCATGGCCGTCTAGCGCGGCTCTTTGGTGGAGACGGTGGCGACCACCGCGAGGCCGGATCGCATGAGGCCGCTGGCCTGCGCTTCCGGGTCGATCGAGATGCGCACCGGCACGCGCTGGACAATCTTTGTGAAGTTGCCCGTGGCCGTATCCTGCGGGATCAGGCTGAACGTGCCCCCGGTCGCCGGCGACAGGCTCTCGACGCGACCCGTCACCTTGAGATCCGGATAGGCGTCGACATGCAGCGTGACGGGCTGGCCGGGCTTCATCTTCTCGACCTGCGTCTCCTTGAAGTTGGCGATCACATAGGCCTGTCCCGTGGGCACGATGGCCAGTGTCGCCTGACCGGGAGATAGCAGCTGCCCCTCGGCGACCATGCGGTTTGCCACCACGCCGGCAACCGGGGCTCGCACACGCGTACGCTCGAGATCCAGCTCCGCCGCACTGAGCCGCGCCCGGGCGGCTTCGACCTTGGCCGCCGCCGATTGAGCGGCAGCCTCCGTGCTGGTCAGCTGGCTGCGCTGGACCGTGATCGTGGCGTCGGCCTGCGAGCGCTGGGCGTCCGCCGTCCGCCGTGCAGCCTCGGCCTGCTCGAGCCGCGCCTTGGGGTACCAGCCCTTGTCGGCCAGCTGTGCAAGGCGTTTTTCGTCCGAGTTCGTGAGATCGGCGTTGGCGTCCGCCGCGTCGCGGGCGGCGCGCGCTTCCGACAAGCGGTCGCGCTGGCTGGTGATGCGCGCGCCGGCCTCGCGGGCGTCCGCTTCGGCCTGCGCAAGCGCCGCCCGGGCGCCGGCCACAGCCGTCTCATAGTCTGAAGCGTCGATGGTAAAGAGTACGTCCCCGGCATTCACAGCCTGATTGTCGGCTACGTCCACGCTAAGCACATATCCGGACACACGCGCCGCAATCTGCGTGATATCGGCACGTATGTGAGCGTTGTCTGTCCGGATTTCGTAGCGTCCTGTGACAAACCAGTTGCCGCCGAACCAGGCGAGCCCCAGCACCGCTACGCCCAGGACAACCTTCAAAATCAGGGACTTGCCCTTCGCGGCAGCAGCCGGCGGAGACGCTACATCCGCAGCCGGAGCCGGCGCGTCTGTCCCGGGGCTGCGAGGGGCGTCAACTGGAGGGCGAACGGTCTTAAGCGCCATGGCAACGGTATCCCAGCGGCAACGGGAGAGAAGGCATTATAGGAAACACTCCCTGACAATGTAAGTAACTGTCGTTACATTTCTGTTGAAGCGTAATCGCTGGTAGGAACGGCGGAATAGGGGGAAACCCCGGAGCATCTCCCGAACCGGACTGAATCGCACGCGCGACTCGTCAGGTTTCAGAGGGTTTGCTCTGTTTCAAATGGGTGGACCGGCTTTAGGCGTTCGACTAACCGCGAGGATCGCCAGACTGTGGTCTGGACGCGGCTTCAGATTGGGGTGGAGCAGAATGCAGGATAACGATCTGCCAAAGGCTGGCGACGCAGCGGTCGAGGCAGTTGCCGATGCGGCCAGCGTGGTTGCCGAGGGCAACCGTGGCGAGATCCGGCGCGCCGCCTTTCTGAAGGCCGCGCACGAGGTTTTCATGGAGAGCGGCTACGAGGCTTCCAGCATGGCGGAGATCGTTCGCCGGGCCGGCGGCTCGCTGTCCACGCTCTACCTCCAGTTCGGCGACAAGGAAGGCCTGTTCCAGGCTGTCGTGGATGAACGCGTGTCGTTCCTGACCGCGAAGTCGGGGCTGGCGCTGCACAGCCATCTGCCGCTCGAAGAGGGCTTGCAGCAGATCGGCGAGAGCCTGCTGACAATCGTCACATCGCCGACCTCGGTCGAAAGCTTCCGGTTGATGGTCGCAACGGCCAAGCGCTTCCCGGACATGGCGAACAAGTACACCCGCCAGATCCCGCAGCGCATTCGCGATGCCTTGGCCGGCTACATCCAGAGCCGTGTCGACGCGGGCGATTTGCAGATTGCAGACAGCGCGGCGGCCGCAGCCCTGTTCATCGACATGGTCCGTACGCACCAGCAGATCAACGCCCTGATGGATCCGACCTACCGCCTCAGCGGGGAGGAAATCCGGGCGACCGTCAGACGCGCCGTCCGGATGTTCATGGGCGGAGCCTCAGCGCTCTAGAGCCGGATCGGCTTCGATCATGCTCTAGCTGGCTTTGCAGGGCTCCCACGCCTGCTCGACGGCGCGAGAGCCATCGAGCTGGGAGATCGTGGCCTCGAGACCCTTCTTGCCCCGCCGGTAGGTGATCTTCTGGGGGAAGTCGTTCTCGGCATTCTGGAACGTCACGCTCGGCACGTCCGGGATCACGGCGTCGGGGTCTTCGACGAAGGTGACCGCGCGGGCTCCGTTCGGCGACACGACATAGCTCGCCGGCTGGGTGCGCAGATCGATGCGCGACTGTTCGAAGAACGACAGCTGGCCGGTCTGGAAGGTCTGGGCATGGCCGAACATCACCCCGCCGATTGGCGAGACCCAGGTTTCCTGATTGGCGCCATCCACCGAACGCCAGCAGCCGACCATGAAGAAGAGGCGGCCATCCGTCTCCGCCGACGGGGCGCTCGCGCAACCGGCGGCGCCGAATACGGCGAGGGCGGCAGCAGCGCCAGCAATGGTACGGATGGTTTTCATGACGATCCCCTAGCTCTGGTTTCCCCGGTCACAGGGCGTTACCGCACGGGGAGGCTGCGGTCCACTCAGACGCAGTATGCGTAGCAGATCGCGATCAGGCCGATCTGCCTGATCGCATCCCGCTTCTAGTTTTCCATCGAGTCCGGCCGACGGTCCGGCGCCGCCGCTGCCCCGGAGACCTGGCGAGCCAGAATGGGCTTGCCGTCCGTTTCAACAACACTGGCGCCGCCAGGAGCGGACGCGACGAGCAGGCCCTGATCCGTATCCGCCGGCGAGGCCGAAGCCGCTCGCAAGGCGTCGATCCGGCCCATCTCGGCCTTGAAGGCTTCCAGCGCGGCAGCTTCAAGCTTGCGGCCCGTCGGCAGTTTCAGGCCCATCGCGTTGACCGGCTTGCCGTTGACATGGACCTCGTAGTGCAGGTGAGGGCCGGTGGAGCGGCCGGTGGTGCCGACATAACCGATGATCTGGCCCTGACGGACGCGGCTGCCGACTCTTAGCCCTTTGGCGAACCGGCTCATGTGGGCGTAGGCCGTCTCGTAGCCATTGGCGTGCTGGATGCGCGCGTAGTTTCCGAACGACGACCACGAACCGTATTTCTCGATGACGCCATTACCGGCGGCGTAGATCGGCGTGCCGGTGGGGGCGGCGAAATCCGTGCCCTTGTGCAGCTTGGTGTAGCCGAGAACCGGATGGCGGCGATTGCCGAAGCCGGATGAGAGACGCGCGCCGTTGATCGGCGTCTTCATCAGGAACTTCTTAACCGACTGACCCTGCGCGTCGTAGTAGTCGACGGCGCCGTCGTCCGGCGCGGTGAAGCGGTAGAAATCCTTCTTCAGCGCCTGGCCGTCGATCGATGCGAACAGCACCGCGCCGCTTTTCACCTGCTGGCCGCGCTCGTCATCGAGCGTCTCGTAGAAGATCTCGAACTCGTCGCCCGGCTGCACGCCGCGTTGGAAGTCGATGTCGTAGCCAAAGATGTCGGCGTAATCGACGACCTGTTGGTCAGACGCGCCCTGCGCGACCGCCGCCTGATAGATCGAGGTCTGTACAGTACCGGCGACGCGATGATGCGATGGCGTGAGTTTGGCCTTCAGCTCATGCGTGGCCCAGCCGCCATCGAGATCGCGCGACACCAGAACCTGGCGCTCGGAGTCCGGACGAAGCGAGAGGCCCATAAGGCGCAGCTCACCCGTCATACCGGGCTCGAACCAGGCCGTGACGCTGTCGCCGGGGCGGACGCGCGTCAGGTCGACGTGTGCGGCGGCCGCATACACAGCGCCATTGGCTTCGTCGCGGGCGGCGCCGAGACGGTCGAGAACACTGCTGAGGGTTTCATTGCGGCGCACTTCCGCGCGCAGCGTTTGCCGTGGAACCGTTTCGAGCTGGTCTGCGCTGATAAAGCCTGCAAGACGGGCAAGCGGGTCGATCGCTAGCGCGGGAGTTGCTTCGCTTACGCGGGATTCAACGCCTACGGATATCAGTCCTGCCCCGATGAGAACGGCTGAAGCCGTTCCCAGCCCCCACGACAAAACAGTGTTTCTCATGGGTACTCCAAGTAGCGTTCCTGCCGGAACAAGTTTCGGCCCGCCAAATCCCCGTCTGTACTTATCCGACCCCTGTCTTTTCGCGGGGCAGGCGATACGCTGCTAGGCGGACGCGATAGCACTAAAAACAATCGAGCGCGTTCCGACAAGCCTTTCTTCCACCCTAAGGTCACATGACTGAAGATTTGCTTAGCAAACGCCCGGCCAGGCCGGCACCGCCGGGCCGCCATGTCCGGCGCGTCCTGACGCTATCTGTATTGCCGGCAATCATGGCAGGCGTGTGGCTCGGGCGAGTCCCCCTGTCGGAGTATGCCGCCCAGCAGGTCTGCAAAGGCCGCGGCCTCGACTGCCAACTCGACATCACACGTCTCGATTTTGGCGGCGTGACCCTTCGAAACATCCGCATTTCCGGCGATTCGACCGAGCCGGCTGTCGTTGCGGACCGGATAACCCTGGACCTCGAATGGTGGGGACCGTTTGCCGCAAGACCTGCCTTCGTCGGCGGCGGCGAGATCGTGTTCCGCCTCAATGCAACCGGCGACGGCCCTCTGCTTGGCGACCTCGACGAAACGGTCACGTGGTTAACCGAAAGTGGTTCCGGCAAGACCGGCGGCAAGTTGCCACGCCTCGATTTCCAGCAGGTCCGGGTCGTCGCTGCAACACTTCTCGGGCCGGTCGAGGCCACGGGCTATATCCGCTCAACCGGGCCGGAGACGTTCGACATCCGGATAGAGGCGCCGCGCACCCGGCTTCAGAGCCCGCTCGGCGTGCTCGACTTCGCAGGCGGCGAGCTGGTCGCGAGGCGCAACGGCGGTGAACTCGACGGTCGTCTCACGCTCGATCTTGAACGATTCGATTCGCCCATCGCAGAAGCGTCGAACGTCGAGGTGAATCTTGACCTGACCCAGACCGCAGGCCTGTTCAGTGCGAAGGGACGAATATCCGCGGACAAGCTGGGGTCTCGGGACAACACGCTCGCGTCTGTTGTCGCCGATGTCTCCCTTCAATCAAACGCGCTGGATCTCGCCGCCGTCCAACCCGCCTCGCTCTATGACGGGTTGCGCTCGTTTACAGCTTCAGTTGCATCCGGGAGCGGGCAGGGCGATGGCGGCAAGTTCGCATCGGCTGCGCTCGACATCCGCCTTGCGCCAGCGGACGGCGCGCTCTCGGCGGCCGTGACCGCGTCGGCGCTGGATCTGTTGATCGATGCAGGCGCCGTGAGCCGCATCGAAGCCGCCGGGACGCTGACGCTGCCGCGCACGCTGGAAGCGGCGCGCACGAGCGCGGTCAGCGGATCGGGCGCGGTGAACCTTCTCGGAGCGTCGCTCGGAAAGAGCATGAGCGATGGCCTTGCGGACGCCTTCTCATCGCCGCTCGGCGTCGCCCCCGCTTTCTCCGCCGCCGCCGCGCGCGCTGTGACCCGCGCCGGCCAATCCTTCGACGTGACGGTTCCGGTGATTATGCTCCGCGACGGGAAGGGCGTGGATCTGTCTGCTCCGGGCGGCGCAGTGCTCACCGCGAAAAGCGGCCTGAAGGCGAACATCGCTGCGAAGGGGGATGCCCCGGTCCTTGTGCTGGCCTACCGCGACGGGGCCGCGTGGCGCGGCGCGGGCGTTGTCTTTGTATCCGGCGGCGGCGCTCCGCCGATGACGCTGGACCTCGCGTCAGCCTCGGGCTCTGGCGCCACAGTGAGTGCAGCGGGCAGCGCTGTCGTCGGCCCCTGGACCGTCGCGGGCGAAACGCTCGGCGCGACCCTCTCCGATATCGAGATCAAGTCAGGGCCGAGTTCGGGCAGCGATGCGCCAGGCAAAGACGGCAATGTCTCTGCAAGGATTGACGCCCTTCTGACCGGCGAGCTGGCGGGCGTCGACTGGACCCGCATGAAGGCTGCGACGCGCCTCAACGCTGCGTGGAGCGAAAGCGGGATCGCCATCGCCGCCGCCGACGGGGTCGCGCTCGCATGGGACGCCGCGACGGTCGACAAGACACGGTTTGGCGCGGGCTCCGCCACGTACTCGCCCATTGGCGCGCTGGCGGAGAGTGACGATGGCGGCGGCCTGAAAGGCGGTGGCGTTCTCTCGCGGCTCAGCGCGCCGGTCACCGGCGACGGTTTCACCGCGCGCGTTGCCGCCGGTCCAACCCGGATCGACTGGGCCTCGGATGGCGTAACCACCGTCAACTTTCGCACGGACAAGGTGACGGCGGAACTGATCCAGGGCGAGGCGATCACGCCAGCGTCTTTTCCGGAGATAGCCGGACGCCTGACCCTGAAGGACGGGTGGGCGCTTGCGGCCAGTTTCGAGGACGCCGAGGTTCGCGCCGAAGCCGTGGCCGCGCGCGACCTGAAGGCCGCAGTGTCGCTGTCGGGCGCTGAAGGCCGGCCGATGTCGGGCCGAGTCCGCGATCTCTCGCTGAGGCTGTCCGATCCTTCGCCCAACGCCGCCGAGGCGCTCTTCGAGCCGATCCTGTTTTCGGGCGGCGCAGACCTCGTCGATGGCCGCGCAGACTTCAAGGGCGATTTTTCACTCGCCTCCAACAGGATCCAGCTGGGGACGCTCGCCGGCCGCCACGAGCTTGAGACCGCCGCTGGCGCTCTCACCTTCACCGGCGCGCCGCTGGTCTTCAATCCCGGATCGCTTGAGCCATTCGCGCTGTCTCCGCTTCTGCGCGGTCCGGCCAACGTGACCGGCCGGATCGACCTGACCGGCGCCGCGTCGTGGTCCGACGAAGAGTTCAACGCCAGCGCGAACGCCGACCTGCAGGAGATCGGATTTGCGCTGGCCTCGGCAGGCGTCTTCGAAGGCGTGTCCGGACAGATCGAGGTGTCCGACCTGGTCAAGGGACTCTCGCCGCCGGGGCAGGAGATCACCATCAAGGCCGTCACGCTGGGCATCCCGTTCGAGGATGGAAGCCTGAAGTTCCAGCTGATGGGTTACGACGCGGTCCGTCTGGAAACCGCCAGCTGGCCGTTCGCGGGTGGTCGCCTCAACATCCGCCCGGTGGATTATTCCATCGGCGCCGGCGAGACGCGATTTGTCGGCGAGGCGATCGACTGGGACCTTTCTGCGATTATCGAGCGCTTCAAGATTCCCGACCTCCAGGCCGAGGGGACGGTGTCTGGCGAGTTCCCGATCGTGTTCAGCACCGGTTCAGCGCGGATCGACAAGGCTGTCCTCGAAGCTTCGGAAGCTGGCGGCGTCATCCGCTATGCCGGGTCGACCGGCGACGCCGCCGCCAGCGCTGATGCGAATGCGAAGATGCTCTTCGATGCGTTGAAGGATTTCAGGTACCGCGTCATGCGAGTTGGACTGGATGGAGACCTGGCGGGCCGCATGGTCCTGACATTCGACCTGCTGGGATCGAATCCCGAGGTCTTTTCCGGCGCGGCCTTCGATATCGGTATTTCGGTGGACAGCCCGCTGCTGAACCTGCTGAACATCGTCAATCAGGGACAGGACGAGGTAAACGCCATCATCGAGCGGGTAACGACCGGAGAGTCTGGGGGCGAGACCCAGTGACAGCTTTTGCACCGCGCCGGATGATTGACGAACGTCAAGCCGCGCCAGACGTTAACACAGTGATGCTGCGAGCGCCGGATCACATGGAGCAACCTATGCCGAACTATCGAAATCTGGCGGCGGCGGGGGCAATCGCCCTTGTCGTGGCCTCAGCGGCCTGCACGCCGACCCTGAAGCTGCAGGCGCCCGACAAGCCGATCGAGATCAATCTCAACGTCAAGATCGACCAGGAAGTCCGGATCAAGCTCGACAAGGACGTCGAGGACCTGATCGCCAACAACCCCGACATCTTCTAGGGGAGGGAAGCACCATGACATTCTTCAGGACAATCCTTGCGGCCTTTGTGGCGATGTTCGCCGCCGCCGCCCTCTCTGTCGCCTACGCCCAGGACGCCGCCGTGCTCGATCAGGCCAAGGCGCAGAAGATCGTGGGGGAAATGTACTCCGGCTATGTCGGCATTGCGGACGAGGCCAAGGCCACGCCGGAAGTTCGCCGCTATGTGACGGAGGTGAATTCCAAACGCCTCGCGCTCTACCAGAAACTGGCGAAGGAGCAGGGCGTGACGCCCGAGCAGGTCGCCGGGCTGACGGCCGAAAAGCTGATCGGGCGCGCGAAGCCCGGCGAAGTCATCAAACCGGGCGCTTCGCTGCCCTGGACGCCGAAGTAGCGTTTTCTGCTGTGAAAATAGGGGCCCCGGCGTTGCGCGATCCGCTCGCCGGGGCTTCTTTCGTTCAGGCCGGATGCATCGTTCGGACAAACAGGGATGTCACCCAATTTTCGCTTGGGGAGCGAGACTCGGATCGGCTAGGTTCCGCCCTTCTCTAAGCGGCCTGCGGGGTTGATCGCGCCATGATGGATTCGTCGAAGCTCGCGTCTTACGTCGCGTCCATGGTTCTCCATGACCTCGCTTCGCCCGTTCAGGGACTCATGAGCGGCGCCGAGATGGCCTTCGACGACGCGATGGGCGGCGGCATGCGGTCCGATGGCGAAAAGCTCCTGCAGGACCAGATCCGCACGATCGCCGCGAAGATAGCCTTCATGCGCATGGCGCTGGGATCGCAAGCCATCAACGACGATCAGGCCAACCTCATGGAGGCCCGTCGCATGGTCGATGCGGTCTTTGCCGCCATCGCCAAGCCTGCGCCGGAGTGGAAACTCGAGACGCAGCGCATCAGCAACCGCCAGCTGCGTGTTCTTCTCAACATGATCTACCTGGCCAAGGAACCCGTCGCAAAGAGCGGGCGCGTCAGCATCCAGTCCCGCGAGGAGGGCGGCGAGCTGGTGCTTGAGGCCGTTGCAGCCGGCCTGCCCGGATCCCTGCGTCCCGATGTACTGGACGCGCTTGATGGCCGTGAGCCGCCCCGCGGATGGGGCGGGGGAGCGATCCATCCGATGTTTACCAGGGTTCTGGCCCAGGAAACCGGCCTGACGCTGGCGGCCAAACCGTTCGCTGGCGGTACCGGGTTGATCGCAAGGGGCCCGCTCGCCGTTCCTTAACGTGCCAGGCGCCGAAATTTACGTCGAGCTACCCGAAAATGAATGGGGTCTCTTCGATCCGGCAGCAAAATGTTAACCTGATCCGCGCTTTCCTGAACTCCATGGTGCGGCGCTTGCGACCGCGCGACAGGGACGGGCGAGCGTCGACATGGATGATCTTCTCAGCGAATTCCTGACCGAAACGTCGGAAAGCCTGGATGTGATCGATACGGAACTTGTCCGTTTCGAGAACAATCCCCAGGACAAGGACACGCTGAACAATATTTTCAGGCTGGTCCACACCATCAAGGGAACCTGCGGGTTCCTCGGGCTGCCGCGCCTTGAAGCGGTCGCCCATGCCGGTGAGACGCTGCTGGGCCGCTTCCGGGACGGGACGCTGAAGGTCTCGCCGGCGGCTGTGACCATCGTCCTGCAGAGCATCGACCAGATCAAGGCGCTGCTCAATCACCTCGGTGAGGAAGGCGTCGAGCCGGACGGCGACGACCGCGACCTGATTCACCTTCTTGAAGAAGCCGCCGAAGGCCGCCTCGGCGGCTCCGCGCCTGTGGCCGCTGCTCCCGTGGCCGTTCGCGCCGCGCCGCCCCCGCCTCCGCCGCCTCCGGCCCCCGAGCCCGTTGTCGATTTCTCCGAGGATCCAGAGATCGCCGAAGCCGGGCAGGGACAGGGCCGCTGGGATGCGGACCAGAAGCGCTTCCTGCGCCCGGGCGAAGTCTCGCTCGCGGAACTCGAAGCCGCCTTCGCCTCTGTCGACGGCCCGGCCGAGATCCAGAACGCCAAGCCGACCACGGCCCTGCCGGTCAGCGAATTTGACGACATGGACGGCAAGAAGGGCGGCGGCATTGGCGGCAACACCATCCGCGTCAACGTCGATGTGCTCGAAGGCCTCATGACGATGGTCTCGGAGCTGGTGCTGACCCGCAACCAGCTGATGCAAATGCTGCGCACCGTCGATGATTCGGAGTTCAAGACGCCGCTGCAGCGGCTCTCCGGAATCACGGCCGAGCTGCAGGAATGCGTGATGAAGACGCGCATGCAGCCCATCGGTTCTGCCTGGAAGAAGCTGCCGCGGATCGTCCGTGACGCCAGCCAGGACCTCACCAAGAAGATCGACCTCGTCATGGAAGGCGAGTCGACCGAACTCGACCGTCAGGTTCTCGAGCTGATCAAGGATCCGCTGACCCACATGATCCGCAACTCGTGCGATCATGGCGTCGAAAGCCCTGCCGACCGCCTCGCCGCCGGCAAGCCCGAGACCGGCACGATCACGCTGCGCGCCTATCACGAGGGCGGCCACATCATCATCGAGGTCTCCGATGACGGCGCCGGCCTGCGTACGGAACGCATCCGCGCCAAGGCGATCGAGAAGGGCATCATCGACCCCGCCGAAGCCCACACCATGACGGACCAGCAGGTTCATCGCCTGATCTTCGCGCCGGGCTTCTCGACGGCTGCCAAGATCACCAACATGTCCGGCCGCGGCGTCGGCATGGATGTCGTCAAGACCAACGTCGAGCTGATCGGCGGCACCATCGACCTGCGCGCCAAGCAGGGCGAGGGCACGACCTTCATGATCAAGATCCCGCTGACGCTCGCCATCATCTCGGCGCTGATCGTCGGCGTCGGCGAGCACCGCTTCGCGGTTCCGCAGCTGTCGGTTGTCGAGCTTGTCCGGGCCGGCGCCCGCTGCGAGCACAAGATCGAGTACATCAAGAGCACGCGCGTCCTGCGCCTGCGCGACAAGCTTCTGCCGCTGGTCGGTCTCTCCGACGTGCTCGGCATCGGCAGCGCGACCGGCCCGGTTGATGGCGACGCTCTGGCCTATGTTGTTGTCATGCAGGTTGGCGACACGCGCTTCGGCCTCATCGTCGACCAGGTCTTCGACACCGAGGAAATCGTGGTCAAACCGCTCTCCAAGCGTCTTGGCCAGCTCGCCCAGTATTCCGGCGCCACGATCCTCGGCGACGGCGCGGTGATCATGATCCTCGACCCGAACGGCGTCGCCAAGTCGGTCTCCGACGTCGAGCGCTCGGTCCGCCGTGTGGCGCGCAACGAACAGGTCGTGGCCGCGGCGTCTGCTGAAACCGGAGAACGCATGAGCCTGCTTCTCTTCCGCGCCGGCGGCGCCGAGCCGCGCGGTTGCCCGCTCAGCCTCGTCACCCGCCTCGAGGACCTCGACGCGACGACCTTCGAAAGCACCCATCGCGGACCCGTGGTCCAGTACCGCGGCAAGCTCATGCCGCTGGTCCACGCCGAAGGGCCCCACGCCCTCCGCCGCGAAGGCCGCCAGCCGGTCCTCGTGTTCAGCCAGGGCGAGAGCGTCATCGGTCTCGCGGTCGACGAGATCCTCGACATCGTGGAAGAGAACCTCGAACTGCAGCTTGCGGACGCCACCCCCGGCGTGCTCGGCACGGCCGTCCTCAAGGGCAAGTCCACAGGCATCGTCGATATCGGCTACTATCTTGGGCAGGCGGATCCCTACTGGGCCGAAGCCGCCTCCACCACGGGCCGCAAGAAGGTCAAGCAGAAGGTTCTGCTGGTCGAATCGCACCCCTTCTTCCGCAACATGCTCGCCCCGCTCATCATGGCGGCCGGTTACGAGGTCACCGTTGCCGAGGACGCCGGCTCTGCAAGCCGCACCCTCAGCCAGGGAACCATCTTCGATGCCGTGCTGGCGGACAGCGACGATCTGAAACAGCTCGAGCGGATGGACGGCTACGTGTCCGGTCCTGCGCCACTGATCCCGCTGTCCAGCCGTCAGCCAGATACAATGTCGGATAAATACGTGGTGCCGAAGTCGGATCGCCACGCGCTGCTGGCCGCGCTTGACCAGGCTATCCGTATGCGGAGGGAAGCAGCGTGAGCGAGAAAGAGTACGTCACGTTCAAGATTGGCGGCCAAATCTTCGGCGCCAGCGTGTCCGAGATCCACGACGTCTTCCGCCCGGCAAACATGACGCCGGTGCCGCTGTCGTCGTCCGAGATCGCGGGTGTCCTCAACCTTCGCGGCCGGATCGTCACGGCGATCAATGCCCGCTCGCGCCTCGGCCTGCCGCCGCTCTCGCGGGAACAGGCTCGGGAGAAGGAGTTGGCCATCGGCGTCGAGCGTGACGGCGAAAGCTTCGGCCTCATCATCGACGAGATCGGCGAAGTCGTCCGTCTTGAGGAAGAGGACATGCAGGAAAACCCGGTCAACCTCGACCGCGTCTGGGCCAGCGTCTCGAAGGGCGTCTACCGCCTCAAGAACAACCTGCTCGTGATCATGGATATCGACCGCATGCTGTCTACGCCCGACCAGGGCGAAGCGCTTGCAGCCTGACGGATCGAAACAGGACCTGGGGAAACGCACATGAACAAACGCTGCCTGATCGTCGATGACAGCCGGGTCGTCCGGAAAGTCGCGCGCCGCATCGTGGAGGATCTGCGCTTCCTCGCAGACGAGGCCGCCGACGGTCAGCAGGCGCTCGACCGCTGCCGCGCCGAAATGCCGGATGTGGTGCTGCTCGACTGGAACATGCCGGTCATGAACGGCATCGACTTCCTGCGCGCGCTCCGCCGCGAGCCCGGCGGCGACGTTCCGCTGGTGGTGTTCTGCACCACGGAGAACGACATGTCCCACATCGCCGAAGCCATGCGCTCCGGCGCGAACGAGTACATCATGAAGCCGTTCGACAGCGAGATCATCGAAGCCAAGTTCTCCGAGGTCGGCCTCGTTTAGGCCAGAGACGCGGAGTACCCAGCGTGTCCACAGCAATACCCAACAAACCCGCCGACCGCCGCATCCGTGTGATGGTGGTCGATGACAGCGCGGTCGTTCGCGGCCTTACGCGCCGCTGGCTCGAGACCGAGGCGCACCGCATTGAACTGGTGAAGGTGTGCGCCGACGGCCAGCAGGCCATCGCGGACGCCGCCGCCAGCAACCCCGACATCATCCTGCTTGATGTCGAGATGCCGCGCATGGACGGCCTCGAGGCGCTGCCCCTGCTCCGGAAAGCCGCCCCGAACGCCCATATCGTCATGGCGTCCAGCCTGACCAGCAAGGGCGCCGACGTCACCCTCAAGGCGCTGTCGCTCGGCGCCGCCGACTATGTCGCCAAGCCCGAAGCATCGTCCCTGGGCGGCGCCGAAGCCTATCGCCGCGAACTGATCGAAAAGATCATGGCGCTCGGCGGCCGCAAGGTGCAGGCCAGCGCACCGGGCGCCCAGCGCGCTCCCTCTCCAGCCCTTCGCCTGCGCCCCGCGCCGATGCGCTCTCCGGGCCGTCCGCAGGCGCTGGTCATCGCAGCCTCGACAGGCGGTCCTGCTGCGCTCCAGGCATTCCTCCAGCCCATCGCAAAACGCATCGATGCGCCGATCCTGATCGTGCAGCACATGCCCGCGGCGTTCACGCCGGTCTTCGCGGAGAAGCTGGGTCAGGCCGTTGGCCGTCCCTGTCGGGAGGGGAAGGACGGCGACGTTCTCACCAACAGCACGCTGCTGCTCGCGCCTGGCGATTTCCACATGCGCATCGGACCGGGCAAGGTGATCCGCATCGACAAGGGCGAAGCCGTCAATTTCTGCCGCCCGGCCGCCGACCCTCTCTTCGAGACTGCAGCGCAGACCTTCGGATCGCGCCTGCTGGCTGTTGTCCTGACCGGTATGGGATCAGACGGCCGCACGGGCGCCCAGCACGTCGTGCAGGCGGGCGGACGCGTCATTGTGCAGGATGAATCGACAAGCGTTGTCTGGGGCATGCCGGGCGCTGTCGCCACGGCGGGCTACGCCGAAGCTGTGAAACCGCTGGCCGAACTGAGCCAGCACGCGCTCAGCCTGATGAACGGAGAAGGCTGATGAATAGCCAGGATTTTGAGTTCATCTCCCAGCTGGTCAAGCAGCGTGCGGGCATCGTCCTCACCGCCGACAAGATGTACCTGCTGGAGAGCCGGCTCTCGCCGCTGGCCCGCAAGGAAGGTTTGCCGTCCCTCGACGATCTCGTCTCGGTCGTCCGCAGCCGCCGCGAGGAACGCCTGATCGCGCAGGTCGTCGATGCGATGACCACCAACGAGACCTTCTTCTTCCGCGACAAGACGCCGTTCGAGCATCTCAAGGAAGCCGTGCTCCCGTCGCTCGCGCCCTCGCGCCGCGGCCAGCGCATCCGCATCTGGTGCGCCGCGTGCTCGACCGGACAGGAGCCGTACTCCATCGCCATGCTGCTGGACCAGAACCCGCAGCTGACCGGCGGCGTGCCCGTCGAGATCATCGCCACCGACATTTCCGACCGCTGCCTCGAGCGCGCCCGCCAGGGCCTGTTCACCCAGTTCGAAGTCCAGCGCGGTCTGCCTATCCAGATGCTGATGCAGTACTTCACGCAGCAGGACGACCAGTGGCGCGTTTCCGAACGGCTGCGCGGCATGGTCAACTTCCGCAAGCAGAACCTGCTCGAACCGACCGCCGGCCTAGGCAAATTCGACGTCATCTTCTGCCGCAACGTACTGATCTATTTCGATCCGCCGACCAAGACCGGCATCCTCGACCGCATGGCCGCCCAGCTGAACCCCGGCGGCTTCCTCATTCTCGGGGCCGCTGAAACCGTTATCGGCGTCTCGCAGAGCTTCGAGCCCGCCCAGGAACGCCGCGGCCTCTACAAGCTGGTCCAGAAGGCCGTGAAGGCTGCCTGAGGCGGTCTCAGTACCCCACGTCAGGACACGGAAGCGCGCGCCAGCCAGTCTGGCGCGCGAACCGTTTTGCGTTTGCGCCGCTCCGGCTTATGACGGGCAAAACACATCTCGGGAGACTACACGATGACCCAGGACGCCTTCATCTGCGACGCCGTTCGCACGCCCATCGGCCGGTTCGGCGGCTCGCTCTCGAAGGTCCGCGCGGACGATCTCGCCGCCGAGCCGCTGAAGGCGCTGGCCGCCCGCAACAAGGACGTTGATCTCGGCTCCATCGACGACGTCATCATGGGCAACGTCAACCAGGCCGGCGAGGACAACCGCAACGTCGCGCGCATGGCCGTCCTGCTGGCGGGCTACCCGGACAAGGTTTCCGGCGTCACCGTCAACCGCCTCTGCGCCTCGGGCCTCGAAGCGGTGGGGCAGGTCGCCCGCGCCATCCGTCTCGGCGAGATGGACCTCGCGGTCGCCGGCGGCGTCGAGCACATGACGCGCTCGCCACTCGTGATGGGCAAGGCCGAGACCGCCTGGTCGCGTGAAGCGAAGATCGAGGACACCACCATCGGCTGGCGCTTCATCAACCCGAAGATGCAGAAGATGTACGGCACGGAATCGATGCCGGAGACCGGTGAGAACGTCGCCGCCGACTACCAGATCTCGCGCGCCGACCAGGACAAGTTCGCCTGGAACAGCCAGCAGAAGGCAGGCCGCGCCATCGCAGCCGGCTACTTCGCCGAAGAGATCATCCCGGTCACCATCAAGGATCGCAAGGGCGACATCGTCGTCGACAAGGACGAGCACCCGCGCCCCGAGACCACGCTTGAGGCGCTGGGCAAGCTGCCGACGCCGTTCCGCCAGGGCGGCTCTGTCACCGCCGGCAACGCCTCGGGCGTCAACGACGGCGCCGCTGCGATGTTCATCGCCTCCGAAGCCGGCGCCAAACGCAACGGCCTCACGCCCCGCGCCCGAATCATCGGCATGGCGTCCGCCGGCGTCGCGCCGCGCGTCATGGGCATCGGCCCGGTGCCCGCCACGCAGAAACTACTCGCCAACCTCAACATGACGATCGCCGACTTCGACGTCATCGAGCTCAACGAGGCCTTCGCCAGCCAGTCGCTCGCGGTGCTGCGCCAGCTCGGCCTCGCCGACGATGCCGAGCACGTGAACCCGAACGGAGGCGCCATCGCCCTCGGCCACCCGCTCGGAGCCTCCGGCGCCCGCCTCGTTCTCACCGCCCTCCACCAGCTGGAAAAGACCGGCGGCAAGCGCGCCCTCTGCACCCTCTGCATCGGCGTGGGGCAGGGCCTCGCGCTGGCGATCGAGCGGGTCTAGCAGGCATCCACAACCGTCATCCCGCACAAGCGGCGAAGCCGGGCAGATGCGGGATCCGGCGGCGGGCTGCGGTGTTTGAACCCGGATCCCGGATCAGCCCTTTCAGGGCTGTCCGGGATGACGGCAGCGGGAGTGCATCATGACCACCATCACCCCATTCCTGATGTACGAAGGCTACGCCGAGGAAGCCGTCAGCCTCTACGTCTCGCTCTTCCCCAACTCGCAGATCGACGAAGTGAGGCACTACGGTCCCGAAGGTCCGGGGCGGGAAGGCGAGGCGGCGGTGATCCAATTCACGCTGGCCGGACACCCCTATCGCGCGCTCGACAGCGTGGTCCCGCACGCCTTCACCTTTACGCCCTCGATCTCGCTGTTCGTGGAGTGCGCCAGCGAGGCCGAGCTCGACGCCGCCTATGCCGCGCTCGCCCACATGGGGCAGGTGATGATGCCGCTGGCGGCCTATCCCTTCGCGAAGAAGTTCACATGGCTGAAGGACCGCTTCGGCGTCTCGTGGCAGTTGTCATTTAACTGACGAACAACGCCGCTAGCCCTGTAGGCAAACGACAAGGGAGGCGAGACATGCAACGCACACTCATCGCGATCACGGGCCTGGCGCTCGCCGCGTGCTCGCCCGCCGCCGAACAGGCCGAGGCGCCCGTCGCGCCGCCCACGCCTGCGGTCACGCTCAACCAGATCCAGGCCATCGGCACGCACAACTCCTACAAGCTGGCGATCCCCGGACCCGTGATGGAGCTGATCAAGTCGCGCAACGCCGAAGCCGCGCTGACGCTGGACTACGCCCACCGCCCCATCGCCGAACAGCTCGACAAGGGCGCCCGCCAGCTCGAGATCGACCCCTATTACGACCCGCAGCCGGGTGCGCTGGCCGATCCGATGGCCCCGAAGATCCTGGCGCAGCAGGGCGTCCAGCTGGAACCCTACGACCTGTCGGACCTCACCAAGCCTGGCCTCAAGGTCCTGCATGCGTCGGACATCGACTATCGCTCCAGCTGCCATCTGTTCACCGGATGCCTCAGCCAGGTCAAGGCATGGTCGGATGCGCACCCCGATCACGCGCCGATCCTCATCACGGTCAATCCCAAGCACTCGGGCATTTCGTGGGAAGGCGCGACGCCCGTCCAGCCCTTCGGCCGTGAGGCGCTCGACCAGATGGACGCCGAGATCCTGTCCGTCTTCCCGCGCGAACGCCTCGTGACGCCGGACGATGTGCGCGGAACCGCAGCCACCCTGCGCGAAGGCGCGCTGGCCGGCGGCTGGCCCAGCCTCGAGGCCTCGCGCGGCAAGATCATCTTCGCCCTCGACGACGCCCCGGAACGCTGGGCGCCATATGCTGAGGGCCATCCCTCGCTGCAGGGCCGGCTGGCCTTTGTCCACGCCGACAAGACCCCGGACGCCCCCGAAGCCGCCTTCGCCGTCATGAACGATCCGGTCGCACAGCTGGCCGACATCCAGCAGCGCGTGCGCGAGGGCTGGCTCGTCCGCACCCGCGCCGACGCCGACACCCGCGAAGCCCGCACCGGCGACAAGTCCCGCTACGAGGCCGCGCTGGCCTCCGGCGCGCAATATATCTCCACCGACTACCTCTGGGCCGACGAGCGCTTCGGCACCGGCTATACCGCCGGGATCCCCGGCGGCGTTGAGGCGCGCTGCAACCCCGTCAACGCCCCCGAGGGCTGCGATCTGGCGCGGTAGACTTACCGACCCTCCTACTGAGCTGCTGTCATTCCGGAAGCCGCGCAGCGGCTATCCGGAATCCAGAGTCCGTCCTTGCTCAACGGCTGTTCTGGATTCCGGGTCGGCGGACCTTTGGTCCTTGCCCGGAATGACAACAATCGAGCTGACGGTTCCGGTTGTTGCCCCCCGGACAGGGCTTCCGTTCCTCCACACGTGACTTGCCGCAGCGTCGAAAGGTCCGCTACATGCGCCACGAAACGGTCGGCCAACGCGCCAGTCCGTGATCCAGAGGGAGGGATCAATGATCATTCGTACACTGGCGGCGGCGCTTGCGCTGACCGCCATGGCTTCATGCTCCACGCCGGACAAGGCTCCAGCCACTGCGCCGCAGGCCGCCGCCGCAATGCCGCTGCCCGACGCCATGGTCGCGCGCGCCGACTATTCCAATCCCGCCCTCTGGCTCTGCAAGCCCGGCCTCGCGACCGACCACTGCAAGACCAACCTCGACGCCACCATCGTCGGCGCCAACGGCTCCCTCAAGAAGGAAGCCTACAAGGCCGCGGCGAAGCCGGAGATCGACTGCTTCTTCGTCTATCCCACCGTCTCGCTTGACCCGACCTGGCTGTCCGACTGGTCGCCGGACAAGATGGAGATCGACGACGTCCAGCTTCAGTTCGCCCGCTTCGGCTCCACCTGCCGCACCTTCGCGCCGCTCTATCGCCAGTTCACTCTGACCGCGCTGCGCGTCGCCTCCGGCGGCGCCCCGCCTCCGGGTGATCGCCCGACTGGCGCAGTCGGCGGCTACCAGGACGTCGTCGACGCCTGGAACTGGTACATGGCCAACGAGAACAAGGGCCGCGGCGTCGTCCTCATCGGCCACAGCCAGGGCGCGGGCCTCATCTCCCGACTGATCGCCGCCGAGATCGAGGGCAAGCCGGTCGAGAAGCAATTCATCTCGGGCGTCATCCTCGGCTCCACGGTTCTGGTGCCGGAAGGCAAGGACACGGGCGGCACCTTCAAGTCGATCCCGCTCTGCCGCGCTGACAACCAGACCGGCTGCGTCATCACCTATTCCAGCTTCCGCGACACCTTCGGTCCGGCGCCGACCTCCAACTTCGGCAAGGGCCGTAATGGCATGAAGGCCGCCTGCAACAACCCCGCGAACCTCGCGACGGGCAAGGGCGAGCCGGACAGCTACTTCCTCACGCAGGGCTTCCTGAACGGCTCGGGCGGCCAGACGCCGCCGTGGACCAACCCGTCCAAGGCGATCTCCACCCGCTTCGTGAAGACGCCGGGCCTCGTCACCACGACGTGCGTTTCGAAGGGCGACTTCAGCTACCTCGAAATGAGCGTCAACGCCGATCCCGCCGACCCCCGCACCGACGAAGTGAAAGGTGAAGTCCAGCGCCCGACCGGGCCGGACGGCAACTGGGGCCTCCACCTCATCGACGTCGACCACTCGATGGGCGACCTGGTCCGCATCGTGAAGGCGCAGGCGAAGACCTACAAGGCGAAGGCCAACTGACGACCCCGGGGTGGGCGGGCCTGCGACAGGTTCGCCCACTCCCGTCCTGTCAGAACAGGTCAGGCACAATCCGGGACCCGGTCCCGACCTGCCACCTCGTTGATTTTCAATGTTTTGCGAGCGTCGCCCGGTGTCGGCCCACAGGGGAATCCGCACTCGCCTGCCTGCTTACCGGGCTGTCGGCCAACGCTGAAAACGGCGGCGTCAATGCTTGTTGGCTGCGCGGAAAGCGTCTAACTGCCCCGCCTCCACGTGGCGACCGTGTGAACTTTCTTTAAGGATCGCCGTTAAAGTCGGAATGCTGCAGAAGCAGCGAGCTGGAACACGGAAGCAGTTATGCGATCCAAATGTGACGGTGTGGCGAGACTCAAGCAGCTCGAGGCCAGGCTCGACCGCCAGTTCTCGATCATGGGCGTGAAGTTCGGCTATGACGGCCTGATCGGCCTCGTCCCCGGGGTTGGCGACCTCATCACGGGCGCACTCGGTCTCTACCTGATCTTCGAAGCCCGCCGGCTTGGCGCCCAGCGCTGGACCATGGTCCGCATGCTCATGAACTGGGGCATCGACTTCACCATCGGCGCGATCCCGCTCGTTGGGGATCTGTTCGACTTCGCGTTCAAGTCCAACAGCCGCAATATCCGCCTGCTGATCTCGGACCTTGAGCGCCGCGCCACCCAGCTTCGCGAAGTGAACCGCGAAACCCAGCAGCTGCGCGCCGCCTGAACCCGCACATCCCGTAGGCGGACTCGACAAACGGGCGTCCTTCCGACACCCATCATGCCATGAAACCACGTAATTTCGTTGCTATCGGCCTTGGCGCATTCGGCGGCACAGTCGCTGTCGAGCTCGCGCGTTTGGGCGATCATGTGCTCGGGATCGACAAGGACGAGAAATCCGTGAATCGGCTCGCCAGCACCCTGAGCGAGGCGCTGATTGCCGATTGCCGCGACGAGGAAGCGCTGCGCGAAGCCGGCGTCGGAAGCTACGACACGGCGCTGGTGTCGATCGGCGAGGATTTCGAATCCAACATCCTCTGCGTGATGAACCTCCGCCTTCTGGGCGTGAAGACGATCTGGTCCAAGGCTCTCAACAAGACCCAGCACCGCATTCTCACCAAGCTGGGCGTCGACCGCGTCGTCCTGCCGGAGCAGGAGATGGGCCAGCACATCGCCCAGATGCTGCACAACCCGCTGGTGCGGGACTATGTCAGCCTCGGCAACGGGTACTTCGTGGTCCAGATCGGCGTACCGCCGAGCTATGACGGCCAGCCGCTCGGGGACTTCCGGCTCAGCCAGAAGCATAACATCCGCTGCCTCGGCATGATGCGCGCCTGCGACTATGTCGAAGGCGCGTCCGACGACGTTGTGGTGCGCTCGGGCGACCAGCTGCTGCTGCTGGGCCAGCGCGCCGACCTTCGCCAGTTCGGTGACAGCCTTTGATCCAGAACGGGGGCAGGGCGAAGCCGCGTGCGCGGCATGGCCGGCGCATCGCAATCGCGCCGCCCGCCGTCCTCCTTCTGATCTACGCAGGCTTTATCGCCCTCGGCACGATCCTTCTCCGAACGCCGCTCGCCTCGGGCAATGATCTCACATGGATGGACTGCTTCTTCACCGCGACGTCGGCCGTCACCGTTACTGGACTGGCCGTGGTCGACACCGGGACGGCCTTCACGATGTTCGGCCAGGCCGTGATCATGATCCTGATCCAGCTGGGCGGGCTCGGCCTGATGACGTTCGCCGTCCTGGTGCTCTCGCTGCTGGGGCTGCCGGTCGGACTGCCCCAGCGACATCTCCTGAAAGAGGATCTCAGACAGACCTCGCTGACTGACGTGACGCGTCTGGTCCGCGTGATATTCCGTGTCGTGGTGGCCTGCGAACTGGCCGGCGCCATCCTGCTGGCGTTCGTGTTCGTTCCGGAATTCGGCGCCGCAAAGGGCGCCTGGTTTGCGCTGTTTCATTCGGTCTCTGCTTTCAACAACGCCGGCTTCGGGCTTCTGCCGGACAGCCTGTCGCGCTGGGCGGGCGATCCATTGATCAGCTTCACGATCCCCGCACTGGTGATCGTCGGAGGCCTTGGCTACAGCGTCATTGCCGACCTCTGGCAGACCCGTGGCTGGAAGCGGCTCAGCCTGCACTCGAAGATCATGCTCGCCGGAACGGTCGGGCTCCTGCTGGCCGGAACTGTGATGATCGCCGGCCTCGAATGGACCAACCCGGCGACGCTGGGCGGCCGCCCGGTCATCGAGAAGATCGAGGCCAGCTGGTTCCAGTCCGCCATGACCCGCACCGCCGGGTTCAACTCCATCGACCTGGCGGGTCTCAACGAGTCGACCGCTCTGTTCATGATGTCGCTGATGTGGATCGGCGGCGGCGCGACCTCCACCGCAGGCGGCATCAAGGTCACGACCTTCATTGTCCTGATGGCGGCGACGCTGACCTTCTTCCGCCCCGGCTCCCACCTCAACCTGTTCGGCCGCCGTCTCGGGCCGGATGAAGTGCTGAAGGTTCTCGCCCTCACAATGATGAGCATGCTGATCATCATCGCCGGTATTTTCCTGGTCATGCTGACCTATGACGGTCCGTTCCTCGACATCGCCTTCGAGGTCACGTCGGCGTTCGCAACCGTCGGGATGTCGCGCGGCGCCACCCCGGAACTCGATACGTTCGGGCGCCTCGTGATGATCGCGATCATGTTCATCGGCCGGGTGGGTCCGCTCACGCTCGGCTTCTTCCTCGCCACCCGCGTCCAGCCGCGCGTGAAGTATCCGGCCGGCGAAGTCCTGCTCGGCTGACTCAGCCTGATCGCGCCAGCCGGTCCACCTTCGCGTCCAGCGCCGCAATCTGACGGCTCAGCGCATCCATGCCGCCCATCACGTCGCCTTCGCGCAGCGCGTCGAGCTTGTCGTGCAGCAGCATGATCTCCAGCTCGGCCCGCAGGTTGACGATATAGTCGTGCTCCGCTGCGGCCCGGTCCACGGCGGCTTGCCGGTTCTGGCTCATCATGATGACCGGGGCCTGGATGGCGGCCAGCATCGACAGCAGCAGGTTGAGGAAGATGAACGGGTAGGGATCGAACGCCTTGCCCCACACGGCCAGAAACACGTTCGAGCTCACCCACAGCACAAGAACTACGCCGAAGCCCATGATGAAGCGCCACGAGCCGCCGACCTTCGCCACGGCGTCAGCCAGCCTGTCCCACCGGGTTCGCTGATCCGACAGGGCCGGGGCGACCGCGCTGGGCCGCTGGTCCGCAATCAGGTCGATCACGCTCTTCTTGTGCGGGTTCAGGTCGCCATAGCGGCTGTTGAGAAGGTCCTGGGACAGCTGTTCGCGGATATCGATCATGGTCGCCCCTGCGCAGTCCGGCCCGCTGCGTCAGCGAGAGTATCAGCCCGGATATAACCACGCCACGCGCCCGCAGTCCGATTGATCCGCGTCAGGCGCAGGCCGCTGGCTCGAGGCGACACTGACGCTTCTAGCATGGAGGCCGCCATGTCCCCGGACCAGCGAGACCTGATCGAACGGATTCTGGAGGGTGCGGTGGACCTGGTTGTTGCAACCATCCGGCCCGACGGCTGGCCACAGGCGACCACTGCAAGCTTCGTCAGCAACGGGCTGGACATCTATTTCGGGGCGAGCCCCACCAGCCAGAAGGCCGTCAACATCGCGCACGAGCCACGCGTCTCGGCCGCCATCAGTGCGCCCTACCGCAACTGGAAGGAGATCTGCGGCCTGTCCATCGCGGCGCGCGCCAGCTTTGTCTCCGACACCGCGGAGTTGCTCACCGTCAACAACCTGATGACCGCAAAGTTTGGCGAGGAGCTCGCGCGGCTGACGTCCGCCGCAACGGCCCGGACATGCGTGGTCCGCCTGCGTCCCGAAAAGCTGTCCCTGATCGACTACTCGAAAGGCTACGGCCACGCCGCCCTCCTTTCGATCACCCCCACCGACCATCCGCACGGCCACAGCCGATCCGCACGCCTGAACTGAGGGCCCACAAAAGCACAGGCCACAAAAGCAAAGGGCGGAGCCAGCGCTCCGCCCTCTCGAACCTGCCCAGCAGCTGCAAACTAAGCCGCTTGTTCTGCAACCCTTGGATCGGGGTCCCGCAATACGTAGCCGCGCCCCCATACCGTCTCGATAAAGTGGTCGCCGCCCGTCGCCTGCGCCAGCTTCTTGCGGAGCTTGCAGATGAACACGTCGATGATCTTGAGTTCCGGCTCGTCCATCCCGCCAT
>CAYOWK010000044.1:0-32502 GCA_964407665.1 uncultured Rhizobium sp. | reverse complement strand
CCTCGCCTGCGATCTGGCCGGCCGGTCCGGCGCGATGGTCTACCTGATCGAAAAAAGCGTCCGGAAATCGGAGTTTCTCGAAGCTGCGGTCGCCCGTCTCGGTCTGACCGCGGTCGTACTCAACCAGCGGATCGAGGATCCGGCCCCCCGCAAAGTGGACGTTGTGACGGCCCGCGCACTGGCCCCCCTGCCGAAATTGTTAGCTTTGTCTAAAGGATGGCTGGGTCAGGAAGGACGGGCGCTGTTCCCGAAAGGGCGCGATGCGGAGGCGGAACTCGCCCAGGCCCGGTCTGACTGGAGCTTCGAGGTCGAGAGCCGCCCATCCCTGTCGAGCCCGGATGGACAAGTGCTGACGGTGTCGTCCCTGCAACCGGTATGACCGGTCTGACCAGCTGGACGGCCTTGGAGGGAGCCACATGCGGATCATTGCCGTAGCCAACCAGAAGGGCGGAGTGGGGAAGACCACCACCGCGGTGAACCTTGGAACCGCACTCGCCGCTGTCGGGCGGCGTGTGCTGGTGCTGGATTGCGATGCGCAGGGCAACGCTTCCACCAGCCTTGGTATCGAGCCTGCGGCCCGCAAGCTCACAAGCTATGACGTGGTCATTGGGGAAGCGACGCTGGCTCAGGCCGTCCTGCCCTCGCCGGATCTGCCCAACCTCGACATCGTCCCCGGCGACGAAAACCTCGCCGGTATCGAATCCCTCCTGCATGGCGACGCCCGCCGCAATTTCCGCCTCAAGGACGCGCTGGAAGCCCTGCGCCAGCAGGCTGAGGCCGGCGTTGTCGAGCCGTATGACACCGTTCTGATCGATTGCCCGCCGTCACTGTCCACCATCACGATCAACGCCATGACGGCTGCGGACGCTGTGCTGGTGCCGCTCCAGTGCGAGTTCCTCGCGCTGGAAGGCCTGTCCCAACTGCTGCGCACCGTCGACCTTGTGCGTAACGGCCTCAATCCGCTGCTGGAAGTGCAGGGCGTCGTCCTGACCATGTACGACAAGCGCAACAACCTCTCCGATCAGGTCGCGGCAGAAGTCCGCGCCTTCTTCGGGGCCAAGGTCTATCAGACGGTCATACCGAGGAATGTCCGCCTGTCGGAGGCCCCGTCCTTCGGCAAGCCCGCCATCCTTTACGATCACAAATGCCCAGGCAGCGAAGCTTACATGAAGCTCGCCCAGGAACTGATGCAGCGTGAGAGCGAAAGGGTCGCCGCGTGAACCAGCCGATGAAACCCCGTCTGGGCCGCGGTCTGGCCGCACTGCTCGGCGACCATCCCGGCTCGACCGCTGGTCCGGACGTCGCGACCGCCGCCCCGGCGTCCGGCAATGATTCGGACGCCGCCATCGAGGCGCTGTCCCCGATCTCGCTGCGGCTCGATGCGGTCATCCCGAACCCGCGCCAGCCGCGCAAGACGTTCCTCGAGCACGATCTCCAGGAGCTCACGGACTCCATCCGCGCCAAGGGCGTCATCCAGCCCATTCTCGTCCGGCCGGCGCCGGACCTCGCCGGACAGTACGAGATCGTTGCCGGTGAACGCCGCTGGCGGGCCGCGCGCCGCGCCGGCCTGACGGACATACCGGCGGTCATCCGCGAGCTAGATGACCGCGAAGTCCTCGAGATCGCGATCATCGAGAACGTCCAGCGCGCCGACCTCAACGCGATCGAGGAGGCGGAAGCCTACAAGGCGCTGATGGACCGGTTTGGCCGCACCCAGGAATCCGTCGCCGCCCAGGTTGGCAAAAGCCGCGAGCATGTCGCCAACACCATGCGTCTGCTGGCCTTGCCTGACGATGTCCGCGAGCATGTCAGGGAAGGCCGTCTGACCGCCGGTCATGCCCGCGCCCTGCTCAAGACGCCCGACGCTTCAACGCTTGCTGGCGCTGTCATTTCGCGTGGTCTGTCGGTCCGCGACACCGAGGCGCTCGCCAGGGCCGAAAAGTCAGGGCGGACCGAAACCAGGCCGGCAGCTCAGGGCGAAAAGGACGTCGACACCCGCGCCCTCGAAATCGACCTCCAGCGCGCACTCGGCCTCGACGTCGACATCCGCCACACGAACGGGAAGGGCGGCGAGGTTCGCATCCGGTATGCCCAGCTCGAGCAGCTCGACGAGATCTGCCGCCTGCTGAGCCGCACCCGTCGGCTCGACGGCGAGTAGGTCTGGCCAAGCCACCCGAAGCGCTGAATTGAATGGTGTCATTCCGGGCAAGGACCAAAGGTCCGCCGACCCGGAATCCAGAGTCTATCCATATCGCGAACATCCCTGGATTCCGGATAGCTGCTGCGCAGCTTCCGGAATGACAGGATCGATTTTCAGTTCTCCAACGGACCTACAGCGACCGTCGCGCGACCCGCAGGATCAGCGACGACACGATCGCGTCGGTTGGCGCTCCCGCCTGCTTGCACGATTTCTCGGCCTGGTAGAGCCGGTCGAACGCCCGCTGCAACCGGGCGGCTGGCCAGTCCCGCATCGCGCGCGAATAGGCCGGCCATTCCTTGTCGAACACCGGCGGCCGCAGCCGCATGCCCGTGCCGGCGCTGCTCGAGACCGCATCCATCATCCGCATCATCCGGAAGTGGAGAACGCGCATGGCGGAGACTGCGCTGCCGCCGGCATCCAGAAAACGCTGGATGGCGCGGTCCGCCTCCTCCACCTGTCCGAGTATGGCCGCGTCGGCGGCTTCGTCCGCCCCGCGCGCCTGCTCGGCGGCGGCGATGGCGCGGACATCCGCCAGGCTGACCGGGCGGCCAAGCTCAAACGCGAACAGCTCCAGCTTTTCCAGTTCGGACATCGCTAGTCGCCGGTCGCCCGGCAGCTCATCCACCAGCGCGGCCAGCGCATCCGGATCGATCGCGACGCCAGACGCCGCCAGCCGCTTCGATGCGTAGTCGGACACCGTCGCCTCATCGTCGGCATGGAGCTGCAGCGCCATGGCCTTGCCGGCGTCCTCGAACGCCTTGCGCATCTTGGAGGTCTTGGGCAGGTCGCCGCCCTCGACAATCCAGAAGGCCTCTGGCCGCAGCCGGCCCGCTTCGAGATCCGCCAGCGTTTCGAGCGCAGACCGCGCCGACGCCTCGCGATCGATCCGCAGCCGCACCAGCCGTGCGCCACCGAGCAGCGAGCGGGCGACCAGCTCGTCGGCAAGCCGCGCGTCGTCGCGCCGGAGATCCTCTTCGGTCATCCGGATCAGGTTCATCGGGTCGAGATCGGGAATGCGGGCCCTTGCCAGCATGTCGGCAGCCGCAGAGACGAGGCCGGAGTCGGGGCCGAACAGCAGAACCGCGTCGACCGCGTCCTTCGGCTTCTCGCACCACGCCAGAGCCCGGGATCCCGCCAGCTTCATGGGAGGAGCTTCCTGAAGAGAAGCCTCACGGGTTTGGGGTCGCGGCCGGCGCGGGCGGCGTTGCTGCCGGGTCCACAGCGGCGGGCGGAACCGGCTTGCCGACATTCGCAATCATCTGGTCGCGGATCGTGCGCGCCAGCATGTAGGCGACCTTTTCCTGCGCCGCCTGCTGCGCCACCACGTCGGCATAGGCGGCGTCAGCGAAGTTGAAGCCGGCGGCTTCCCGGGCGCGCCCGGATGCGATGACCTCGCCGTCGGCGCCGCGCAGCGTCCAGGTCGCGTCGCCGATGTAGTCGCTGCGCGAGGCGGTCTGGTCAGGCCGGAAGCCGAGGCGGGCGATGGTTTCCTGCAGTGTCACCGTCAGCTCGGCCTGCTGCTTCACATTGGGCATGCCGCGGCTGACCGTGCGCGAAAGCTCCTTGTGAAGGAAATGTCCGGCGCGGCCGTCGATCTCGGTGACCTCGATCATGCCGCCGCCCTGCACCGGCCCATAGGCCGGGCTGAAGCCACAGCCAGCCAGAACCAGCGCAGACAAACCGAGGAAAGCGAAACGAAGGGTCATGACGCCACGATATTCACGATGCGCCCCGGCACCACAATCACCTTACGCACTGTCAGGCCCGCGAGGAAAGGCTTTGCCTCATCGCAGGCCTGCGCGGCTGTTTCGATCTCGGCCTGGGACGCGTCCTTCGGCATGACGATTTCGCCGCGCTTCTTGCCGTTGACCTGCACGGGCAGGGTGACCGTGTCGGAGACCAGCATGGCAGGCTCGGCCTTCGGCCATGTTGCAACCGCGACCAGCCCGGTTCCGCCGATGCGTTCCCAGATCGCTTCCGCCAGGTGCGGAGCGAACGGCGAGACCAGCTGGGCCAGCAGGCGAATGCCTTCGCGGCGGGCTGTCGCCATGCCGGGTCCGGACTGGCCTTCGGCCTTCCGCAGCGCATTGGCCAGCTCGTAAAGCTGGGCGACGGCGGTGTTGAATCGGAACGTCTCGATGCCGAGCGTGACGTTGTTGACGACGCGGTGGGCGATGCGGCGCAGCTCAAGCGCTTCGCCGCCCGCAGCCGGGCCGTCATCCGCGTCAGGCGCGCCATCCGCGATCGACCAGGCGCGCTGCACAAAGCGCCAGGCGCCCTCGACGCCTTCCTGCGTCCACTCGACGTCACGTTCCGGCGGGCTGTCCGACAGCACGAACCAGCGCGCGACATCGGCGCCGTAGTCGGACACGATGGTCACCGGATCGACCACGTTCTTCTTCGACTTCGACATCTTCTCGATGCCGCCTGTGGTCACCGGCTGGCCGGTCGATATCTCGACCAGCGCACCGTCGCGGGTCTCGACATCCTCGGGCTGCAGCCACTTGCCGTCCGACGACTTGTACGTCTCGTGCGTGACCATGCCCTGCGTGAACAGGCCCGCGAACGGCTCGCCCGAGGGCAGGTCGATCAGGCCGCAGTCGCGCATCGCCCGCACGAAGAAGCGCGAGTAGAGCAGGTGGAGCACCGCGTGCTCGACGCCGCCGATGTACTGGTCGACCGGCAGCCAGTAGCTCGCCTCGGCCTTGTTGACGGGCTCGGCTGATTTCGGATCGCAGAAGCGCGCGAAGTACCAGGAGCTGTCGACAAACGTGTCCAGCGTGTCGGTCTCGCGGGTCGCTGCGTCCCCGCAGGTGGGGCAGGAGGTGTGCTTCCAGGTCGGATGACGCGCCAGCGGGTTACCCGGCTGCGAGAAGTCGGCGTCATCTGGCAGGCGTACCGGCAGCTGGTCCTGCGGCACAGGCACAACGCCGCATTTGGCGCAGTGGATGGCAGGGATAGGGCAACCCCAGTAGCGCTGGCGCGATACGCCCCAGTCGCGCAGGCGATACTGCGTCGTGGCTTCGCCCGCGCCCCGTTTCACCAGCTCGGCGATGGCGGCAGTGATGCCTTCCTTCGTGGTCAGACCGTTCAGGAAGTCCGAATTGTAGATCACGCCGTCGCCGGCATAGGCTTGGCCGCTGACCGAATAGGTCTCGGGGTCTGCGCCCGGCGGCAGCACGACCGGTTTGAAGGGCAGGCCATACTTCTCGGCAAACTCGATGTCGCGCTGGTCGCCTGCAGGCGAGCCGAAGATCGCGCCGGAGCCATAGGACGACAGCACGAAGTTCGCGGCCCACACAGGCAGCTCCCAGGACGGGTCGAACGGGTGCTTCACCGTGATGCCCAGATCGATCCCGACCTTTTCGGCCTTCTCGATCTCGGCTTCGGACGTGCCCTTGCTGGCGGCCTCGGCAATGAACTTCGCAACATCGGGACGCGACTTCGCGATCTCTTTCGTCAGCGGGTGATCGGGCGCCAGCGCCAGGAAGCTGGCCCCGAACAGCGTGTCGGGCCGGGTGGTGAAGACCTCGATCGGATCGCTTGCGTGGCTGCGGCCGAGTTCATCCTTGTCCCGCGACAGCGATGCCGGCGCGTGCGCGATCTCCCACCAGATCTTCGCGCCCTGGCTCTTGCCGATCCAGTTGGCCTGCATCAGCCGGACCTTGTCCGGCCAGCGGGGCAGGGTGTCGAGCGCCGACAGAAGATCGTCCGCATAGCGCGTGATCCGGAACACCCACTGTTCCAGCTCGCGTTGTTCAACCGTGGCGCCCGAGCGCCAGCCCTTGCCGTCGACAACCTGTTCGTTGGCGAGCACGGTGTGCTCGACCGGGTCCCAGTTCACCTTCGAGGCTTTCCGGTAGACGAGGTCGTTCGCCCACATCTTCAGGAAGATCGCCTGCTGCTGGGCGTAGTACTCCGGCTCGCAGGTCGCGACCTCCTTGGACCAGTCAAACGACAGGCCAAGCGGCTCGAACTGCTGCTTCATCGCCTCGATGTTGGCGAGCGTCCAGGCGCGCGGCTGGGCGCCACGCTCCATGGCGGCGTTCTCGGCGGGCAGCCCGAATGCGTCCCAGCCCATCGGATGCAGGACGTTGTAGCCATTGGCGAGGCGGTAGCGCGCGACGACGTCGCCCATCGAGTAGTTGCGCACATGCCCCATGTGCAGACGCCCCGACGGGTAGGGGAACATCTCCAGCACGTAGGCCTTCGGCATGTCGCCGGCCTCAGCCGCTGACTTGGCGCGGAAGACGTTGGCTTCCGCCCACGCCTTGCGCCACTTCGGCTCGGTTTCCTTGGGATTGTAACGGGTCGCCATGGCTTCAATCGCGCGATTCGGCCGGCGCCGCTCTGGCTCCGGCGGTTGCAGATCAGCCGCTGGCGTTAGCCTTCCGGCCGCAACTATTCAATCTGCGAAAGTCGAAGCTCGCGCGCCTTCTGGAGAATGGCGTTCTCCATGGCGATGCCGGTGTCCGGGCTGGTCGGGGCGGTGGACCAGACGCCGTTGGTCAGCTGCTCGCGGAACACGGCGGCCGAAATGCCGTCCGCGCGCAGGCGGGTGTCGAGGATGTACACCGTCACCTTGAAGCGCTCGTCGGGCTTCTCGGGGTTGGCGTACCAGTCCGTCGTGATCACGCCGCCGTAGGGATCGGCAGACGCGAGCGGCATGAAGGACAGCGTGTCGAGCGAGGCGCGCCACAGATAGGCGTTGACGCCGATATTGCCGGTTTCTTCCGGGCCCAGCTGGGTGGACGAGGGCGAACCAGACGCTGCGGTGCCGCTGCCGAAAACGGCGCAGCCGCTGAGCGCAACCGCGCCAGCGAGAAGAACGGTCGCAGCCGTCACGCGAGAAACCATGAGGGTACGCTCCAGTTACCACTTCGCCTGCAGGGAACTCGCCCGCCGAGGCTTCAATAGCTGTCACCCCGCCCAAGGCGCAAGGGCTGGATACCGTTGTGTCGCAGCCAGCCTGGGTCGTGTTAGTCAAAGATTCTTCCGGTCCGGCGAGGGTCTGGACGCAAAACCGGGCGTTCTTGTGCGCAGGCAGATGGCTGGCGGCGGAGCGAACAGCGTGAAACGGAGTACGGGCATGTCAAAAGTGGTCGCCGCGCTGGTGGTCGCCTTGGTCCCCGCTGGGACAGCGACGGCGCAGGAATGGGCGCTCGACGCGCGCGGGACGCTGGCCGGCGGCGTCATGGACGAGGGTGTTTCCCTCGCCCCGGCGGATTCAGGTCCACTGTTCGACGGCTCCCTCATCGCAACCCAGACCACCGATTTCTCGAACGGGCTGCGGCTCGAGTGGCGCGGCGAGGTCCGGCTTCAGAAGGACGCCTCCTCGCGCCCCGCCTTTGCAGGCGTTCTGGGCGATTGCCCGGCCGGCGCTCCCCGATGCCCAACCGTTAGCGGAACGCTGTCGCCCGTGTCGGCTGCGACCGGGCTGGCTGCGGCAGGCGGACCCATCGACGATGGCGCATTCGCTACGGTCGAAGGCGCCTCGATGGCGCTGTCCGGTCCGTGGGGCGAGGGGATTGTGGGCCTGGATACCGGCGCGGCGGTCCGGCTGGACGCACGGGCGCCGACAGTTCTGACATCCGTTTCGGCCTTCAGCCCGGGTCTCGATCCGTCCGGCCTGGTGACCTCGCGCGCGCGGAACGACGTCACCGGATCCTCGTTCAAGGCCACATACATGAGCCCGCGCTGGCTGGGTTTCCGGGCCGGAGCGTCGTGGACGCCCGAGGCTGACCACAGGTCGGCAGACTTCGATCCGGGCTTCGATGCGCCAGGTCTTGCCCGCGCGGAGCTGCAGAATGTTTTCGAGGGCGCGTTGTCGTTTGCCCGTCAGTTCCGGGAAGCGGACGTGCGGGTCCGCGCGGCTGTCACGGGGACTGTCGCGGAAAGCGGCTCTCCCTATGCCGACTTCGGCGACTATGAAGCCTGGGGCGCGGGCCTCGAAATCGAGAAAGCGGGCTGGATCGGCGGTCTCCGCTGGTTGACCGGGAATAACGCCTGGGCGCGCGGCGGGGGCGACTACGAGGCCTGGGAAGCCGGGCTGACGCGGGAAGCGGGGCCGTGGAAATTCGGCCTTGAGGCGGGCTGGTCCAAGGATGACCTTGCGAGAACCGAGGGATTTTCCGGTCTGGCCGCCGTCAGGCGTACACTCGGCGACCATGTCGAGCTGGGGCTGGGCTATCTGCACGCAGAAGCGGACCTGCCCCGGTCGGGAACCAGCTTTGGCCTTATTGAAGCCAGGAATTCCGGCCTAATTGCCGAGCTGAGTGTGCGCAATTAGCGACACATTCTGGGAATCCGGAGCAAAACGGGGGTAAATGAACCCTCATTAACGGTTGCCCCGCGACTCGTGCGTATTATGCGAGGTAAGAGGACGGGTAATGAAGACGCTTGCCCACATCGCTGTTTTTGCGGCCGCCATGGCGACCCCTGCTTTCGCGCAGGTCGCCCCGTCGCCGGCCGTTTCGCTGTCGGACGCTGCGCGTGTCGGCACGGAAACCCGCAAGGACGCCACGTCTGACAAGTTTTCCCTTGGCGTCATCGACAAGCTGACCGTCAATCGTTCTGTCGAACGTCCGACCACGGCCCTTGCCCCGATCGGCACGGAACAGGTCGAGTTCGCCTGGCGTCCCAGCGGCAAGTGGGGCATCACGGTCGACCTCACCAGCCGGGCCCAGAACGAAGTTCTCCCGCAGGAAGAGCTTTCGGCTGGCGCATATTATCAAGTGACGCCGCGCTTCCGCTTTGGCGGCGGCGTGACCCTGAACGGCAACAGCATCAAGAGCGCTGCCGACACGTGGGCGGAAAAGGAAACCGAAGCCGGCGCGGGCGTCCGCATCGAGTCGGCTTTCCAGTTCTAGACGCCGCCCGGCCCTAGCTTCCAAATGCATCGCAAAGACTGTCCACGGCCGCCCATCCGGCGATTCCCGCCTGTTTGTCCTGGGCCACGGACATCGCCGTCCTCGCGCTGACGCCTCCCAGCGCATAAAGCGGCAGGCCACTTGCGCGCGCCGCCATCCGGAACCGCAGGGATCCGATGCCGCGTCCGGCGCTCGGGCTCCGGCTCGGAAACACGGCGGAGAGAACCGCTGCATCCATACTCGCCCGGCGCGCACGGGCGATCTCGCGACCCGTGTGGGCGGAGGCTGTCTGCAATCCCCAGGCGGTCGACTGCCGGGCGACACCCAGCCGATTGGCCGGCCAGTGCACGCCGTCCGCTCCAACCCGGCGCGCCAGCGCCGGATCGGCGGCTATCAGCAGCACAAGTCTCCGCGCCCGGCAGATCCGGGCAAGCGCCTGCGCCATGTCGAACCGGTCCGGCGCACCGAAGTGGCGATAGACGACGCCCCATCCGGCCGGCAGTCGCCTTGCCACAGCCAGCGGATCAGGGGTCCGGTCCGGATCGGTAAAGAAGAGGGCAGGCGGCAGCCTTGCGGCTTGCTCCACCCGCGCGGCCGCGAGGAGCTTGCGGCGCGCGGCGCGTTGGGCTTCAAGCGGAACCATGGACACCAGCCTCTACACCGCCATCAGCGAAGCCCGCACAGAAGTGCTCGCGCGCATCGCCCGCGCCGCCGGGGAGGCAGGCCGCGATCCCGCTTCTATCACCCTTGTCGCCGTCTCGAAGGTCCAGCCTGAAGATCGTATCGCCGCCATGCTGGCCGCCGGTCAGATTGTGTTCGGGGAAAACCGGGTCCAGGAAGCCGAAGGACGCTGGGCGACACGTCCCGAACGCCCGCAGCTGGAGCTGCGCCTGATCGGCCCCCTGCAGTCGAACAAGGCCCGGGACGCGGTCGATCTCTTTGACGTCATCGAGACTCTCGACCGCACGAAACTCGCGGCCGCCCTGATGGACGCCGCCCAGAAGGCGGGACGCATGCCGCGTCTCTATGTGCAGGTGAACACCGGCGAGGAGCCCCAGAAGGCGGGCGTTGCGCCACGCGAGACAGACGCTTTCATCGCCTCGCTCCGCCAGGACTTCGGGATCGAACCCGAAGGCCTCATGTGTATTCCGCCTCCGGAAGAACCTGCGGGTCTGCACTTCGCGCTTCTGGCGAAGATCGCCGCACGCAACGGACTGACGAAGCTGTCCATGGGCATGAGCGGGGACTACGAGACCGCCGTCCGTTTCGGAGCGACGAGCGTGCGCGTGGGCTCAGCCCTGTTTGGTGCGCGTACGCCCTGAGCGCATCAGCGCCTGGTGCAGCTTCACGAACCCCCACGCCAGCAGGATCTGCGCGAGCCCGTACGTGATCCACACCGCTCCCGGAAAGGCCTGCGCCTCGCGGTAGAGTCCAGCCGCGAGAATGCTGTCTGACACGACGAACAGCAGCGCCCCCATTCGCGCCGTCATGGGCGCCTTCGAGAGCAGGGCGCTCACCGCCATCGTGAGAATCACCGCCATGTAGAGCAGGGAGGGGATCAGCAGCGCGCCCATGCCCGGAACCAGCCAGACACTGAGACCTGCAACGATCAGCACGACCAGAACGGCAACCGGCATGTCCCGCTTGTTCATGCCGTGGCTTCGGATCAGCCCGATGAAGAGGGCGGCATAGCAGACATGGCCCAGCGCAAAGGCCGCCATGCCGCCAACGAACAGGCCGTCAACCTCAAGCAGGGCATCGCCTGCAGCGCACAGCAGCAGGCCGAGCGCGGCCAGCCACGCGCCGCTGAGTGCGGCGAACGCGCCAAGAAGAACAATCCCGGACGCCTTCCAGACAATCCCCCAGGGATCAGCGAGATGAACCCAGTCATTGGCGAGGTGGGACAGGATAACAGCAGCCGCCAGCACAAAGAGGGCAAGCATGGCCTGCGGCGCGCGAGCGTCCGGTCCGGTGGTCATGGCGTCTCTCCTCGCAGCCTCATGGCTCGATGGACAGGGTATCGCCCGGCTTGGCGCGCCGCGCCAGATCGAGAAAGGTCTCGCGGTCGACTGCAATGCAGCCTTCCGTAGGGCGATAGTCGGCATGCGCCAGATGGACGAAGATGGCGCTGCCGCGTCCCGGGCGGACAGGATCGTCATTGTAACCCAGCTCGATCACCAGATCGTACAGCTGGTCGTCCCGCCACATCTGCTCGTGACCTGACGGACAGGGCAGGGTCACCAGCCGGTTGTAGTCCGGTGATCCCGGATCATCGCACCACCCCATATCCGCGGAGATTTCCACGGTTTCCAGGTGCGTCAGGGGCCGCTCGCCCCGGTCCGGTCGCCAGAACAGGCGGCGCAGCGGCCAGTTGCCTGCCGGCGTGGCGCCATCGCCCTCCCGCTTCGATTCGGCCGCGATTGTGCCGCTTCGCCCGATCGCGCAGGGCGCGAGGCCGCCTGCGTACCGGACCCAACGGCCGCCAGCCTTTGCGATAACAAGGACTTGTTGCGGGCTTTCAACATCTTCCTGCATGGCCGCAACGTACACTAGAGTGTGCCAGCTGCGCATACGATGCAGCAGGGAGGACGTCACTGTATGACTACCGCAAAGACGATCCTGCTGGTCGATGACGACGCCGAGCTGCGCAACGTCCTCGCCGAGCAGTTCGAGCTGCACGAGGGCTTCCGCATCGAGCATGCGGGCAACGCCGCCGACGGCATCCGCATAGCGACCGACCTTCGGGCTGACCTCGTTATTCTCGACGTTGATCTGCCGGACATGGACGGCCGCGACGCCTGCAAGGTGATGCGCAAGCACGGCGTCGCCGCCCCGATCATGATGCTGACGGGACAGGTCACTGACGCCGACGCGATCCTTGGCCTCGACAGCGGCGCCAATGACTACGTCACCAAGCCGTTCAAGTTCTCGGTCCTGCTCGCCCGCGTCCGCGCCCACCTGCGCACGTTCGAGCAGAGCGAGGACGCAACCTTCCGCATCGGCCCGTACGATTTCCGCCCCGCGGGCAAGATCCTGGTCGATGACAAGGACAAGAAGATCCGTCTCACCGAGAAGGAAACCAACATCCTGAAGTACCTCTACCGTGCTGGCGGCAAACCGGTGGCGCGGGAGGAGCTTCTGTCCGAGGTGTGGGGCTACAACTCGAACGTCACCACACACACGCTCGAGACGCACATCTACCGCCTGCGCCAGAAGATCGAACCCGATCCCACAAACGCGCGCCTGCTGCTGACCGAAAGCGGCGGATACCGGCTCCAGCCCTAGTGCAGGGCAGGCCAGACCCGTCCGGCACAGGCCGCCACGAACTCATCGCGTCTGCTGTGCGCGCGTTTCTCGAGCCGGACTGGTGGAGGATGTGGCAGGGCCCCGAGGCCGCTGGCGTGCCCGCATCCGCAGGAATGTGCGGCCGCAGCAGCCTCACCCTGAAGCATGTGCTCAACCGCGACTTTGACATCGGCGCCAGCTGGGCGAGTGGCACGCCGCCATCGGGTGACCGACACGGCGCGACGGGCGCGGGCTTCCTGTGGCTCGACAAGTGGGTGGGTCACGCCTGGGTCGAGACCGAGGGCGGTCTCATCATCGATATCACGGCAGATCAGTTTGGCGGCGCGCCCGTGATCGTCACGCCTGCGCACGATCCGCGCTACCGGGCGAACGAAGAGACGGCCACCGAGGACTACCGGGCAATCCGCGAGCAGGTTTCGGAAGAGGCATGGCGCGGGTGGCTCGCCTCGGGCGAGCGCGCGGAGCTTATGCGAAGACTGGACGCCTCAGCTCGGATTTGAGCGCGACGCCTCGTCCCCTGCGAGCGCCGAGATGCAGGCGATGATCTGATCCCACGTCGCAAGGCCTTCCTCATCTCCAACGGCCGCGAGCTCGGCGGCGCGCATGACTGCAACGACTTCCGCATCGTCGCCATACTGGTGAATCAGCTCGAAGGCGGCGGACTGCACGTCTGTGGCGAACTGGCCGACCGGGAACATGGGTCCGATCCTCTTCTGCTGCGAAACAGGCAGGTGACCTGCCGCATGCTCTATACGGCGCGAGAGGCTGGTCCGATCAGGAGCAGCCTTCGACATACGGAATGCCCGGCCCGCACAGCGGTGACATTGCGCATCCTTCCAAGCCGGACTGGCGTCTTTGGCAAATCTGGCCATGCTGGCGCCGGACGGCGAGCGACAGACTGCGCCACAGGGAGGAACAGCATGAAGGACCTTGAAGGGCGCATCGCGCTCGTTACCGGGGCTGCGCGCGGCATCGGCGCGGCGACGGCTCGCGCGCTGGCTGCGGCGGGCGCGAAGGTGGTCGTCGCCGACATCAGCGACGGGCAGGGGACAGCTGCCGAAACGGGGGGCGCTTACGTGACTCACGACGTGACGTCCGAGGACAGCTGGATCGCTGCGGTCGCCTTTGCGAAGTCCACGTTCGGCGGTCTCGACATCCTTGTGAACAATGCGGGGGTCTTCTGGATGAAACCCATCGCTCACACCTCGCTGGAGGATTTCCGGCGCATGCAGCAGGTCAATGTCGAGGGTGTGTTTCTCGGCCTCAAGCACGCCATCCCGGCTATCGCCGAACGCGCACAGATGTGGGACGGCGGCGGCTCGATCATCAACCTGTCGTCCGTGGCGGGGCTGGTGGGCTCGCCCCTGACGCTGGCCTACAACGCCTCCAAGGGCGCCGTTCGGCTGATGACCAAGGCTGCTGCGCTGGAATGCGCACAAGGCGGGTTGAAGGTGCGGGTGAACTCGGTGCATCCCGGCATCATCGACACGCCGATGATGGAAAAGGCGATGACGGACATGGCCGCGCGCGGCGGCGGGGCGAACGATATCCGCGAGCGTTTCGCCTCGCGCCATCCGCTCGGACGGCTCGGGCGCGATACGGACATCGCCAACGCCGTGAAGTTCCTGGCCTCGGACGCCGCAGCCTTCATGACCGGATCGGAAGTGGTCGTCGATGGCGGCCTGACCGCCAACTGAGACGGCCGGCTCAGATCCGGACCGTCACCGTCACGGGCACATGGTCGGACGGCTTGAAGCCGTCGCGCTCGGCGGAGTGAATGGCGTAGCTCGTCACGTCGACATGCGGCGCGGCTCGGTGGTCCGCCCAGATGTGGTCGAGGCGGCGGCCGCGATTGCTCGCCCGCCAGTCGGCGGCGCGGTAGCTCCACCATGTATAGAGTTTCTCCTCCGGCGCGTGGGCGGCGCGGGCGATGTCGGTGAAGCGTCCTTCGCGGATGATCCGTTTCATGCCGTCGGTTTCCACCGGCGTATGGCTCACCACGTCCAGAAGCTGCTTGTGCGACCAGACATCGTGCTCCTCTGGCGCAATGTTGAGGTCTCCAACGACCAGAAGGGGAGGCGCGGCCTTCTTGCGGGCCCGCGCGGCGTAAGACGTTCGCATCCGCTCCACGAAATCGAGCTTGTGGGCAAACTTGTCGTTGAGAACCGGATCAGGAATGTCGGCGCCGGCGGGCACGTAGAGGTTGTGTATGTCGAAGCCCGCGACGCTGGCGGAGGCGCAGCGCGCGTGGCCATGGCGGCAGAAGTCGGGCGCATCCGCATCGGCCAGCGGCAGCCGCGAGACGATGGCGGTCCCGTGCATACCCTTCTGTCCCATGATCCGCATGTAGGGCATCCCGGCCGCCTCGAACGCGCCGCGCGGAAACTGGTCATCGAGGCACTTGATCTCCTGCAGGCAGAGAACGTCCGGCGCCTCGCGGGCAATGAAGTCGGTCACGCGATCGATGCGCAGCCGCACCGAGTTGATGTTCCAGGTCGCCAGTTTGAAAGAAGCCATGGGCGGCTATTTCGGTCGGGCGCCCCGGCTGCGCAACCTCAAAACGACAACCCCCCCGGCCGCGGGGACAGCCAGGGGGGTCGGGCGCCTGAATTGGCGCAGCGTCCGGGAGGGATGGTCACCGGCGCCAACGAAAAGCTCGAGCTCCTGCCGGGGGGGAACACCAGGTGCGAGCCACTTCGTCTGTGTGACTATTTAGGCACGCTACCCCACAGATTTCAAGTTAACCATATTCCACGCTGTAATGTTGCTTTCGGGCAACGCACATCTGGGGCAACTGGCTGCAAAGACATGGTATTTGTCGGGTCAGGACAGGAAGACTGACGCCGTTGTCAGTTAACGGCGATCATCCCGCCGGTCGGCCGGGTCCTTCACGATGAAGAGAGCCGGCTTCAGGCTGGCGTTGGTCTGCACCCCCGTCAGCTGGGTCCGAGTCTCGGCGCCCGTGCCGTCGACGACCCGCCAGCCGAGGAGTTCGAAGTCGGATTCCCGGAACTCCAGGATCATCCGGCCCTCGGCTTCCCCTGTCGTATCCACCAGTGTCACAAACCACGAGCCGTTGGCGGCCGAGACGTCCTTGACGTTGCCGTCGCGCTTGAGATCGATGTTCGACTTCAGAAACAGGCTAAGCGGGTGCGATTTGAGCGGGATCGCGTCGTAGGACTTCCGTTTTGGCTCCTCAACAGAAAGCGAAACGCCGTCCGACACGATGAACATCGGCTCGGGCGATGTGTACTCGAACCGGACCTTGCCAGGCCGACTGATGTAGAAGCTGCCGGATGCATTGGCGCGCGGGTCGTTGGGGTCAGACTGGACAAACTTGCCCTGGGCCGTTCGGGTCGAGGAAAGCGCCCTGCTCATCTTCTCGATGACGGCGTTGCGGTCCGCCACCGGGTCGGGAGCGGGCGCGCGGGCCTCAACAATGTGCACGCCAGACATCGGCGGCGCGACCACGGGCGCAGAAACGGCCGGAGCAACCGCGCCGGGCTGGACGGTCGCCTTGACGGGTACGGCCCGGGCGACGGCAGCGGGCGGAGGCGCGACGCTCGCCGTAACGTCAGCCACAGGCAAGGCCGGGAAGCTCACGCCAGTGAGGAACAGGGGGAGGAGGGTCGATGTCATCATGCTCATGCCTCGAACTGTCGGGTCCGGGATCGGCGAAAACAAGTCAGCCGCAAGGAATTTCCGCCCTCTTTCCCTGAACAGCGGTTCAGGCGCAATCTCCGTCCGGATGGGACAGGGCGATAAACGCACAAGGGGGTGAGAGGTGACCGAGACAGAGTTTCGCGCTCTTTGTCTCTCTTTCCCTGAGACGGAGGAGGGGACCAGCTATGGATACCCCTCCTACAAGGCGTTCGGGAAGTTCCTCACGCGGCTGCGTGGAGAGGACAACAGCGTGGTGATTGGCTGCGTAGGTTTCGACGAACGCGACATCATGCTGGAGGCCGATCCCGAAACCTTCCACCTGACCGACCATTACCGGAACTACCCCTACGTGCTGGCGCGACTGAGCCGGATGAAGCCCGAAGAGTTGCGCCAGCTTCTCGAACGCCAGTGGCGGAAGAATGCCCCGAAGCGCTGGCTCAGGGCCTGGGACGCCTCGCGCTGACCGGCGACCCGGTGTAAGCGCCTCGTGCATGAACCTGACGCACCTTCTGCCCATGCTTGTGCTTGTGATCGGCGGCGCGCTAGCCGGGTTGCAGGCGCCGACCAACGCCCGCCTGGCCGCTGTGGCGGGATCCCCGCTTAATGCCGCGTTCGCGTCTTTCCTGATCGGCACGCTGGTGCTGGGCGCCGCGGCGATCGCGATGCAGGCGCGGCCCGACGTGTCAGCGGTACGGGCGCTGCCCTGGTACATCTGGCTTGGCGGCGCCTATGGGGCGGTCTTCGTCGCGGCGGCGGCTTGGGGTGTCCCGAGGCTGGGTGTGGCGACCGTGATCACGCTGCTCGTCGCCGGACAGCTCGCCATGTCCATCGCCATCGATCATTTCGGCGCCCTGGGCGCTCCGCGCCACCCCGTGAGCCCAGGCCGCATTCTCGGCGTGCTCATGGTGATCGGCGGCGTCATGCTGGTCCGCCGCTTCTGAGCAAGACATCCGTTGTCGAACCAGCATAGGCTTGGGCCGAACAGGGGAGGGACCCTCAATGCGTCTGTTGTTGCTCTTGGTACTGGTCGCCGCTGCAGGCGTCGGCGGATTTCTGACAAAGCCCTCGCAGGCTGACATGCAGGCGAAAGTCGACGCCTCGTTCGAGGCGATCCGCGAGGCGCAGGCCAGGGCCTTCGACCTCAAGGAACTGGTGAAGGGCGTTCTGACGGACGCCGTCCGCACCTCGAAGTATCAGGACCTGACGGTCGCCTCGCGCCTTGACGTCATGCTGGACGACAAACTCTACATGACCTGCTGGGGCGCCTTCGAACAGATCATGTGCTCCGAGCCGAAAGCTCCCGGAGCCTGAGCCGGGAAAACAAAAACCCCGCGCCAAGGCGCGGGGTTTCCGTAAGTTCAGGTCGTGACTGGCCCAAACGCTGCCCGGTTAGGGGCGCAGGCCAGATCGCGTCCTAGAGGGCGCGCAGGTTCGTCGCCGAAACCTTGCCGGACTTGCGGTCCGGGGTCTCTTCGAACGAAACTTTCTGACCGTCAGAGAGCGTGCGCATGCCGGCCGCTTCGAGGGCCGTGATGTGCACGAACACATCCTTGCCGCCGGTGTCGGGCTGGATGAAGCCGTAGCCCTTGTCGCCGTTGAACCACTTAACTGTTCCCGTAGCCATGGGATATTCCTTATCAAATTAGAGGTGACGGTCGCTTGCGCGGCCGCCGGGTAGCATCGAGTTAGTGGGGTGGATGTCGTCAGCAGCGTCCGCCCGTAAGGGCTTTGGGACGGGTCCAAGTCGTCGGCCTACAAGTTCGATGTGCTGTGGATACTCTTGAATGGCGACAAAAACAAGGCCGGACACGCGATAGTTGCGACAGATTGGCGCCTGCCAGGCTTGGATACCCCTCAACAGCAAGCTCCCGGCATGAAAAAGGCCGGCTCAATGGAGCCGGCCCCTTCAAGAGACTCTTTTGAAAGCAATGCTCAGGCCGCTTCGTCGCCGCGGTCGCGGCTGGCGATCTGCCGCTTGCCGGCGTGGTCGGCCGCCGTGATGTACCCGTCGCGCTCCATCCGCTCGATGAACCCGGCCGCGCGGTTGTAGCCGACGCGGAGAACGCGCTGGACGTAGGAGGTGGTGGGCCGCTTGTCGCGCAGCACAGCCGCAACGGCCTCGCGATACATATCCTCTTCCGGATCGCCGGAGGATGTGCCGAACGCGTTGTCGGCCACGGACGCCTCTTCCTCGACTTCCTCGGTGACGCCCTGCACGTACTGCGGCGTGCCCTGGTCCTTGAGCCAGTTCACGACGCGCTCGACTTCCTCGTCCTTCACGAACGGCCCGTGCACGCGGACGATCTTGCCGCCGGAGGCCATCCAGAGAAGGTCGCCCATTCCAAGCAGCTGCTCGGCGCCCTGTTCTCCAAGAATGGTGCGCGAGTCGATCTTGGTCGTGACCATGTAGGAGATACGCGTCGGGAAGTTGGCCTTGATGGTGCCGGTGATCACGTCGACCGACGGACGCTGCGTTGCCGTGATGAGGTGGATGCCCGCGGCGCGCGCCATCTGGGCGATCCGCTGCACGGCGCCTTCGATGTCCTTGCCCGCGACGAGCATGAGGTCGGCCATCTCGTCGATGACGACGACGATGTGCGGCATCGGCTCGGGCTTGATCTGTTCGTTTTCCCAGACCGCTTCGCCGGTTTCCTTGTTCCAGCCGGTCTGGACCTGGCGGGTGAGGTACTCGCCCTTGATCGCGGCTTCCTCGGCCTTGGTGTTGAAGCCGGCGATGTTGCGCACGCCCATCTTCGACATCAGCTCGTAGCGGCTCTCCATCTCGCGGACGACCCACTTCAGCGCCAGGACGGCCTTGGCAGGATCGGTCACGACAGGAGAGAGCAGGTGCGGGACGCCCTCATAGATCGACAGTTCGAGCATCTTCGGGTCGATCATGATGAAGCGGCACTTCTCGGGCGGCAGCTTGAACATCAGCGACAGGATCATGGCGTTGATGCCGACCGACTTGCCGGAGCCGGTGGTGCCGGCAATCAGCAGGTGAGGCATCTTCGCGAGGTCGGCGATCGTCGCCTGGCCCTCGATGTTCTCGCCCAGCGCCAGCGGCAGCTGCATGCGGGACTTCTTGAACTCGGGCGCATTCAGCAGGTCGCGGAGATAGACGGTCTCGCGCTGGTCGTTCGGCAGTTCGATGCCGATGGCGTTGCGGCCGGGGATCACCGCGACGCGCGCGGCGGTGGCTGACATCGAGCGGGCGATGTCTTCAGCGAGGGCGATAACGCGCGAGGATTTGACGCCCGGCGCGGGCTCAAGCTCGAACAGCGTCACGACCGGTCCAGGGCGCACCTCGGTGATGCGGCCCTTGACGCCGAAATCGTTGAACACGCCCTGCAGGCGCTCGGCCATGCGCAGCAGGTGATCTTCGTCGACCGACGAGCGGCGGGCCGGCGGAACGTCCAGCAGTTCGATGGGCGGCACGGCCGTCAGCGGATCGCGCACGGTCGGGCGGGGCGGAGCGGGGCGCGCCGGTGCGGCAGCCGGCTGCGCGGGCGCGACGGGCCGGGACATCGAGGCGGGCGTGCGGACCGAGGGCGCGACGGGCGCTGCGACAGCGTCCTCGTCACCATCCTCTTCGATCGGGCGGCTTTCCAGAATCCGGGCCGGCACGGGGATGGAGCGGCCCTGCTGGACCCCTTCAGCTTTTCCGACAGCGTTGAAGAAGCCGAGATCGCCAGCCTCGAAGTCATCCTCTTCGGTGACGACGATGGGCTCGATCACATCCTCCTTGCGGCGGTTCATGACGCCAGCGATGGCGGCGACAAGCGGCGCGAGCGGGTTGGCGCGCGGCTGCTCGACGCGTAGCACCGGCAGGCCGGGCTCGGCATGCACGGGCTGCTGATGCACGCGGCGGCGGCGCATGGAGCGGAGGAGGGCGGCGCCGTCAGAGGAATTGAGGCCCATGGCGACGGCGGCGAAGATGAACGCGCCGACGCCGGCGAGTGCGGCGGCCCAGACTTGCGGCTGGGGAACCTTGAGGGCGGCGAACGGCGTCGCGGCCAGCGCAAGCAGCACGTCGCCGATCACGCCGCCGAGTCCTGAAGCCAGCGGCCATGTCTGCGGGATGGGCCATTCAGCGAGGCAGCAGGCCGCGAACACCAGCGCGCCCATGCCCCAGAGGATCTCGTTGCGGTCCTGTTGTTGCTGGCCAACCGTGCGGCGCAGTCCGCCGATCATGAGGGCGAAGCCGAGCAGCCAGGCCGTCCAGCCAAAACTCTGCGTCATCACGTCGGCGACAAGGGCGCCAGGGCCGCCAAACAGGTTGGCGGCCTCTCCGGCGACCGCGCTGTTCAGGCTGGGATCGGAGGGTGAATACGACCCGCACGCCCCGCAGATGAACACCCCGGCGGAAAACGCCAGCAGCCCGGTCAGGAAGCGCCCGACGGCGCCGCCAGGCCGGCCGGCCGGAGCTTCCGCTTCCGGGTACGGGGCCGGATACGGGGAACGTGCATGCGGCATGCCGTATACCTTGGCGACTGCAGGGTTGACGCTACAGACTGCAAGGTGGCCCGCAGGGCCTTAACGGGCGGCAAACGCGGCAGATTTTTCCTTACCGGGCATGGCAAAATCGTCACGCGGGCGGGATATCTGGAGAACTGGCTCAGGCCCTCCGTCTCACGGGACGTTTGTGAATGAACCAGCCCCTTGGGGCGCTGTTGCCGGGGGTTGGGCGCGACGATCTGGCGAGTCCGGCGCCCTGACAGGAAGGTCATGCCTTGTTGCGATGCGGCGCCTGCTAACGGCGCCTTATTTTTGTGCAACTGCTCGATCGGTCATCACTTCACCGTCTCATCGTGCTTGTCCTGAGGCAGCTGAGTCCGCCCTAGTTGCTCATGCATCAGTCGGGGGCGGTCTTTCGTCCGCTAGTTAAGATGCGTCGACTACCAGCGCCAGAGCGCGTCATCTTCTGGGGATAGAAATGGTGAACATAATCAGACCTATAGGTCGACCAAGTATGGTTGATGGACTGCGCGCGGCGCTCGGGGCCGCAGCTGCTGCGATAATGATCGGAACGGCTGGCCTGGCCGCAGCCCAGGAGCCCCCCGCGGCTCCCCCGGTGACCGAAGAAGTGACCCCGGCTCCCGAAGCAGTCGTCGACGCCCCCGTCGCCGAGACTGTTGAAGAAGTCGTCGAGGAAGTGGTCGAGGAAGCGGCGCCCGCCGCCATCGAGATCACAGTCGACAAGGGCGACACGGCCTGGATGCTGGTTTCCACCGCGCTCGTCCTGATCATGATCGTCCCCGGCCTCGCCCTGTTCTACGGCGGTCTCGTCCGCGCCAAGAACAAGGTTTCGATGCTCAGCCAGATCATGATGGTGACCGCCATCGGCATGATCGCCTGGGTCTTCTACGGATACTCGCTCGCCTTCACGGACGGCGGCGGTCTCAATCGCTTCGTTGGCGGCCTCTCAAAGGCCATGCTGGCGGGCGTGGACACCTCCACCGTCGTCGAAACCTTCTCGGTTGGCGTCGGTATCCCCGAGCTCGTGTTCGTTGCCTTCCAGATGACGTTTGCGTGCATCACGACCGCCCTCGTCCTGGGCGGCGTCGCCGAGCGCGTGAAGTTCATTTCGGTGGTCCTCTTTGCGATCATCTGGCCGATCGTCGTCTACTACCCGATGGCCCACATGGTCTGGTGGTGGGGCGGCCCGATCATGGCGTCCGACCCGGCCAATGCTGAAGCCGTCCTGGCTGGCGCTGGCCTCATCTGGAGCTTCGGCGCGCTCGACTTCGCCGGCGGCACCGTGGTCCACATCAACTCGGGTGTCGCTGCGCTCGTAGGCGCCCTGATCCTCGGCAAACGCAAAGGCTACAAGTCCGAGCCGATGCCGCCGCACAACCTGCCGTTCACGTTGATCGGTACGGGTCTGCTGTGGTTCGGCTGGGTGGGCTTCAACGCCGGTTCGAACCTCGAATCGAACGCCTACGCTGCGCTCGCCCTGTTCAATACGTTCGTCGCGACCGCCGCAGGCGCCTTCTCGTGGGCGATGGCCGAGATGATCTTCAAGCGCAAACCCAGCCTGCTGGGTCTGGCTTCCGGCGCGGTGGCTGGTCTTGTCGCGGTCACGCCTGCCGCCGGCTTCGCCGGACCGGTCGGCGCCATCGTGCTCGGCCTGGTTGTCGGCCCGATCTGCCTCCTTGCCTGCTCGGGGCTGAAAAACGCCCTCGGCTATGACGACTCGCTCGATGTGTTCGGCATCCACGGCGTGGGCGGCATCGTCGGCGCCATCGGCACCGGCATTGTCGTGGCTCCCGCCCTCGGCGGCGCCGGCATCGTCGACTACGCCAATGGCGGCGTGGCCATCTATCCCGGCTACGTCCCGCAGGTTATCGCCCAGCTGAAAGGCGTCGGCGTGACCCTGCTGTGGTCCGGCGTCGGCAGCGCCGCGGTCTGGTTCCTGATCAAGCTCGTCACTGGCGGGCGCGTGAAGGAAGAGGTCGAGGAAGAAGGCATCGACATCAACGAACACGGCGAGATGGCCTACCACCACTAAGGCTGCCTGTTCTGAAACAAGGGGAGGGCGCAGTTCGCAGGAACTGCGCCCTTCTTCTTTCGCGGGTGCGGCGACAGGGGGCAGCTTCCGGCGTTGGACCGCGGCGCGAGGCGGTAGTACGCTTTGCGCATGACAGACACCGGCGCGACCCCTCATGACGTCCTGATCGTCGGCGGAGGCCCTGTAGGGCTTACGCTCGCACTTGCGCTGGCGGCGCGCGGTTGCGACGTCGCCATTGCCGAAGCCGCCCCCATGGCGGCCCTCCAGCCTGCAGATCCGCGCGCCTATCTGGTCGCTTCCGGCTGCTACCGGATTTTCCAGGCCCTCGGCGTCGATGCGGCGCTCGATCCGCATGCTGAGCCCGTCTTTGAGATCGGAGCGCGGGGCCCTGCCGGCGGCATCGCCTTCTACGCGGAGGACCGCGACACTTCGTCGGGCGACCCGCTCGGATACATGATCGAAGCCGCTCGGATCGTCGAAGCGCTGGAATCGGTTGTCGCCGAAACGTCGGGGATCCGCCGCATGTCCGGCGCGGCAGTATCGGCCATCGAGTTCGGCCCCGGATGCGCCACCGTTGAAACCGCAGCCGGGTCGGTAAAGGCGAGTCTCGTCGTCGGATGCGACGGACTGCGCTCCTCCGTCCGCCAGGCCGCCAGTATTCGCTTCGAGGGCCGCTCCTATCGCTCGAAGGCGGTTTCAGCCTTCCTCGAAACCCCCGAGCCTCATGACGGGATCGCCCGCCAGATATTCCTGCCCGGCGGGCCGATCGCCGCCCTTCCCATGACCGACGGACGGCTAAACCTCGTCTGGTCTGTCGATGCGGCGATCGCCGACGCCCTTCTCGATATGACGGACGCAGAATTCGAGGCGGAACTTGCGCGTCAGGCCCCCGGCTTTGCGCCGGGCGCCCGGCTGGCCAGCCCGCGTGCAGCCTTCCAGGCGGGCGTCCATGTCGCAGACCGCTTCCACGGCCACCGCGTCGCCCTCGCAGGCGACGCCGCCCATCAGGTGCATCCGCTGGCGGGGCAGGGGTTCAATCTCGGCCTCAAGGATATCGCGGCGCTTGCGGATGTCGTCGGAGACGCCCTGCGCGTGGGGCTCGACATCGGATCTGAAGCTGCACTGGCGCCCTACACGCGCTGGCGCCGCACCGACATCACGGCGACAGCCGCCGCGATGGACGCCTTCCTGATGACGTTCACAGGTCACTCGGCGGTCCGGACGGTCGCGAGCCTCGCCATGCAGGCGGCGGGATCCAGCCGTCAGGCTCGGACGTTCTTTGCGGGGATCGCCGGCGCCGAAAGCGGCGACCTGCCCACGCTCATGCGAACGCAAACGGCCGCCTGAGAGTCAGCCGCGCGGCAATCCGAGTTCGGCCATGCGCGCGGTGTAGGCCGCCATGCGGTCTTCGCGCTGGTCGGCCAGCTCGCGGAGGTATCGCCAGGAATAGAGTCCGGTGTCGTGGCCGTCGTCGAACTGCACGCGGACAGCATAGCGCCCGACCAGCTCGGCGCCCCGGACGCCCACCGACATCTTGAGCGCGGGCGGGGGAGGGCGTGTTGCACCGTGGCCCTTGGTCTCGGCGCTGGGACTCTCGACGCGAAGCAGCTCGAACGGAATGGCGCCCGCATAGCCATCCTCGAAGCGGATCACCAGCTCACGCGCGGCGCGCCGGAAGCGCAACTCGACCGGCCAGTTCGCATCGGGTTGTTGGGTGGAGTTCATGGGGAGATCGCGCTCGCCTGCCGCCGCCGTTCACTTGGCGCCTGTCACTTGGCGACGGTCAGGTCCCGCGCCTCGTCGCGCAGCATGATCGGCACGCCATTGCGGATCGGATAGGCGAGCCCGGCCTGACGCGACACCAGCTCGTTGGCTTCACGATCGTAGGTCAGCGGCCCGCGCGTCAGGGGGCAGATCAGGATTTCGAGAAGGCGCGGATCCACTCCGGCGTCGATCTCGTCAGGTCTGATTTCGTCGGCGTTCATCGTCTTGCGTTCTGCATCATTCGTCATTGCACGTACCCGCCATTCTGACCGGAGCGCTCCATCGTGAGAAGCGTGGTGAGGACACCGCATCGGTCCTCCAGCGTCTGCGCCTCCACCAGCGCCTGTTTTTCTGCGTTCGTAAAGGGGCAGTCCGCAGAGAGTGAATTGATCAGCGTCTCTATCGGCGCATCGGCGACGCTCGTCCAGTCCACACCGAAACCGTTTCGTTGCAGGTAAGCCTTCAGCGCCGCGAGCAGGCCATCGCGATTCACGGGATGCTCCTCCTGCGGTTGCCAGAGGTCGCCGGCGAACGAAGCCCAATCCGCCTCGACCGTGCGGTACGGTTTGCCGAACGTGGTCTCGCGCCTCACGGCGAAGCGGCAGATGCCGGCGAGCACGATCAGATACCGGCCATCGTCCGTTTCCTGATAGCTGATGATGCGCCCGGCGCCGCCAACACGCGAGAGGGCAGGCGGTTCCGCAGAGTGGTCGAGCGAGGCGGGCTGGATCATGCCGACAAGCCTGTCGCCCGACATCGCCGCATCGATCATCGCGAGATAGCGCGGCTCGAAGATGTTCAGCGGCAGCCGCGACCGCGGCAGCAGAATGGCCTGCGGCAGAGGGAACACCGGCAGCTCGCGGGGAAGGTCTTCAAGGTGTTTGTAGTGCTGGGACAAGCGCTTCAGCCTCCATCCTCGGTCGGGGTGCGAACACCATCCGCTTTCCCCAGCGATCCGGCTGTCCGGACCATACGCAGCAGGTTCGCCCGCGTTCCGGCAGGCCCTGCAGGCTTGCGCAGATGTTGCCATGTGGGAAGCGCAGGCCCCATACCTTGATCCGCGACAAGGGCAGGAACGGAGAGGCTCATGGGCGAGCAGGCGGCTGCAGGCGACACACTGTTCAGGTCCATTCTGGCGGCGAAGCCGCGTCTGGTCACAGGCGTTCCGGACGGGATGCTGTCAGAGACGATCAGGCTCTGTACCGCATGTCCGGACTTTCCCTATATCCCGTGTGCGCGCGAGGAGGAATGCTTTGGCGTCGCAAGCGGCGCGGCCATGGCGGGCGAGCGCGCGGTGGTGCTGGTGCAGAACGCCGGTTTCCTCAATTCCATCGGCGCCTTCGCCACCATGGCGCTCCGGTACCAGCTGCCCTTCGTCGTGTTCGTCACCAATCGCGGCGTGCTGGCTGACCCCAACGGCTACGACATCGAGAAGCACCAGGCCTTCGAGGCGTGCGTCGTGCCGCTGACGCATGTGTTCCGCTTCGACGCCGCAAAGCTGCCGGAAGACATCGCTCCCGCCGCCTTCAAGTGGGCCGAGGCCGCCCGCCGCCCCGCCGTCATCGCTCTGGAGAAACGCCTGTGAACCAGTCAGCCGCGAGCAGCACCAATCATCCCTCGCAGAAGGACGTCATCGCCCAGGCGTTGGCGCTCTATGGCGACACGCGCCCCTATGCAGTCGCCGACATCGGATCGCAGGCGGGCTGGCTGAAGGCGGCCTCGCACGATCCCCGCAACCTCTATCTGAGCGGACCGATGGGCCTGTCGCCATCTGTCGCACTGGGGCTGGCGGCATGCCGTCCCGATGACGAGGTGCTGACCGTGGTCGGCGATGGTGCGCTGGCCATGAACCTCACCGCTCTTCTGACGATCGCGGGCGTTCGCCAGAAGAACCTGTCGGTGATGGTCATCGCCAACAACATCTACGAGTTCACGGCGTCGCTGCCGGTGCCGACAACCCAGCTCGACTGGCTGGCGCTGGGCAAGGCGATCTTCGGCGATGCCAGCTGCTTCCGCCTGTCCGAGCTGACGCCGGAGATCTGGGCGAAGGCGCCGCGGCCCGCGATGATCGTCGCCGACACGGCCCCGTCCGGAAAGCCGCCGCCGCTTGGCATGAACCCGGCGCAGATCCGCGCCGGGTTTCTCGAGGCGTCAAAGTCTAGTCGATAGCGACCGGCTATCTGAACGTGAGCGATGACAGCCGGCGGCGGCCTTCGCGGGTGACATCCGCCTTCGGACCAGCCGCCTCGAACACCTTCAGCAACTGTTCGCGGGCGGCGCCGTCCTTCCAGGTGAGGTTCTTCTCGAGGATGGCGAGCAGGTGTTCGGCGGCGTCTTCGTGCTTGCCCTGAGCGGCGAGAATGCCAGCCAGTTCGAAGCGCGCGTCGTAGTCGGTCGGGGTATTGCGCACGCGCGTCGCGAGCTCAAGCGTCTCGTCGGGGGCCGCCACATGCGCCGCCAGCTCAAGCGTGGAGAAGATCGAGGCGGCGACCGGCGACGAGCGTTTGTCCTCGGGGATCATCTCCGCGATCTGACGGGCGCGCTCCATGTCGCCAGCCTTTATGTAGGCGCGGGCGAGACCGGCGATGGCGTCGGCATTGCCTTCCTCTGCTTCCAGGATGGCGGCGTAGACTTCGGCGGCGCTGGCGTAGTCGCCCTCATCCATCATGTTCTCGGCCACCGCCAGCATGTCGGCGATGGAAGGTTCGGGGCCGGCGCCGGCTCCTCCGAGGATCCGACCGATGAACTCGCGCAGCTTGCCCTCGGGCAGGGCGCCCATGAAACCGTCGACCGGCCTTCCGTCCCGGAAGGCGATCACGGCCGGGATAGACTGTACGCCCAGCTGGCCGGCGACCGACGGGTTCTTGTCGATATCGATCTTGACCAGGCGCACGGCGCCCTTCTGGTCGTCGACGACCTTCTCGATGATCGGACCCAGTGTCCGGCACGGGCCGCACCACGGCGCCCAGAAATCCACCACGACCGGCATGCCCTTCGACGCTTCAATGACGTCAGCCATGAAGGTGCGGTCCGAACCGTCGATGACGTTGGCCGACTTGCCGCCTGCGCCGCTGGGCGATCCAGCGCCAATGATGTCCATGTGACAAGGTCCCTGTCTGTGCATCCCGCCTGACCGGCGGATCATCTGTTGCGTGCATAGATGGTAGCGAAGGCGCGCGCCAGCAACGCCGGTGTTATCCGGATCTGCGTGTACAGGCGATCACCCTGCGCCCGAGGCGGAAAGGTCTTTGAAATCCACGACTTCCGGCGGGTGGCCCGTTGCTTTTGCGAACGTCAGGAAATCAGCCGCCGCTATCGACGTCGTCATGTCGTTCCGCAGCGGGTGGAAGTTGACGATCCCGGCGGCGAGCAGGGCGGCGTCCAGCACAAACTGCACCCTGGGTGGGGCGTCGTGCAGCAACCCAAAGGCCGAAACCGACCCCGGCGTCACGCCCAGCGCCTCCCAGAGGAGATCCGGGCCGGTAAACGACAGCCGCTGCGTGCCGATCCGCTTGTGCAGCTGGTTGAGGGGCAGGACGGTGTCATGGGCCGCCGAGATCAGCACAAGGACGCCGGGCTTGTCCTTCATGAACAGGTTCTTGGAGTGCGCCCCAGGAATCTCGGTCTTGATCAGCCGGCTTTCAGCAACCGTGTGCGTCGGCGGATGCTCGACCGTCGAATGAGCCAGCCCCAGCCGGTCCAGCGCCTCGAACACCGCGATCTCGGGCCTGCGCGAAAAATCGCCCGGATCGGGCGCCGGGCCGCGCGGCGACGCTGAAACCGCAACTGTCACTGGAGTCTTCCTGGCCGTCCTTCTAGAGAGTCTGGCGTAAGCATCCTTTGACCTGGGGAACAAGCGGCTCATGCGTCTGGACTGTTACAAGATCTATGACTGGGCGCCCGAGATCGTGCCCGGCTCCCAGCGCCGGGCGTGGATGGACGCCTTCCCGGACCGGCACGCCTATCGCTGCCTGCCGCTCACCATGGCGAACTCCTCGGGCTGGGAGATTCTCTGTCCGGTCGGCCTCACGGTCGAGTGGGACGGCGGGATGATGGAAGAGAACATAAAGATCAAGGGCGACGAGGCCTGGCCGCCCGTCTCCTCGGTCGCCGACAGCCACTTTCGGCGCGGCGTGCTCACCTTCCATACCGGTCACCTGTTCCGTACCGAGCCGGGCTGGTCCGTCTGGACGATGGGGCCGCCGAACGAGCCGAAGGACGGCATCTATCCGCTGTCGGGCGTCGTCGAGACAGACTGGTTGCCGTTTCCCTTTACCATGAACTGGCAGTTCACCCGCCCGGGCAGGGTGCGCTTCGAGAAGGGCGAGCCTTTCTGTTTCGTGACGCTGGTGCAGGACAAGAAGCTGGAGGAGGTCCAGCCCGTGCTGCGCCAGCTGGATACCAACACGACCCTGAAGAAGGACTACGAGGCCTGGCGCGACAGCCGCACCGACTTCAACCACCGCCTGCAGAATCTTGAGGCCAACGCTATGAAGGAGCGCTGGCAGCGGCACTACATGCACGGCAAGAACGTGGCGACAGGTGAGGAGACCGACAGCCACGTCACCAAGCGCAAGCTCAAGACGCCCAAACCGCCGCTGCCGGGTCTCGGCAGCTGACTGCATGAGTTCAGGGTTCAGCGCACCCGGTTGGTGATCGCATTGACCTGCTGAAGAATGTCCTCGAAGGCGTCGCCAGCCCTCATCGGATGGCTCTCGCTGGAGAAGCCGGGGTGGGTCTCGATGTCGTTGAGGCGCGCCATCAAAGACGTTCGGGCGCGGCTGACCCGGCTTTTCACTGTCCCGACCGCGCAACCGCAGACAGCGGCGGCTTCCTCATAGGACATGCCGCCCGCGCCGACGAGGATGAGGGCCTCCTTCTGCTCGTCAGGCAGGTGGTCCATCGCATTGCGGAGCGCCAGAAGATCCATCTGGGAGGCCGGATTGTCGTTGGCGACCAGTGTGGCCTCGGCGACTTCCGGGTCGAGATGCTGCGAGCGCCAGCTGCGCCGCTTGTCGGAATAGAAGAGATTGCGAAGAATGGTGAACGCCCACGCTTTCATGTTTGTGCCGGGCTCATAGCTCGCGCGCGACCGCCAGGCCTTCAGCATCGCATCCTGCGCAAGATCGTCAGACAACGCCGAGTTGCGGCAGATGCTGCGGGAAAACGCTCGCAGGTGCGGGATCAGCGCGACCAGCTCTGCCCGGAACGCATCGTCATCCAGCGTCGCCCGCGCAGGCGCCTGGGCCCTGACGGCGTATCCCTCATCGGTGTCAGCGTCCGCTGTCTGGATGTCCGCTGTCTGCGTCATGGAAGCGTCCTGCCTGTTTTACTGAACCCCTGCAGTCGGGCGCGGCTCACACCGTCTTTTGCGAATGGGCGTCCGCTTGTCGGAGCAATTCCAGAAAGTCGTCGGGGACTGCCTGGAGTTCGAGGTCGCCCATCGAGCGTCCAAGGCGCTTGCCCAGATTCTGTTGTCTTGCGCGGCGGCCACGTTCTTCGGCGCTCGGCAGATCACGCTGGTGCGGCATGTCGCGGCGCCGCGGAGTCTCACACATCCTGTTCATGGTCCTGAACCTTTGCCGCGATGTGATCGTCCAAAGATCAGTCCGGCGGGGTCAAATGGGGCGCGCCACAAATGGGCTTTTGCGCGATTAGCCAGTACAACGCGTACCGGCAGCTGTACGTTCCGCTTACCGAGCAGCGTTGACGCATCGAAACGCGCAGGCGATCAGGGGGAATGAAAACCCGTTCCATATCAGTCCCCGCCCTGGCCGTCCTGACGTTGGCAACCGTCATTTTGTCCGCATGCGGACAGTCGGATGGAGGGGCCGCGGCGCCGGCCGTGGCTACACCAGTCGGGGATCCTGTCCGGACGCCGGCTTTTGAAGTCGCTCTGACCTTCACGCCCGACGCGGCGGCAAAGCTGTCGGGCATGGACGAGCGCGTGGTCATCGACGCCATGTTCTACGGTATTGCAAAGGACAGCTCGTCGGCTGGCGATCAGACCGGCCAGGTGGATCTCGGCGCCAAGGAGATCGAGGTTCAGGCCATTGACCAGACCGTCAGTGTCTCCGCGCCGCCGTTCATGCCCGGGCCGATGTCCGAGATTACACAAGAGGGCGCGCGACTGCTGATCAACGTCTATTCGGCCCGCAGGGCGGCCGAAGACAATCTGCTCGCATGCGGGATCTTCGATGACGGAGTGGGCGCGATTCCAGAAACGCCGATCGCTATCCACTGCGAGCTGATCTATCCGGAAGCGCCGTCGCCAGCGGCGCCTGTCGCGCCGCCAGCGGAGTAGGGCTCCCCGCCGCGTCAGACCCGAAGCCCGCCTCTAGGCTCGCGCGTCGTCCTGACCGAAGAACCGCTTCACCTTGTTGAGGAAGCCCTGGCTTTCCGGGTGCGAGGCCTCGCAGCAGCCCGACGAGAACTTCCGGAGCATCTCCTTCTGTTCCGGCGTCAGGTTGCGAGGCGTTTCCACGAACAGCTCGACCATCAGGTCGCCAGCTGGGCCGCCGCGCAGGTCCGGCATGCCTTTGCCCTTGAGCCGCATGTGTTTGCCGGTCTGCGCGCCTTCGGGAATGGACACCTTGACCCGCTCGCCATCGATGGTCGGCAGTTCGATCTCGCCACCCAGCGCGGCTGTGCACATCGGCACCGCCGCCCGCGCATAGAGGTTCGGGCCATCGCGTTCGAAGATCTCGTGATCCTTCACGCTGACGAAGATGTAGAGGTCTCCGCGCGGGCCGTTACGCGGTCCGGCTTCGCCCTCGCCAGACAGGCGGATGCGCTGGCCGTCCTGAATGCCGGCGGGAATATTGACCGTAAGGGTCCGGTCCTTGCGCACCGCGCCCCGTCCGCCGCATGGACGGCACGGCGTCTTGATGACCTTGCCCGATCCCTGGCAGCGGCCGCAGGTCCGCTCCATCGTGAAGAAACCCTGTGTCATCCTCACCCGGCCATGGCCTTCGCAGGCCGAGCAGGTCTCGGGATGGGTGCCCGCCTGGGCGCCGGACCCGGAGCAGTCCTTGCAGGCTTCCGTCGTGGGAACGGAGATGTCGGCCGACTTGCCGGCATAGGCTTCTTCCAGCGTGATCTCGTAATCATACCGCAGATCGGCGCCGCGGCCCGGACCCGGACGCGCCCCGGCCCGTGCGCCGGCGGCGCCAGCTGCCCCGCCAAAGAACTCGGAAAAGATGTCCGAGAAATCGCGGAAGACGTCTTCCTGGCCGGCGGCGCCCGCGCTGCTGCGTCCGCCGCCGCCGTTCAGGCCAGCCTTGCCAAACCGATCATAGATCGCGCGCTTTTGCGGATCAGAGAGCGTCTCGTAGGCCTCTGCCGCTTCCTTGAAGCGCGCTTCGGCCTTCGAACAGCCGCCGTTCGTGTCCGGGTGGAATTCCTTGGCCTTGCGCCGGAACGCGGCTTTCAGGGCCTTTTCGTCGACGTCCTTTGTGACGCCGAGAATGTCGTAAAAGGAGGTCTCGCTCATCGTGGCGACCGAAGTCCAAACATCGAGGTTACCCCAGCGTAGTCACGCATCGTCCTGAACCTGTGACAGGTTGCGATTATCAATCCCTGAAACAGATGGGCCGTGGAGCGCCCGGATGGAAGACCCCGACAGTCCACGGCCCGCTATCTGCTCAATTCCCGATCAATCAGCTTTGGCGTCGATCAGGCGCTTTTCTTGTCGTCCTTGACCTCTTCGAAGTCGGCGTCGACGACATCGTCGTCCCCGCCGGCACGGCCCGCTGGCTCGGCATCGCCATCGGCCGCAGCGGTTCTGGCGTAGATCGCCTCACCCAGCTTCATGGCCGCGGCCGCAAGCGCCTGCGTCTTGGCTTTCACGCCATCGGCGTTGTCGTTGCCCAGTTCGGTCCGCAGGTCGGCGATAGCCTTCTCGATCCCGTCCTTGACGGAAGCGTCAACCGCGTCGCCATGCTCGGCGATCTGCTTCTCGGTTTCGTGGATGAGGGCTTCGGCCTGGTTCTTGGCTTCGACCGATTCCCGGCGCTTCTTGTCATCGGCCGCGTTGCGTTCGGCGTCGCGGACCATGTTCTTGATCTCATCGTCGGTCAGTCCGCCGGACGCCTGGATGGTGATCTTCTGTTCCTTCGCCGTCGCCTTGTCGCGGGCCGAGACGTTGACGATGCCGTTGGCGTCGATGTCGAACGTCACCTCGATCTGCG
>CAYOWK010000043.1:0-34536 GCA_964407665.1 uncultured Rhizobium sp. | reverse complement strand
TGCCGACCACGCCCTTCTTGCGCAGCATCTGGGTCACGGTCAGCACCAGGTCGGTGGCGGTCGCGCCTTCCGGCAGCTTGCCCGTCAGCTTGAAGCCGATCACTTCGGGGATCAGCATCGAAACCGGCTGGCCCAGCATGGCGGCCTCGGCCTCGATCCCGCCCACGCCCCAGCCCAGAACGGCGAGACCGTTGATCATGGTGGTGTGCGAATCGGTGCCGACGCAGGTGTCGGGGAAGGCGACGGTTTCGCCGTTCTCGTCCTTCGTCCACACCGCCTGGGCGAGGTATTCGAGGTTCACCTGGTGGCAGATGCCGGTACCGGGGGGCACCACGCGGAAATTGTCGAAAGCGCCCTGGCCCCATTTCAGGAACTCGTAGCGCTCCATGTTGCGCTCGTACTCGCGCTTAACGTTCTTGCCGAACGAGTCGGCCTTGCCGAAGTAGTCGACCATCACCGAGTGGTCGATCACGAGGTCGACGGGCACCAGCGGGTTCACTTTCTTGGGATCGGCTCCCAGCTTGGCGGCCGCATCGCGCATCGCCGCGAGGTCAACGACGGCCGGAACGCCGGTGAAATCCTGCATCAGCACCCGGGCCGGGCGGTAGTTGATCTCGTATTCGCCCTTGCCCTTGTCGTTCAGCCAGGACGCGAAGGCCTGAATGTCGGCCTTGGTGACCGTCTTGCCGTCCTCGAAGCGCAGCATGTTCTCCAGCAGCACCTTCAGCGAGGCAGGCAGACGGGAGATATCGCCAAGACCGTTTTGCATGGCGGCTTCGAGACTGTAGTAGACATACGTCTTGGAGCCGACCTGCAGCGTCTTGCGGGACTTGAAACTGTCGAGGGACGTCATGGGCGGAGCTTCCTTCCGGGAAGACAGGAATGGATGTCCGGTGGGCGGGGCCGCGCCCCCCGTGTTTGGGCGCGTTCCTACAGGACAGAGTACAGTTCTGCAATTCGCCTCAAGGTCGTAAAGGAATGGCGCCCAAATATCCTGTCTCCCTCGCCCTTGTGGCGGAGGGCCTGAGCGCCGCACGGGGCTATCGCGTACTGTTTGAGCGGTTGTCGGTCCGGGTGTCCGGCGGCGAGGTGCTCGAACTTCGCGGACCGAACGGCTCCGGCAAATCGACATTGCTTCGCATTCTCGCTGGTCTGACCCAGGCGGCGTCCGGCACGGTTCGTATCGAGGGCGCAGGCGAGGACACCCAGCGCCGCTATCTCGGCCACCTCGACGCCGTGAAGCCGACCGAGACCGCCCTCGAGCAGGCCCGTTTCTGGGCCCGCTTCTCCGGCCAGCCGGAGACGGCTGCGGAAGCGGCCCTCAAGGCCGTAGGCCTCTCAAACCGGGCTGATGTGCCGGGCAGGGGACTGTCCGCCGGACAGAAGCGGCGCCTCGCCCTCTCGCGCCTGATCGTCGATCCCTGTCCCGTCTGGCTGCTCGATGAACCGGTCGCAGCACTTGATGTCGACGGTCGCGCCATCGTGGAGGCCCTGATCGCCGCCCATGTCGCCGATGGCGGACTTGTGATCGCCGCGATGCACGGCTCCGGCTTCGCCAACGCCCGCTCGCTCGATCTGTCTCCGGCCGCGGTGACGGCATGAGAGGCCCCATCGCCGTCTTCCTCCGCGAACTGCGCCTGGCCTGGTCGGGCGGGGGCGGCGCAGCCCTTCCGCTCGGCTTCTTCGCTGGCGCGGCCAGTCTCACCCCGTTCGCCATCGGTCCCGATCCGGATCTGCTCAAGGCCGCCGGGCCCGGCGTCATGTGGATCGCGATGGCTCTGTCCAGCCTGCTGCCCATGGAAAGGCTGTTCCAGGCCGATCTCGAGGACGGCACGCTCGACGCCTATGCAGGCTCCGGCATCGCGCTTGAAGGCATTGTTCTGGCCAAGACGCTGGCGCACTGGCTGGCCACCGGCGGGCCGCTGTCGCTGATCGCGCCCGTCATCTGGATCATGCTGCAGGGTCCGCCGGAGGCGAGCGGTGTCGTGATCGTGACGTCGCTCCTGGGCTCGGCCGGTTTCTTCTTCATTGGCTCGATTGGCGCTGCATTGGCCGCGGGCGTCCGGCGCGGGGGGCTCTTGATCGCACTGGTGGCGTTGCCGCTATACTCCCCCCTGATGATATTCGGAGCCGCCGGGCTGAACGCGGCGGCCGCTGGAGGAAACTGGTCGCCGCCGCTGCTGCTCACAGCAGCCGCCATGCTGTTCGGAGCGGCGATCTCGCCCTTCGCATCGGCCATGGCGCTCCGGGCTGCGATCGACTGAAAGGCGCCATGGAGCACATTGCCGACCCTGTGGTGTTTTTCGAGAGCCTCGGCGGGCTGCATGACGCCGGCGTGGACTGGATGGCCTGGGACGGTGAGGCTGCGGAATTTCACCTTTTGGTCGATAATCTGCATGCCGCTTTCATGGACGGCGACACGCCCAGCAGCCAGTTCCCGGGCTACGAGAAGAGATCTGCCAGTCTGGTATTCACAGGCGCCCGCAACGTTTCTGGCCACCTGAATCCCGACCACGGAGGCGGGGCGGTCATCAGCGAGCTCTGTGTCGAGCGCCTGCCGTCTCACTACACAGTGAGATTTTGCGGTATCGACAACTGGTACTGGAAGTTCGACTTCTCAGGTGTGACCGTTGGGAACGCCACCGAGCCGCCAGTGGTGGCTCGCCACCATCAGGACTACCAAGGTTTTTTTGACCCGGACGCGCTGACATGGACGCACTATCGGTCTTCTCGAACCCGCACCGCTTCATGGCGGTGTCGAAACCGTTTGCCTGGGGGTTCACCATCCTCGGCGTGCTGGTGGTCGCCTGGGGCGTCTACCAGGGCCTCTACATCGCACCTGCCGACTTCAAGCAGGGCGACGCGGCGAAGATCATGTTCGTTCACGTTCCCGCGAGCTGGCTCTCCCTTTTCATCTACGCCTTCATGGCCAGCGCGAGTTTCATCTCGCTCGTGTGGCGCTCGCCGCTGGCCGACATCTGCGCCAAGTCCTGCGCGCCCATCGGCGCCGCCTTCACCGCGCTCTGCCTCGCCACGGGCTCGATCTGGGGCAAGCCGATGTGGGGCACGTGGTGGGAGTGGGACGCCCGCATCACGTCCGTGCTGATCCTGCTCTTCATCTACCTTGGCTACATGGCCGTCTGGCAGGCGATGGAGACCCAGCAGAAGGCCTCGCGCGCCGCCGCCATTCTCTGCCTCGTCGGCGCCGTGAACCTGCCGATCATCCACTTCTCCGTCGACTGGTGGAACACGCTGCACCAGACCTCGACCTTCCTCACCGACAAGCCGGCCGCCACCAGCGAATACCGCTGGCCGATGTACTTCACCTTCCTCGGCGGCTATCTGGCGCTGTTTGGCGGGCTGACGCTCCTGAACATGCGCGCGGAGGTGTTCCTCCGCCGCGCCGAACTGATCATCCAGCGCCGTCAGTCGGCGGCCTAGAGCATGATCGGTTTTGGCGGAAACGCCAAAGCCGTGAATCACGCCCTACACTTGTAAGCCGAAGTCAAATGCCCGAACTCGACAAGTACGCCCCGTATATCCTGGCCTCCTACGGTATCGCCGTCGCGCTCGTCGTCGGGCTGACCGTCTGGTCGATCCTGCGGGTGATCGCGGCCCGCAAGAAGCTCGAGCGTCTGGAACGCTCCACGACGGAGGAGGGCCAGCCATGAAACGCTGGCTCGCCGCCATCCCGCTCCTGCTGCTCGCCGGGTTCGCCGTCTTCGCCTTTGTCCGGCTGTCGTCGCCGCCCTCGCCGCAAGGCTCGTTCGCCTCGCCCTCGCGGCCCGCTCCGCAGCTGTCGCTTCCGGCTCTGGCCGGCGAGCCCGTCGCCTTCGGGACGCCCGGCGCGCCGGTCATCGTCAACTTCTTCGCCAGCTGGTGCACGCCGTGCGAGGCCGAGCACCCCTTCCTGATGAACATGCGCGCGACGGGCGCCAATGTCGTCGGCGTGCTCTACAAGGACCAGCCGGAGAAGGGCGCCGTCCTGCTCGCGCGCAAGGGCGATCCGTTCGCCCAGGTCGCGCTCGATCCGGACGGATCGGCCGGCATCGCCTTCGGCATATCGGGCGTGCCCGAGACCTTCCTGATCGACGCCAACGGCCAGATCGTGAAGACGATGCGCGGGCCCTTCCTGGATGACCGCTCGACCCAGGAATTCCTCGACGCCTACGCAGCCCTCTTGTCCGCACCGTAGGTCATTTTTTCTTCCCGCGCTTTTTCCGGGACTTCTTGCCCTTTGGCTTCCGCAAAGCCGCCTTGCGGGCTGCGGCGTCCTCTGCGCTGCCGGCCTCGCTGGCCTTCTGGACGATGATCTCCAGCGTGTCCGCAAAGCTCCTGCGCCGGTTGCGCGGCAGCATGTCCAGCAGCGCCGTGTCGACCGCCATCATCGCCGGCAACGCCTCCGCCAGCGCCGAGCGGCCTGTCTCCGTCAGCGAGACGGACTTGGCCCGGCCGTCGCCCCGGGCGGCGCTGCGTGCGACCAGTCCCTTTTTCTCCATCCGCGCGATCATCTCGGCCAGCGTGGACCGGTCGACGCCCGTCGCCTCCACCAGTTCGGTCTGGCTCAGACCCTCGCTCTCGGCGATGGCCGCCAGAACCACGCTCTGACGAAGCGTGACCGTGTCGGCGAGGGTGGTCTTCAGGAAGCTTTCCGACACATACTGCTGGGCCCGCCGGAGCAGGTGCGAGGGCGAATCGCTCAGGCGGAACTCCGCGCTGTGCGTGGTCTCCAGCTCAGCCGGCATCGATCGATCCGGCGGCCTTGCGGCCTCGGCGGCAGGTATCATGGTTTTGGCCCCAGTGCCCGTCGCAGCACTGGTAGTCGTTATATTACGGGTTGATCATGGTTCCGCGACGGAATCAGGGGCATCCAGCCAGAACCCGTCCAATTGTGGGGCAGTTTGCGCTGTGACTGAACGACGAGTTCCCATCTCCTTCTCGACGGCTATCCCGGAAGGCGAGGACCGCGAACGCCGCGTCTGCGATACGTGCGGCTTCATCGACTATGTGAATCCCCGCATCGTGACCGGCGTCGTCGCCATTTCGGCGGATGGCCGGATCCTCCTCTGCAAGCGCGCGATCGAGCCTCGCAAGGGCTACTGGACCCTTCCAGCCGGCTTCATGGAACTGGGCGAGAGCGTCGAGGACGGCTGCCGCCGCGAGGCCCGCGAGGAGGCCTGCGCCGAGCTCGACCTGCAGGGCGTCCTCGCCGTCTACTCGATCCCCCGCATCGGTCAGGTGCAGATCATGTACCGGGCGCGGCTACTGAACGAGCCCGCCCCGGGGCCCGAGAGCGAAGCTGTCCAGCTGGTGGAGTGGGACGATATTCCCTGGGACCAGCTCGCCTTCCCGTCGGTCCGCTGGGCGCTCGACCACTGGCGCGAAAGCCGGGACCAGCCCGTCCTCGCGCCCTTCTCGAACCCGGCGGGAACCGACCGGCTGACGCGCTAGGCCGTCGCCTCAGGCGCTCGGAAGTTCGCCCTTGGGGTCTTCATTTTCCGGCTGCTGGTGCTTCAGGATGAAGGGCAGGTTCAGCAGCATGAAGCCGATCGATATCGGGATCAGCAGGAAGATCTTCGAGTTCGACCAGAAGTCCTCGGAGAAGTTCCGCCAGATCACCTCGTTGAGGATGGCGAGGAACACATAGAACCCGGCCCAGCGCAGCGCGAAGATCTTCCAGGCGTGGTCGGGCAGCGTGAAGGCGTGCTCGAACGCGGTCTTCCAGATGTTCCGCCCGATCGCGAGGCTGCCCAGGATCCCCGTCGCGAACAGCAGGTTGATCATGGTCGGCTTGTAGTACGCGAATTGCGGATCCTGCAGATAAAGCGTCAGCCCGCCAAACACGAACACCACCACCCCGGTGATGATCAGCATCGGCGGCAGGCGGCGGCCCTTGTACAGGCTCCAGCCGATCACGCCTGCAATCGCGGCCATGAACACGCCGGTCGCCCAGAAGATCGCGTTTTCCTTGGACAGCAGGCCGTCCCCTTCCGGGAACCGGCGCACAATGTTGTAGCTGAGCACGAAGGCGAGGACCGGACCGAGGTCCGTCCAGAGGTTCCCCGCGCTGCGCGCAACGGATTTGCCCTGTTCCTTGGCGCTGGTCGTGGCGCCGTCGTGGGCGGGTGTCTCCGACATACTGGGGCAGTCTCCGCGTCTGGACGGCTGGCTTAGCGGGCCGTGCAGGGGTGTTCAACCCCGCGCGGCGCCTGTCCGGACCCTCGCCCGGATCATTCCCACGGCCAGCGGCCGCACACCCCCGGCGTCGAACACGAGGGCGGCGAGGGCGTAGGCCGCTGCTCCGGCCGCCGCTTTCAGCAGCAATTCGGCCATCCCGCCCACATCCGGAACCGCCCATACAACCCCCGCCATCACGGCGCACGCCGCCGCGATCCGCGTCAGATCCCCAACCGGCCACGCCAGCGGCAGCACGCTGCGCCCCGCCAGCCCCAGCAGCCCGAGCGCCGCCCCATAGCTGGCCAGCGTCGCCCAGACCGCCCCCATCAGCCCGAAGGACGGGATCAGCACCAGGTTCAGCCCAAGGTTGAGCAGCACAGGAACAACCAGCAGAGCTGCCCGCCGGCCGGTCCGCGCGCCCACCACGAACGCCTCCGCCGCGTAGTGCATGGCCAGCGCCGCCACGAGGCCGCTCGCGGCGATCCACGGCATGATCCGGGCGGCGTCCTCGCGCATCGCCTCAGCGACCATCACCTCCGCCAGAGGCTGCGCAACCAGCGCCACGCCGATAGCCACCGGCGCCGCCACAAACACGATCATGCGGACGACCTGACCGGACGCCGCCGCCGCCGCCTCGGCGCCGCCTGCCCTCCAGGCCTCCAGCAGGGCAGGGGCCGAGGCCGCTGCCGCCCACGCCGCAAACAGCCCGACCAGCTTGTCGGCGACGCCATAGCCCGCCGCATAGACGCCCACGGCTTCAGGCCCCATCAGTAGGGCAATCAGGAACCGGTCGCCCGCATCCAGCGCCAGATGCAGCGCAAGAGCCGCCGCCAGCGGCAGTCCATAGCCAAGGTCGCGCCGCACCAGATCGCCACGCACATGCCCGCCGGCGCCCTCGCGCAGCAGCGCCCGTCCCTCGACGGCGGCGATCCCCGCCAGCACGCACGCCAGCCCCACAAACGGCGCCGCAGGCCCCAGCCCGAAACGCAGCGCCACAACGACGCCCAGCGCAAACGCGCCAGCGTCCTGCACCATGCGGCTCATCGCATAGCGGGCGACATCCTGCCGGGCCCGGGCGATCTCGCGCGCCGCGTTTGCGAAGGGCAGCAGCAGCGCAGCGCCCGCCGCCGCCAGCAGGGCGGTGCGATATCCGGACGCTCCCGCCATCGCGGCAACAGCCAGAAGCCCGGCGGCGGCCATCGCGCCGGACACCAGCAGCGTGAAGAAGGTCGTCCGCGACTGGTCCGAAGTCGCATCGCCCGAGAACCGGTAGGCGGCGCCTTCGCTCCAGGTGGCGGTGAGCGTGTAGACCAGGTTCAGGGTCGCCAGCGCCAGCGCATACCAGCCATAGCCCTCGGCTCCGAGCAGGCGCGTATACGCCCACACCGCGCCAAAGCTGGCGAGGCCAGCGACGACGTTCGCCGGGAGGTAGCCAAAAAGTCGCCGCCAAAGCATGGTTCAAAAGGGCCCTTACGGGATGCAGTTAACGTCATCCACGTTCAGAAAGCCTTTAAGCGGGCCAGTCCCGCAAAGTGCGGTAACCGGGGGAAGCGGCGATGGGTAGGTTGACGCGCAGGACGGCTCTGGCCGGGCTGGCCGCATCAGCGGCCTGTGCGGCTCCCTCGGATGCAGAGACGATCCGCGATTTTTCTCCCCTCTGGCCCGCTGAGGCGCCGCCCGTCCTGCGCGGCGCGACCATCGCCCAACGGCGCAGGCGAACCGCCGTGGACGGCAATACGTTTGCGGGCGGGCGCAGCGTCCTGCCCGTCTACGGCGCACCCGAGTTCGACGCGCTGGCGGCGGCGGGCGCCAACCTCGTGGTGATGTCGTATCCCGAACTCTGGACGGTCGGGCGCCCGTGGCGGCGCGATAGCGCCGTCTGGGACCAGCTCGAGGGCCAGCTCGATCTGGCTGCGAAGGCCGGCCTCTACGTCGTGGTCGGCCACCGCTCCGGACCGGGACGCTCGGACTTCATCTTCCACCGCGACGGCGACTGGTTCCCGAAGGATCTGATCATCGAGACGATCTGGAACGACCGCGAGGCGCAGGCCGCCTGGGGCGAGATGTGCGTCGACGCCGCAAAGCTTCTTAAGGGATACAGCCACGCAGCCGGCCTGCTGCTGATGGTCGAGCCCGAGAACAACTATCAGGCGCGCCGCTCCGACGGATCGATGGCGGCCGGCACGTCGCCCAAGGTCTATCTCGACCGGCTGGAGGATGTGTTCGACTGGAAACGCATCGCGGGCGATATCGCGCGCGATGTGCGAAAGGCGGCGCCGAAACTCCCGGTCCTCATCTCGCCGCCCGCCTATGCCCGCACGGATTTCCTGCCAGTGATGGGGCTGCCCCCCGTCGCCGGAACCGTCTGGTGCGTCCACGACTGGGAGCCGCGCCGCTACACGCACACCTCCGGGCGGGAAGCCGGCCTGATGTTCCCCGACGATGACGACGCCGACTTTGCACGCCGGATCGCAACCGCGCAGGCAACGGCAGGCGGCGCGCCCATCTTCCTCGGCGAGTTCGGCGCCACGCGTCAGGCCATCCAGCGCGGCGAATTCCACGCGGCCCGCATCGCGCGTTGCGAGGAACTGGGCCTCGCCTGGTCCGCCTTCCGCTGGCCCACCTTCGACATCGCCTACGAACGCGGCGACCCGGCATTCGACGTCACCGCGCCATCCGCAGGCACATTCCGCGCCGAAAGCGTCAGCACGCTGGATGCGCTGAAAGCCGGTTGGACCAGGAACAACAAACGCCCCCGCTGACGCGATCAAGTGTAGGACATCCGTGCGGTATCTCCCACACCTGGATCGGCATTCTTGAAACGGACACGCAAGTGTCCGTGTTTCCCGCGCATGCGGGAATCCAGACTTAAAACTCTGACCGCACGCACGATTTTCGAAGTCTGGATCCTCGCAGTCGCGAGGACCACGGCCCTGAGGGCCGTTTCCAGAGTGCGAAACAACATCCGCATATCCGACCGGGTATCCACCTGCCGCAATCTCCCCTTGCGTCTGGCACGGGAGGGTTCGGTGGCCACCGAAACATCGAACGCCAGCCGCTCGGACGGCGCGGCGACCACCGCTCAAGCCGCCCGCGAAACTCGAGCCCCTGATCGGCTCACCCTGAGGAGCGCCCGCAAGGGCGCGTCCCTCACCCTGAGGAGCCGCCGCCAGGCGGCGTCTCGAAGGGGAAGGGCGGGCCGTGAAGGAGCGAGATCGAAGCGGGCGGCCTGAAGCGGCGGTCTGAAACACCTGTCCCCGCGATCGAAGCGGGGGTGACCATCAGGGATCGGTCCCTGATGCGCGCGTCACCGGGATGCGGACCAGGGCCTAACAGGCTCCGTCGACGTCACCGGGCCAAACGTCCGGCACGGGGCGCGTGGGAACACGCAACCGGCCAGCGCAAGCTGGCATTGTACTCAACAAGGCGCGTTTCCGCGCGCCCCGTCCTCCTGACTTCAGGAGGGACACGACAGCACAACGGACGGCTCACACCGGTCCCAACGAGGCCCCATACCCCTCAACTGAACTGCATCAGCCCCAGACCTGCAGCGAGAACGACGGCGGCCAGTGTACGTCGCAGGCCGAAGCCTTCCTTCAGCAGGAACCAGCCGAACAGCGCCGCGAACACGACGGCCGTCTCGCGCATAGCGGATATGTAGGCCACCGGCGCAATGGAGAAGCCATAAAGAGCAAACCCGAACGACAGCACCGTCAGCGCGCCCGCCGCCGCGCCAAACCGTACGCGCGTCCGGATCATCCTCAGCCAGTCGCCCTTGCGCGTGATCGCGGTCACCAGGTTGACGCCGATCCAGTCGGTCAGGAACAGCCATACGGTGAAGGTCAGCGGGCTCGGCGCCACGCGAACCGCCTGCGCATCGACCACGTTGTAGAGCGCAACGCCCGCGCCGGTCGCCAGCGCCCACATCAGCGCCGACCGCCGCAACTCAGCGCCGCTCGCGCCCTTCTCCGGCAGCGCAAACACGATGGTGGCGAGGCTCGCGATCACCAGTCCTGCGATGGCGACGGGAGAGAGATGCTCCTTGAGGAAAACGGATGCGGCAATGGCTGTCAGCAGCGGCGCCGAACCACGCATCACCGGAAACACCAGCGAGAGGTCGCCACGCGACAGCGCCCGAACCAGCGTCACCTGATAGATCCAGTGAGCCGGGATCGCGAGCGCCAGCATCCCCCACATCTCGGCATTGGGCATCGGCACGAAGAAGGCGAAGGGCAGCACGATGATCGCCGCCGACAGCGACATCACCGAGCGCGCAGCCAGCACATCCCCCGACGCCTTCACGAACGTGTTGGCGGCGGCCAGACCCAGCGCCGAGGCAAGGCCAAGAAACAGGGGCAGGAGGTCGTGGGTCATTCGCCGGCCTTCGGCTGGCTACTGAAGTCCGACCAGCGCACGCGAGAAGGCCGCTGCGTTGAACGGCTGCAGGTCCTCGGCGCGCTCGCCCACGCCGACGAAGTGAATTGGCAGGTCGTACTTGTCCGCGATGGCGACCAGCACGCCGCCCTTGGCGGTGCCGTCCAGCTTGGTCATCACGATGCCGGTGACGTTGGCGGTGTTGCGGAACGCCTCCACCTGCGCCAGCGCGTTCTGGCCGACGGTGGCGTCCAGCACCAGGATCACGTCATGTGGCGCCGACGCGTCGAGCTTGCGGATCGCGCGAACGACCTTGCCCAGCTCGTCCATCAGCTCGGCCCGGTTCTGCAGGCGCCCAGCGGTGTCGATCAGAACCAGATCGCGGTTCTCGCGCTTGGCGATGTCGACCGCCTCCCATGCCAGCGCCGCCGAATCCGATCCTTGCGCCTTCGAGACGAAGCGGGCGCCAGACCGGTCGGCCCAGACCTTCAGCTGCTCGATGGCGGCGGCGCGGAACGTGTCGCCCGCGGCCAGCGTCACATCGGCGCCCTGGGCTGCGAGCTTGGAGGCGATCTTGCCGATGGTGGTCGTCTTGCCCGATCCGTTGACGCCGACGAACAGCACGATGCGCGGGATGTGCCCGGTGGCGAAGTCGACGATCTGCTCGCGCGGCTTGAGGATCGCCTCGATCTCGACGGCCAGCGCCTCGCGGATTTCGGTGTCGCTGACCTCCCGGTCGAAACGTCCCTTTGCAATCGCCTTCGTCAGGCGCGATGCGACCGCGCTTCCCATGTCGGAGGTGATCAGCACCTCTTCGAGCTCATCGAGCGTCGCCTGCGTCAGGCGCTTGGACGACAGCGCGGCGCTGATGCCGTCAGCCAGCCGGGAGGACGTCTTGGCGAGGCCCGACGACAGCGCAAACAGCACGTCGCTGTCGGCTGCTTTCGCATAGCCGGCGGACGGCGCCATGATCGGCCCGCGCTCGCGCGCAATCCGCTCGGCGGCGCGCTTCAGTCCGATCGGATCATCCGGGTCGAAGTCCGGACGGGCGGGTGGAGGCGAGAGCGGCGGTATCTCCAGATCGGCCGCAACCAGCTGCGGCATCTCATCGGGGACCGAATGCGAAACATGCGCCGGGTGCGTCGCCTGCCCGGCAAGCCCGACAGGCGGGGTCGCATGGGATACAACGCGCGGCGCGGCAGGCGTCTCGCCAGCGGCCAGAGGTTCGACCGGCGTTTCACCGGTCTTGGGGTCCGGCTTCTTCTTCTTGCCCCACCAGAGGATCATGCGGGTGTTCCAACAAGTTCTGCGCCGGTGTGCGCATGGAAGTGAAAGCGCGCCAGTCGCCCCGGTTCCGGGCTCGCGCCGTCGATCCGCACAGGCGTGAAATCCGACAGGCGGGCGCGGCCGCCGGTTTCGACCAGCGCTTCGGCTGTCGAGCCGACATGACGATCAAGCCGGAGACCCAGACGTTCGGCGCCCTTGGCGCGCAGCCGGGCTGCGCGGGCCTTCACCACATCGCGGGCGACCTGCGGCATCCGTGCGGCGGGCGTGCCGGGGCGCGGCGAATAGGGGAAGGCGTGCACATAGTCGATGGCGCATGCGTCCACGGCGGCCAGCGTGTTGGCGAACATCTCGTCTGTCTCGGTCGGGAACCCTGCAATGAAATCGGCGCCGATGGCGATCTCGGGACGGGCGGCGCGAAGACGATTGCACAGGTCGATCGCGTCCTGCCTCAGATGCCGGCGCTTCATGCGCTTGAGGATCATGTCATCGCCGGACTGGAATGACAGATGCAGGTGTGGCGCGATACGCGGCTCGGACACCACGAGATCGAACAGCTGGTCGTCGATCTCGACGGCGTCGATCGATGACAGCCGCAGCTGCGGCAGGTCCGGCGCCAGCTTCAGGATGCGCGCCACCAGATTGCCGAGCTTCGGCGCATTGGGCAGGTCCGCGCCCCAAGAGGTGAGATCGACGCCGGTCAGAACAATCTCGTAGTGGCCCGTCGCGACCAGTCGCTTGACCTGATCGATCACCTCGCCCGCAGGAACCGAGCGCGAGTTTCCCCGGCCATAGGGGATGATGCAGAATGTGCATCTATGATCGCAGCCTGTCTGCACCTGAACGAAGGCGCGGGCGCGTCCGTCGAGACCGTCCACCAGATGCGCGGCGGTCTCCTTCACCGACATGATGTCGTTGACCTGCACACGCGGCGTATCGGCGATGCTCGCAAGGGCGGAGAAGGTCTCGGCCTTCATCTTCTCGGCGTTGCCGATGACGGTGGTCACCTCGGCCATGTCCGCAAAGGACTTCGGGTCGATCTGCGCTGCGCAGCCCGTGACGATGATGGCGGCGTCCGGGCGCTCGCGGCGCGTCCGCCGGATGGTCTGGCGGGCCTGCCGTACAGCCTCGGAGGTCACCGCGCAGGTGTTGACGATGACGGCGTTCGAGAGGCCCGCCGCCGCCGCATGCCCGCGCATCACCTCGGACTCATACGAGTTCAGCCGGCATCCCAGCGTCAGGATGTCGATACCGGGTTGCGGTCCGGGTTTAGCGTGGGAGGGCGCGCCGTCGGCCATGTCTCTCTTCAAGTCGGGACCCGGGACATAAGCCCGGAACAGGCGGATGTCACCCAAGGCAATCCCGGGTCACGCTTCGCCGGGGCAGGGGTCCTCGCCCGAACACGCCGCATCCTCGTCGCGCGGGGTGGCGTCGGCGAGTTTGGTCAGCAGCCGGGCGAGCAGCTCGGCCTCGGCATCGGTAACCCCCGCCATCACATCCTTCATGGCGGGGCCGTAGATATCCCACATGCGCAGGCGCAGGGCCTTGCCGGCGTCGGTCAGCACCAGGTGGTGGCCCCGCAGGTCGTTCGGGCACTTCTGTTTCACCACCAGATCGTCCGAAACCAGCGCGTCGATCAGCCGGGACACCTTGTAGCGCGGCAGGAACAGCAACAGCCCGAGATCCCGCGGCCGCACCGGCCCCCCGGCCCGGTCCAGGGACCACAACACCGTATAAACCGACAAATCCGGCAACCCGGCCTTCTTCAGGCGCAGCTCGACGGCCTCCTGGAGCTGGGGTGCAACGTTCTGCAACGTGATCCAGGCGCCCTGGATCGCATCTGACGGGCGATTTTTTGCGTCCAGTTGTTGCAATTGCAACCAGTCTCCATCATGTTGCTTGTGCAACAAACATAGTGCGGCAGGCGTTCATTCCCTAGTCCCCGCATTAAAGCATAGCAAATGGAGGCACAAAGTGACCCGTAAAGTCGCCGTACTCGTAGGTTCGCTCCGCAAGGAAAGCTTCAGCCGCAAGATCGCTCACGCCATCGCGGAAGTCGCGCCGGCGGGGCTGACGTTCGAGGAAATCCCGATCGGCGAGGTTAGCCACTACAATCAGGATCTCGATACCGACACGCCGCCCGCCGCCTGGGCCGATCTGCGCGCCCGCATCAAGTCCGCCGACGCCGTCCTGTTCGTCACGCCGGAGTACAATCGCTCGGTTCCCGGCGTCCTCAAGAACGCCATCGACATCGCCTCTCGCCCCTATGGCAGGTCCGCGTTCGCGGGCAAACCGGCTGCGGTGGTTTCGGATTCCCCTGGCGGCATTGGCGGCTTCGGCGCCAACCATCACCTTCGCCAGACCGTCCACTTCCTCGACATGCCCGTCCTGCAGCAGCCCGAGATGTACCTCGGCGGCGTCGGTGACTGGTTCGACGAAGCCGGCAAGCTGGTGAAGCAGGACAAGCGCGACTACCTCGCCGGCTTCGCTTCGAAGTTCGCCGCCTGGATCGAACTGAACGCGAAGTAATCTCGCAAGACAGAAACAGGCGCCCCGGAGTGGTGGAAATCACCGGCCGGGGCGCCCATCTCGCGTCTACGGGAAACATCAGCCGACACGGAGAGGCATCATGAGAAACAGGTTCGACGAACCCTGCCTCTGCGGCGTCTCCAGCGAGGCCGAAACGAGGGCCGGTTTCGTCTCGTCGCTCCAGTACGCCTTCACCGAAACCGCGCGCCGCCTGGCGGCGCCCTTCGACCGGGTCACCCAGGCCTACGGATCCGCGCGCGAAACCCGCGAGCAGGAGCGGCTCAACCGGACCCGCCTCGGCTAGAGCCCCGGACCATTTTTCCTCCCCCGGAAACGCTTCAGCCCGCGACCGTCATCAGACGGTGCGGGCTGATCCGTTCTGGGGACGTCAGGCGTCCCTCAGATGGCGACCTTCGGACCCATGGGCAGCTTGTGCAGCGGCTTGGCTCCTGCGGCCAGAAGGGCGTTGGCGACAGCCGGCCCGATCGGCGGAACGCCCGGTTCGCCAACGCCTGTCGGCGCCTCGCTGGACTGGACGATGTGCACCTCGACCTTCGGCATCTGCGCCAGACGCAGGACGTTGTAGTCGTAGAAGTTGCTCTGCACCGGTTCGCCGTCCTTGATCGTCACAGCCTCGCCCATGGCTGCGGACAGGCCGTAGCCGATGCCGCCTTCCATCTGGGCGCGGATGACATCCGGGTTGATGGCGATGCCGCAATCGACAGCGCAGACAACGCGGTCAACCGAGTAGGAGCCGTCCGCCTTGAGGGTGACCTCGGCGACTTCCGCCACGTAGGAGTTGAAGCTCTTGTGGACCGCGATACCGCGTCCGCGCTTCGAGCCGTCAGCTGCGGCCGCCAGCGGCGTTCCCCAGCCGGACTTTTCTGCAGCGAGGGTCAGCACGGCGAGTTCACGCGGGGAGGCCGCCAGAAGCTGCTTGCGCAGTTCATAGGGGTCCTTGCCGATCTCCTTTGCCAGCTGGTCGAGGAAGTGCTCCTTGGCGTATGCGGTGTGGGTATGGCCCACAGAGCGCCACCAGAGCACGGACACCGGGTTCTTCGGCCACTGCACGTCCACCAGAATGTTGGGGATTGCATAGGCGATGTCGTTCGAGCCCTCGATGGAGGACTCATCCGGCACGCCCGGCGGCAGGAAGGCCGTGCCCTCCATGATCGACTGGATGGCGGTACGGTCGCTCCAGCCCTCGATGGCGCCGTTGTTCACGCGCGCCGTCATCCGGTGAACGGTCATCGGGCGGTACTTGCCGGAGCGGATGTCGTCTTCCCGCGTCCACATCAGCTTCACCGGAGCGGCGCCGTTCACCGCCTTGGCGATCTGGGCGGCTTCAGAGACAAGATCGGCGTCCGGGGTCGCCCGGCGACCGAACGATCCGCCCGCGACCAGCGTGTTGACCGCAACCTTGGACTTGTCGAGGCCAAGCACAGCCGAGGCCGCCATCTGGTCGGCGGTTGGCATCTGGGAGCCTGACCAGATCGTGGCCGATTCGCCCGGCTTGAACTCGATGGTGCAGTTCAGGGGCTCCATCGGCGCATGGGCGAGATAGGGGAACTCGAAGTCTGCGGAGATGACCTTGCCGGCTCCCCGTATGCCGCCGCCAGCAGCGCCTTCCTTGCGGGCGACGTGGCCGGGGTTCGCCAGCATGGCCTTGTAGTCGGCCATCATGGCGTCCGACGAACGTGTCTCGGCCGCTGAGTTGTCCCACTCGACCTTCAGGGCGTCGCGGCCCTTCTTTGCCGACCAGAAGTTCGTGGCCAGAACGGCGACGCCGTTCGAGATCTGGACGACCTGCTGCACGCCCGCAACGGCTTTGGTTGCAGTGTCATCGAACGAGGCGACCTTGCCGCCGAACTTCGGGCTGCGGGCGAGAAGGGCGACCATCACGCCGTCCGGATGATAGTCGAGCGCATACTGCGCCGTGCCATTGACCTTGGAGGGGGTGTCCGCGCGAACCGAAACCGTCTCGGGCGACTTCTCCTTTCCGATCAGGTTGAACGCGGCGGGGTCCTTCAGCGTCAGCGTCGCTGGGTCCGGCGGCGTGATTTTAGACGCAGCCTCGGCGAGTTCGCCATAGGTCGCCGACTTTCCGCCGGCTTCGGCGCGTCCGCCGACCATCAGGACTTCGGACGGATCCACCTTGAATTTCGCGGCGGCGGCCTGACGCAGCATCTCGCGCGCAGCGGCGCCGGCCTGACGCAGCTGCATCCACGAGTTGAACACGGCGGTCGAGCCGCCCGTTCCCATGACGCCGCCGAAAGCCGCGTTGCCATAGAGCGCATCATCGGCGGACGAGTGCTCGAAGCGCATCTGGCTCCATGCGGCGTCCATCTCCTCGGCCACGATTGTCGTGAGGCCGGTCGACGTGCCCTGGCCGAATTCGATGTGCTTGATTACGACCGAAATGGTGTTGTCAGCGCCGACGCGAACGAACGGCCCGAGGATTGAGGTCACGCCGGCGACAGCGCCGCCGGGCGTTCCGGCCGAGCAGCCGACAGCAAAGCCGACGGCGCCCAGTCCGACGACCTGAAGGAACAGGCGGCGCGAGGGCTCGAAAGAAGCAGAATCAGCGGCCATGACTTACGCTCCCAGGATTTCGGAGGCGCGGGCGACGGCCCCGCGGATACGGTGATAGGTGGCGCAGCGGCAGATGTTTCCGGTCATGCCGTCCGTGATCTGCTGCTCGGTAGGCGCGGGTGTCTGCGTCAGCAGGGCGGTCGCCGTCAGGATCTGGCCGGACTGGCACCAGCCGCACTGGACAACGTCGAGCTCGGTCCAGGCCTGCTGAACAGCTTTGCCGGCGTCCGTCGACAGCCCTTCGATTGTGGTGATCTGCTTGCCTTCCAGCGACGAGGCTGGCGTCACACAGGCGCGCGTCGGCTGGCCATCGACCAGCACCGTGCAGGCGCCGCAGGCCGCCACGCCGCAGCCGAACTTCGTACCCGTCAGTTTGAGGTCTTCGCGAAGAACCCAGAGCAGGGGACGATCCTCCTCCGTTTCAATCTCGCGATCCGAGCCATTGATTGACAGCTTCATGTGGGTAGCCTCCCCGGCGTCAGCACTTGCAGGACTCCTCGCAGACGCAGCTGCATCTGGCAAGATGACGCATGTGAGCGTTCACTCACGCTCGTTCAAGGGGGCATCGCTCACTTGAGAATCGGCAGTACGATGTAGGACGGGGTGCGGGCGTCGTGATGCACCGTGTTCCTGGCCACGATCGCCGCCTCCTCGAACTCGTTCCGCCCGCCGGTATTCAGGTTTCGAACGAACTTGGGAAAGTTCGAAGAGGTGATTTCGACGCGGATACGGTGCCCCTTGGCGAATGTGTTGGCCGTCGTCATGGGCGTCGGCTGCAGCCGGTATGTCTTGCCCGGCTGCATGAAGACCTCCTTGTCGTAGCCTTCGCGGAAGCGGGAGCGCAGGATGGTGTCGTCGATAATGTAGGCTGTCCCGTCCGGAGCAACGTCGACGAGCTTGACCGCGAAGTCGGTATCCTTCGCGTCCGAGGATACGTGGAGCACAGCATCGACGAACCCTGCAATCGTCACCGGCTCCTTCAGAGGCTCGGAGGTGTAGACAAGCACGTCATTGCGAACCTCGACCGGGCGCTGGTCAAATGCGCCCGGCGTCACGACCCCGCCATTGCAGCAATCGCCCCCGCCAATGGTCTGCACGGGGTTCATGGGGTCATAGACAAAGGTGTCGGGCTTTCCCGACGGCGCGGAAAAACTGAGGCGACCGTCACCATTGAGGGAATTCGCCGAACCGCCGGAAGTCAGATAGAGGCGCGTCTCCTTGGCGGCCCGGGGCGGCCACTGGTCGGCGGACTTCCAGGCATTGTCGCCCATCGAAAAGTACCGGACCCTTGGCGTGGTCGACGGAAACTTCTCCGTCTCACCCTTCAGGAAGCGGTCGAAAAAGGCCCACACCTGGCCCGTGGTATCGAACCGGGCGTCTCCGAGAGTCCGGTCGCCCGAGATCTGCTTTTCGCTCAGCGTGAAGAACTGGCAGTGGTTGTTTGGGCCAACGACGGCGTACTGGTTATCGCGCGTTTCGGCGTCCACGCCCGTCCTGGTCGCAATGTTGAAAAGCTCGAGGTTCGGGCCGATCGAGACGTCGTACCAGCTGTTGAACCACAGCGCCGCAACGCCCCACGGCTTGTCATCATGAAAGAGCCCGCCCCGGAACCATTCGGGGTCGTTGGGCAGACGGCCGATCAGCTGCTCATTGATCCCCGGCGGCTCCCCCAGGGAGGTCAGCATCTCCGCGAAGGGCAGGTGCCTGACCTTGTCGGTCCACTTCACCTCCGGCTTCTTTGCGTCGAGATCGTTATAGCGCGACAGGCGCTGTCGCATCTCGGGCTGCAGGGCGGCCGGGATTTCCGGGCGCAGCGGGTTGTCGACGCCGTACAGCCAGATGGAAAAAAGGATCCGCGGCACGCCGCCGCGATACCAGTTGCCCTGCTCCAAGAAACGGCCGACGCGTCCGATACCGGCGCCGGAGGCCATCGGGATCATGGCGGCGTGGGCTGGATGGTCTTGCGCCGCAAGCTGCAACTGCCACTCGGCGGTGGAAGAACAGCCCAGCGTCCCGACCTTTCCATTCGACCAGGGCTGGCCGGCAATCCATGTCAGTGCATCGTAGCCGTCGCTCGCGGGCCGTCCCAGGATCTCGAACTGGCCCTCAGAGAAGTACCGTCCCCGCTCATTCTGCAGGATCATCGCATAGCCGCGGTCGACCCCCTCCAGCACCTGCCGCAGCGAGCCGCCCCGCAGCTCGTTCATGTTGTAGGGTGTCCGGATGAAGACCGTCGGCAGTTTTCCGGTCGCTCCCTTCGGCAGGTAGACGTCCGTCGAGAGGCCGACGCCATCGCGCATCCGCACAAGCACCTTGCGTTCGGCGCTCGCGCGGTCCTTCAGCTCCTGCTCCATCTGGGTCGGCCCCCATTTGGAGTAGTCCGTCGGGGCCTCCTTTTCGCTACCCGCCGTATAGGCGGCTGCGGCAGGCGCAGACAGCGCGATCAGGATGGCGACAAACCAGGATTTCAAGAGCCTCTCCCCGTAACAGCGCCGGGAAGCTAACAGGCCGCCGCCGCCGCGCAACCGGGTACGGAAGGCTAGATCAGGGTCTGGCCTGTCGCGCGGCGTTCGTGGTCGAGCAGCCACTGCTTCCGCCACAGACCTCCAGCATACCCGGTCAGCGTGCCGTCCGACCCGATAACCCGGTGGCAGGGAATGATCACGCCGCAGCGGTTGAGCCGGTTGGCGTTTGCAACGGCGCGAACGGCGGTTGGCCGGCCGATGGCTGTCGCGATATCGGCATACGAGCGCGTCTCGCCGGCCGGAATGTCCTGAAGCGCCTTCCAGACGGTGGCCTGAAACTCAGTTCCTGCGCCGGCGATCGGCGTCTCGAATGCAAGCTTTCGCCCTGCGAAGTAATCGGCGAGTTCGCTGCGGATGGACTGCAGAGCCGGCGCATCGCCCGGCAGCACGGCGGCGTTGAACGCCTTGCGGTAGCGGTCGAGATGCTCCTTCAGCGACTTGCGGCTGACAAACTCGAGCATATGGAGCCGCCCGCCCTCGGCGACCGCCAGCATGGGCCCCAGAGGCGTGTCGATCCAGTCGAGCGCAAAGGCGCGGGCGTTGCGCGAGCGCACCGGCGCCTCGCCGAATTCCCGGGCGAACGCCTCGCGAAAACCGCTGCCGGATTCGAATCCGGCGTCGAGTTGGGCTTCGATCACGTCGCTTCCTTCCTTTATCGTCCTGAAGGCGTGGCCCAGCCGCCGGGCCCGAACATACTGCGAAAAAGTCATGTCGAACCGGCGCTGGAACTGGCGGCGCGCGGTGGCCGGCTCGACCCCCATCCCGCGCAGGTCGTCCTCGCTCCATCTGCGCGAGGGGTCGCTGTCGACCATTTGCAGCAGACGCTGGAGCAAGGCTCCGGGCGCATCCGGCGCCTCGAGCGGGCGGCAGCGTTTGCACGGACGCAGGCCGGCAGCCATCGCGTCGTCGGGGCAGGTATAGAAGGTGATGTTCTTCGACAGCGGCGGGCGCGCCGGGCAGACCGGGCGGCAGAAGATGCCGGTGGTCCGCACACCGACATAGATCACGCCGTCGAGCTCCGGATCGCGCCGGATGATCGCCTCGTAGAGCTGGTCATGGGAGGGCAGGCCGTTGAGCATGGGTCCAACATACGCCCTCCCGGGCCGGCCTGCAGACGAAAAAACGACAGGACCCTCCGGCGCTCTGTCCTTGACTTCCGGCCCGCCCTGCCTTTTCTCCCGGAAATGAAACCACCTACCCAGAGACAGCTGCGGGCTGGCGAGCTTGTCCGCCACGCCCTGATGGACATCCTCCAGCGCGAGAATTTCTCCGATCCCGGTCTTGCCGGGAAATCGATCACCGTGACCGAGGTGCGGGTCTCCCCCGATCTCAAGCACGCCACGGCGTTCTGCGCCCCTCTGGGCGGAGCGGCGATGGACGAGACAATTGCAGGTCTTAACCGTGCCGCCGGCTTCCTCCGGACCAAGCTTGCGCGGGATATCGAGCTGCGCGTCACGCCAAGCCTGCGCTTCATCTCGGACGACAGTTTCGATGAGGCCCGCCGCATCGACCGTCTGCTGGATTCCCCCGAAGTCCGCCGCGACACCCAGCGGTCCGGAGACTGATCCGCATGGCGGAGGCGTTCCTGATCGCCGTCACCGGGGGCACGGGCTCGGGCAAGACGACGCTCGCGCGGGCCCTGCGCGACCGCCTGGGCGACCGTGCGGCGCTCCTGACAGAGGACAATTACTACCGCCCACGCAACCAGCACACGCCGGACGTTACGGGCTGGGCCCACGCCGACGTCGAGAAGGTCATCAATTTCGACGATCCGGGCTCCAAGGAGATGGATCTCCTGAGCGCCCACCTCGTAGCGCTCAGGGCGATGCAGCCCATCGAACAGCCGGTCTACGATTTCGCCACCCATGAGCGCGTGGCCGGTCGCGTGAACCGGATCGATCCGCGCCCCTTCGTCATCGTGGAGGGCCTGCATGTCCTCTCCGATGCGGCCTTCGCGCGCCTCTTCAACCTCACCGTGTTCGTCGACACAGCCGACGATCTGCGCATCATTCGCCGCATCCGGCGCGACTGGATCGAGCGCAAGCGCGAGCCGGAGCGGGTCATCGACCAGTACCTCCGCTTTGTGCGTGCGGCCCACCAGCGCTTTACCGAACCCGCCAAGTACATCTGCGATGTGGTAGTGGCGGATGAAGGCGCGCCTGCCTATTCCAACCTCGCTCCGGACGCCGTTGCGACCGAGCGCCTGCTCGCGCCGGTGTGGTCGCGCCTCGTCTCGATGGGCGTGGCGGGCGCCTGAACGCGCTGCCCTGGTAGGCGCGCTGCGGAACGTACGTCGCGGCCCACACGTTTCCTTCCGACATGATGGAGGCGAACATGGCCAACGACGGCACGAAATACGCACGTCCCGACGCGGACGGAGATTCACACGCCCAGCCGAACCGTGAAGAGGCACGCCAGGGTCAGAACGTCAAAGGCATGATCTGGGTTCTTGTCATCGGGATCGTCGCGGCCGTCTCTGTCTTTGCAGCGATGATCGCGATGACCGGCGGCTCCGACATGTCCGAGACCGTGAGCGGTCCCAACGTCGTTGTCGAATCTCCGACGCCTGCTGCGGTGCAGTAGAGTTTCAAGGCGACTTCGGCGCCCTGCAGCAATTCTGCATCAGGTCTGCTGCTGGCCGTTGTCGGTCCTGGATCATCGCGGTAGTATCACAACATCGAGAGGCCCGAGGCGAAAACGACCCGGGTCCAAACCTCCCACGAGACCACCTCCCTGGCGCTAAGGGCCTGACGGTCCTGCTATCGCGTGCGTCAATTTGCTTGGCGACGCCGGATTTGAAAGCCCGCCAGGGGCCGAGGCTACAGGGAGACGGCTTTGACCATCGAAAACCACATGCAAGCCAGCGCCTCGCCCGCGTGCGACAAGCGCGATGAGCGGAACATCGGCCGCGAGACCTTGCACAGCCTCGGCGTCGTGTTGGCGTCAGCCGCCGTCATGGTCGGCATTTCGTGGGGCGCCATGGCGGCGCTGACAGCAGAAAACAGCTGGCTGAGCCAGGTCACCGAGGCGGCCGCGTCCGAAATCTCGACACAGGCGATGTCAGCCTACAACAACTGACCAGACCCGGCGCCGGGCGGGCAGGCTGTCTGCGCCCGGTGCCTTGTCTCCTGTGGGCGGCGGATCAGTCGCCGGCCTGATCCGGCACGCCGACAACGTGGAAGCCGGCATCCACGTGGATCACTTCGCCGGTGATCGAGCGGCCAAGCGGCGACAACAGGTACAGCGCGCAGCCGGCCACACCCTCCATCGACGTATCTTCCTTCAGCAGCGACCAGTCCCGGCCGGTGCTCATCAGGGTCTTGCCGCCCTTGATGCCAGCCATGGCGAGCGTCCGCATCGGCCCCGCCGAGATCGCGTTCACCCGCACGCCCATCGCACCCAGATCGCGCGCCGCATAGCGTGTTGCAGCCTCGAGCCCCGCCTTGGCGACACCCATGACGTTGTAGGAAGGCACAACCCGCTCTGCCCCCAGATAGGTCATGGAGATGATCGAACCGCCCGGGTTCATGATCTCGGACGCGCGTTTGGCGGCGTCGATGAACGAGAACACCGAGATGTCCATGGCGCGGCGGAAGCCTTCGCGCGTCGTGTTGGCGACGAACGAGCCCTGCAGCTCGTCCTTGCCGGCAAACGCGATGGCGTGAACGAGAAAGTCGATCTTGCCGAACTTGTCCTTCAGCATGGCGAAGGCGGCGTCCATTTCCGCGTCATTGGTGACGTCCGCCGGGATCATGGTCGGCATGCCAATGGATTCGACCAGCGGGCGCACGCGCTTTTCCAGAACTTCGCCCTGATAGGTGAAGGCCAGCTCGGCGCCCTGTGCGGCCAGCTGCTGGCTGATGCCCCAGGCGATGGACTTGTCATTGGCCACGCCCATGACAAGGCCCTTCTTGCCCGCCATCAGGTCGCCTTTGGGGAAGGTCCAGTCCGACATGCTTGCGCCTCTCTTGAACAGGTTTTGCGGCGTACGGGCGGCGAAAGCCCCCGTCAAGGAGAGCTGACGAGCGCTTCCAGGGTGTTCATGGACGGCGTTGCGCATGGGGAGCGCGGCAAGTAGCGTTACCGGCGTCTCTGGAAGGGCGCAGCCCGACCCGGAAGCGGGGGAATACTTTTGAGCGAACTCCACGACCTGATCGAGGCGGCCAGCCTGTCTCCCGGCAAGGGCGGACTTCTGCGAGCGGTGCTGAGGGCTGCCCGTGAGGCCGTCGAGCCAGAGGCTGCGGTCGACTGGCTGAGAGATGCAGAACCGGCCGCCTACGATGCGGACGCCCGCGTGCAGGCGGCCGAATTTCTGGGAGAGTTCGAGGCAGTCGAGGCGGCCTTGCGCTGGTGCGACAGAGCGGAGCCCCGGCTGGGCGTAGCCCGCGCTCGCATCCTGCTGAAAGCCGGGCGAACTGGGGAGGCCGCGGAGGCCTATAGCGCCGCGATTGCCGCCGACAGCTCGCTGGCCGATCCCGATCTTGCGGCATCGCTGGCGCCCCTGCGCGTGGCAGGCGGCAAGGTCGTGAATCTGCGAGGCGAGGCCGTGGAAGCCGAGTCTGCCAAGTTCCGCACGGGCCGGGAGGTCAAGACGTTCGCAGACGTCGGCGGCCTCGAAGAGGTCAAGCGCGACATTTCCCGCAAGATCATCCTGCCCTTCCGCAAGCCATCGCTGTTCGACAAGTTCAAGCGCAAGGCGGGCGGCGGCGTACTGCTTTATGGCCCCCCCGGCTGCGGCAAGACCATGATGGCGCGGGCGACCGCAGGGGAGGTGGGCGCTGATTTCCTCTCCATCGAGATCGCCGAAATTCTCGATATGTATATCGGCCAGTCCGAAAAACGCCTTTCGGCCGCCTTCGAGAGCGCCCGCTCCTCGCGTCCATCGGTCCTGTTCTTCGACGAGATCGAGGCGCTCGCCGCTCGGCGCAGGTTCGGCCACGCCGATCATGGCGCCAGCCTCGTATCGACCTTCCTCAACGAACTCGACGGCGTGAACGCCAGCAATGAAGGCGTTCTGGTTCTGGCCGCCACCAATACGCCCTGGGCCATCGACACCGCCTTCCGGCGCCCCGGCCGGTTCGATCGGGTGATCTTCGTGCCGCCGCCCGATCAGGCCGCACGCCTCTCCATCCTGTCGATGGCGCTTAAGGACCTCCCATCGGAAAGTCTCAGCCTTGAACCCATCGCGGCGGCGACCAGCGGGTTTTCGGGCGCCGATCTCACCGGGCTCGTCGAGACCGCATGTGACTACGCCATCGAGGACAGCCTCGAGACCGAAGTGGTGGTGCCGGTGAAGCAGAAGCACCTCATGGACGCCCTCAAGGAGCGCAAGCCGACGACGCTGGAATGGCTCAGCCAGGCTCGCAACTACGCGAAGTACGCCAACGAAGGCGGCCTCTACGACGACGTGACAGCGTTCCTCGATCGCCACTCGAAATAGGGGCCCCGATGGAGGCCGGTCAGCGGGATGCATGGGAAGCCGCGGCCATCGCCCTGTTGCAGGCGGGCAATGTGAGGGGGTGTGAACAGCGCCTGCGCCAGATTCTTGCGGAGGATCCCTCCGACGCACGTGCTCTGGCCCTGATGGCCCATTGCCGGCTCGTCGAGGATGACGACAAACAGGCGCTGGCCGTCGCCCGGTCCGCTGCCGCGTCCGATCCGTCCGACCTCATGGTCCGGCGGGTGCTGGTCAACGCGCTGCTCGCCAACGGGAAGAGCAAGGAAGCCGACCAGCTTGCCTTTGATCTGGCGGCGGACGACCCGCAGGATTCCAGCGCCCTGTTCCGGCTTGCGATCGCCCGGCACAATACGAAGGACTTCATGGGTGCGCGCGAACTGTTCGATCGCGCCGAGGAGTTCGCGGGCGATGACGTCCATGCTCTTCTCGACGTGGCGCGCCTGCGTCTGCACGAGTGGAACTATACTGCTGCGCATTCCCTCGCGCAGCGCGCCATGTCCATCGACCCCAATGAGAGCGAGGCTTTCCGCATTCTGGCGGAGTGCGCACTGGCGGCGCGCTCGCCCGATGAGGCCTACGAGTTGGCCCTGGAGGCGTTGCGTCTCGAGCCCGGGGACCGGCAGATCCTGCGGCTGCTGACCCGCGCCCGCGCGCGCGGTCAGGTCCTGCTGCGCCCGTTCCTGCCGGGCGTCGACTGGATCGTTGAAATGGATCGTCGGGGCCTCCTGATCCTCCTGCCGCTGATGGGGATACTCGGGCTCGCCGCGCTGGTGTCGGTTCTGTACGATCTGGGGCGTCTCGACGCAGGAGAGGCGCCAGCAGTCCTGTTTTCGGTGGGGCTATCGGGCCTCTTTGTCTACGCTATCGCGTGCTACGGGATATCAATTGCCGCCCGTATGCGCATCCGACGCGACGTAAGGCGCATCGAACTTCCGGATTTCTGAAGCCGCGTCCGTCCCCCGGGCATCGAAAGCCGCCGCGGGCCGTTGTTGCATCGCAGCAATTTTAATTGACCGAGCCGCCGGATGGTGGCTGACTTGGTGTTTCCTGGCGGCAGACCCGCACGACCCCCTTTGTCTCCTTCCAGAGTAGTCCATGAAAAAAACGCCGCCGCACATACTTGAGGCCACTCGCCTGACGCGCGAAGGGCGTCTCGAGGAAGCCACAGCCATACTGCGGGCCGGCGTCATGTCTCTGGGCGCGCCGTTCATCAAAGCGGAATCGCCAGCGCCTGCCGGCAAGGCGAAATTCCCTGGCCTCGGGCAGGCCGTGAAGGCGCTGACACGGCCTGCTGCAGCGGCAAAGCCGCGTACGCCGGCGACAGCAGAGTTCGTCGAGCGCTCCTACTCCTGCGCAGCGGGAACCCGCCCCTACAGGCTCTATATTCCGAAAAAACGTGAGGCTGGCGTCCGTCCCGCACTGATCGTCATGCTGCATGGCTGCACGCAGTCAGCCGATGATTTCGCGACTGGCACCCGGATGAACGACGTCGCCGAGGAACTCGGCTTTCTCGTCGCGTACCCGGGTCAGGTCTCGTCGGCCAACTCCACCCGGTGCTGGAACTGGTTCAGGCCGGAAGACCAGCGCCGTGACTCGGGCGAACCCGCCATCATCGCCGGACTGACGCGCGAGATCATCGCCGCCCACAACGTCGATCCGGCCCGCGTTTACGTCGCCGGCCTGTCGGCGGGCGGCGCCGCCGCCGCCATCATGGGCGGCGCCTACCCTGATCTCTTCTCGGCCATCGGCGTCCATTCGGGCCTGGTCCATGGCTCGGCTCAGGACATTTCCTCCGCCATGTCCGCGATGCGGCAGGGCGCGCGCTCCTCTGCGCCGAAGGCGACGCTGGACCGTCCGGTGCGCACCATCGTCTTCCATGGCGATAGCGATTCTACTGTCGCGCCGGTCAACGCTGACCAGGTCGTGGCCTACGCCCGCGCCGGCGTCGACCTGACGGCGGTCACCGAAAAGGGCACGTCGGACGGCGGATCGAACTACACCCGGACCGTCTACACCGACAGCAAGGGCATGGCCCTGGTCGAGGACTGGCGCGTCCATGGCGGCGGCCACGTCTGGTCCGGCGGCAGCGCCGCGGGCAGTTACACCGATCCGCGCGGCCCGGACGCCAGCCGCGAAATGGCGCGCTTCTTCCTCCAGCACGTCTGATCGTCCGGCTCGTCACACGCTGAGACATTTTGCGACGAAGTCGCACCGATCCGGCATCGGCCCGACACGAGCGCTGGGCAGGGTGTCTTCCGGGGAGCGATCATCGCCCGGACGGAGATACCGAATGAACCCCAATCCAGCCCGGCCCGGCGCCGGCCGCGGCAGCCGCCTGATAACCGCATCCGCCCTGACCCTGGGCGTCGTCTGCCTCGCCGCGCCCGCCGTGGCGCAGAACGTACCGAGGCAGAACGCCCCCGGCCAGACCTGGAGCGAACCGGGCTACAACGGCTTTGCCGCCGACGACGCCCAGACCGGCGTGACCATCCAGGTGCAGATCGACGTCGTCTTCCAGCCAGCCTTGAGCGAAGGGGTCTCTGTCCTGCAGAACCAGTTCACGACGGGCGCGATGGGCGTAAACGCCACCACGGAATACATCTTCGAGATCCTGAACCAGGCGGCGCTGGGCGGGCTGCAGGAAGCCCTGATGCGCGGTGCGCAATCCGGCCGGGTGACCGTCGTCGCCACCGGCTGCGAGGTCGGTCTCGCGGGCCGCGAGCTGCGCAGCTACGCTCCCGTCGGCGTCTTCATCAACACAACGGACATGCGGGTCGGGGCGGACGGCAAGGCCCGATTCCACACCAACGTGAAGTTCATCCCGGACGCAGCAGCGCAGAGCGCCCCGCCGCTCTCTGGCGACGGTTTCTGAGCGATTAGACCCGCGCGACGGCGATCGAACCGTTGGTGCCGCCAAAGCCGAACGAGTTCGACATGATCAGGTTGATCACGGCCTCGCGGGCCTCTCGGATGATGTTCACGCCATAGGCCAGCGGATCGAGGTTATCGATGTTGATGGACGGCGCCACGAAGCGCTCCTTCATCATCAGCAGGCTGTAGATCAGCTCCTGCACGCCTGCGCCGCCCAGGCAGTGCCCGGTCATCGACTTGGTCGCGGAGATCATCGGCTGGTCTGCGGCGGACTGGCCGAACACTTCGCGCACAGCCTCCAGCTCCTTGACGTCGCCCACCGGCGTCGACGTCGCATGGGGGTTCAGATAGTCCGGCGCCCGGCCAATACCCTGCAGCGCCAGCTTCATCGCGCGCACCGCGCCCTCGCCGGACGGCGCCACCATGTCGAAGCCGTCCGAGGTCGCGCCATAGCCGACGATCTCGCCATAAATGGTCGCGCCGCGTTTCTTCGCGTGCTCATATTCCTCGAGCACCACGATGCCGCCGCCGCCGGCAATCACGAACCCGTCGCGGCCGGCGTCATAGGCGCGCGAGGCCCGGTGCGGCTCGGCGTTGTACTTCGAGGACATGGCGCCCATTGCGTCGAACAGGTTGGACAGCGTCCAGTCGAGTTCCTCGCCGCCGCCGGCAAACATGACGTCCTGCTTGCCCCACTGGATCTGCTCGGCGGCCGCGCCGATGCAGTGCAGCGACGTCGTGCAGGCCGACGAGATCGAGTAGTTGACGCCGAGGACGCGGAAGAGGGTGGAGAGCGTCGCAGAAGCGGTCGACGACATCGCCTTGGGCACTGCAAAAGGACCGATCCGGCGGGGCGAGCCCTTCTCGCGCGTGGAGTCCGCCGCAGCCACGATCGCGCTGGTTGACGGGCCGCCCGTGCCGACGATCAGGCCGGTGCGGGGGTTCGAGACCGTCGTTTCCTCAAGGCCGGCATCCGCGATCGCCTGCGTCATCGCCAGGTGGCAGTACGCGGCGCCGTCGCCCATGAAGCGCATGGCGCGCTTGTCGATGTGCTCTGCCGGAATGACCTTGGGCTTGCCGTAAACCTGGCTCTTGAAGCCCTTGTCGGCGTAATCCTGCGAGAACGTGATCCCTGACACGCCGTTCTTGAGACTGTCGGTGACTTCCCGGACCGAATCCCCGATCGACGAGACAATCCCCATTCCGGTGATCACGACCCTGCGGAGGCCAGGCGTATGCATGTCGATCGTTACTCCCTGTGCGCGGTGCGCCATGCGGCGGCGCATCCGCCAAAAACGCCCACCTTCGGTCAGGTGGGAACGAACAACCCTACCTTCAGGTCGCCCGCCTGATAAATCCTCTCGTTATCAACATACACCGCTCCGTCGGCGATGCCCATAACGAGCTTCGAACGGATCGCACGGCGAATGTCGATCTCATAGCGCACGACTTTGGCGGTCGGAACGACCTGACCGGTGAATTTGACCTCGCCTACGCCCAACGCGCGACCGCGGCCCGGAGAACCGGACCAGCCCAGCCAGAATCCGACCAGCTGCCACATGGCGTCGAGCCCGAGGCAGCCCGGCATGACCGGATCGCCCGGAAAATGGCACTGGAAGAACCACAGATCGTCGCGGACATCGAGCTCTGCGACGATCTTGCCGCGCTTGGAGGCGCCGCCATCGAGGTCGATCTGGGTGATCCGGTCCAGCATCAGCATCGGCGGGGCCGGCAGCTGGGCGTTTCCGGGGCCAAACAGCTCGCCGCGGCTGCTCTTCAGCAGCTCGTCATAGCTGTATGACGACTGGGGCGTGTGCAGGGCGTGCGGCGATTCCGGCGTCATGGTGCCTCCTGGGCGAAGAGACAGGGCCGTTATCACCGGGGGAGGGCGGGCTCAAGCCTTGCGACCCCGCCCCGCTCAGCGCGTCGCCGTCACGTCCGACAGGTCTTCCGACCCCCAGAGGAGCCGGCGGGACACCCACCCCTTGTGCCCGGACGCCTCGACCTGGCACCAGTCCTCGTTACAATCCGACAGCGACACGACCGCCCCAGCCCCAAAACTTGCCAGAACGGGCGCGCGTCCCTCGGGATCGCGCCGCACAACGCCGGACTGGGTGGTAATCGCCGTCCGGGCGGCCCCCAGCATGCTGCGGTGCACCCAGACTTCGTCGCCCATCGGGTCGCGGATCTTCCGCCAGTCGCCGCTTTCGCGCACGATCACGACCGGCAGCCCGGCCCGGCGATAGCTCCACTCGACGGGATAATCCGCAGACGGGCCGGCGCGGCCGTTGACCTCGGCGGCCTTGAGACTGGAAAACCGCGGCACCGGCAGACCGGAAAAATTGCTAATCCGGGGGGGCTCGCCCGACGGCGAAAACGCCTGGAAGCTGCCGGAAGCAAGTTCCTGTGCGGCGGCGGGCGCCAGACCGCCGGAGATCAGTGCGCCGGGCGCGAGCGCGGCGGCCAGGGACAGGACAGTCAGCGTTTTGCGCAATGGGAGCAAGACGGGGTTCTCCTCGCCTGAAAACTCCCTTTTCAAGACCATCTTCTGGTGAAGGCGGCCTTAAGTGCGCGGTAAAAATTGCCCGGATCGCAATTCTGTCGCCTGCCGCCCTGTGGTTGCGGTTGGCCGGGCGGACAGGCTTTGCTAGATGACCCTTGCAGGGGAATCGTCATCCTCAGGCCGGCCAGCCGCCGGCGGACGCCGCCAAGCCTGCACAGACGCGAGACAGAAGGGGGCTGCTGCACGCCCTCTCGAAAAGGAACGTTCATGCCCCGGACCAAGGTCAAGGTCATCGTCACCCGCCGGCTCCCCGAGCCCGTCGAGACGCGGATGAGCGAACTGTTCGACGTCGAACTCAACGCTTCCGACAAGCCGATGACGGTCGAGCAGCTCGCCGATGCGGCCGGCCGCTGCGACGTGCTGGTGCCCACCGTCACCGACCGGATCGACGGCCGGGTCCTCGCCCGCGCCGGCGACAGGCTCCGTCTTATCGCCCAGTTCGGGGTCGGCATGGACAACATCGATGTCCGCTCCGCCGTCCAGCGCGGCATCACCGTGACCAACACGCCCGGCGTCCTGACCGAAGACACCGCCGACATGGCGATGGCCCTGATGCTGGCCGTGCCGCGCCGGATCGTCGAGGGCGTCGACGTCATGCGCGCCGGAACCTTCACCGGCTGGTCGCCGACCTGGATGCTGGGCCGCCGCATGTACGGCAAGCGCCTCGGCATCATCGGCATGGGCCGCATCGGCACGGCGATCGCGCGCCGCGCCAAGGCGTTCGGCCTCCAGATCCACTACCATAACCGCAAGCCCGTCCATGCCTCGATCTCCGAGAGCCTGGAGGCGACCTACTGGGACAGCCTCGACCAGATGCTGGCCCGGATGGACATCGTCTCGGTCAACTGCCCGCACACGCCCGCCACCTTCCACCTGCTGAGCGCGCGCCGCCTCAAGCTGATGAAGCCCGAGGCCTACATCGTGAACACCGCCCGCGGCGAGGTCATCGACGAGAGCGCCATGATCCGCGCGCTGGAAAACGGCGAGCTGGCCGGCGCCGGCCTCGACGTGTTCGAGAACGAGCCTGCCGCCAACCCCAAGCTGCGCGCGCTGCGCAACGTGGTTCTGCTCCCGCACATGAGCTCCGCCACGCAGGAAGGCCGGATCGACATGGGCGAGAAGGTGATCATCAACATCAAGACGTTCGCCGACGGCCACCGCCCGCCGGACCGCGTCCTGCCGGCGATGCTCTGATCGCAGTGGTTCAGCGCCCGTTCAGGCGCGCAGCGGAAAACTCTCGCCAGATAGCAGGATGACCGCCATGCCGATCCGCAGACTTGCTCTCGCCGCCGCCCTGCTGGCGCTCGCCGCCTGCGAGACCACCGAAGGCTATCGCCAGCAGATCTCGATGTGGCAGGGCCGCACGGGCGACGACCTCCTGATCGAATGGGGCGCGCCGGACGCGAAGGCGACCCTGTCCGACGGGCGCGAACTCTGGTCATACGAAAAGTCGGTCCGGCAGGAGACAGGGGGCTACTACCGGGACGAGACCCGGCAGGTCACCCGCACCGTCACGGATTCGAACGGCAAGCAGCGCACCGAAACCATCTCCGAGACCTTCCCGGTCTGGGAGCCTCCGCAGTCCTTCCAGTCCAGCTGCGAAACCCGCTTCATCCTGTCCACCGCCAGACGCGTCGAACAGATCTCGTTCGAAGGCGCCGCGTGCGTGGCGCCCGAACGCAACGGGTAGCGGCGTCCCTCCGGAGAGCTTGACGTAGCGCAGCCGCCGCCGCACGTTCAGCCCGTGCTAGGGGGACGCATGATGGGCCTGGGGACTGTTTTCCGGATTCTTCTGGCGTGGGCGGCGATGAGCATCGCCGGTTTCGGCGCATCCGCGGACGAGGCGAATCCGGCTGCCCTGATCGCGCCGGAGACCTTCTACTCCGGACCGACGGTCGAGATGGTCGACCTCTCGCCCAGCGGCCGCTACCTCGCAGAAGTCCGGCGTGACGAAAAGGACGTCTACGTTCTGGTCGTCCGCGACTTGCGGGAGGAAAGCGCCCAGGCGGTTGGCATGGTCGTTCCGAATGTCGTCTGGCTTGAATGGGCGACGGACGACCGCATCCTCTTCACGTCCAGCGCCGGTTTTGGTTTCCGCCGCAATGGCAGCACGCTGTATTTCGGCCAGTCGATGCGGACAGTCGCCATTGGGCGCGATCTCAAGGATCCGCTCGTATTCTTCGCGAACGACAAGAAGGCGCTGCGGGACAATCTCGGCTTCGGCGAGATCGTCGGCTTCAAGCCGGGTGACCGGACCAAGGTCCTCATGCCGATCCGGATCCGCCGCGATCTCGACCTCGTGCAGGTCGGCATCTACACCGGCGCCTATGATGTGATCGCGCAGGGCACGCCCGATACGTTCGCATGGTTCGTTGACGGCGAGGGCAAGCCGGCCTTTCGACTGGAATCGAACTGGCGCGGAACAGTGGTCCGCGTCTATGCGCCTGAGACCACCGTGGCCGGGAAGATCAAGTGGAAGAAGGTCTACAGCTTCCGGGTCGACCGTGATCGCAAGCGCGACGACGACACCGACTTCTGGCCGCTCGCGCCGGGGCCGGAGCCCTCCCAATACTACGTTCGGGCGCGTCCGGCTGGCGCCGATACGTACGGCATCCATCTCTACGATTCAGAGACGGAGACTTTCGGCGAAACCGTCTTTTCCATACCGGGCGCCGATGTCCTCACGGCGATGTTCTCCGCCGAAACGAAGGCGTATGCGGGGTCCGTCTACTGGAAGGACAGCCTTGTGCTCGACCTCGTCGATAGCGAGGCGAAGCGCCATCTGGATGCACTCGGCGTCTATTTTGGCGACGGCGCCAGCCTGTTCCCGATCGACCGCAGCGACGACAATTCAGTCTGGGCGCTGTTTGTCTCCGGCCCCGGCGACCCAGGCTCCTACCACGTCTATGATCTCAACCGGACCTATAGCACGCATGTCGGCAGCGTGCTTCCCGAGCTCGACAGAAAGCGCATGCAGCCCGCTCGCGTCGTCGAGTATGCCGCGCGCGATGGTCTGAAGATGCGCGGCTACCTCACCCTGCCGGCAAAGGTCGAGGGCGCGCCGCCGCCGCCGCTCGTGGTCATGCCGCATGGAGGTCCCGCCGTTCGCGACTACCTTCTGTTCGACGATCAGGTCCAGTTCCTGGCCTCGCGCGGCTATGCAGTTTTCCAGCCGAATTTTCGCGGATCTTCAGGCTTCGGAAAAGCCTTCGAGGAGGCGGGAAACCGGCAATGGGGTCGCGCCATGCAGACCGATATCGACGACGGCGTGCGCGCCGTCATCGCGCAGGGCATGGTCGATCCGGCCCGCATGTGCATCGTGGGCGCGTCCTACGGCGGCTACGCCGCGCTGATGGGTGTGGCGACATCGCCCGAACTCTACCGGTGTGCGATCTCGGCGTCGGGCGTCTCCGACATCCATGAGCAGATCCGCTATGATCGGCGGGAAGATGGCGCTGATTCCGAAGCCTACCGCTACTGGGTGAAGCTGCTCGGCGATCCGAACGACAAGGCCGACCGGGCCGAGATGAAGGCCTATTCGCCGACGACCCTCGCAGCAGCCATCACCGCGCCAGTTTTCCTGATCCATGGCAAGCAGGACGACAATGTTCCGTTCGAGCAGATGGAGCTGATGCAGAAAGCCCTCACGAAGGCGGGACGTCCGCCAAAGGTGCTGACCTTCGAAACGGCCGGCCATGGCTTCGAGGACGCCGACCGCAAGACCTACCTTGTCGAGGTCGAGGCGTTCCTGGCATCTGTCCTGGGAGCGTCTCAAGTGGAAGGACAGACGTCCGTCCCGGCGACAACTGCGACGCCCTGAGTCTTGCGCGGGCGTCTCCGGCTACCGCCAGAAATATGCTGGTCCCAACCTGTTTCATCCCACACCCTGAAACCTGCGGTAGTCTCTTCCTTGCGTCTGGCGCGGGAGGGTTCGGTGGCCACCGAAACATCGAATGCCAGCCGCTTGGACGGCGCGGCGACCACTGCTCCGGCTGTCCGCGACGGCTCATCCTGAGGAGCCAGCGAAAGCTGGCGTCCCTCACCCTGAGGAACGCGCGAAAGCGCGCGTCTCGAAGGGGAAGGACGAGCCCGAGCGGGCGGCCACAAGCGGCGGTCTGAAACACCTGTCCCCGGGATTGTGATTCAAACCGGGGGTGACCATG
>CAYOWK010000042.1:0-35687 GCA_964407665.1 uncultured Rhizobium sp. | reverse complement strand
CAGCCGGTCATGCGCCCACAGAAGCGCCTCGCCGTCGATGTTCTCCTTCAGGAGCCCCTCGCGCATCATCAGGCCGAGATTGCGCCGCACGCGCCGCCACGGAGCATCCGCGCCCTTGTAGATGATGTGGCGCAGATCGTTCAGCCGACCCGGGCTCGGCGGCTTTCCGGCCTTGATCCAGTCCTCGCGCGACAGTCCACCCTTCCAGGCCTGTGTCGTGAAGCCGAGGATCTCCACCTTGACGCCGCAACGCTCCAGCGTGCGGGCAAGGATGTCGGCGCAAAGCGCCGCCACCATGATCGGGCGGCCGCGCATCGACCCCGAATTGTCCAGCAGCAGCGTCACCACGGTGTCTCGGAACTTGGAGTCGTCCTCCATCTTGAACGACAGCGGCGCAGTGGGGTCGACGATCACGCGGGTCAGCCGCGACGTGTCGAGCACGCCCTCCTCGAGGTCGAACATCCAGCTTCGGTTCTGCTGGGCCATCAGCCTGCGCTGCAGACGGTTTGCAAGACGGGCGACGGCGCCCTGGAGGCCCTGAAGCTGCGCGTCCAGATACGCGCGCAGGCGGGTCAACTCCTCGGGGTCGCAGAGATCGTCAGCATGCGCCACCTCGTCGTGGGTGGTGGTGAACACCTTGTAGTCGGACCGGAACTCGTCCTGCGGACGATAGTTCGGCCGCGCGGGCGTGGCGGGATCATCCTCCTCTTCGTAGTCCTGCGCATCCATGTCGGCGTCAGCGTCCGACGCCATGGTGGTCTCGGTCTCCTCGCCGGGCTCGCCGCCGGAATCCTCATCCTCGCCGCCGCCCTGGGCCTCGGTCTCGCCTTCGTCCTCGCCTTCGTTCTCGTTTTCGCTGTCGTCGCTGGACTGCGTCTCGTCGCTTTCTTCCTCGCTGGTCTCGCTCTCGTCGCTGGCTTTTTCCTCGCCGGTGCGCTCGTCGCCCATGTCCATGTCGCGCAGCAGATCGTGCATCGCATCCGCGAAAGCATCCTGGTCATCCATCACGCGGCGCGCGCGCCCTATGGCGTCGTTGGCCTTGGCGAAATCGTCACGCCAGGCGTCCGCCACGCCCTTCGCAGCGGCCGGCAGCTCACGGCCGGTCAGCGCCTCGCGCAACAGGAACTCCAGCGCCTCGTCGACAGGCGCGTGCGACTTCAGCGTGCCCGGCCCGAAACCGGAGCGTTCGCAGCGCGCAGCCAGAACGGCGTCGAGATTGTCCGCCACGCCATCCATGGCCACCGCGCCGATCGCCTCGACACGGGCGCGCTCGGCGGCGGCGAACAGGCGCCGGGCGTCATCGCGCTTGGGCTGGGCCGCGGCGTATTTCCGCTCGTTGTGGTATGCGACCTTCAGGGCCAACGCGTCGGCCTCGCCACGGGCCTTGGCCGCAGTCTTCGGGTTGAGGTCCTTGGGCGGCATCGACAGGATCATGGTCTCGCCGGACAGACGGCCCCCATCGGCGGAGAACTCGACGGCCTCATGATCCTTGCCGGCAAGGGCCCGCGTCGCCGCCGAGAGGGCGGCCTTGAAGGTCTCGTTTCGATCCTGCGGCTTGCTCATGGGCATGGTTTAGGACGGGCGCGGCCCGAGCGAAAGACCCACGCGGGCGCGAATGGCCGCGCGCAGGGGAGATTTACTTGCCCGGCTGGCGCGCGCATCACTTGGACACATTCATGCCGGGGACACCCATGATCCGCCTGACCGCTCTCGCCCTCGTTCTGACCGCCGCGCCGGCGGCCGTCGCCCAGAATGTCTACGTGACCGCCGACCGCTATCTGGATGTGGCGACCGGGCGAATGGTCGAAAACCCGGCGATCCTGATCCAGGATGGCGTCATCACCGCCGTTGGCCCGAAAGCGACCACGCAGGTTCCGTCTGCCGCCGAAATCATCGAACTGCCGGGCGTCACCCTCCTCCCGGGTCTGATCGACATGCACGTCCATCTCGATTCGGACCCCTCCTACGGCGGCTATACCGGGCTCCAGTTCGGCGACCGCTTCTGGAGCATGATCACCGTCCCGAACGCGCTGGCGACCCTGAAAGCCGGGTTCACCACGGTTCGGAATGTGGGCTCGGACGCCTGGAACGATGTCGGGCTCAAGCAGGCCATCGAGGAAGGCAAGGTCGAAGGCCCGCGCATCATCGCCGCCGCCTATTCGTTCGGAGCGACGGGCGGACACTGCGATTCGACCTACTTCCCGCCATCGTTCGATTCCAAATCGCCCTTCAACGCCGATACGCCGGATGAGGCCCGCAAGGCCGTCCGCACGCTCCGGAAGTATGGCGCTGACGTCATCAAGGTCTGCGCAACGGGTGGCGTGTTCTCGCGCAACACCGAGCCGGGCCAGCAGCAAATGACGCTGGCCGAGATGAAAGCCGTCGCGGACGAGGCGCACATGTGGGGCCTCAAAGTGGCCGCCCACGCGCACGGCGCAACCGGCATTCGCGACGCGGCGCTGGCCGGCATCGACACCGTCGAGCACGCCAGCCTAGTCGATGACGATGGCATAGCTGCCGCCAAGAAGATGGGGACCTATTTCTCCATGGACATCTTCAACACCGACTACACCCAGTCCGAGGGCGCGAAGAACGGCGTGCTGGAGGACAATCTCCGCAAGGATCGCGAGATCGGCGAGATTCAGCGGGAGAACTTCCGCAAGGCGCTGAAGGCCGGCGTGAAGATGGTCTACGGCACCGATGCAGGGATCTATCCGCACGGCCAGAACGGCCGCCAGTTTGCGGTGATGGTGCGCTACGGCGCGACACCGCTGCAGGCGATCCAGTCGGCGACCGTTACTGCGGCTGATGCGCTGGGCCGGACCGGCAAGGTCGGCATCATCAAGACGGGCGCTTACGGCGATCTGGTTGGCGTTCGCGGCAACCCGCTGCAGGACGTGCGCCTGCTGGAGGCCCCTGTCTTCGTGATGAAGGGCGGCGCGACCGTGGTGGGCGGCGAATGAGACAGCTCCTCGCCTGCGCATTCATCGCCGGCTCGCTCGCCGCGCCCGCCTCCTCCGAACCGGTCAGGGGCATGCGGGGAGAATGGTCCGGCCTGGGGTTCCAGGTCGGACCCGACGGCTACCAGGACCAGTGGACGATCGAACTCGACCTGGATGGACGCAAGGAAGCGCGGATCGCCTACCCAAGTCTCGGCTGCACGGGCGTGCTCAAGCTGCTGAAGGGCGACAGCCGGCAGGCCGAGTACAGCGAAACGATTACCTCGGGCCCGTGTGTGGACGGAGGCCGCATCATCGTGCGCCGAGCAGAAGGCCGGATGTCGTGGTTCTGGTACAGCCCTTCGGATCCAGGCGTGGATGCTTCGGCGGTGCTGTATCCGTCCGGACTGGTTTCGTGACCTAGACCTCGAACAGCAGGGCTGTCGCATCGTCCGAGGTCTTGAATCGGCCGATGGCGGCGTCATCAGCGGGCGAGGCCTCCAGGGCCCGAAGTTCAGTCATGAGCGGGCCGAGGCCGCGGGCTATGGCGATCCCGATGAGCTGTTCGTCCGAGTAGCGCCCATAGGGCGATACCAGCCGGTAGAAGCCGTCCGTCATCATCAGGACGTGTGAGCCGGCGGGAGCATCCGCGCTCTGGTGGACGATATGCGCCGCTGCCTCTGGCTGGACGCCGAATACCCAGTATCCGCCGGGCGTGTTGTGAACCGCGCGGGTGTCCTGCAGCCATTTGAGCCGCTCCGCCTCCGAGCGCTGCAGGATCGTGCGAGCCCTCGCCTGTTCGTCACCCGGCTTGCCGGGTTCGCCGATGACTGTGACTGCCCCTTCGGGCGTGCGGACGATGGCGATACTATCGCCCAGAGTGGCGCCCTCGATCCTGCCACTGGCGATGCGGACCCACGTTGCCGCAGCGGTCGGGCAGGACGACAGCGGCACATCCTTGAACGGAACCCGCGCCGCTTTCGTAGCTGCGTCCGACACGGACGGGAGGAGACGACGGAAATAGGCGACGGGCGTCTCATCCGGTCCTACAGGCGCCGCGACAAACGCCGCCGCCAGCAGGTCCGCATACTTCGCCGCATCGGACTCGGCCTCCGGGTAGATGCGGATCGGTCCAACATCGGTTGCGCCATCTATGACAGCAGCCCAGCCGGCGCCCTCGTCGAAGACGTAGCGGTCGTCGCCTGCCCCGGTCTTCAGGCCGCCTTCCAGCTTCGAACCGGGAGCCGCGATGGAGTCGACAAGTTTCATGGGCGCGCGCTTTCCGGACGGGAGGGACGACAGCGTTGTCGCGCAGGACCTTCCCGGCATCAATCGTCCATTTCGGACTGACAATTTCGTCAGGTCGCGCCACGAAGGTTGCAATCGGCGCCTGATCACCCAAGTGTGAACGATACTCACATTCCGGGGTCACCGCCGACATTGCCTCACGCAACGCCGCTCATCTCACTCATGACCATCGGCCTGGGGCTGGCCTTCGTCCTGGGCGCCCTGGCGGTCAGGTTCCGGCTCTCGCCGCTGGTCGGATATCTGGTGGCCGGCATTGTCGTTGGCCCCTTTACGCCCGGCTTTGTTGCGGACAGTCACCTGGCGACTGAACTGGCGGAACTGGGCGTGATCCTGCTGATGTTCGGCGTGGGCCTTCACTTCTCCATGAAGGACCTGCTCTCGGTTCGCGCGATTGCGATACCGGGAGCGCTCGCCCAGATCGGCGCGGCGACTCTGCTGGGCCTGGGCATGGCGCTACTGATGGGGTGGAGCGTCGAAGCCGGCGTCGTGTTTGGCCTTGCCCTGTCTGTCGCGTCCACAGTGGTCCTCCTCCGGGCGCTGCAGGAGCGCCATATCGTGCAGACCAATCGGGGGCGTATCGCGGTCGGCTGGCTGATCGTCGAAGACCTCGCGATGGTGCTTGCACTGGTTCTTTTGCCGACCTGGGCCAGTATCCGGACCGAGATGGCCGAAAGCGGCGGCTTCACGCTCGCGCAAGCGCAATCCATTGGCTGGGCCGTCTTTCTGACGCTCGGCAAGGTCGGAGCATTCGTGGCGCTGATGCTGATCGTTGGAAAGCGCGTGATACCGTGGGTCCTGCACCGCGTTGTGCATCTCGGCTCCCGGGAGTTGTTCCGGCTGTGCGTGCTCGCCATCGCACTGGGCGTGGCGCTGGGCGCGTCCGAATTCTTCGGAGTGTCATTCGCTCTGGGCGCCTTCTTCGCCGGCATGATCATGGGCGAAAGCGAGCTGTCGCATCAGGCCGCCAACGAGACGTTGCCGCTTCGCGATGCATTCGCGGTGCTGTTTTTCGTATCCGTCGGCATGTTGTTCGACCCGATGATCCTGATCCGCGATCCGCTTCCGCTGCTGGGAGCCACCGCGATTGTGGTCGTGGGCAAGTCGCTGGCCGCCATGGCGATCATGGCGGCTTTCAAGCAACCGCGCTCAAGCTCGGCATTGATCGCAGCCAGTCTCGCCCAGATCGGCGAGTTCTCCTTCATTCTGGCGAGCCTCGGCGTTGGTTTTGGCCTGCTGCCAGAACAGGGCCGTGACCTGATACTGGGCGCGGCCATCCTGTCGATCATCCTCAATCCGCTGGTCTTCTACGTCGCCAACCGCTGGGCGCCCCACCCCGTGGCCGCCGGCGCCCCGACCCCGCAGGTCCAGCCGTCCGTCCACCGCGCCGTCCTGATCGGACATGGCCGGGTCGGCTCGATGCTGGCGATGGAGCTGAGGCGCCTGGGGCTCAGCTACACAGTCATCGAGGAGAAAGTAGACCTTACCGATGCGCTCACGGCTGACGGTGTCGGCGCCATCAACGCCAACGCCGTGTCTCCGGAGGCCTTGAAGGAAGCCGGCATCGAGAACGCCCAGCTCCTCTACCTGACCATCCCGGACGGGTTCGAGGCGGGGCGGATTGTCGAGGCGGCCCGCACCATCAATCCGGGCATCCGGATTTTCGCCCGGGCGCACAGCGAGGCCGAGGTGGAACACCTCAAGCGGTTTGGCGCCAACATGGTCATTTCGGGCGAGTGGGAGATCGCACAGGCGATGGCCGACGCGACCCGTCCGCTGATCAAGGCGATGCCCGTCGAGTCCGTCGCCTGACCCGGCCCGCTACGACGCGCGCGGCGACCTGAGCGCGGCGGAGAAATCCGCCAGCGTCTGGATGTAGTCGCCGCCTTCGCGCAGGCGCTGGACGTAGAGTTCCAGAATCTGGCGGGCCGCCACGCCCGGCTCGAGGCCGCAGCGTTCGGCCTGCTCGGAGAACAGACGCTTCGATTCGGGATCCAGCCGGACCGTCAGGGGCTGGCGGTTCGCTGGTTTCGTAGCCGATTTCGTCACTGGGAGATTCCTTCAGCAGCCGTGAGCACCGTCCCGCACGAATCTGTTTGCAGGCATTGCAAAGACATTGCAATAGCAATGCATGGCCAAGTCTCCCGCCAGCTCCGATACCAAGCCGTTCACGGTCGTGCTGCCTGCCAAGGCGGCTGACCGGCTCGAAATTCTTGTCGAAACAGGGCTTTACGGATCCAGCCGGGCGGAAGTCGCCAAGAACATCATCCTTCAGCACCTCCAGGAGCTCTGGAAATCCGGCAAGCTGCCGGGCTGAGCGGGCGTTAACCCATTTTCACCGGACTTGCGGCGTTTCGCGGCTTTCGCGAAAGGTCTCGTTAACCTTTTGGCAACGTCTCGTTAGGATGCTGAGAGCTGCTGATGGCTGCTCTGCGATGCGGACGGCGACAAAAGGAGACACCCGATGCGTGTGAATGATCCGATTGTGTTTTGTCCGGCGTCGGCGGCGGGGGATGGGGTGGCCCGGCTGGAGGCGTACCGGGATCTGGCGGCGAGCCTGCGGGGGGAGGCCGAGGCGCTGTGCCCGGAGGCCCCGGCGGCCCTGCAGGTGCAGATGGAGGCGATGGCCGATGATCTGGCGTGCGAGTGCGATGCGGCGCGGGACCGGCTGGCGATGGTGGATGCGGTGTCGCCGGCTGGCGCCATCGCGCAGCTGCTGGCGGCCATCCACGACCTGCGCGTCAACGACGACGCCGAGCGGGAGCGGGCACGCGAGCTGGAGGCGCGGGCGATCGGGTTCCTCGGGCGGTCCGGCCTGCTGGGGCCTGAGATGGCGCGCAGGCTGAGCCGGACGGCCCGGGGCGGCGCTATCGACCCTCAACCCGCAATGCGGGCCATCTCCTCGTCGGAGATCTCGTAGCTGGCGTAGACGTTCTGGACGTCGTCGAGATCTTCGAGCGTTTCAAGCAGCCTGAAGAGCTTTTCGGCGTCCTCGCCAGCCACGTTGACCGTGTTCAGCGGCTTCCAGATCAGGTTGGCGGACGTGGCGCTGACCTTGAACTTGCCCTCAAGCTTCGAGGCGACCTCCATCAGGTCGCCGCGCTCGGTGTAGATGACATGGCCGTCCGCGCTGCTCTGGACGTCGGTCGCGCCGGCGTCGATGGCGGCTTCCATGATCTGATCTTCGCTGCCGGCTTCTGCCGGATAGACGATCTCGCCGACATTCTCGAAACCTGACGACACCGACCCGGTCTGGCCGAGGTTGCCGCCATTCTTGTTGAAGGCGGTGCGGACGTCGCCCGCGGCGCGGTTCTTGTTGTCGGTCGAGCACTCGACGATGACGCCGACGCCGGCGGGGCCGAAGCCCTCGTAGCGGAGGTTCTCGTAGGAGGCGACGTCGCCGCCGACAGCCTTGTCGATAGCGCGCTGGATGTTGTCCTTGGGCACCGACGCCGCCTTGGCGTTGTTGACCGCCAGGCGCAGGCGCGGGTTCATGTCCGGATCGCCCCCGCCCATCTTGGCGGCGATGGTCAGTTCCTTCGACAGTTTCGAGAACAGCTTCGCCCGGGCCTTGTCGGCCTTGCCCTTGCGATGCTGGATATTGGCCCATTTGCTGTGGCCGGCCATGGGAGCTCTCCCTCTTTCGTGGCCCGTTTTTTCAGGATTTGAGCCGGGTCTATATGACAGGAGCGGATATCCGCAAGATTGGCGCGCTAACCCGGCGGCAGACAGCCGCCCCCGAAATGGGCTAGAAAACCGCAAACACGAAGCCTCGAGAGCTCCCACCTGATGACCGACACGCCTGCCCCAGACACCGCCAACGCCCCCGACACCGCCGTCGCCGACCTGCTAACGCAGCTCGACCTCGAGCGAATCGAGGTGAATCTGTTCCGCGGCCACTCGCCGGATGACGGGATGAAGCGGGTGTTTGGCGGCCAGGTGATCGCCCAGGCGCTGGTCGCGGCCTACCGGACGGTCGAAAACCGGCTCTGCCATTCCCTGCACGCCTATTTCATCCGGCCGGGCGATCCCAGCGTTCCGATCCTCTACGAGGTCGACCGGGCCCGCGACGGGCGCAGCTTCACGACCCGCCGGGTGGTCGCCATCCAGCACGGCGAGCAGATCTTCAACCTCGCCGCGTCGTTCCACGTGGCGGAGGAAGGCTTCACCCACCAGACGCCGATGCCGAAGGTGAAGATGCCGGACGAGCTGCTGTCCGAGGACCAGCTGCGGGCGATGGCCAAGGATCACATCCCCAAGGAGTACGCCAAGCAGTTCGCCCGGCCCCGCCCCATCGAGCTGAAGCCGGTCGATCCGCGCGCCATGATCAGCCCGGAGAAGTCCGCCGCCGTGAAGCAGATGTGGATGCGGGCGCGCGGCAAGGTTGGCGACGACCAGGCGCTGCACCAGTGCATCCTCGCCTACGCCTCCGACATGGGCATCCTCGACACCGCCACCAAGCCGCACGGCGTCAACTGGTTCACGGGCGGCGTGCAGATGGCCTCGCTCGACCACGCCATGTGGTTCCACGAGCCGTTCAACATCGAGGAGTGGCTGCTCTATTCGATGGACAGCCCGTCCGCCTCCGGTTCGCGCGGGTTCACGCGCGGCGAGCTGTTCACGCTTGACGGCAAGCTGGTCGCCAGCGTGACGCAGGAAGGCCTGATGCGGCCGCGCGAAGCCAAGTTCAAGAACTGAGCGCCAGCTGCCGGCGGATGATGGCGCGTCAGCCGGCGGCATGGTGATGTGCGCCGTCTGGTTCGAGGGGCCCTTCCCATGATTCGTCGCGTGCTTGCCGGTCTTGCCGCCGCCGCCCTGCTGGCGTCGTGCGGAGAGAAGACGCCAGAGGTTGCGCCTGAGGGTGTCGAGACGCCTGCTCCGGCTGGAATGCCGTCCGGGCCGCTTGAGACCGCTGCGACGAGCCCCGCCGAAGCGCCTGTTGCAGATCCAGCGGAAGCCGCCGCGCCATCGACGCCTGCCACCGCTGCGCCTGCGGTCGTAGATATTCCCGCTGACCTGAAGGTCATCATGGGCGACATCAGCCCGGCGACCTCGAACGGCCTGCTGGTGGCGATCCCTGCCGCCTACGCCTCGCGCACTGGCATGTACGCCCATCGCGACGCGATGCTGGCGTTCGGGCAGATGCACGCCGACGCGAAGGCGGCCGGCGTCAACCTCAAGATCATTTCGGCCTTCCGCTCGTTCAAGGACCAGAAGCGGATCTGGGACAACAAGTGGAACGGGACGACGCTGGTCGAGGGCGGCAAGCTTCCGCAGACCGTGCCCGATCCGGCGGCGCGCGCACGAAAGATCCTCGAGTTCTCGTCGATGCCCGGAACCTCGCGCCACCACTGGGGCACGGACTTCGATCTCAACGATCTGACCAACACCTATTTCGCGTCCGGCGAAGGCAAGGCCATCCACGACTGGCTGAACGCCAATGCCGCGAAGTACGGCTTCTGCCAGGTCTACAGCCCGAAAGGCGCCGATCGTCCGAACGGGTATCAGCGCGAGGACTGGCACTGGTCGTACATGCCGGTCGCATCGGGATACCTGTCGCAATACCCGTCTCTGGTCGGATACGACCACCTGACAGGCTTCGAGGGCGCCGAAGCCGCGCGCGAGATCGACGTGATCGCCAACTATGTGCAGGGCATCAATCCGGCTTGCAGATAGGCAAACCGTCGCCACATGGGGAGCATGCCCCACACGTTCTTCTCTATCGGCTATGAGCGCACCACGCTGGCGGGTCTGATCGAGGCGCTGCAGCGCCATGGCGTGAAGACGCTGGTCGATGTGCGGGATGTGGCGAATTCCCGGCGTGCGGGGTTTTCCAAGAAGCTGCTGGCGGCGACGCTGGATGAGAGCGGCATCACCTACATTCACCTGCGCGCCCTCGGCACGCCGAAGGCGGGTCGCGAGGCCAATCGCGCCGGGCGTATGGATGAGTTCCGGGCGATCTATGACGCGTCGTTCCAGCGGCCCGAGGCGCAGCTGCAGTTGCTGGAGGCCGCCGACCTCATCGCCGACAACCCCACCGCCCTGCTCTGCTTCTGTGGCGATGGCGCGAAGTGTCACCGGAGCATCATCGCGGACGCGCTTGAGGCGAAGGGATTGCGCGGGGTTGAGATCGAGGTCTGAGTGGCGCGCTCCATCAGCTGCGAATTTCGGAGAGGCGCCGGTCGAAACACAGGCGCCAAAGCAGCGCCTCATGGTGGGCAGCCGCCGCAGGCGGCGTCCCCTCACCCTGAGGAGCCGCCGACAGGCGGCGTCTCGAAGGGCGAACCACGAGGCGCGGTGCGCGCTGGCTGATCGTTCACCTGGTCGATCCCGTCTCTGGCTGGAGTGAACCTGCGGCCTGAGCACGCCGCCCTCGTGGTTCGACGGACGCGCCCTTGCGGGCGCTGCTCACCATGAGGGCTCCCTTTTGAGCGCTAATGTGAAGCGGACACGTTTTTCCGTCCGGACCGGCTACCACCGTCCGTGATGCTGTAGCTCCCCTCCCGATTGGGAGGCCCTCCATGAAAGGGAGGCCGGGGCGCGTGAGAACGCGCCTTGTTTAGTACAATGCCAGTGTCGCCACTGGCCGGTGCGTGTTCCCACGCGCCCCGCAGGTCGGTTGCTGACCGGTGTGAGGATAGGATTTGACCGTAGTCCCGTCCTCCCGCCTTGCCGAAGCGAAGGCCGGAGCGACACGCCCGGTATTTAGACCCACTCCCACATCCCGGACAGCTCGTGCAGGGGGCTTCCGATCCCCCTCGACACTCCGGTTCCATACCCGAAGCCAGATTTTCATGAGGTGTGGCGGGCGCCCTCCCGCCCTTCGCTTGCGCTTCGGGCGTTCGTCGTTCGAAACGCTCATCGCGTTTCGTTCGCTACGCTCACCACTCCTCACCCACGCCGACCGGCGCCTGTCGTTTCTGGACTTCGGAGGCCTCCCGAAACCCTCCCGTGACAGGCGCGAGGGGAGGTTACCGGGCCTGGATACCCGGTCGAATTCAAGGACTGATTTTTCTTTGTCGAAGCGGCCCAACGGGCCGCGTTCCTCGCGTCCTTCGACAGGCTCAGGATGAGGCGCGAGGATCCAGATTTTTGAATATGTCTGTGGGGTCAGGTAGTTAAGTCTGGATTCCCGCGTGCGCGGGAAAAACGGACAGTTGCGTGTCTGTTTCCAGAACCGGCGATCCTGATGTGGGAGACAGGCCCCTTCTGTCCCACACCTGGAGGGTCGCAGGCTACGGTTGTGCAGCCGCCGAAGGGCTGATCGTCAGGGTCACCTTGCCGACGCCGAAGCCCCAGGTGGAGACGCGTGCGTTGTTGATGACCTTGCCTTCGGATGTGATCGCCATGACGTCACGGAAGCGGAGCTTCATGCCCGGCTCGCCCTTCTCGTTTGGCAGGCGGATATCGTATTCGAGGCGGAAGACGTCGCCGTCCTGGACGCCGGTCGCCTCGCCCACCACGTCTTCGCGGACGCCCGAATAACTGCCGTCGGGCAGGCGCTTCAAGACCCAGGTTTTCTGGTCCTTTTCGCCGTCGTCATACTCGAAGCGCTCGGAGAGCGTGAACGTGTCGCCTGCCGTCACGCCATCGAGATAGGCGGTAAAGCCGCGCCGGACCCCGTTGATGGCGGAGAATTCGCCCCGCGCCACCGATTTTCCGGCAAGATCGCGCTCGATGACGAACTGACCGGACGTTTCCGGCGGAACCGGCGGTGCGCCGGCGCATCCGGCGAGAAAGGCGAAGGGGATCAGGAAGGTTGCTCGCATGTCGGTCTCCAGACGCGGTGTCTACGCAACCCGATAGCGTCCGGACCTGTCGCCCCATTGCAAAGAGGCCGGATCGGCTGTCCCTGCCAACGGGGTCAGGCGTCATCCGCGGCTGAGCGCAGCGAATGCCGAGGATGACGGTTGGATCAGTCTGGGGACTGGCTGAGAGGCTTCCCGCGCCGTGACAACCGGGATCCCCGGGCTGCGCCGCCTTGCGGCTTACCCGAGGATGACGGCGTCAAGCGCATTGCCCTACGGTATCAGATGCCGGCGCCGGCCGTTTCCAGGTAGATCGCCACGAAGTGGCAGGACGCAGCGGCAATGACGAAGGTGTGCCAGATGGCCGAGTTGAACGGCAGCTTCTTGTTGACGTGGAAGATCACGCCGACCGTGTAGAGCGCTCCGCCGCCCGCCAGCAGGGCAAGACCGAGCGGCGACATCGCGTGAACCAGCCGGTCGATGACCGCCAGCGCGGCCCAGCCCAGGATCAGGTAGAGCGCGATGTAGAGCTTCGGTGCGTGCAGCCGGGCGAGCAGGTTCAGGACGACGCCGGTTAGAGCCGCCGTCCAGACGACACCCAGAACCGTCCACGCGATCGGTCCATCCAGCTTCGCCAGCATGAAGGGCGTGTAGGAGCCCGCAATCATGATGAAGATGCCGGAGAGGTCGAAGTGCTCGAAGAGGCGGGCCAGCTTCTGGTTGGTGTTGCCGTTGCACAGCGTGGACGCCACCAGCATGGACATCAGACCAGCCGAATAGATCACCAGCGCGGCGGTGAGCTTCACGCTGCCGGATGCGGCGGCGCTGGAGATCAGGATGGTGCTGCCGACAATGGCAAGGACGAGCCCAACGGCATGGACGGCGATGTCCGCCAACCATTCCTCGCGGCGCGCCTGGGGGTACCAGTAGGCGCTTTCGGCCTGCACCGGAGCGGTAGTGGAAATCTGCGTCGTCATGTTCGCTCCTCCTGCAGGTGCTGCGTTCCAGACCATTCAACTGTCGGGCCGCATCCGGGTTCCGATGAGTCCAGAGAAGCGGCGAAGACGGGCGGCAGTTGGACGCAAACGCGTTCAATGGCGCCGGTTTTGAGGAAATAGGGACGCGTTTCGCCCCGGACATGAACGTCGATTCAGATACCGGTCCGAGTGTGGCGCCGGAGCCGCAGAAGCCCAGCCGATTCACCGCGCGCGCCTGCGCCGCAGGCGCAACATCAACCCCCAATGGAAGCTGGTGCAAAACGGGACAGGCGAATCTCTGGCAAAACCGTTGGCCGTGTTAACTTGATGGTCGCGACCGGCGCCGTCTAATGTGACATCATGATCACCGGCCTCGACCATGTGCTGCTCGTCTGCCCGTCCATCGACGACGCGGAGACGCTTTACTCGGCTCTGCTCGGCCGCGAGCCGGACTGGCGGGCGCAGGATGCGGGCGGGGCGGCCACCTGCATCTTCCAGCTGGAGAACACGGCGCTCGAGATCATGGCGCCCTCGGGCGGCGGTCCGCTGGCGCGCCGGCTGCACGCGATGCTGGATGCGGACGGGCCCGGTCTCAAGACGCTGATCTTCTCGGCGGCCGAGATTGGCGCCGCGCGCGGCGTGTTCGATCGCCGGGGGCTGAAGCCGGACCAGATCGCGGCGGGCGAAAGCCTTGACCCCTATTCCGGAAAGTCGCGCGGCTGGTACCGTTTCCGGCTCGACGAGGCGGCCACCAACGGGGTGCGGATCTTCATCCTCGAACGCAAGGCGGGCGACCCGCTCGCCTACAAGCCGGCGGGGCCCGGCGCTGCGTTTGCGCTCGACCATGTCGTGGTCAACACGCCCAATCCAGACCGGGCCTGCGCGCTCTACGGCGCGCGGCTGGGCCTGCGGCTGGCGCTCGACCGGTCGAACGCGGACTGGGACAGCCGGCTGATGTTCTTCCGGACCGGCGAGGTCACGGTCGAACTGGTGCACCGGCTCTCCAAGGGCGTCGGCAACCAGCCGGACAAGCTGTGGGGCCTGACGTGGCGGGTGAGCGATGTCGCCGCCACCCATGCCCGGCTGCTGCAGAGCGGGTTCGCGGTGTCCGATCTGCGCGCCGGACGGCGGGCCGGGACGCGGGTTTTCACCGTCCGCGAGGGCACATTGGGCGTGCCGACATTGATCCTCGGCGAGGATGGCGCTAGCGAAGCGGCATGAAGCCCTTCACTCAGCTATCCGGATCCGCCGCGCCGTTGCCGCTCGCCAACGTCGATACGGACATGATCATCCCCAAGCAGTTCCTCAAGACGGTCTCCCGCGAGGGGCTGGCCCGGGGTCTGTTCCACGAGCTCAAGACGCTGCCGGACGGGTCGTCCAACCCCGACTTCGTGCTCAACAAGCCGGCCTACGCCACCGCGCAGATCCTCATCGCGCGCGAGAACTTCGGCTGCGGGTCGTCACGGGAGCATGCGCCGTGGGCGCTGCTGGACCAGGGGATCACCTGCGTGATCGCGCCCTCGTTTGCGGACATCTTCTACAACAACTGCTTCAAGAACGGCCTGCTGCCGGTGGTGCTGCCGCGCGAGGCGGTGGATGCGCTGATGGCGCAGGCGGGCGGGCCCAACCACATCTTCACCGTCGATCTGGGCGCCCAGACCGTCACGGGGCCCGACGGCGTCGCCTACGGGTTCGAGATCGACCAGGGCCGGAAGACCAACCTGATGAAGGGTCTGGACGAGATCGGCGAGTCGCTGCTCCACGCCGGGGCCATCTCGGACTTCGAGGCCCGGCGGCAGCTGTCGCAGCCCTGGCTGGCCTAAGAGGGCCGCCCTGCTCCCGCAGCGGTTGCGTGGCTGCGTCTCACAGGGCTATGACGCGCCTCGTTTGCTGACCGGGACACGTCCAGATGACCGCCACACCCCAGACCCTGCTCCTGCTGCCCGGCGACGGCATCGGCCCGGAGGTGATTTCCGAGGCTGTGCGGGTGATCGAGGCGGTTGCGCCCGACCTGCGGATCGAGGAAGGCCTGATCGGCGGCGCGTCCTATGACGCGCATGGCGAGCCGCTGACGGCTGAAACGCTGGCCAGGGCGAAAGCCTCCAGCGCCATCCTGATGGGCGCGGTCGGCGGTCCGAAGTGGGACCGGGTGGCGCGCGACAAGCGCCCCGAGGCCGGGCTCCTGAACCTGCGCAAGGGACTGGACGTCTACGCCAACCTGCGCCCGGCGTTCTGCTTTCCTGCCCTCGCCTCGGCCTCCGCGCTCAAGCAGGAGCTGGTGGAGGGGCTGGATATCCTGATCGTGCGCGAGCTGACCTCTGGCGTCTATTTCGGCCAGCCGCGCGGCATCGAGACCCTGCCCAATGGCGAGCGCCGGGGGTTCGATACCCAGACCTATACCTCGGGCGAGATCCGGCGGGTGGCGCGCGTAGCGTTCGAGCTGGCGCGCGGCCGCACAGGCCGGACGGGCCAGTATCCCGGCGTCCTGTCTTGCGAGAAGGCCAACGTGATGGAATCGGGCGTCCTCTGGCGCGAGGAAGTCACGAAGCTGCACGCCGAGGACTATTCCGACGTGCCGCTCGCCCACATGTACGCAGACGCCTGCGCCATGCAGCTGGTGAAAGCGCCCAAGGCCCTGAACATCATTCTGGCTGACAACCTGTTCGGCGACATCCTGTCGGATGAAGCCTCGATGCTGACCGGGTCCATCGGCATGCTGCCGTCCGCCTCGCTGGGCGATCCGGGCGTGCCGGGCCTCTACGAGCCGGTCCATGGATCGGCCCCGGATATCGCCGGCAAGGGCCTCGCCAACCCGTGCGCCGCGATCCTGTCGCTGGAGATGGCGCTGCGCTGGAGCCTCGGGCGGACAGACGTCGCCGACCGCGTTCTCAAGGCCGTAGGCGCGGCCCTCGAGGGCGGCGCCCGTACGGCCGACCTCGGCGGCGACCTCTCCACCCGCCAGATGGGCGACGCGATCCTCGCGAACCTCTGAGTCTCCAAAAATCGGGCGTGAAGGGCTTGCGGTAAGGTCGCGCTCCAGTAAGAACATAACAGGAACAAAATCGGAGACGGACGTGACGCATCTGAAGATCGACTATGTGGAGCTGTCGACGAAGGACATGGCCGGCAGCCGGGACTTCCTCGCAAAGGCGTTTGGCTGGACGTTCATCGACTATGGCCCGAGCTATGCGGCGTTCGCCAACGCGGGAATCGACGGGGGCCTGGAAAGCGATACGCCAGAGACGCCCGCCCCGCCGCTGGTCATCCTGAAAGCCAACGATCTCGAAGCGGCCGAGGCCGCCGTGAAGGCCGCTGGCGGGATCATCACCATGCCCATCTTTGCATTCCCGGGCGGACGGCGCTTCCAGTTCCGCGAACCGGGCGGCAACGAGATGGGCGTCTGGGGGGAGTAGCAGACCGAAAATGCCGAGACCGGGCGGCGCAAGGCGGCCCGGTCTCTCATGCGTCGTGTCTCGAGCCTGCGGGGCCGGCTAGGCTTCCTTGTCGGGAGCGGCCTCAAGGATGTGCTTGCGAGCCTCATCCAGCCAGCCTGCGCGATCCTTCACGGTGTGCGCTTCTTCCGGATAGGTTCCATCACAGCGCGCGTTGGCTGCGCTGTCGACGGCGGTGCTGGGGTTGATATCGACCCAGGCCTGTTCGTTGTCGGAGAACAGCACGGAGCCGTCGGGCGCATAGCGGGCGCGTGGCCCGAGCTTCACCTGCCGGGTCGTGCAGTTGACGGTCAGCGCCGAGTACTCCTGCCAGCCGACATCCTTGTTTTCCCATTTCACCTGGCCGATCGAGTACACATACATCAGCCGGAAGGTGACGGTATCGCCGTTGCGGGGCTTGGCGTGATCGACATAAACCGCGAAACGGTCCTCGACGTGGGTGACTTCCTTCCACTGGCCGGCATTGGCGCCGCCGGCGCCGCCGCCCATGCTGGCGCAGGCGCCCGCAAGCATGCCGAGCGATGCCAGGGCCGCTATGCGCCAAACGATACTCATGACTGTCTCCTGCCCTGGTTGATGCGCCGCCGTGCGCGGCATGGCTTGCGGCGTTCGATCCATATCCGGCCTGGCCAGATGCGGTCTGTTACACATCAAGATAATGGTGGTTTTTTGCCCGGGGGGAAGCATTTCCGCAGCCGGGCTCCGGCATCAGCTGTAGTCGCAGATCCTGGCGAAGCGGCCATCGTCGATCTCGAAGATCGTGGCGCCGCGGATCGAGATGTGGTCGCCACAGCGGATGCTGGCGCCCAGTTCGGCCGCCGCGACGCCGGAAAACACGGTTTCAGCCGCCGCCCGCGATCCATCCACGATCAGGCCGACCACCTCGTGGCGGCGTTCATGGAAGGCGAGGGTCGTCGCCACCAGCACTTCACGCATTTCGTCGCGGCCGTTCAGCCGGATTGCGCCGCCGGGATTGTTGACCGTCTCAAAGACGACGTTGTCGGCGCAGCAATCCAGCATGCCCTCGACATCGTTGAAATTGTAACAGGCAACGTAGCGCTTCACGAGAGCAGCCACATCGGCCATTCGACTCTCCAAGGTGGACCGCGACCAGGGTCCGCAAACGTCCGAGCAATCGCCAATTAGCTGGCGAACGCATTGCCGATACTCAACGCGGGCTGTTACACGCGGACGCACGGCGAGCGTCCGAAAAACCGGACGACGCCATGTAACCTCGCGAATATGACCGGATAACGGCCAGCCCCGCGCGATTCATACACCCTCTGCAGGAGAAATACATGCCGCTGAGCGTCGCAATTCTGGGGGCAACCGGCCTGATCGGCCGCGAGATCGCAGAGGTCCTCGCCGAGCGTCACTTTCCCGCCGACGAGTATTTCGTCCTTGCCCCGCGCAGCGCGATGGGCCGTGAAGTGTCGATCGGCGACCTTGTCCTCAAGACGACGGACGCGGACGAGTTCGACTGGACGCGCGCCGATGTCTGCTTCATGGCGGTCAACGAACGCTCGGCCCGGAAGTGGGCCGCGAAGATCACGGCCACGGACTGCATCGTCATCGATGTCTCCGGCGCCTTCCGGATGGATCCGGACGTGCCGCTGGTGGCGCCGGAAGCCAATGCGGACGCCATCGATGGCTGGCGCGAGCGCAGGATCGTGTCCGTGCCCGGCGGCCCGGCCGGACAGCTGGCCGCCATCCTCAAGCCGATTCACGACCGCGCCGGGGTGAAGCGCGTCATCGCGACCGTTTGCTGCGCCGTTTCAGAAAGCGGCCGTCCGGCGGTGGACGAACTCTGGCAGCAGACCAAGAACCTCTATGTGAACCAGGCCGTCGAGCCGAAGGAGTTCACCAAGCAGATCGCCTTCAACCTGATCCCCCAGGTCGGCGACTACATGGACGACGGCTCCACGGACGCGGAAACGGCCCTGCGCGACGAGTTGCGCAAGATCCTCGATCCCGATCTGGATGTGGCCAGCACCTGCATCTACGCGCCGGTCTTCGTCGGCAACTCGATCGCCGTGCACGTCGAGCTTGAGCGGCCGCTGCCCGCCAAATCGGCGCGCGCCATGCTGCGGGAATCGCCCGGCCTGATGGTCATCGACAATCGCGAGGAAGAAGCCTTCGTGACGCCGCTCGACTGCGTCGGCGACTGGGCGACCTACGTCTCGCGCATCCGCAATGACGAGACGCTGCCCAATGGCCTCGCCTTCTGGACGGTGTCCGACAACATCCGCAAGGGCGCCGCGCTCAACGCCGTCCAGCTGGCAGAGATGCTCAACGTGCGCGGCGCGTTCGGCAGCCGCCTGGCCTGACACCGGTCACGCGGCGTGGACTGACCCGTCAGGTGCGGCGGTGAGCGTGGCGTCGAGCGCGGCAAGGACCTCGCCGAGAGCGCCCGGTGGCGGGTCCGGCGCACACAGCGGCGCCTGCGACATGTGCCGGGGAGCGCTGCCGGTCACACGGGCGATGGCCGCCTGCAGCTCCGCGACCTGAACAGGCTTGGCCACGTAGTCATCCATCCCGGAAGCGAGGTAGCGCTCGCGATCGCCGGGCATGGCGTTCGCCGTCACGGCGATGATCGGGATATCGCACACCGGCGCCGGCAGCCGTCGAATGAGAGTTGTCGCCTCGACCCCGTCCATCTCCGGCATGTGAACGTCCATCAGCACGAGATCGAACCTGAACGCCTCGACGGCTTCCACGGCGGCGCGGCCATTGCCGGCAAAGGTGAGATCGTGACCATCCGATTCGAGAAGCGTGCGGATCACGCGCTGATTGATGACATGGTCCTCTGCCACAAGGATACGCAACGGGATGGATGACTGACCGGACTCCGCAGCGGCCCCGGCCGGCGCCAGAGGCGCCGGCGTCGCAATCGCCGGAAGCCGGACGTGGAAGACCGAGCCGTTGCCGGGCCGGCTCTCGACGCCGATCTCGCCACCCATCGACGTGACGAGTTCCCTGCAGATGGCGAGACCCAGTCCGGCGCCTCCATATCTGCGGGTGGTCGAGGCGTCGGCCTGCATGAAGCGCCGGAACAGGCGGCTTTGAACGTCTGTCTCGATGCCGGGACCTGTATCGGAAACAGAGATATGGAGCCGCCGGTCCGGGCCTTCGCCCTCACACCGGACGTCGATCGAGACCGATCCGGCGTCTGTGAACTTGACGGCGTTCATCGCCAGATTGTCGAGCACCTGGCGAATCCGCAGCGGATCGCCTGAAATCCAGTCCGGAACATCGTCCGCAACCGCTGACTGCAACACGAGCCCCTTGGCCTGCGCCTGGCCGGACACCATCGATAGCGTGTCGTCGACGATCTCCTCGATCGAGCACGGGATGGACTCTATGGTGAACTGGCCGGCTTCAAGCCTCGAGTAGTCAAGCACATCGTTCAGGATGCGCAGGAGGCCGACCGCCGAATCGCGCGCCGTGAATATCTGCTGGCGCTGGTCGGGCGATAGCGGCCCGCGCAAAACCCCTTCGAGCATGCCGAGCACCCCGTTCATGGGCGTTCGGATCTCGTGGCTCATGGTCGCCAGAAACTGCGACTCGACGCGAACGGCGCGCTCGGCCTCAACCCGCGCAGCCTCAAGTTCCGCATTCAGGGCGCGCAGCCGGGCGGCTTCCCGAACAGCCTGCGACTGGATGCGACGATCAAAGAAGGCCAGCAGTGTCGATGCGATAACCAGGCCGGCGACACCAATGGCGACGAGCAGCGCCAGCATGCCCTTGGACAGGACAAGCGTCGTGCCGATCACGTGGGGAGCCGCGACGAGCACAGCGCCGGCCATTGCGGTGTAGTGCATCGCAAAGACGGCGATGGCCATCGCGCATGCCGCGACAAGGCGCTGGAACCCGGTGCGAACGGAGACGGACAGCCAGAGCGCGGCCGTGGACGCCGTCATTGCGACAGCGAGAGAAGCGCCAAACGGGCCGGGCCGGTATCTGACCTCGCCGGAAAACTCCAGCGCCGCCATGCCCGCGTAATGCATGACAGCCGTTGCGGACCCCAGGACGGCGCCCGCCGCAAGGAGCCTGCGCCAGGTCGGCCGCCCGGCGACAATCGCCAGTCCGGCGATGCAGCCTCCTACCGCGAAGACGCCAGACAGAACCGTCAGGCCGACGCCATACCCGGCCTCGAATGGGAAGCGCAGGGCTGTCATGCCGATGAAATGCATCGACCAGATGCCGCAACCCAGCATCAGCCCGGACAGCCCCAGCCAGACCTTGCGGGCGCGGCCTGACGACGCGCACATGCGTTCGGCCATGTCCAGCGAGCAGTAGGCGGCCAGCGCGGCAATGACGAACGACAACGCGACGAGGCTCAGGTCATGTCCATGCGACACGCCTTCCGTCACAGAATCGAACCAGATGCCAAAGACGTGCATGGCTTCTTGCTAGGCTGCAAAGATTAACAAAACAGCCTGCAATCGAAACCATTTGCCCGCCGCGGGGCAGGACTGGCGTACAGAGTGTAACGTCATTTGATCGGCGGCGGCGCCTTGGCTGACCTGCCAGGATCGCGACAGAGGCCAGCATGTGAAATAGATCCGGAGGCACGCCTCCGGCGGATCGCACGCGCGAACCTGTCCTGGACGATCCGGTTCTGAGGTTTCCCCGCCATGCCGCCCACTACGAGTGAAGCCGAAACCCGGAACGGCCTTCTCTTCGCTGCGTCAGCCTATGGGATGTGGGGCTTCCTGCCGCTCTACTTCAGATTGTTCGGCGCGATCGACCCAATGGTCATCCTTGCGCACCGGATCGTCTGGTCAGTTCCGACCGCCCTTGCCGCGATCGCCGTAGCGGGCCGGCTGGGGGACATCGCCGCCCTCGCCCGCCAGCCGCGCACCCTTGTGATGCTTGGGGCGTCAGCCGTGCTGATCGCGATCAACTGGACCGTCTATATCTGGGCCGTGACGAGCGGACGAGTGCTGGAGGGCAGCCTCGGCTACTTCATCAATCCGCTCGTCAGCTTCCTGTTTGCCGCGATGTTCTTCGGTGAGCGCTTCAACCGCCTGCAACTCGGCGCGCTTGCGATCGCGGCCGTGGGCGTTCTCAACCAGGCGGTTGTCGTCGGGGCGTTTCCGTGGGTGTCCCTGGCGCTGGCCGTGTCGTTCGGGGCGTACGGCGCCATCCGCAAGACCGTGCCTGTCGACAGCCGTGTCGGCTTCGGGGTCGAGGCCGCCCTGCTGTCGCCGATCGCGCTGGCTTTCCTCGTACTGGCCCCGTCGGCACAGGGCGCCTTCTCGCTGGCGGATCCGAAGACGGCCCTCCTCCTCGCTCTTGCAGGCCCGATCACGGCGGCGCCGCTGATCCTGTTCGCGCTGGGCGCCAAGCGGCTGCGCATGTCGACGATTGCGATGCTGCAGTACATCGCTCCGACGCTGCAGTTCATTCTGGGCCTGTCGTTCGGCGAGACCTTCACCCCGGCCCATGCCGTGACCTTCGGCTTCATCTGGGCGGGCGTCGGGCTCTTCACCTTCGAGGTCTGGCGGATCGACCGGCGGCGCGCGGCGCTGCTGGCGAAGTAGCCGTCCCAGAAAAACGCCCCGCTGGCCGGTTGGGCCGCGGGGCGAAAAAGGTTTGCCATGTCTAAACGAGAACACGTTCTCGAAATCATGTTTCGCAAGTTCGGCGCCAGCCGGCTTGGTTGCCGTTCACGTCAGTCTCGCTGACGTGTAAAAGGTTCCATTAACGGTTTTGCCGCATTATTGGTCACGCTGCTGGCGGGGTAAGCCGGTGCGCCGTAGAAATCGCGTGGGGACGGACCGGTCTGGCGGGCAGTCAGCGGAGCCTTTTCTACATGCCAGGGCAGGAAAGCAGGGACCCGATGAGCGCAGCCGCTGATCCGCAGGCCTCTCCCGAGTGGGAAGCCGCACGCGCCGACTGGCGCGCCCAGGCCGAAGGCGAGATGCGCCGCATCCAGATCGCGCTCAACGAAGCCGCGCCGGACCAGCTGGCCCGCGAGGTTGTCTACGCACCCGTTCATGACGTCGCCGGGCTGGCGGGCGTGTTCGAGTACGTGCTGCTCGGCAAGATTGCGCGCGGCCTGATGGAAATGCTGCGCACGGCGCCCAACCCGCTCGACGCCCGCACGCTGGCCGTTTCCAAGGCCTATCTGGCGGCGATGACCGCTCTGCACGCCAAGGATGTTCGCGGCGAGGCGGGCGCCGCTGGCGAGGCCATTCTGGCGCGGCTCGCGTCGATCCAGCCCTGACATTCCAGCGCCTTGCAGGCTGCCCCGTTCGCGCGTCAGATGATGCGCACGGACGGAGACGCCTGTTGGGATCGATCATCCATTTTGCAATCGGCGACATTCACGGCGAGGCGGAGATGCTCCGCTCGCTGCATGGGGCGATTCTCGACCGGCTGGCGTTCGAGGGCGGCGGGCCGGCGCGCATCGTCCACCTGGGCGATTATGTCGATCGCGGTCCGGACAGCCGGGGCGTCATAGAGCAGGTGATGGCGTTCGAGCGGCGTGGCCGGGAGACCGGGGCGTTCGAGGCGATCTCGCTCTATGGCAACCATGAGGACATGATGGTGCGGCGCCTGTCGGGCGGCGGCTCGGTCAATCGCGAGATGTGGATGAATGGCGGCGGCGAAGCCACCATCCGCAGCTATACCGGATCAAGGGACGAGGACGCGTTTGTCGCGACCTTCCCGCCCGATCATCTGGCGTGGCTGAAATCTCTGCCCACGATGCACTACGACCGGGAGCGGAAGCTGGCGTTCGTGCATGCCGGGATCGAGCCCGTCGTCTTTCCCGATTGCGAGGACGAGGTGCGGCTCTGGACCCGCTCGCCGCGTTTCATGGACGATGTGCGCTGGCCGGACCGGGAGGAGCTCAAGGGCCTCACCGTCATCCATGGCCACACGCCGCTGATGAGCCGCCAGCCTGACATTCAATTTCGCCGGATCAACATCGACACTGGCGCGTGCTTTGGCGGACCGCTGACGGCTGTCATGCTCAAGGACGGCGAGCCGCCAAGGTTTCTCTATGCGCGGTGAAGGTCAGAGGCAGGCGTAGAGTGCGTCGATCAGGCGCTGCCTGCGCGGGTCCCGCAGCAGGTCCGAGCCCTGGCGGTTCATCACGTAGGCGGCGGAGAGGCCTGTGGCGGGATCGCCGAGCGCGCCGGAGCCGCCCCAGCCGGAATGGCAGAGCGTCTCGGGGTTGGGTCCGTAGATCAGCGGCAGGTTACGCATCACGCCCGCCCCGAAGGCGACGCGTCCGGGCAGGATGCGGTCCGGCCCCGAGACGCGTTCACGCGTGAGCTTCTCCCAGGTGTCGGGCGAGAACAGCCGCGTCTCGCCGATGCGGCCTTTCTGGGCGTAGGCGGAATAGAGCCTCGCAGTCGCGACGGCCGTGCCGTGGCCGTTGGCGGAGGGAATCTCGGCCTCGCGCCAGTCAGCGCCGCCGCGCGCCGGAGCTGCCCACGGGGTCTGGAAGGCGGCCTTCAGCGCATCGTTCTGCGGACCGAAGCGGGTAGGCTCGCGCGGTTTCATCATCTGGGCGGCGCGGCCGTGTTCGCTGGTCGGCGTTCCGATCCAGAAATCGATGCCTAGGGGTCCGCAGATATCCTCGCGCAGCACAGTCCCAAGCGATCGGCCATCGACGCGGCGCACGAGTTCGCCCGCCAGATAGCCCCAGGTCAGCGGATGGTAGCCGGAGCCGTCGCCGGTCTCCCACATGGGCGGCAGCTCGGCCAGCGCGGCGGCGAGCTTCGGCGGATCAAGCCAAAGGTCGGGGCTGATGGCGTCGGGAAAGCCGGGTACGCCGCCCTGATGCGACAGGGCCTCGGCGACGGTGATGGCGCCTTTGCCGTTGGCCGCGAATTCGGGCCAGTACTGGCTCAGCGGGCGGTCGTAGTCGACAAGACCACGATCCACGAGGAGCCCGACGACGAGCGCGCCGATGGGCTTGGTCGTGGAGAATACGGGGCAGAGCGTTTCAGCCGTCCACGGCGTGGATTTCGAACGGTCCGTGAAGCCGCCCACCAGATCGACGACCAGTTCGTCGCCCAGCCACGCGGCAAAGCCGGCGCCGAGTTCGAGGTCCTCCTCGAAATTGCGTTCGAACACCTCCCGGACGGGCCCGAAACCTGCTGCGACGAAACCCGAGGAGATGCTCATGGCCGCATGACATCGGATGCACCGGACGGCAGGTCAAGTCTGGTTGGGCGTCTCAGAGCGCGGTGAGCGGCGCCTCGGGGGCCTCCGCCAGAAGCGGCCAGCAGGCGGCGGCCGGCAGTTCGGTCGCCCGCCACTCGAGCGCCCGGCGCAGGATCGCCTCGGTGACCCCGACCGAGCGCGCCAGTGCGCGCCGGGGCGGCTCGCCTGATACCAGTCCGCCCACGAAACGCAGCTTCAGAAGGTCGCCGGCGCCGCGCGGAACGTCGCCCTGAAGGCGGGGCGTCGACGCAACAGCGGCCTGTCCCCCGCCCGCGAGAACGGCGCCAATGCCCTCGCCTGCCCGCACGGAGGTCACCACCCAGTCCCGGCCCGTCTGCAGGGCGGCGGCGGCGACTTCGGCGGCGTCAGCGACCTCGGCGATATGGGTGAGCTGGCGGAACTCCCAGAGGTTGCAGGCGATGAGATCGGCGCGCGGGACAAGCTGTTCCGTGATGGCTCCGGCAACGGCGGCGGCAACGTAAGGACCCACGTCGAGGTCGCCCATGATCGGATCGACGATGACAGTTGGCGGTTCCGCCCCGGCGCCGGACCGGGCGGCCCGGATGCGGTCGATGGCGTCCGCCGCAATATCGGCCTGCTCGGGCGTCGCCATATAGCCGGTCAGCACCGCATCGCAGAGAGCGAAGAGGCCGTTGGCCTCGATCCCATCTAGCATGCCGCGCATGAGATCATCGGGCGTCGCGCCGCCGCCGGGCGCGCCCCACCCCGGATGACGCCCAAGCAGGGTGGTAGGGATGAGGACGGGATCCACCTTCAGCGGCGCCAGCACATAGGGCGCAAGCCCGCCGCCAACGCGCGAGCCCGCCACATAGGACGACACAACGATAACCAGCGGCATGCACCCGTCCCAAAGACCGGCGACAAGCTACCGGGAGACAAGTTGCGAGGGAATGGACGAAAACACGCTCATCTGGACCGGCGCTGAATTCAGGAGGGTGTTGCCTGCCGGCCGCCCGCAGAGCAGCATGGATGGATGGTTTGGGGGGGACACATGCGCATAACTGGGTGGGGAATAAGCGGCCTAACCGTCACGCGGCTGGCTGGCCTGTCCGGAGCGCTCTCCGCCATCGCTTTCATGTTCGCGTACGATGCAGTTGGGGGGATCAACTGGATCCCGATGCAATTTATTCACCGGGAAGCGACTTACGAACGGCTGCATGATCTCGACGATCTGGGGAGAGCAGCGGCTGAGTATATGTCCGATCGAGGCGCTGCCCCTGCTTCACTGCAGCAACTTGTCGAAGCAGGTTACATACCGGGCGAGGGCTGGGAGAACGTGAGTTACGACAGGGTCGACCACAAGACCGCCCGTATCTGCGCCGCGCTGCCTTCAGGAACGAGCCTGCCGCTGCTGGCGCGACTGAGCGGTGAGGGCGGCTGCGAGCTCCCGCCGACAGCGCCGGAATCGTTTAGGACACCGATCAATGGCGCCGGTCGACACTGCTTTGATATCGACCTGACGCGGTACTGAACCGTCCCGGACGCGTCATCGGGTAGTTCGGCTGCACAGTGCGTCCGAACCGCCCCATCAGCGTACTGATCTACTCGGACTTGTCGCTATCGCCTTCACCAGCCGAAACGCCGTCACCGGCTTCCGCTTCAGCCGCCTCGCGGCGGGCAGCGGCAGCCTCGACAGCCTTGCCGATCAGGAAGCCGATGGCGACAGCGCCCCCGATCGCGATGAGCGGGTGGCGCTTGACCAGACCGATTGCCTTGCCGGAATAGACGGCGGCCGTTTTCGCATAGTCCTCGGCGTGTACATCCTTCAGGGTGTTGCGGGCCGTCTTGACGACCGTGTCGGCCTTGCCCGACAGGGCGCCCAGAAGCTCCATAAGATAATCGCGCGCATCGATGGCGCGGTCGCCTGCCTGATCCTTGAGATCCGAGGCGAGACCTGTGGCGCGGTGCTTCGCGTCGCCAACCCGGGCGCTGGCTTCGTCCGCCAGAGCGGCGCCTGCTTCCCGCGCGCTTCGCGAGGCCAGATGGGCGGCTTCACGGCCCTTGCCCATCGCCTGTTTCGCGGCGCGGCGGGCCTCGTCCGCGTGGGAGGATGAACCGAACAATCCGTTGCCCTGAGCCATGACACGTCCTTTTCCCTGATGCCGGGATATCCCTGCTGCGGCCTATAACCCGCAGGGGCGGGCTTGCGTTCCCGTCGCGGCCAAGTACCACCGCCCCGCCTGCTCGCTCAGCAGTTTTCCGTAGGCGCCCGCCATGCATCTCTTCATCGGCAACAAGAACTATTCCTCCTGGTCGCTGCGGCCCTGGCTGCTGTTGCGCGAACTGGGTCTGCCCTTCGAGGAACAGCTTGTCCCCTTCGGCAGCGACGCGTGGAAGAGCGTCGCGGCCGTCTCACCGACCGGCCGGGTGCCGTGTCTTGTCGACGGCGATCTCGTCCTGTGGGATTCCCTGGCCATTACCGAGCATCTTGCGGACACCCATCCGGCTGTCTGGCCGGCCGATCGTCAGGCCCGCGCCTTTGCCCGGTCCATCGCCGCTGAAATGCACTCCGGTTTTCAGGTCCTGCGCTCGACATGCAGCATGACCTGCGGCCTGAAGGTGCAGCTGCACGAGGTCAGCCCGGCGCTCGCGCGCGACTGGGCCCGGATTGACGCCATCTGGCAGGAAGGGTTGTCCCGCTTTGGCGGCCCCTTCCTGGCTGGCGACCACTTCACCGCCGCCGATGCATTCTATGCGCCCGTCGCCTTCCGCGCCCGAACCTATTCGCCCGGCCTGTCCCCCGCCGCCCAGGCCTATGCCGAACGGATGCTGGATCTGCCCGGAATGCGGGCGTGGTTCGATGCAGCCCTTGTCGAAACCTGGCGGGATGCAGCGCACGAAGAGGAAGTCCTCGCCGCCGGCGCCATCGTGGAAGACCTCCGCAGGGCCTGAACCGGGACAACCGGAGTTACGATGTCCCCCCGCCTGGGACGCATCTGCGACCTGTTTCGGCTGGAGCTTCATGTTGTTACCTGCTGGAACCAGCGCGTCACAGGCCTGGGGGGCGCTTGATCTTCGCGCGACGCTCCGTCATGTGTCCGGCAGTCCGTTTTAGCCGTTCATCGCCTCAGGGGGCCTTTCCATGTCCGACATCAGACCGCGCCGTTCGGTTCTCTACATGCCGGGCGCAAACGAGCGCGCGCTGGAGAAGGCGAAAACCCTCCCGGCGGACTGCCTGATCCTCGACCTTGAGGACGCCGTCGCCCCGGAAGCCAAGGCCGAGGCCCGCGACCGGGTCTGCGGCGTGGTCAAGGCGGGCGGCTATGGCCCGCGCGAGCTGGTGATCCGGATCAACGGACAGGACACCGAATGGGGCAAGGCAGATCTCAAGGCGGCCGTGCATGCCGGGCCGGACGCCATCCTCGCCCCGAAAGTGACTTGCGCGGATGACATCCGCTGGCTGAACGAGGCGATGTCGGAAGCTGGCGCGCCCCCCTCCCTGCAGCTCTGGGTGATGATCGAGACGCCGCTGTCGATCTTCAACCTGCGCGAAATCGCAGAATGCCGGAAGACGACACGGCTGACGGCCTTCGTCATGGGCACCAACGACCTGATCAAGGATTTCCGCGCCGAGCCCACGCCGGACCGCTCGAACCTCGCCGTCACCCTGACACTGGCGATCGCAGCGGCGCGGGCCTTCGACGTGCTGGTCTTCGACGGCGTCTATAATGACATCGCAAACGCGGACGGTTTCACGGCGGAGTGCCGCCAGGGCCGCGCCTTCGGATTCGACGGCAAGACGCTGATCCATCCCAGCCAGGTCGAGCCCTGCAACACGATCTTCGCTCCGGCGGCTGACGCGGTCACGCAGGCGCGCGACGTGATCGCGGCCTTTGCCGACCCGGCCAACGCCGGCAAGGGCGTCCTGAAAGTGAACGGCAAGATGACCGAACTGCTGCACCTCGCGCAGGCCCGGCGCACAGTTGCGGTCGCGGACGCCATTGCGAAGCGGGAAGCGGCGAACGGGTAGGTAAACCCGTGATCGAGCTCGGTGTGTAAACAAATCGATCCAGTCTGTTAACGATTTCTACAGCCTTTGAGACCCTTGCTACCCCTGCATAACTTGGGGGTTTGCATGTCACTCAAAGCGCGTCTGATCGGAATTCTGCTCCTCCTGCTGGCGGGCGCGCTGGCGCTGGCCGTCACAGGTTGGCGAACGGGCGAGACGTCGCTTGCCGGATTTGAGGCCATCCATGACGACCGGGTCGTGCCGTTGCGCGACCTCAAGATCATTTCCGACCTCTATGCCGTGAATATTGTCGACGCCGCGCACAAGGTGCGAAACGGCAACATGGATCCGGCAAGCGGACTTGAGGCCGTCGTCGCCGCACGGGACGGCATCAAGACGCACTGGGACGCCTATGAAGCAACCCGGATGACTACCGAGGAACGCCAGCTCGCCGATGAAGTGATCCGTACGATGACGCCTGCGAACGCCGCCGTGGCGGAGCTCGAGGGCATTCTGAAGCAGGGTGACCCGGCGGCGCTTGACGCGTTTGTCCTGAACCGCCTCTACCAGACGATAGACCCCGTGACGGCAGCCGTGAGCCAGCTGGTCGATATCCAGATCAAGGAAGCCGGCGCGACCTACCAGAGCGTCCATCATCAGGTGGAGCTGGCCGAACTGATCCTCGCTGGGGTCTCGGCCGCCAGCGCGGTCAGCTTCATTGCCGCCTTCTGGACCATCATGGCCGGCGTGGTCCGTCCCCTTGCCGGCATGACGGCGTTCATGTCTCGGCTGGCGGGCGGAGATACGGCAAAGGCCGTTCCCTACGCCAACCGTCGCGACGAAGTCGGCGCCATGGCCAAGGCGGTCGCCGTCTTCCGGACCAACGCCATCGAGCGCCAGCGTCTGGAAGCCGAGAAGGCCGAAAACGAGCTGCGCCAGCAGGCGGAGCGGCGCAAGGCCGCTACCGCCATGGCCGACGCTTTCGAGGCGAAGGTCGGATCGCTGATCGACTCCCTGTCATCGGCGGCGACGGAGCTCGAGGCCGCGGCGCGGTCGATGTCGCATACCGCTAACGAAACGAGCAGCCAGTCGATGAATGTCGCCTCAGCGGTCGAGCAGACGTCGGCCAACGTGAACGCAGTGGCGGCGGCATCCGAGGAGCTGTCCACAACCATCCGGGACATCGCGGGCCAGATCGGCGCCTCGTCGGAAATGGCGAGACGCGCAACCGATGAAGCGCGCCAGACCAACGGGACCGTCATGGGGCTGGCCGATGCGAGCCGGAAGATCGGCGAGGTCGTCGAGCTGATCCGGTCGGTCGCAGCCCAGACCAACCTGCTGGCGCTGAACGCGACGATCGAAGCGGCGCGTGCGGGTGAGACCGGACGCGGTTTTGCCGTGGTCGCCAACGAGGTCAAGGCGCTGGCCGGCCAGACGGCCAAGGCGACCGATGAAATCGCGTTCCAGATTGCGGCCGTGCAGTCCGAGACGGCTGCGGCGGTCGAGGCCATCGGCAAGATCGCCGCCACCATATCCGACCTCAATGGCGTGTCCGCCTCGGTGGCGGCGGCGATGGAGCAGCAGGGGTCCGCGACCCAGGAGATCGCGCGCAACGTGCAGGAGGCCGCACAGGGCGCCACGGCCGTGTCAGGCAGCATCCATGAGGTGAGGAACGGAACCGTAACGACCGGTGCGGCGGCAAGCCAGGTCCTCAGCGCGGCGGCCGAACTGGCCCGGGGCGCGGAAAGCCTGCGCCGGGACGTGGGCGATTTCCTGGCTGGCGTCCGGGCTGCCTGAGGCCGGCGTTACGCAGCCTTGTCCCGGGACCCGCCTTCCCGGAGCCATTCCGCCATTGTTGCCGCCCGCCGCGCGCTGTAGAGGGTACGCCCGATATCAGCAGAACACCGCCAAGGGACGCCGCCCCATGACCCTCAAGTCCAATCCCGGGAACTTCTTCGAGGACTTCCAGGTCGGCGACGAGCTGATCCACGCCACGCCGCGCACCGTGACCGAGGCGGACACCGCGATCTATATCGGCCTGACCGGATCGCGCTTTGCGCTCTATTGCGCCGACTCGTTCGCGCAGGAGTGCGGACTGGAAGCGGCGCCCATCGATCCGCTGCTCGCCTTCCACATGGTGTTCGGCAAGACGGTGCCGGACATCTCGCTGAACGCGGTCGCCAACCTCGGCTATGCCGACGGCCGCTTCCTGCAGCCGGTCTATCCGGGCGACACGCTGCGGGCGATCTCCGAAGTGATTGGCGTGAAGGAAAACTCCAACGGCAAGACCGGCGTCGTCTGGGTGCGCACCACGGGCTACAATCAGGCGGATGAGGAAGTGCTCAGCTATGTGCGCTGGGTGATGGTCAACAAGCGCGACCCCGCCTCGCCGGCGCCGGCGACCGTCGTTCCCGACCTGCCGGACGCGGTCTCCGCCGACACCCTGCCCCATCCGGAAGCGTCGGCCTCCGGCTGGGACTTCGATCTGGCCGGCTCGCCCTTCGCCTATGAGGACTACGAGGTCGGCGAGAAGATCGACCACGTCGACGCCTTCACCGTGGAAGAGGCCGAGCACCAGATCGCGACGCGCCTCTACCAGAACACCGCGAAGGTGCACTTCAACCAGCACGCGCAGGCGCAGACCCCGCGCGGCAAGCGCCTGATCTATGGCGGCGTCGCCATCTCGCTGGCGCGCTCGCTGGCGTTCAACGGTCTGGCCAACGCCGCCGAGATCATCGCCATCAACGCGGGCCAGCACGTGAACCCGCTGGGCTCGGGCGACACGGTGTTTGCGTGGTCGGAAGTGCTGGACAAGGTGGAGTTCGACGACGGCATGGGCGCGCTGCGCCTGCGTCTGGTCGCCACGAAAAACCGCCCCTGCCACGACTTCCCGCGCCACGGCGACGACGGCAAATATCTGCCGGACGTGATCCTCGACTTCGACTACTGGGCGGCGATTCCAAAGCGGGAGTAGGCGTAGATCCGTCTCCAGACCGTTCTTCCGCTGACTGAAAATACAGTGAGCAGCTTGGTAGAACAATGCCGCAATGAAGCAGTACTTTCTCTTCGATGTTGAAAGGCCGAGCCTGCTTCCGTTTGCGCTCGGACGGGCGCTTCCGGGCCAGACGGAACCTTGGCTTCTGCTGGACCCGACAGGCGATCCAGTCGCCTATTTCAACATCGTGCGCGAAAATCAGGTGCATGCGGACATCAGCGGGCGCCACTATTACAGTGACACCGAGGTCGTCGCCGTCTTGGAGACAATTCGCTTGGATGTCGGTGGGAGAATAGAAGACGACTTCTGATATGTTCAACCCGGCCCCGCTCAAAGCTGCACTGTGAGCCACCTTCTGTTCTGCGCCGCGACCGCCTATCTCTCCCCGCAGGCACGGGCTCAGGCGTCAGGATAGAACACCACCATGTACATGCCCGGTTTCTGGCAGGCGGCCATTGCGGTCGCCATTCTCCTGTCCGTGACGGTGCGGTGGATTCGCGCGGGCGTGGTGTGGGGCGCCGTGGATGAGGGGTACGCGACAGCCGAGATCCTCACCGAGATCACCGGCATCCGGGGGCGTGACGCCCTGTTCGAGACGTTCGGGCCGTCGCGGCTGGAGGATGGCGTGTTCCCGGTGACGCGCGAGCAGGTGAAGCGCGCCCGCACCGGCAGGGGCCTGCTGATGGGTCATGGCGGACTGGACGGCGCGTGCGCCCTCATCGCCCTGATCAGCCTGTTTCCGGTCTGGCCGCTGTGGGGCACGCGGACATGGCTCGACATCGGGCTGATGGTCGCCGCCGCCTATCAGGTCGCGGGATGGGCCATGGTGGCGCAGCCGGCGCGCCGCTGAGGATCAGCCGCCTGCGCCGGCGAGAACCGGAGGCGCCGTCACAACAGGCGGAATGCGGAGCGAGGGCAACAGCGTTTCGACATAGGCCGACACGCGCTTGCGCAACTTGTCGGTGGTCATGCGCGACCAGGCCCGCACGCCGAAATACATCGGGAAGCCGATCAGCACGAAACACAGCGGCATCGAGATCACCAGCAGCAGGGCAAGGATGCCCTCCACCCGGTCGCCGATCACGGACTGCTGGCCGCTCTCCACGTTGACGTCGCAGATGTAGTTGGTGTCGCGATAGATCACGGCCGTGCGCTGGCCTGCGGTGTAGTCCGCCGACAGGTCAGTGAATTCGGGGCCGGCGCCATCGTCCCAGATGACGCGGCAACGCGTGAACCGCTTCATGCGGCCCTGGTTCGTCTTGCGCTCGGTTGAGGACAGCGTTTCGGCCACCTCGCCCAACCGGTGATGAAGGGCGTGTGCGCCCATCGGGGACTCCGATTTCATGTCAGGCGCCTATCAATCGTGCATGGGCGCGCAAATCAAGGGGCGATGGCGGCGTCGCCGCCGCCCCTGCCAGCCTGTGCACAGTCATTGTCGGGCAGAACGCAGGAAGCCTGCAATCCACTCCGCCATCAGGTCGTTGTCTTCAGGCTTCCCAAGGGATTCTATCGCAGCATCTGCCATGTCGTCAGTCAGACTGCCGCCACGGCGCGCACTGTAGAGAGCGGACGCGAAACGGTCGGAGAATTCGGGGTGGCCCTGCAGCGTCAGGATCGGGGCGTCCGTCCAGGCGAGCATGGCATGGTCGGTATGCGCGGAGCGCGCCAGCGTGCGAACGCCATCGGGCGGCAAGATCACCTGATCCTGGTGGCTGGCGACCAGCGACACGGTGTCCACCCTGTCGCGCATCCAGGGCGCCTGCGAGACGACATTGTACGTGTGGCGGCCGACGCCCCAGCCTTTTTCGGACTTGCGGACCACCCCGCCCAGCGCATCGGCGATGATCTGGTGACCAAAACAGATCCCCACCATCGGAATGCGGGCGGCGTGCGCCTGGCGGATGAACGCTCTCAGCGGATCCATCCAGGGCGGCGAATCATAGACGCCAAAGGGGGAACCGGTGATCAGAATGGCCTCGACATCGCCGAGCGCGGGCAAAGGCTCGCCGTCCCAGAGCGACACAGTTGCAAATGTCAGCCGGTCGTCGACGCGGGCCAGCAGGGCGGCCACCATCTCCGGATACCGGGGGTAGATGTCGGCCAGCGCTCCGGGCGCGCGGCCGGTTTCGAGAATTGTCAGCTTCATGACCTGCTTATTGGGCCGGTTCGGGCCCAACGCCAAGCCGCCCGCCCGTCGCGCACTCGCTCCGGGCGGGGGGACTGCGGCTCTTGCGTGCGTTGACAGCGGCGTCGCCCGGTCTAGAACCACGCCAGCGCTGCAGTGCGTTGGGGCCGCACGTCTTTTGGGGATGCTACTGGATGGCCACGGGCTGGACCGACAAGAGGCCGAAAGCGCCGCACGTTCAGGTGTGGAAATGGCACGCCACGATGCTTGGCTCGATCCTGCACCGGGCGACCGGCTCCGCGAACTATGTGGGCGCGTTTCTCGCCACGGCCTGGCTGTTCTGCGCCGCCGCCGGTGAAGAGACGTATGGCGTCTTCGCCGGCCTGATGGGCAGCATCCTCGGCCAGCTGGTCCTGTTCGGCCTCACGCTGAGCGTCTGCTACCACATGCTGAACGGCCTGAAACACCTCGTGATGGACGCCGGAAGCGGCTTCAACCCGAAGGGCGCCTCTGCCTGGTCGACCATCGTTCTGGTGCTGGCCGTGATCGTGGCCGCAGCAATCTGGGTCGCTGGCGGACTTGTTCCGGGCGTTCCCGGCGTTTCCGGGCTTATCGACCTGGCGATCGGAGCCTGAGACCATGACCCAGTCCATCCGCACCCCGCTCGGCAAGGTCCGCGGCCTTGGTTCCGCCAAGGAAGGCGTTGGCCACTTCATCGGCCAGCGCGTCAGCGCCATCGCTCTCGTCTTCCTCGTTCCCTGGTTCCTGATCTCGGCCATGCTGGTCGCCCCGGGCGGCTATGCCGCTGTGACCGACTGGATCGCCAAGCCGTGGAATGCGGTGCTGATCCTGCTGACCATCGGCGCAATGCTCTATCACATGCGTCTCGGCGTGCAGGTCATCGTCGAGGACTACATCAGCAAGGCCTTCTCGAAGGTCTTCCTACTGATCCTGAACACCTTCATCTGCGTAATCCTCTTTGCCGCCGCAGCCTTCTCCGTTCTGAAGATCGCCGGCTGACGCCGATTGACGTCTGGACTACCCCCGCCTGCCTAGGGACGTGCTGACATGACCGCCTACAACTGGATCGATCACACCTACGACGTCGTGGTCGTTGGCGCTGGCGGATCGGGGCTTCGCGCTGCGCTCGGTTGCGCACAGGCCGGCCTCAAGACCGCCTGCATCACGAAGGTCTTCCCCACCCGCTCGCACACGGTGGCCGCACAGGGCGGCATCGCCGCCTCGCTCGGCAACATGAGCGCCGATGACTGGCGCTGGCACATGTATGACACCGTGAAGGGCTCCGACTGGCTCGGCGACCAGGACGCCATCGAGTATCTTGTCCGCGCAGCCCCTGCCGCCGTCTACGAGCTCGAGCACTGGGGCGTTCCCTTCTCGCGCACCGAGGACGGCAAGATCTACCAGCGCGCCTTCGGCGGCATGACCCGGAATTATGGCGAGGGCCCGGTGCAGCGCACCTGCGCCGCCGCTGACCGCACCGGCCACGCGATGCTCCACACCCTCTACGGCCAGTCGCTGAAGTACGCCGTGGACTTCTTCATCGAGTTCTTCGCGCTCGACCTCATCATGGATTCCGACGGCGCATGCCGGGGCGTGACCGCCTGGAAGCTGGATGACGGCACCCTCCACCGCTACCGCGCCCAGCGCGTGATCCTGGCCACCGGCGGCTATGGCCGGGCCTACTTCTCGGCGACCTCGGCCCACACCTGCACGGGCGACGGCAACGCGATGGTGCTGCGCGCCGGCCTGCCGCTGCAGGACATGGAGTTCGTGCAGTTCCACCCGACCGGCATCTACGGCTCGGGCTGCCTCATCACCGAGGGCGCGCGCGGCGAAGGCGGCTATCTCACCAACTCCAAGGGCGAGCGCTTCATGGAGCGCTATGCGCCGTCCGCGAAGGACCTCGCCTCGCGCGACGTGGTGTCGCGCTCGATGACGATGGAGATCCGCGAGGGCCGCGGCGTGGGCGCC
>CAYOWK010000041.1:0-36235 GCA_964407665.1 uncultured Rhizobium sp. | reverse complement strand
ACGAGCCGCCGACAGACGACGAGATCCTGAAGGCGATCGAGAAGCTGAAGCCGGCCGCCAAGGGCAAAGCCGTCAACGAAGCCCTCGGCGCTCTCCGCCGGATCGCCGAGACGGGCGAGGACGCCCTCGCCAAGCGCGGCGCCGCCCTGCTGTCGACCTTCGGACCGAAGGGGTGACCCATGTCAGACGGCAACGGCAAGACCAGCATCATGGCCTCCCAGGAGAACGCCGCAAACGCCTGGCAGAGCGTCCAGATGTGCAGCGTAATCCTCGACCAATTCGACTGGCCGGAGGTGTCGCGGGTGATGAACCGGGCCCATAGCGTTGGGCACATCATCGACCCCACCGGCTACCGGGACCTTCTCCGAAACAAGACGGTCGAGGACAACGTCAAGATCGCGAAGGCGGTCGACACCTTCCTGACCACGCTGCGCCAGATCAAGGCCGAAGCGGAGGACCGGAAGTGACCGTCGCCACCGACGCTCGCCTCGCCCTCCACTGGTTCGAGAACCAGGTGCTCCCATCCCTGAGGTCGGCGCCCAATCCGCTCGACTGGCTGGTCGCCAACCGGAACCAGCTCGTCCGCGTCGACAACGAGGTGCCCGGCGGAATCCTCACCATCCGGGCGATCGTCGCCGAGTGGCAGGAGGCGTCCTCCCCATGAGCGTCCTGACACCCGACCAGCTGAAGCAGTTCCGATACGCTCTCGGCCGCGCCGCCTACGCCCGGATGACGTCGATCGAGGTCGACCTGCCGGACCTCGAAGTCCTGGTCGCGCACTGCGAACGCACCATGGCGCCGACGCCCCTCACCGAGGCTCAGCTGCAGGCCGCCGGCATCCCCACCGCTAACTCGACGGAGACCGCATGACCGGCAGAGGCAGAGCCATAGACTTCCAGAACGACTGGACGCCGGACATGGTCCGGACGCTCCGCGACCACGCCGCGAAGGGCGAAAGCGCCGGTATGATCGCAAAGGCTTTGGGCGGCCGGGTGACCCGAAATGCTGTCGTGGGCAAGGCTCACCGGCTGGGCGTCAAGCTCAATGGCTACCGGATGCGCTCCAGCCTCCGCCACAACGTCGCCGCTCGCGTCGCGACGGCTCCAAGGGCGCGGTCCGAGCGCAAGGGACCGATACGTCCCGCTGCTGCCGGACTGGAGACCGAGGCCACCTCCAAGCCGCTACCGCCAGAGCCGCCCCCGCCGCGCGAACCGATCCCGCTGCACCAGCTGCAGGGCGAGGTCTGCCGCTACCCGTTCGGGGATCCGCGAGACCCGGCCTTCGGCTTCTGCGGAGCGCCTGGCCACCCGTGGTGCGACGAGCATCGCAAGGTGGTGTTCACGCCGCATCGGCCGCGGCCCGTCTCCGCAGGGCCGGAAGTCAAACGCACCCGCTGGCCGTCGCTTGGCTGGGGTCGGGGAAAGGGAGTCGACTGATGCCGATCAGACGCGAACGCATGGCCCTCTATCCGGGCGGTTCGATCCGCTCGCCGGAATGGCTTGCGATCCGTGGACGCATCCTCGCTCGGGCCGGGCATTGCTGCGAGGGCACGCCCCGCTTTCCGGACTGCCGCGCGGCGAACGGCCAGCCCCATCCGGAGACGGGCTCCATTGTGGTCCTGACGATCATGCACATGGATCATGACCCCGGGAACAACGCCGACGAGAACCTGAAGGCCGGCTGTCAGCGGTGCCACCTGATCTACGACGCCGCCTTTCATGCCTTGAACGCAGCGGCGACCCGCCGCCGGAGGTCGCCCCAGGGCGACCTGCTCGATGACGTAAGGGATGAAGACCCATGCTGACACCACGCCAGCGGGACGCCCTCGCCTTCATCGGCCGCTACCAGGAGCAGCACGGCGGCGTGTCGCCGACGATGTCTGAGATCTGTATAGGCCTTGGACTGTCATCGAAGTCAGGGGCGGTGCGCCTCCTCGACGGGCTGGAGGAGCGGGGCGCTCTTCGCCGTATTCCGCACCGGGTCCGGTCCATCGAGATCCTGAAGCCGACCACGGGCGGCGCGTACGGCGAGCTTCTGGCGGCCGCCAAGAGGATTGCCGACCGCGACGTGGACTACATCGACAGCAAGGTCGTGATCGAGATGGGCAGCCACGGCGAGGCCCTCAGGGCTGTCCGGGCGCTGCGGGACGCGATCGCGGGTGCTGCATCGTGAGCCAGCAGTTTATCCCCATGCCCTGGGAAGACCGGCGGCAGCCATGGACCGGCCGCGAGATCCGGACCGCCAGACAGCTCAAGGCCGAGGGGCTGACCGACTCCCAGGTCGCCGACCGCCTCGCGGAGCTGGGCTACCCGGCCCGGGATGACACCGACATTTCAGGGATCTTGCGAGCGAGGGCGCAGTGACCGCCGCCGCCTCCCGCATCGAGATCCTGCAGGGTGCCCGCCAACGCATGGCCGAGGCGTACTCGTTCGCAGCGTCGTCGTGCGTGGACCCGGCCCTGGGCGAGGATGACAGGCGGATCATGCGGTCGATCAAGATGAGCGCGCTCCGGGCGCTCCAGACCCTCAACGGCCATGAAAGGCGGAACCTGTGACCGTCCCGGCTGCATCGAGACGGCGCAAGCCGTCAATATCGAAAGAGATCGCGGCCATCGTGAAGGCCGGTCTGCTGCCCAAAATCATCCACAGGCCAGACGGGACCATCGAGTTGACCGGACTGCCCCGTGAGACGCTGGATTCCGTCCAGGCGTGCGAGGACCTCGACGCCCGGATGGATGCGGCGTTGGGGCTGTCGGATGGCTACCGTGACTGAGAAGATCCCCTACTACGCGGTCAAGCGCGGCGTGGGGTACTGGCAGCCGCCAGCGTGGGCCCGTGAGAAGCCGTACGGCATGGCCGGCTGCACCTGCGGCCCTGACGGCCCCGCGGCTCGCCAGATCGCCAGGGAGAAGTACCAGACCCTCCTGAGCCTGAAGACGTCCGGCAACGTCTGCCGGGTCGCGCCGGAGTGGCCCAGCGGCTCGCTGGGGCGGTGGTATGAGAAGTGGACGCGCTCCCAAGCCTTCGGCCGGAAGTCGCTCGGGGTCCGCGAGGAGTTCGAGCAGGCATGGGCCCATGTCGATGACACCCTCCGCCGGAAGCGCCTCGACAAGATCACCCCCGGGGACTTCGAGCGGCTGCAGATCTACCTCGAGGACAACAAGGGCGAGTGGACCCGGTGGCGGACCATCAAGAAGCTGCGGGAGGTGTTCGCTGCGGCGGAGAAGTACGGGCTGATCAAGGCCACGCCGGCGGCAACGATGCCGAACCCGGAGCCCGAGGGCCGCAGCGCGCTCTGGACAGCCGCCGAGATCCGCCAGCTGATCGACAAGGCCGACGAGCTGGGGAAGCCAGACATGGCGCTGGCGATCGCCCTGCTGTGGTCGACCATGATGTCCCCGGTCGATATCCGCACGCTGTCGCGGGCGATGGTGTTTCAGGATCGCGGCGGCGCCTACATCCACCGGCCCCGGTCAAAGACAATGGTGGAGGTGTTCGTCGACCTGGACGACGCCACGGCGCGCCGGCTCGCGCTATACCTCGTCGGCACGCCCACAACGCTTCCCAATGCGCCGATCATCCGCGGCGAGCGCGGTGGGAAGGCGTTCCGGAACCGGCACGAGTTCGCCCGTCGGTTCGCCACCATCCGCAAGGCGGTGTTCGGAGACGATGAAAGGCGCCAGATGCGCGACATCCGACGGTCCGCCAACGTCGAGGCCGACCTCGGCGGCGCCAGCGCAGACGACCGCGCGAAGATCCTCGGCAACGCCCTCAACGTGGATCCGAAGCTGGAGCGGACGTACACGCCGCCGACGCTGGCTAAAGCACGGGAGCTACGGGGGCAGCGAGAGAGGGGACGGCTTGTCCTCGCGTCTGCCGCTCCCCGTCGCGTGGGAACCACCACGCCAGGGCAGTAAGGAACAGAGCCAGAGTTGCAACAGCCAGGCCTGCCATCGCGATCCTGTTTGCCACCTTCACCGCCGCAGCGTTGTCTTTGATCGCTTGGGATGCGGGGTAGGTATCTCGCAGCGCCAGCCATTCCTTGGCCCACTCAGCACGGCGCTCGCTCCATCCATCAGTTGCAAGCGTATCGCGAACCTGCTCCTCTCCCATCTCGGCGAACCGTCGAAAGATGGCTCTGCGCTCGGTAGCGAGTTGGCTCGTAGTATCGGTCGTCGACATTTTCGGAACCTCAAGCAATCGGGGCGCGGCTTGCGCCGCGCCCCTCTGACCTCACGGCCGCCGGTTGTACGGCGACTGGTTCGTCGGCTTCAGGCTGATGCCTTCCTGGCTCGCCTTGTTCTGGATCGCACCCTCGGTGCGTCCAAGCTTCAAGCCGATCACGCGCGTCGGAGTGTTCTCCTTCGCGAGTGCCTTCACCTGCTTCACTTCGGCAGGCGACCAGGGCTTGCCAGAGTTACGAGTCGATTTACTCATGGTTTCTATTCCTGAGTTGGCTGAACCCGGTTTCTCAGGCCGTTGGGTTCAGCGGTCGAAGGGAGCTCGTCGGCAATCTGCCGGCGAGCTGCCGACCTGCGAATCAGATCGACATCCCATAATTTCCAAACGTCTGGTTAATGGAAGGATATCAGCTCAGACTGACACAGGTTTCCGTCGAGTATCTCGGTACAATCTGGGAACAGGATTCGGAAAGCCCAGTCAGGTCGATTTGGAAAGCCTGAGGCGGGCCACCTCTGATCTTGGAAAACCTCAACAAGATCAGAGTACCGGATGGTCGGAGCGGCGGGATTCGAACCCACGACCCCCAGTCCCCCAGACTGGTGCGCTAACCGGGCTGCGCCACGCTCCGCCGGTACAGCGGGCCTTATAGGCGCCGTTCTGCCACCCGGCAATGCAAAAGAAACGCGAATGTGTGGACTGAATTCACGGCGGGACGCTGCATCGGGATTCTGGGCAGGTTAGGCCGCACGGACTTCGTCGAGGCGCGATTTCAGCCGGGTCAGGTCAGCAAGCAGGTTTTCCAGCCGCTCGCGAGCCTCAGCGTTGCCCGCGACTGCCTCGCTGCGAAACTCGCCGCGGTCCACAGCGGCGCGGACAGCATCTTGCAAGTCGCGAACCGATGCGCCGTGATCTTCGTCGTCATCAGCAAGGCCGTCGTTGGCAACAGCATCGCCCTCGCCGCCCGAAAGGGTGCGGACGGCCCCGCGGATGGTCATGCCTTGGACGTGCAGAAGGTTCTGGAGGGTCCGCAGTACCTCCATGTCTTCTGGCCGGTAATAGCGGCGGCCATCGTTACGCTTCAGAGGCTTCAGCGCCTCGAACTTGGTTTCCCAGAAACGAAGGACATGGGTCTTTAGGCCGAGTTCAGCGGCAGCCTCTCCGATTGTGCGGAAGGCATCGTCCGCTTTCGTATGAACACTCGCTTCGCTCAGCGCGTCCCTGTCATCAAAAGACGCGGGGCACGAAGACAGAAGCGCGTTGTTCATCCGGGTCTCCGACCGTTGAGAGAGGACTCTACGCGCTGGCGCAACAGTGGCGAGGGCTTGAAGGACACCACACGGCGAGCCGTGATGGGAGCCTCTTCCCCGGTTTTTGGGTTCCGACCAACCCGTGCGCGCTTGCGGCGCACCACAAAATTCCCGAACCGCGCGAATTTTACGTCGCGGTCCTGCTCAAGTTCGACACAGACCAGCTCCAGAACCCGCTCCAGGAAATTGCTCGAGTCCTGCTTGGTCATGCCGATCTTCTGTACGAGATGATCGACGATTTCTGCGCGTGTGAGCGTGCGTTCCGTCATGGATCTCTCCCGGCCAGACCAGCAAAGCTAGCTCCAGCCTTCAGCTGTGTTAAGAGCCAATTGATCAATTTTCGATTAAATACATCCGTTTACGAATCGTTATCACATTCGGATAAGGGCAGATCCCCAGGCAAAGCCGCCGCCGATCGCTTCCATCATCACCAGATGCCCCGGCTTTATCCGGCCGTCTGCGGCCGCAGTGGCCAGCGCGAGCGGAACAGACGCGGCCGACGTGTTGCCATGATCCGCCACAGTGGAGACCACACGCTCGGGCGGCAGCCCCAAGCGCTCGGCGACGGCTGCCAGGATACGCTGATTGGCCTGGTGGGGCACGAACCAGTCGATGTCGGCGATGTCCAGGTTCGCGTCTGCCAGCGTCGTGTTTACACTCTCGGAAATCTTCAGCACGGCATGCTTGAAGACCTGATTGCCGGTCATCCGGAGATGGCCAACCGTGCGGGTGCTGGACGGCCCGCCATCAACGTATAGCAGATCCCGGTAGCGGCCGTCGGACCGCAGATGTGTGGCGAGCACGCCCCGCCCGGCCGCTTCGGTCGCCCGCATGCCTTCGAGTACGACGGCCCCGGCACCATCACCGAAGAGGACACAAGTGCCACGATCCGACCAGTCGAGAATCCGCGAGAAGGTTTCTGCGCCGATCACCAGTGCGCGCCGGAACTGGCCCCTGGCCAGAAAGTTGTCAGCGGTCGCGATGGCGTAGACGAATCCCGAGCAGACCGCCTGGATGTCGAAGGCGGCGCCCTCGGTGATGCCGAGCTTATTCTGCACGACAGTAGCGGTTGCAGGGAATGTGAAGTCCGGCGTTGCTGTCGCGACGACAATCAGGTCGATATCGGAAGGCGCCAGCCCAGCATTTTTTAGCGCAATTCGTGCTGCGGCCGTCGCCAGGTCGGATGTGGTTTCTCCGTCGGCAGCGATGTGCCGGCGCCGGATGCCGGTGCGCTCCCGGATCCAGTCGTCATTGGTGTCCACCATCCTGGCCAGGTCCTCGTTGGTGAGGACCTTCTCAGGCAGGTATCCGCCCACCCCGCGGATGACCGAAGCAAACTCACTCACGGGGCAGCTTCCTCATTCTTCACGTCAGGCGGAGCCACACGGGCGGTGGCCACCATTCTGCGCAGGTTTTCCGCCATCTCGGACTTGAAGCTGCTGCCGCCGAGATCGGCTCCAACGCCAAGAGCACGCGAGAAGCCAAGGCCGTCGGTGCCACCGTGGCTTTTGACGACGATGCCGTTGAGTCCCATGAGAACCGCACCATTCACTTCGCGAGGATCGAGCCGCGAGCGGAAGGCGTTGAGCGCCGGCATCGCAAGCAGCGCGCCTGCCTTCGCCTGGAGGCTCGATGTGAAGGCCTCCTTCAGCAACTCGGAGATCATCTTCGCCATACCTTCTGCGGTCTTGAGCGCGATGTTTCCCGTGAAGCCATCCGTCACAACAACATCGACGGCGCCCCGGGCGATGTCATTACCTTCCACGAAGCCCTGGAAGTTGAGGCCGAGCCCGGATGCCCGCATCAGGCGGGCCGCCTCGCGCAGCTCCTCATGCCCCTTCAGCTCCTCTGAGCCAACGTTCAGCAGACCGATCGACGGGTTTGTCTTGCGGTGCACGGCGCGCGCAAATGCAGCTCCCATGATGGCGAACTCGACCAGCTGCTCTGCGTCGGCGGAGATATCTGCGCCGAGATCCAGCATGGCTGTCACGCCGGTGCGAGTTGGCCAGGACGCAACGAGAGCGGGTCGGTGCACGCCGTCGACCATGCGCAGGATCAACTTGGACATCGCCATCAACGCGCCGGTGTTGCCAGCTGAGATGGCGGCAACCGCTTCACCTGACTTCACCGTCTCGATGGCGTTCCATATCGAGGAGTTGCGGCCCTGGCGCAGGGCCTGGCTGGGCTTGGCGTCCATGGCCACGAACTTGTCGGTGTGCCGGATCTGCGTGCGGGAGGCAGCGGTCGGCGCGGCGGCCAGCAGGGGCTTCAGGACCACTTCATCGCCGTGAAGGAGGAACTCCAGGTCACGACGGCTGCGGGCGATGTCCTCCATCCCCTCGACTATGACGCGGGGGGCGTGGTCGCCGCCCATGCCATCAACTGAAATGACGCAACGTTCGTTCATGGCCGCAGAAGGCTCCCAGTTCGTTGCAGTCCGGGGAATCGGCCGGCGCCCGTGAGCCTGTTTAACAACATGACGAGGCTTTCACGATAGCCCGACCCGGGTGTCGCAAGCGGCATCAGGCCGGGCGGACGGGCGGCTTGGGCCAGTTGATTTCACCCGTGAGAAGCATATCCGGCTGGTGGCGCGCAAGGCTGTCTTCCACATTGCGCACATAGGTCGCGAAAGCGGGCGCTATCTGGTCAGAAAGCCCGAGATTGCGGATCAGCGCCTTTTCAATGGCGTCCGGGCCAGCATCGTGCGCCAGCGCTTCGTCGTAGGCCTTCGACCGGCCATAGAATGCTTCGCCCATCTTCCGGATCTTCTTGCCGACAGTAAGGTCGCCTGTACCAATGTCACGCAACGCTTCGTCGAATCCGTCGAAAAGCGCGTCAAAACAGTCTTGTGCCAGGTCCCTGCCGACTGGGCCGAGTTCTCGCAGCCTCCGGAAGGCGAGCGCCGCGTGCAGGGAAGCCATTTCGAAACGCCCGGAAAAATTGTCGCGGGCGCCGCCCTCGAAGTAGAATTCGGGCCGCAAAGCCTGCGCGATGACAATATGGTGGAGACGATCGACCGCCCACTTGTTGCGTTTACGCCGATCTCCGAACAGCCCGAACATCCGATCAACTCCCGATCCCGGCTGCTGCCCGCCGGATGGAGAGTCTCCTATCAGGTCTTTTGCTGAACCGAAGCGGAAATCGGGCACGCACCGACCGCGCGCCCGGGTCTTGCCGTCCAATATGCGGGGTACTGATCGCAAAGCTTGCCAAACGGCTACAGGCCCCGCTACCACCCTTGTTCCCCGGCGGGATGCGCTAGCTGTCCGCCCGGTCGCACTGGAGCGTCCCATGAAACTGCGCGGAATGGCCCTGGCTGTCTTCGCCCTCACCGGTCTGTCGGCCTGTCAGGCGACCCGCGACTTCCACGGCTATGTTCCAGACCAGTCTCTGCCGACCGATATCAAGCCGACCGAAGACACCCGCTCGACGGTGCTGGCCAAACTGGGCAGCCCTTCGACCACTAGCGTCTTCGACGATAACCTTTGGGTCTACATGTCGGCGACGCGCGAAGAGCTGACGTTCTACTATCCGCGCGTCGTGCAGCGCGAAATCGTCGCCATTCAGTTCGACGATCAGGACGCAGTGTCTGATGTGCTGGTCTACGACATCGCGGCCGGGCGCACGATTGAGTACAATTCGCGTGTCACGCCCACGCGCGGTCGCGAACTTGGAATTTTGGAACAGCTGTTCGGAACCATCGGTCGCCTGCCGCAGCAGCTTCCCGGTCAGGAAAACCAGCGCCAACCGGGCGAATAGTTAGCCGTTCGACTGGCTTGCGATCTGCGTGAAGGTCATCTCGACCAACGCGCCCGGCTCTCCGACGATCTCGTTTGCCGCCTTCAGCGATTCTGCGGCAGCGATTTTCTCGTCCAGCATTCCCGGATTTTTTTCAGAGCCGAAACTCGTCCGGTGGGCCGCCCGCAGCACGGCGTCCCGAATAAAATGGGCCTGTTCCCGGTATTTCCAAGGATCCTTGCCTTGCGCGACGCTCATGCGTGCATTGACGAAAAGGTAGTTCCGGAGCCGGCCATCTGGCGAAAACACCGGAAAGACCAGCCCGCCTAGTTCGACAGTGCGCCCGACATCCTTTTCATCGCCTTCTGCTTCGGCCTCTCCGCCCTTTGGCGGGGACGCAGAGGACGTGCCGGCGCAGCACAGGACTGCGGAGAGGACCAGAAAGGCTGAAAGGGTACGCATCCCGCGAATGTGGCGCAGTTATCCTTTAGGCCGGGTTACCGCCGAAATGAGTCCAGCCGCGTCTATTGAACGCAATCGCGTCACCCATGGCGTCCACCAGCGTAACGTTTCGGCCTGCCTCAACCTTTCCAATACGGGCAGCTTGGACCCCGATGGCCGAGCAGCTTCCGACGATCCCCTCCGCCGCCTCGGGACGGGCACAGAACAACGTCTGATAGTCGTCGCCGCCGGTCAGCAGATCAGCAAGGCGGGCTCTCCCGTTCGCCAGATAGCCTGCGGTGGTGGCGCTGAGAGGCACCGACGCTGCGTCGATCCGGATGGCGACGTCAGATGCGTCCGCTACATGCCCGGCGTCCGCAGCAAGGCCATCCGAGACGTCGACTGAGGCCGTCGCGAATTCCGCGATCACGTTGGCAAAAGCCAGTTTCGGCGGCTCAGGAATCCGGTAGCGGGACACTAGGAGTGAATAGGCCTCCTGCGTAAGCGGCCCCAAGGCGCCGGTCGCCGCCTGTAAACCCAGCCAGCCATCGCCGATGCAGCCGGTGACCCAGACATCGTCTCCAGCGCTTGCCCCAGACCTGCGGACGGGGCCCCGCTGTCCGCACTGCCCCGTCAGCGTAAGCGACAGGACCAGCGGGCCATCGGTTGAGGTTGTATCGCCTCCCGCCAGATGTGCGCCCCATTTGTCGAGACTCTTGCGAAGGCCCTTCGCGAAGTCCTGGAGTTGGGCGACCGGCCGCGACCTTGGCCAGACGAGGGACAGCATGGCCGCACCCGGCAAGCCGCCCTTCGCGATGATGTCCGAAACGTTGACCCGCACCAGCTTGGCGGCGACAGACTCGATGGGATCGCCAGGAAGGAAGTGGACGCCTTCGACGATGGTATCGACCGTTAGGATCGTCCGGCCGGGGGTTTCGATCTCGGCGACATCGTCGCGCAGGCCGTCCGCGCCATCGGAGACTGCCAGTGGCGCAAACCAGGTCCGGATGAGATCAAACTCATCCATGCCGGATCACGCCTTGCCGCGAACATCCCGGGCGACAGCGTCCAGGAGGCCGTTGATGAACTTCGGCTCGGCGCCCTCGAAGAACGCGTGGGCAATTGAAACATACTCATCGAGCAGGATCTGCGGCGGCAGGCTGATGTTGTCCACGAGTTCGAAGACACAGGCGCGGAGAATGGAGCGTGACGTAGCGTCCAGTCGCTCGATCTTCCAGCCGTCCGCAAGCCGTTTCATGATGGCGCGGTCGACTTCGTCCTGGCGCTCGACCACGCCGTGGACAATGCTCTTGAAAAGGTCCGGGTCCGCTTCCTCGATCGGCGTTCCATCGGCGTCGAGGCCCAGCCGGTCTTCCATGAAGTCAGCAATGACAGCAAGCGTGCTCTGCTCTGTCTGCTCCATCTGGTAGATGGCCTGCACGGCCGCCAGACGCGCGCCAGCACGCCGCGCGCGCTTCAGCTCGCGGACAGCCTGTTTAGATGGACCGCTGGTCTCGTTCATTCTGCTTCGATATCGTTGAAGTGCCGCGACAGCTCGACCATGCGAAGCACGGCGGCGGCGACTTCCGCGCCCTTGTTCTTGCGATCCCGGTCCGCCCGGGCCAGCGCCTGTTCTTCATTCTCGCAGGTCAGCACGCCGAACGCCAGCGGCACGCCGGCAAGGGACAGGGTCATCAGCCCGCGCGCCACCTCGTTGCAGATAACGTCGTAGTGGCTGGTCTCACCGCGAATGACACAGCCCAGAGCGACATATCCATCGTATTCGCCGAGTGACGACGCCATCGAAATCGCGCCAGGCAGCTCGAATGCGCCTGTCACCTCAAGAAATTCAGCTGACGCGCCGCCCGCCTCAAGAGCTTCGACGAGGCCCGCTTCGAGTTCGGCCGCGATGTGCGCGTAGTAACGCGACGTGACGACGAGGATATTGGGTCCGGACATGTCTGGGTTACTCGCCGTCGATTTTTTGCCAGCCTTCCACGGTGAGGCCGTAGCCGTCGAGTCCGGGCAGGTGGGAGGGGGGGCTGTTGCTGAGGTGGATCATCCGGCGGACGCCGAGATCCTTCAGTATCTGGGCGCCGACGCCATATTCCCGCAAGGGCTGATGGTGAGCGCTGTCGAGATCTTTTGCGCCGGCTTCGAGCGCGCCGAGCGTCCGCGCGATCTGTTCGCCCATGCCCATGCGGACGAGGACAATTGCTCCGGGTTCGGGAGACTTTGCGAGCTGCTCCATGGCGCGGCCCAACATACCTTCCCGGCCGCTGGCCTCACCCAGCACATCGGCCATGAAGTCCATGCGATGGACCCGGACGAGCGCAGGCTCGTCGCCGGTGATGCGGCCCTTCACGAGGGCCACGTGCTCGACGTTGTCGATGGTGTTGCGGAAAACGACGACGCGGAACCGTCCGCCATGGACGGACTCGAAGTCGGACTCGATGCGGCGCTCCAGGAAGCGGTCATGGCGGCGGCGCCATGCGATCAGGTCGGCGATGGTGCCAATCTTGAGATTGTGGAACTGCGCGAACGAGACAAGCTCCGGCAGGCGCGACATCGTCCCATCATCGTTCATGATCTCGCAGATGACGGCCGCCGGGTAGAGGCCGGCCAGCCGCGAGATGTCCACGCTGGCTTCCGTGTGCCCTGCCCGGACCAGGACGCCTCCGTCGCGCGCGACCAGCGGAAAGACGTGTCCCGGCGTAACGATATCGTCGCCGCCCTTGGTGGGGTCGATGGCGACCGCGATCGTGTGGGCGCGGTCGTGCGCGGAGATACCAGTCGTCACGCCTTCCTTGGCCTCAATGGACACGGTGAAGGCCGTCTTCATGCTTTCCCGGTTCTCCCGGGCCATCATGTCGAGATCAAGCGCCCGGGCGCGATCCTTCGGAAGCGCGAGACAGATCAGGCCACGGCCGAAGCGGGCCATGAAGTTCACCTGCGCAGGGGTGGCGAACTGGGCCGGAATGATGAGGTCGCCCTCATTCTCACGATCCTCCGCATCAACCAGGATAAACATCCGGCCATTGCGCGCCTCTTCAACGATCTCTTCGATCGGCGAAATGGCGGATTTGAACTCGTCGCTCATCGTTGGGTCGCCTCAAGCATACGGGCGACATAGCGCGCCAGCATATCGACTTCCAGATTGACCTCGTCGCCTGCGGCAAGGTCACCCAGCGTCGTTACGGCCAGGGTGTGCGGAATGAGCGACACCTCGAACCAGCTATCGCTACCTGCAGGGCTCACGGCAGACACCGTCAGCGAGACACCGTCAACCGTGACAGACCCCTTCTCCGCGAAGAATCGCGCCAGTCCCTGCGGGATCGAGAAGCGAATGACCCAGCTGTCGCCTACATGGCGAATGGCGCTGACCCGGCCCAGCGTGTCGACGTGGCCATAGACCAGATGCCCGCCGAGTTCGTCGCCGAGCTTCAGCGACAGCTCCAGATTTACCCGGGAGCCTTCATTCAGGCGTCCGAGGCTGGTTCGGGACAGCGTTTCCGGGATCGCCTCGACGACCCATCGGGAGCCCCCACCCTCCCGTTCACCAAACTCCACCAGGGTCAGGCATACGCCGGCGTGCATCACCGAGGCGCCCAGCTGGAGAGCCGATGCGGGATAACCGCTTTCAACGCTCAGGCGGCGAAGCCCGTTGGCGTCTTCGATCCGCGCGATGCGACCCACATCCGTGACCAGTCCGGTGAACATTCTCTAGCTCCCGGCCCCGTCGGCCCGCTGGTAGGTTTCCCAAATGTCCCGGCCAAGAGCCTCGACCCGGACACGGTCGAACTGAGGGGCCGCGGCCAGTGTTTCAAGACCCAGAGGCCCCAGACAGGGGCGACCTTCCGCCCCAAGCAGGATCGGCGCGCGAAACCACTCCATCCGGTCCACCAGCCCGGCCCGGACGAACGACGCCGCAAGTTCGCCGCCGCCCTCGATGAGGATGGACGCGACCCCTGCCTCGTGCGCCATCTCCAGCAACGCGGACGGATCAACGCCCCGTCCCGCCTCGCCCGCTGGAAGCATCCAGTATTGAATGCCCGGGCGGCTCGGCCAGCCGCAGGCGTCCAGGTCTGTCGGCTCCTGGGTGGCGATAGCCACCGGACCGAGATCGACGGTGGTGAATATTCGGGCGCTGGACGACAGCCGGCCGCGCCCATCGGCAATGATCCGGAGCGGTTGCTCTGCGGGGGGCGGATCCGTGCGCGCGGTCAATTCGGGGTCATCGGAGATGGCTGTCCCCGAGCCTGCCAGCACCGCGCCGTGCGCTGCTCGCAGACGATGCCCTTCGGCGCGGGCCGCCTCTGCGGTGATCCATCTGCTCTCACCGGACGCCGTTGCGATCCGCCCGTCGAGCGACGTGGCCAGCTTGAGCGTGACGGTCGGGCGGGAAACGAACGCCTTCATTCCCCGTCCTTGAGCGCCATACCGGAGGTGACCTCGTCGCCGTCCTCGTTGATGGAATCCTCGATGAAACGAGCGAAGTCGGAGGGGTCCTTGAAATCCTTGTAGACCGACGCGTAGCGGACGTAGCCGACAGGATCGAGCCCGCCGAGGCTGTCCATCACCATCTGCCCAATGACCGACGTCGGGATTTCCGCCTCGCCCATGTTCTCGAGGCGGCGGATGATGCCGGAGACCATCTGGTCGAGCTGCTCTTCGGAAACGGGTCGTTTCTGGAGCGCAATGTGGATGGATCGACGAAGTTTCTCGCGGTCAAACGGAGTTCGCCGAGCGTCGCGTTTGATCACGACCAACTCGCGCAACTGGACCCGTTCGAACGTGGTGAACCTGCCTCCGCATTGCGGACATCCCCTGCGGCGGCGGACAGCTGTGTCCTCTTCCGCGGGCCGGCTGTCCTTCACGGTGGTGTCCGAAAATCCGCAGAACGGGCAGCGCACGCTTGAGCTCCGGTGGCCTGGGCCGCAACCGCGGCTTCCGCGCGATACGGCGTCCCGCCCGGAAGCGCAAGAAGTTAACCCGGAGCCGCAGGGAATTACGCTTTTGCTGAATTGGAATCAGTATAGCGCGACTCTTGACTTGAAAGTGCTTGTAGACCGGTTGATTTCCGCTGGGGTTTGAGCATTCATGTTCTTGAGCGCTGATGACCGGGAAGCAGAAATGACTGACGAGCCCGAAGCCAGCCAGCCATCGCGCGACGAAGTCTTGCGCATGACTTGCGAAATCGTGGCTTCTTTCGTGTCGAACAATGCAGTCAGCCCTGAAGCGCTGCCGGACATCATCCAGTCGGTCTTCAAGGCCGTGGCGAATGTCAATGAAGCTGTCGACATTCGGACCGACGAGCGCCCCAAGCCGGCCGTTCCGGTCGGGAAATCGGTGACCAACGACTTCATCATCTGTCTCGAGGACGGGAAGAAGTTGAAGATGCTGAAGCGCTATCTGCGGGCGCGCTATGACATGTCGCCGGACGAGTATCGCCGGAGGTGGGGCCTGCCAGCCGATTACCCGATGGTCGCGCCGAGCTATACCGCCCGGCGGTCCGAGTTCGCCAAGGCGATCGGACTGGGGCGATCCAGCAAACGCGGCGAGTAGGAATCAGGCGAGGATTCCGCCTCTTCCACCTCGGCCGGGATTGCTCGGCCCGGCATCTCCATGATCGGCCTTGCGCCGGACGTAGGCCAGCTTGTTGCGCGCCAGGGCGTGAAGCTCGTGCTGCGGAGCGTCCACCGGAGCAATGAAGGCCACCTCTAGACCGTCCGGGGCGATCGCCCGGACCTCCATCGAGTGGCCGACCTGGGTCATCTCGAGGATGATGCCTTCATCGTGTGAAGACATGCTCCGGTCCCTTTCAGGCGGCGCGCTTGAGACCCAGCTGGGCCCAGATCGCGAGGAGCGCGGAGATCAGCTCGTCCATCATCGCCTCGGTGTGGTGCGGCGAGGGCGTGAAGCGCAGGCGCTCGGTGCCTTTAGGGACGGTGGGATAGTTGATCGGCTGCACATAGATGCCGAAATCGTGGAGCAGCGTGTCGGACAGCGCCTTGCAGCGCTCCGGGTCGCCGACCAGCAGCGGCACGATGTGCGTGTCGGAGATCATCACCGGCAGCTTCGCGGCGATCATCTTCTGGCGCAGGAGCTCCGCCTTCTGCTGGTGGATGCGGCGCAGTTCGACGCCCTCGGGGCCGCGCAGCTTGCGGATCGAGGCGAGCGCGCCGGCGGCCAGGACCGGGCAGGTCGAGGTGGAGAAGATGAAGCCTGGAGCCATCGAGCGGATGGCGTCAACGATTGCGGTTTTGGAGGCGATGTAGCCGCCCATCACGCCGAACGCCTTGGCAAGCGTGCCCTCGCAGATGGTGATGCGGTCCATGACACCATCGCGCTCGGCGACGCCCGCGCCATGTTCGCCGTACATGCCGACGGCGTGGACTTCATCGAGATAGGTCAGCGCGTCGAACTCTTCGGCGAGATCGCAGATCTCGGCCATCGGGGCCACATCGCCGTCCATCGAATAGACGGACTCGAAGGCGATGACCTTGGGCGCTTCCGGCGGATCGTTTTCGAGGAGGGCGCGCAGGTGGCCGACGTCGTTGTGGCGGAAGATGCGGCGCGCACAACCAGCGCGGCGAATGCCCTCGATCATCGAGGCGTGGTTCAGCTCGTCCGAGTAGATGATGACGTCGGGCATGATCTTCGCCAGCGTCGACAGCGTGGCGTCGTTCGACACGTAGCCCGAGGTGAAGAGAAGCGCGGATTCCTTGCCGTGCAGGCTTGCCAGCTCTTTTTCGAGATCGACGTGATAGCGCGTCGTGCCCGAGATGTTGCGCGTACCGCCCGATCCGGCGCCGAAGGTGTCGACCGCCTCGTGCATGGAGGCGATAACCGACTCGTCCTGGCCCATGCCGAGATAGTCGTTCGAACACCAGACCACGACGTCCTGCTCTGCGCCGTCGTGGTGGCGGACAGAGGCCTTCGGGAACTGGCCACGGTAACGTTTCAGGTCGATGAAGACCCGGTAGCGCCCTTCGGAATGGATCGCATCGAGAGCGTTCTCGAAGGCTGCGAGATGTTTCATGCTCGACCCCGTCGGCGCTGCTTTGGCGCCGCTCCCTCTGGTAGCCGGGCCTTTAGCGGCCGGGTCTTGTGTAACTGGCGTTTCGACTGATGACTTTAGTCCGCAGTTTCCTGACTGAAAAGAAATAAGCTCATTTCGGACCGGTGTTAACTGCCTGATCGTCGCAGAGTTTTTGAGACTGCTTCGCACTTGCATACACCTTTGCGTGAGAGTCCGTTGAAGAGGCGAAAGCGGTAGCGCGGCCTCCCCTTTTCCGAATTGCGGTGGATCAAGCCCGGGCCGCCGGTCCGGCGGACGTCGAGGCGCGGCGGATCAGCCAGACCGGCCTTCGCCGTCCGTGATGCTGTAGCTCCCCTCCCGAAACACAGGAGGACGGGGCGCGCGGAACGCACGCCGACTTGTATAAGTTGCCAGCTTGCGCTGGCCGGATGCGTGGTCCCACGCGCCCCGCGGTCGTTTGTCGTCCCGGCAGGGAGCATCGAGGATTTCCGTTCCGGTCCGGAACTCCCGGGCCGCCCTGAAGAGGCGCAGCCTGGAAGCCCGATCAGACCGGACGTTGGTCCAGGCCCTATCGCCGGGCCGCGCGTGCAGGGGATGCCGCCATCCCCGAGGTGTCCCCGGTTTCAGTTCCCCGGGGTCCCGATGGGCCTGCCTTGGGCTGGTCCGGCTCCCGTGACGGGCAACCGGATGGACGCAAGGCCGGCCCCACGCCGACCGGCGCCTGTCGTTCGCGGTTCGGTGGCCCCCAAACCCTCCCGTGACAGGCGCGGGGGAAGATTGGCGCGGGTGGATACCCGGTCGAATTGGAAACGCTGAACCCAACAGAATCCAGGAGGCTTGTGGCGGGAAGGCCCGTCCTTCCCCTTCGAGACGCACGCTTTCGCGTGCTCCTCAGGGTGAGGGACGCTGCTCCGCGGCTCCTCAGGATGAGCCTTCGAGACGCCGCTACGCGGCTCCTCAGGATGAGCCTTCGAGACGCTGCTTCGCAGCTCCGCAGGATGAGCCTTTATGCCGTCGCCCAAAATGAAACCGCCGGCCTGCATGTGCAGGGCCGGCGGCAGGGTTCGCTAGCTCAGGGTCCCTCTTCGGAAGTCCAGCGCCTCGCGTATGTGTCTGCTGGTCCGCAGACTACAACTGGTAGCGGATCTGGTCGGACCAGAAGCGCTCAAGACGGCCAACCGTCTTGTTGAACTGTTCAAGGTCGTCGGCGCGAACGCTGGCGGTCGGCTCGAGAGCAGTGGCCTGCTTCTCGAACAGGTCCTGCACCTTGGCGCGGACGGCCTTGCCCGACGGGGTCAGTTTCAGGCGCACCGTACGACGGTCGTCGCTGGAGCGGCTCTGGACGAGGTATCCGCCTTCCTGAAGCTTCTTCACATTGTAGGACATCGACGTTCCGGCGAACGAACCACGGGCGCGCAGTGCGCTGGCGGGCGTTTCGGCCTCGCCGATCTCGTAAATCAGGAGGGCCTGAACGCCGGTCAGGGAACGCTCGCCGGAGCGCTCCAGACGATCCTTGACGACGTCGTGCAACCGGCGGTGAGCCTGCTCGAGCAGGTTCAGGGCCTTGAGGAAGGATTGCTCAACATCGGGGGTCTCGGCGCTTTCGCGCCGTTTCGCTTCAATCATCACCACCACCATCACCGTTTTTGTGTGCCGATGTCTCTCGGCCTCATGTGGACAGTACGCGGCGACGGCTAAGCAATCGCTAAATTCAAGCGAGATTTGTCGAATTTTTGTCTGTAGTTTCGGTGTTTTACTTCTGTTTGCTTTGGTAAGCAGCAAGTAAACAAACTACTTCAAAAGCTCCAGAGCCGCTGACGTCATCGCCTTCACGCCGGTGGCGATGGTGGGGTCCGGATCCGGCGCGAAGGTCGAGCTGTGCAAGGACGGCAGCGGCCTGGCGCCCGGCATTTTCGCCCGCTCCCAGGCGCCCTTCTCCACCGCGCCAATCCAGAACATGGTTGACGGCGTGCGGGGGTCGGTGCGGCCGTAGCGGGAGAAGTCCTCGCCCACCATGGAGGTTGGCGAGGACTGGATGTTGTCGGCGCCAAACATGCCCTCGAAGAGCTTCACGAGGCGGCCGGTCAGCTCTGGGTCGTTGTAGACGGACGGCGTGAAATGTTCGGAGAAGATGACGTCCGGCAGGGCGTCTCCCTCCAGCCCAGCCGCCATGCCCTCCGCCTTCGCAATGCGCTCAATGCCCTTCAGGAGCTGGGCGCGGGCGGCGTCGGAATAGGAGCGAACGGTCAGCTGGAGATGGGCCGTGTCGGGGATGATGTTGTGCTTGGTTCCGGCGTTGAAGGCGCCGACCGTTATCACGGCGGCATCCTTCGGATCGAGTTCGCGCGAGATCAGGGTCTGCAGGGTCGAGACGATCCGCGCGCCGATGACGATGGGGTCGATGGCCTTCTCGGGATAGGCGCCGTGGCCGCCGCGTCCCTTCACGTGGATGTCGACGGAGTCGACATTGGCCATGACATAGCCCGAGGCGTGACCGATCGAGCCCGCCGGGCCATCCGCGCTGTCGTGCAGGGCGATGTTGAAATCGGCTTTCGGGAAGCGCGTGAACAGGCCGTCCTCGATCATCGACATGGCGCCCAGGCCGATCTCCTCGGCGGGCTGGGCGATCATGACCAGCGTGCCCTTCCACTCGGCCTTGCGGGCGACCAGTTCGCGCGCCGTGCCCAGCCAGGCGGTCATGTGGATGTCGTGGCCGCAGGCGTGCATCACCCCGCCCTCCTCGCCCGACCAGGCGATATCGCGCTTCGTCGAGGCGTAGGGCAGACCTGTCTTCTCGACGACAGGAAGCGCATCCATGTCGGCGCGGATCATCAGCGTCGGCCCGTCGCCGTTCTTCAGCACCGCGACCAGACCATAGCCGCCGACGCCATCCTCGACCTTGCCGTGCGTGGCCTGCGCCCGGGCCTTCACCCAGGCGTCGCCGACGTTGGTGGTGACGGCAAAGCCGAGGCGCTTCATCTCGGCGGCCAGGATCGCCGAGGTGTTGCGCTCCTGGAAGGACAGTTCCGGGTTGGCGTGCAGGTGTTCGTAAATCTGGCGGAGAGACTTGTCCTTCGCGGAGAAAGACGTCTTCACGGAAGCGGTCTGGGCGTCGGCTGGCCCAACGGCGCAGCCGGACAGACCGGCAGCGAAGACAAGCGCCGCAAACCCCGCTGCGATAGGTTTCATTACGGTCTCCACACCAGCGGGGAGACTGATAGCGGGCATTGCACGCGGCGCAACTGCTTCCTGACAGTTGCGTCAACCGGTCTTTTCTTGCGCGGACGGATGCAGGACGGGCACAAATCCGGCAGCGAGAGCCGCCACGCTCAGGCCGGGGGTCAGCCGCCTGACCCTGCCAACCGGACGCGGGATCTCCGGTCCATAGCCCTCGAAGGACCAGAGCCGGCAGCCCTGCGGGGTCGCCAGCCAGGCGACGGAGCCCCGGGCGAACATGGCGCCGGCGGGCAATGTTACGGCCTCGACGCCGACCCAGGCGCCGCCCCGGCGGGAGGCCAGAATCTCCTCGCCCAGCGCGTCGTTGAGGTCATCCGCAGACGGCCGTGAGCCCGTCGCGCGCTCCACGCCGCCGCAGAAAGCGTTGTAGTCCGCCCGCCTGCATTCCGCGCAGGGGCGATGCCCGGCCGCGAGGGCCGTCGCGTCGTCCAGAAAGAACAGATGGGTGTAGAGGCCGGGCTGCATCAGCGCCCGCCTGCGTCCACGAAAACTCAGCTGGCAGGTGACCCAGGCGTCCTGCCGCCCGCCCTCGGTGACGATGCGGCCCGCATTGTCATGCAGGCAGCCGCGGTTGCCGGTGAACAGCCCGCGCATCGGGTGAACGTGAAGACGCGAAAACGGATCGACCCGATTCTGCAGCGGCATGGCCGAATGGTCGGGCCGCCAGCGTCCGATGGCAAGGCGTTGACGATGGCCTCTCGCCTCGCGCACGCCTTGCCCCTAGGTTGCGGCCAAACCGGGAGGGAAACCATGAAACTCTACAACACGCCGATGCCGGCCCCGAACCCGCGCCGTGTGCGCATCTTCCTGGCCGAGAAAGGCCCGGCAGCGGTGGCAGCGGTCGAACTCGCCGAGGTCGCGCTGATGAAGGGCGAGCACAAGTCGCCGGAGCATGTCGCCCGCAACTCGCTGGGCCAGGTGCCGACCCTCGAGCTGGATGACGGGACAACGATCTCCGAGACGGTCGCGATCTGCCGCTATCTGGAGAGCCTCTACCCTGAGCCTCCGATGTACGGCCGCACGCCGCTGGAGCAGGCGCTGGTAGACATGTGGGTGCGGCGCATCGAGTTTTCGGTGATGTCGCCGGTGGGCATGTTCTGGCGCCACGCGCATCCGTTCACCGCGCGGGTTGTCGTGCCGCAGTACAAGGACTTCGGCGAGAGCAACCGCGCCCACTATGAACGCGCTCTCCGGTGGCTGGATGGCGACCTGAAAGGTCCGTTCGTGTGCGGGGCAGATTTCACGATTGCGGATATCTGCCTGCTCTCGACGGTCGACTTCGCGACCTGGATCGGGCTGGCGGTTCCGGAGGATGCGGCCAATGTGAAGGCCTGGCACGAGCGGGTCAGCGCGCGGGCGAGTGCTGGGGCGTGAGGCGCATCTTCGCCCGCTGGACTCTCGTTAGCAACTTTAGCATCTGACGCGGACGGGGCGCCTCCGCGCGGGCCCCTGGGGGAGGGCGCGCGCAGTGAACGCAGAAGAGGACCTGACACCGGAAGAGTTGGCCAGCACCGGGCCGTTTATCATGGGTCTGTTTCTGATCCTGCACATTGTGGCGTCGCTAGCCAGCATCGCCCTCGCCGGCTGGCTACTCTATGCGGGTTGGAAAGGCTTCAGCTTCTGGTGGGCGCTGCCGGTCGGAGCCACAGCCTGGCTCGTACTTCGGTTTCTACGCGGATGGACGATCAGGGTCGTGCAGCTGACCCACAGCCGCATGGAGGCAGCAACTTACGATCTTGCCGAAGCCTCTGAAGCTGAAGACGCAAGTGTGGACATAGTGGCGCAAGTTTGCGAGGAGCCTCCGGTTCCGGCTTTCCCCAGCGCCAAGAAGATCGGGATTGCAGTCCTGCTGCTTCTGCTGGTTCCGGCGCCGCTATGGTATAGTCTTGGCGCACTCGCTCAGTGGCTGGTCTAACGCCCGTCAATTGCCCGAACCGCTCGCTCCACTCGCCATCAGCGTTATCCTCGTGAAAGCCGGGGCGGAGGCCTGATCATGCGGGGGCGACATTGCCTCTGCGGGCATCCTGAGGCGGCGCCGCGCAGGCTGCCCAAGACAGCGCATAGCCGATGATCGGGCCCATGCCGGCGCCGAGGATCGGGTTGGGGAAATGTCCGGCCAAGCTGGCGACGGCGGCGCCTGCCCAGAAGCCGCCCATGGCCCAGAAAACCGGACGGCGCGCAGCGTCCGTCGTTCCGAGGATCAGGAACGGGAGCGCGGGCGCTGCCAGCAGGACGAACGCCGCTGCGCCCAGCGCCGGATGCTGAGCCCATGCGAACTCCGGCACATGCTCCACGAACTGCGCCGGGGCGAGCGTGTCGGGGCGGAGCCATGTCGCGGCTGCCCAGGCCGTCGCGATGACGGCGCCCGCCAGGGTCGCGCGTGATTGCACTGCGAGGGCAGCGGCAGCAGCGGAGATCGCGACACCCGTCGCCACGCCGGCATCGAGCTGCAGCCACAGGACCGTCCCGAGCGCCAGCAGCATCGCCGGATACCAGAGACCCAGGCGCACACTGGCGGCGAGCAGCAACGGGACGAGAATGTACCCGGCGTGGACGGTGAAGGGCCCGAGGCGCACCCACCGGCGCACATCCTCCAGCGCAAAGCCCCAGAGCGCCGTCGCCAGCATCAGGGCCAGCAACAGCCCGGCGACAAGAGCCGCGGGAGCCCTTGGGAGAACCAGTCGCGCGAGAGCATAGGCGGCTAGTGCGCAGACTAGTCCGACGGCGTTGGCCAGAAGCGTTCGGGACGGCGCACCCAGCAGGGCGAGCAAGGCTGCGCTCGCCGCGACAAGAGCAGCCATGACGCCAATGCCGATCAGGCCCTGCCGCGATCCAGACGTTGCAACCACGTGATCCCCCGGAAAACGAAGCTCAGCCGCCGCCGAACCGCTCGGTCCATTCGGCGACCTGCGTGTCCTCGATCTTCGTGAACAGCTGCGGCGGCGGCGTGATCATCATCCCGCGCGGCAGGGCGTCGAGGAGGCCGGCAAAGCCGCCCTCGCCCAGCTTCGAGGCCTGAAGCGAGCGCGCCTCTTCCGGCACGCCGAGAGAGTCCAGGATGATCTTTGCGGCTTCCGGGATCAGCGGCTGGGCGATGATGCCGAACAGGGCGGTGAGGTTGAGACCCACGCGCACGCCCACTGCGGCGGCGTCCACGTCGGTCTTGTACTTGGTCCACGGTGCGGCCCTGGTGAGGTATTCGTTGCCCGCCGCCCAGATGGCGCGCGTCTCGGCGGCGGCCTTGCGGAACTCCATTGCCTCGTAGTGCTCGGCAAGGCGCGGCAGACGGGCCGCGAGCTCGTTGGCGATCCAGACCTCGTCCTCGCCCGCCTCGCCTGTCTCCGGAACCATCGCGCCGAACTTGGCGGCGGCGTACTTCGTGATGCGGTTCACGAAATTGCCGAGAACGTCGTTGAGGTCGGAATTGATCGCGGCGCGGAAGCCCTCCCACGTGAAGGCGCTGTCGGAGCTCTCCGGCGAGTTGGCGATCAGGTACCAGCGCCAGTAGTCGGAGGGCAGCAGCTCCAGCGCCTGGTCCATGAAGACGCCGCGCTTCTGGCTGGTGGAGAACTTGCCGCCATACCAGGTGAGCCAGTTGAACGCCTTCAGGCGGTCGACCAGCTTCCATGGCTCCTTCGAGCCGAGGATGGTCACCGGGAAAGACACCGTGTGGAAGGCGACGTTGTCCTTGCCCATGAACTCGACATAGGTGACGTCGTCCGCGCCCTTGTCGGTGCGCCACCAGCGCTCCCAGTCATTGCCGGTCGCCTCGGACCATTCGACCGTGGAGCCGATGTATTCGATCGGGGCGTCGAACCAGACGTAGTAGACCTTCTCCTCGAAGCCCGGGCGCGGCGCGCCGTGGCGCGTGACGGGCACGCCCCAGGAGAGATCGCGCGTGATCGAGCGGTCCTGCAGGCCTTCGTCCAGCCATTTGTAGGCGATTGAGGACGTCAGCTGGGGCCAGTTGTCCGACCGGCTGTCGACGAACGCCTTCACCTCGTCCTGCATCTTCGTCTGCAGCAGGAACAGATGGCGCGTGTCGCGGATCTCCACATTCTTCGAGCCCGAGACCGACGAGTACGGGTTGATCAGGTCCACCGGGTCCAGCAGCGTGCCGCAGCTGTCGCACTGGTCCCCGCGCGCCTTCTCGTATCCGCAATGGGGGCACGTGCCCTCGACATAGCGGTCCGGCAGGAAGCGTTTGTCGTCCACCGAGTAGACCTGCCGCGAGGTGCGCTCCTCGATCAGGCCGTTGTCCTCGAGCACATCGCCGAAGTGCTGGGTCAGGCGCCGGTTGGGCGGGTTGGACGAGCGGCCGAACCAGTCGAACGACAGGGAGAAGCCCGCCCCGACCCGCTTCTGGATCTCGTGCTGCTCGGAGCAGTAGTCCGCGACCGTCTGTCCGGCTTCAGCGGCGGCAAGCTCGGCGGGCGTGCCATGCTCGTCGGTGGCGCAGATGAACAGCACCTCGTTGCCGGCCAGCCGCTGGTAGCGGGCATAGACGTCCGCCGGCAACATCGACCCGGCCAGGTTGCCGAGATGCTTGACGCCGTTGATGTACGGCAGAGCCGAGGTGATGAGGATGCGCGCCATGGGGCCTTCTGAGTCTTCGCCGGATCAATCCGACCCGGTCTGTAGAGCCGACAGGCAGCGGGAGCAACTCGCGCAAGGATCGCCGGCTGCCCGTATCCCTGCGCTGACTCTGTAAAATGGTGAATCGGGCGGGGATGGCGCAGATCCCGTAGCGCTGGCCCCCCGAAAAACGTTTGACGCCGGTCTGACTCGACCGAATGTCGGGGAGCTGGTCTCTGGGGTGCTACAGGCTGGCTAAGGGGGCTCTCTTGAACAATCCCGAATCCGGATCCGAAGCCCGCCCCGATACAGGGTACTATCCGGGGCCGTGGCCGGCTGAGGACGGGGGCTCTGCGCGGCTGCAAGTCGTCGCAGGTTCAAAACCGGAAGGGCTGCGCCTCGCCGCCTCCCGCTCTGCCCTGTTCTCGACCATGACCGTGCTTGGCGATCCGGGCGAAGTCTTCCTGCTGCGCCATTCCCTGCTGCGTTCCCGGCTTGGCCTGCCGACGACCGCCCAGGTGGAGCGGATTGATGCTGACACCCTGAAGCCGCTGGCGCGGAGCCCCCGCCTCCCGGGCGGCCCCATGTGGCCGGGCGGTCTCGCCATCCATCGAAACGGGGACATCTATGTCGCCTATGGGCGATGGATGCACCGCCTGCGCCGCAGCGACTGCAGCGTTGCGGGCGCGCTCGAACTGCCGACGGACCAGCCGCACAACAGCTTCGTGATCCTGGACGCCGGCGTGCTGGTGACCAAGAACATCTCGGACCAGACGCCAGCGCGCCTCTGCATCGTGTCGCCGGACAGCCTGCGAATGGCGACGGCTCCTGTCGAGGCGCCGGAGCCGTCCATTGCGCGGCTCAGCGCACGGGGCAATACGGTTTATCTGGTCGGCACGCAGTCGATCATGCGCTTCGCGTTCGACGGGACGACGCTCGTGAGGGACGAGGCCTGGCGGTGCGTCTATGCTGATGATGCGGCGCGAAGCTATGGCTGGGATGTCGTCCTTGGAGACCGGCACGCCTGGTTCATGGACAATGGTCGCCACCGGTATGTCCGGCACATGATCGGACGCGGCGTAGGCCGCGCAACAAACCGCCTGATTCGCGTATCGCTGGATGACGCGAACGACTGGCAAAGTGTCGAGATCAGCGGGCTGCCGGGCGGCGCGATAACCAATCCGCCCTTGTGGGATGAAGGCCGCCAGATTGTGGTCGGCTATGACTCCGCCAACAGCGTCATGCATGCCTTCCGCTTCGACGAGCAAAAGCGATCCCTTTCCCCGATCTGGAAGATCGAAGGGATCGGGTGCGCCAGTCATATGCTTTTTCTCCAGCCCTCTGGAACGATCGTGACCAACGACTTCCGCAAGCGGGAGGCTGTCGTCCTGATCGACATCGAGAGCGGAGCCCTGACCGCCCGCGCGGAAACGCGCGGGCGGATGCAAGGGGTGGTGTTCCCCTCTCCCGGCTGGAACGACGACATCTACTGGTGTTCGTTCGACCGGCTGGCCCGGATTTCGTTGCGCGAGGCCGCCGGGCGGCGCTGACCGGCCGGGAGCTCATTGCAGGACCGGAGCCGGCATGATTTCCTGTTTGCCGGTCATTTGGCCGGGGACAGATCGGCGGGGGGTGTCATGAAACTCGGCGGGATCAGCGTGGTGGCCGTTCTGGCGGGCGGCGTAGCGCACTTCTTTGTCGGGTTTCTCTTTTACGGCCTGCTGTTCGCGCAACTCTGGCAACAGCAATTCCTGGTCGCCCGCGGCGCCGCAACGCCTGAGGCGGCCGGGGCCCTGACTGGCCAACCGCTGCTCGACGCGGTGACCGCCATCCCGGGCCAGATGGAGATGGCCCCCTCGATGGGGCTTGGTCTTGTTGTGTCGCTGGTTGTCGCCGCTGTCATCGGGGCGCTTCAGGCGGCGACGAAGCCGGCTGACCTGCTGGGCGCGCTGAAGCTGGGTGCGCTGGTCTGGCTAGGCTTCGCCGCCACGACGCTGACCTACAACATCACCTATTCGGGCGAGCCCGTCGTGGTTTACGCCATCGATCTGGCGCACACTTTCGTGGCCTATGCTGCTGCGTCGGCGGTTCTCTGGTTTCTCCGCGGCAAACCCGCCGCCTGACAGGGGCCTCGTTCACCCGACCGTCGGAGCGGCCATGGAGATCCGGACGCGTGCGGCGCGATCCAGAACAGATTGACCTGTAGCTGCGGGGGCAAAGGACGAGGCGGGCTCCAGCGCCAGCTTCACGCCGCGATCCAGGAAAGCCGCACGCAAGGCTTCAGCCCGTTCGCGAGAGAGTGCGCCATCCGGCGCGGCGGCCACAATGGCGGCGCTGCGGCACGATTTCGCTTCGCTGGCGAGACGCGCCACGACCGCGTCCGAGAATTCATCGAGGCTGGCCTCATTCGCCTGGAAGTAGACCGAAACCTGCCGGTCGCCGCATCCGGGCGTCTGGGCGCTGGCCGGGGCTGACAGGAGTCCGACGGCTGCGACGGCGGACATGCTTGCGGCAACGGCGATGGCGGCGATTTTCATGGCTCAGTCTCCCAGCTTCCGAATAGTCCAACGCACGCAGGTCTGATGGGTTCTCCCGGCAATCGCTGGGCGGCATTACGATTGATTAAGGCGCGCCGCAGGCAGATTGGGGCAGGCCTTTCGCCGACAGCATGGCGCATTGGGCCGGGCGGGGCGCATCGAGCCACCACCGGCCGAGGCCATCCAGGCGCCCCGGCAGGCGCCGATCCCGCGCAGCGTCGAGAATTTGCGCCGCATTTATCGGGCTTGCGTCGGCGGCGGCAGGCGGTATGTCCGTGGTCCCGGACGCTGCCGAAAGTAGCTCCGGCTGGCCGGCTTAGCTCAGTTGGTAGAGCACTTGATTTGTAATCATGAGGTCCTCGGTTCGATCCCGGGAGCCGGCACCATATAAATCAATCGGTTAGTTGCAGCTGAGTGCCTGCCCGCGTTCAGGAGCCGGGACTTGCATCCGCGCATCGAAACGCCTGGAGACGCCGACGCTGGCTTAGGACCGTTCGGCGGCCGCGCGCAGGTGAAGAGCACGTGGGCGCCATAGGGCGGAGGGTCACAAACCTGCTCCCGACCGCCGAGGCCGGAGCCGCTTGCTTTGCTTTGACCGAGCAAATGGCTATCGATGCCGGATCCGAACCGATCAGCCTCCGGGGTTACCGGTGCGGTTCATGTCATCCGGCCGAGATCTGAAGATGATCGTGCAATCGCATTTCAACGGTGGCTGCACGGCAAGCGTGGCCTTGGGCAACACCCTCCACCGGCTTCTGCTGGATCTGGCAAAGCTCGTCGGGGTGGGGCTCTGGGCTGTCCTGCTCGGCGCGTGCCAGTCTGTTGGGGACGTCGACGCCGGGCGATCAGTCGCGACAGGCGCGTTGCCTCGGGGCGCGGGACAGTTCGTCTTTCGTGACTGGTCCGGGCCTCCCATCACGGTCTGGACATACCTGCCCGAGGGCAAGAACCTCGAAGGACTTCCGGTCGTCGTTGTGATGCATGGCGTGGACCGAGACGGGGACCGCTACCGCGACGAGTGGATCAAGGCCGCGCGCGATCACGGCCTGATCATTCTCGCCCCAACCTTTTCAGATGCCGACTTTCCCAGGGCCGCCGGCTACAACCTCGGAAACATCTTTGAGGGCAATTCGGGGGCGCGAAAGAACGAGGACAAATGGTCGTTCTCCGCGATCGACCTGATTTTCGGGGCGGCGATCAAACGCATAGGCGGCGCGCAGCAGTCCTATGCGCTTTACGGACATTCCGCCGGCGCCCAGTTCGTCCACCGCTATGCTTACTTCAAGCCGGACACGCGGGCGGACCTTTTCATTGTTGCGAATGCGGGCTGGTACACGATGCCGGATTTCGGGACGGCGTTTCCCTATGGTCTTGCCGGATCGACCGTGCCCCCGGATCAGCTGAAGCTCGCCCTGCAGCGCGACCTCGTCGTTCTGCTTGGCGACCGGGACACCGATGAAACGGATCCGAACCTGCGGCAGACCCCGGAGGCGATGGCGCAGGGGCCGCATCGTTTTGCGCGGGGGCGCGCCTTCTTCGAGGCAGGCCGGGACGGGGCTGCTGCAGCCGGCGTCGGCTTCGGCTGGCGGCAGGTCACCGTGCCCGGGGCGCACCACAGCAATGCGCTGATGGCGCCCGCAGCTGCGGCTCTGGTCCGCAACCGCGACTTGAATGATTAGGCCTGTCACCGACAGACAGGGTTTGGTTGAGGCGACAGGCACGATGAGACATCTGCTCACCCTTATGGCGACCGTGACCGCGCTCCTCATGGGCGCAAACGCCCATGCGCAGGCCACGCCGCCAAAAACGGTTGAAGACCTCTTCGAGCCCGAGACTCAGAACCAGCTTGTTCTGAAGGTGGAAGCGGCCATCGCAACCGCGCAGGCGGCCGAAGGCGTCATCCCGGCAGCGGCGGCGCAGGAGATCGTGGCGAAGGCCGATATTCGTTACGCCCCGGCCGGCGAGATCCGCAAGGAATATTCGAAGGTGCGGCATCGAATGGTCGCGATCCTGAATGTGTGGAAGCGGTCGATGTCGAAAGACGCCGCCGACCATGTCCATTTCGGGGTCACCACAGTGGACGTGTACGACACAGTGCTTACCCTGCAAGTCCGGGACTCCATCCGGCGCATGATCACGCAGATGCTCGCCATCGAAGACCAGCTGATCGCGCTGGCCCGGGAACACCGTGACACGCCCATGATCGGGCGCACGCTGGGCCAGCACGCCCTGCCGATCACGTTCGGCAAGAAGGTCGCGGTCTGGGCCGCCGTCAACCGGCGCAATATCGAACGGCTGGAGGACGTGCAGGACCGGCTCGAGCGGCTCGGCGTTCTCAAGGGCGCGGTTGGCACCCATCTGGGCCTCGGCGCGAAAGGCGTCCAGATCGAGCAACGCGTGGCGAAATCGCTTGGGCTGAAAGAGCCCGGTCCGGCGGACTGGCACGGCGCCCGCGACGTCTATGCCGAGTACGCTCTCACGCTCGCCCTGATCGCGAAGACCAACGCCGCGATCGGAGATGAAATCTTCCGTCTCCAGATGACCGACATCGACGAGGTGGCCGAAGTTCTTTCCGCAACGGTGGTCGGCAGCAGCACCATGCCCCAGAAGACCAATCCCAGCCTCTCGGAAGCCCTGATCCATCACGGCCGCACCATCCCGCGGCTGGCCGAAGTCCTGCTGGACGACGTGGTGAACGCGTTCGAGCGAGACAACACGTCCCGGCCCAACGAGGTTGTGGAGGAGATTTCCATCGCAGCCTCGGACATGTTGTCCGATACGGCCGACCTCCTCGGGCGCCTCGATGTCCGCAAGGCGCAGATGCGGGCCAATCTCGACCGCACCGGCGGCCTCATCATGTCGCAGCGGATCGTGCTTCACCTGTCCGAGGACATCGGTCGCGAGCTTGCCGAGGAGCACATCCGCCTTGCGACGGCGGCTACGACGGAGGGCGGCGGCACGTTCCGGGATGCGCTCCTGGCCGACCCCGTGATCAGCCCGCTGCTCAAGGACGATCTGGACCGGCTGCTCGATCCGACAACCTATCTCGGGCTGGCGGCTGAACAGGTCGACCGGACGGTCGCCTCAATCGAGGCCGCGCGACGGACAAAAACTGGCGCAGCGGCGAGGCCGTAGCCGGACAGACCGGGCTTTCCTTGGGGCAATGAAACGCCCCCGCGCAAACAGTGACGCAAGCTGGTCACACTCCCTTCATGAAGAAGGGAGCGGGGGTAGTTTGAGGTGGACAAGGGCCGGGAATTCTAACTTAGATTTTTGGCTATAAGGGCGGGCGTCTATTGGTCAGCTTTCGCTGTAAGCGCCGTTTCACTTGTTGAGTGAGTTCGGTCGCATCCACAGGATAGCTGCAACGCTCTTCCAGCAGAATAATGCCCCGACCGCGATCAGCGCTGCGGGTTTCAACAGGGCGGAGACAATAAAAATGAAAAACCTCAAGAACCTCCTGATGCTGTCCGCCGCGCCGGTCCTGGCCGTGGCGACCGCTCCGGCCATGGCGCAGGAAGCCTCGCAGGCCGCCGCACCGCCCGAGGTCATCATCGTCACCGGCACGAACATCCAGGGGGCGCGGATCAACGAGGCGCTGCCTGTCACGGTCGTCAGCGAAGAAGACATTGCAGCCATCGGCGGGGTCGATGGAGAGGATCTGATCCGCTCGCTACCGGGCCAGGGATCCGTTGCGTTCCGGAACGACAACAACACAACATCCAACGACGCACGCGGCGACGTCGCCTCGATCAACCTGCGCTCCATTGGATCGAGCGGCTCGCTGGTCCTGCTCAACGGCCGCCGGTTCGTGAACCACCCCTCGACGCAGGCGGAACTGTCGACGCCGGTCACGACGGTCAACGTGAACGCCCTGCCCGTGTCGGGCATCGCACGGGTGGAAGTCCTGAATGACGGCGCATCGGCCATCTATGGATCGGATGCGGTCGCCGGCGTCTTCAACACCATTCTCGACGACGACTATGACGGTCTCGACGTCAGCGCCCGGCACCTCGAAGCGACTGGCAACGGCCTCAACGAGCAGACGCTCACCCTGAAGGCGGGCCGCAACTTCAACGACAAGCGCACCAACATCACCTTCTCGGCGGAGTATTCGCTGCGCAATGGCCTTATGTCCAAGGAGGTCGATCTGGCGCGCAGCGAGGACCTTCGGCCGTTCCTCGTCGGAACGTCGTTCCAGGGCGACGACTCGTTCGACAACCGGGCGACACAATCCGTCTGGGGCCAGTGGTCGCTGAGAACCACAACCGCCGGAAGGGTCCGGCAGAATGGCACCGCCCTTACGAGCACGGCGGGCGTCTTCCACTTCCAGCCGTCCACCCTGCCGGGGTGCCTGGGCGGGACTGCGACGCAATTGTCCGTGCCGGGTCTCTGCATTGACGATGGCACGCAGGACGCAGCGCTTCGGTACGACGGCGCTACCGAACGCTCGATCGTCTCCGACCGCGAGCGCTTCAACGCCTTCGCCTTCCTGAATCATGATTTCGACAACGGCGTCCGCCTGTATGGCGAGCTCGGCTACTATCTGGCCAACACGCAATCCACCAACGAACCGCGCAACGGAATCGGCGCGACGGAGATCTCCATCCCGGCGAACTACTACTGGAACCCGTTCGGTCCGATTACCTTCGCTGACGGCCGGACGAACCCCAACCGCCTGCCCGGTCTCACCAACGTGCCCGCTTCCGGTCTGCCCGTTTTCACGGACGCCGGTCGCTACCGCTTTGACGATGTCGGCTTCCGGGACATCGACGTCCGCAACGAACAGATCCGCGCCCTCGTCGGCGCACGCGGCGAGTTGGGCTCGTCGGGCTGGAACTGGGACAGCGCCATCCTGTACAACGTGGCCAGCGCCGAGGACGTCGAGAACAACTCGGTCTCCCGCACCCTTTTCCAGCAGGCGCTCTTCAACGAGACGCCGAACGTCTACAACCTGTTCAACGGCGGCGACCAGACGAACCCGTCCCTCCGCGACGGCACGCCCAACCCAGCGAACCTCATCGCGCCGTTCCTCATCGACGTGTATCGCAAGAGCGAGACCGACCTCGCGCTGGTCGACTACAAGCTGACCAAGAACGACCTGTTCTCCCTGCCGGGCGGCGATGTTGGTTTCGCCGTCGGCGTGGAGGCCCGTTATGAGGGCTACAGCGAAGACCGCGATCCGCGCCTGGACGGCACCATCACCTTCACCGACGCAGTCACGCGGGAAGTCAGCCAGACCGACGTCTACGGCACCAGCCCGACGCCGGACTCGAGCGGCTCGCGCAACGTCTACGCCGCCTTCACCGAGTTTTCGATCCCGGTCGTGAGCCCGGAGATGAACATCCCGCTGGTGAACACGCTGGACTTCCAGGTGGCCGCCCGCATCGAGGACTATTCGGACTTCGGCAGCAGCGGCGTGAAGCCGCGTATCGCGGGGGCCTGGAAACCGTTCGACTTCGTGAAGGTCCGCGGCGCCTGGTCGGAGGGCTTCCGCGCCCCCAACCTCATCGTGATCAATGAAGGCGTGGACCGCTCGAACAGCCGTGAGGACTCCCTCTTCTGCGAGGCTGGCGTCCGCAATCGCACATTCGCCAACTTTGCGGCCTGCACGGGTTACACGGAAGGCCGGACCGAGCGCCGCGCGGTCGCCGAGGACATCGGTCCGGAGGACGACACCAACGTAACCTATGGCGTCGTGTTCGAGCCGCGCGGGCTCAGCGGCTTCATGAGTTTCCTCAACCCGCTGACCGTCACGGTCGATTACTGGGACATCCGCCGCGAGAACGTTGTCGGCGTGTTTGGCGCGGAGAACCACGTCAACCTCGACTATCTCCTGCGGGTGCAGGGCTCCTCCAACCCCAACGTTGTGCGGGACACCGCAAACGCGGACCAGATCGCGTTTTTCGCCGGGACTGGCATCGATCCGGCGGGCGAAATCCTGTTCATCCGCGATACCTATGACAACAATGAAACCATCGACGTCGAGGGTATCGACTTCGCGCTCTATTACGATCTGGACAACACCCCGGTCGGTGACTTCGGCCTGCGCCTCAATGCAACGAAGCTGGAGAAGTACTTCATCGGCCTGTCGCCGGACTCCCAAAAGATTCGCGATGCGGTCGACGCCGGCGTGATCGCCGACGAGATCGCGGTGTCGCAGGAGGGCAGCATCATCCTGCAGGATGGCCAACCCGAATGGCGCTGGGGCGTCAACCTCACCTGGCGCCACGACAGCGGCTTCGGCGCGGGCTTCCGCACCGAATACACCGGCGAATTCATCGACACGGGCGTCGGACTGGACCCCAACGGCAATCCCTTCATCGTCGAAGAGTGGATGAGTTCGAACGTGTACCTTCAGTACGATGTCGATAGCTCCGGCCCGCTCGACGGACTCCGCCTGCGCCTTGGCTCCAACAACGTGTTCGATGAGGATCCGCCGCTGGCCGACGAGACCAACGGCTACGACGCCGGCTATCACAATATCCGCGGCCGGCAGGTCTACATCGACGTGCGCAAGCGCTTCTGACCCTGCGGAGCCGATGACGGACCCACCCCAATCGTCTCGCGGGGGTGGGCCGTCACGACCGGCAGGCGGGCGATGCAGGCGCATGGGTCGTCTTCGATGGCCGCGGCCTCCCTCTGTGCGGACGGATCCGCCTGTGGTGCACGGAGACAGCCCGTGTCGAGATCGTTCGGTGCGGCCCGCGCTGCATGAACGTTCGAAGGAACGGCTTGAGGTCTGGCAGCGGCCAGATTGCGCTGATCGAGACATCCTTCGCCCTCAGCAGCGTGCTGGAGCGTGCTGGAGCGTGCTGGAGCGTGCTGGAGCGCGCTGGATCGGTGCGCTTGAAGATCGCGACTGGCCGGTTCCCGAAGTCACCGGCACGGCAGACTTCAAGCCGGGGCGGCGCCGGCGCCAGATAGATCAACAACCTGATGAGCTTCTTCAACGGCGGCTGAGGGTCGCTTGCCGGCCGTTCGTGCTGCGGATCGCTCACCGTCTGTTCACGGAAACTCGATCTCGACATCTGACCTGGATCAAGCCCCGCAGCTATTCCCGTGTCTCCGTAGGGTCTTTACGGCCGGGCCAGGATCGAGCGCGGGTTCGGCGCCTCAGAAAATACGATCCCGGCGAGAAGAGACCACAGGAGGATCGAGTCACCATGAAGTGGACAACTCCAACGGAAGGCTGGCTGGCATGAACCGGATCCGCACTCGCGCCCGCGCCCTCCTGGCGCTTGGCGTCTCCGCCGCAGCCGTTGGCGCTGTGGCCCTCGCCCCCGGCGCGCCATTGAACCAGCAGGCATCCGCCAAGCCGCCTGCTCCGATGGCTTTCTGCCATACCTACCCGGACGCCAAGGCCTGCAACACCGGGTTCGCTGAATGTGCGACCTGCCACACCACGCCGCCGGCCCGGAACGCCTTCGGCATGCAGCTGTCCGAGAGGATTGCGCCCGGAGCTCCGCGCCCGCTGAGCGACGAGACCTTCCTGAAGAGCCTGCCGGCCGCGCTGAAGGCTGTCGAGGATCTCGACGCAGATACGGATGGCTTCTCCAACATGGTCGAGATCATGGCTGGCACCCAGACGGCCGACGCCAACAGCGTTCCAAAAGCGCTGGCCTGCGCCGCAGACGACGCCTCGCGGGCGTCTGGCGCGAAGTGGAACGTATGCACGTACGACGCGGCCTATGCATTCCGGAAGGTCCATATGGACTTCTGCGGGCGCTCGCCGACGCGCGCCGACATGGACGGCTTCCGCACGATCACGGACGAGAAGACGAAGCTCGCGCGCATCAGCGCGGCGCTCGATACGTGTCTCGATTCGCCCTACTGGCTCGGCAAGGATGGCGTGGTCTGGAACATCGCCAACGCCAAGATCCGGCCCGCCCACGCGGTGAAGTCGGGCGAGGACCCCGGCCCGGTCCCGCTGGGGGATTACGACGACGACTACAATCTGTTCACCTGGGCCAACAGCGACGACCACGACGTTCGCGACCTGTTGCTGGCGCAGTACTTCGTCAAGCGGACGGGCCCGGCGAAACTGGAACAGATCAGCGAGGAAGAGCTGGCGAAGCGCCCGCGCGGCACGATGCAGCCGGTCCCTAAGGACAAGCGCGTCGGCATGATCTCGACCCGCTGGTTCGGCGCCGTGAACACGATGTTCACGTCGATCCCGCGCACCACGGCGGCTCAGGCCTACCGGTCCTATCTGGGCTTCGACATCGCAAAGATGCAGGGGCTGAACACTGTTCCTCACGAACCCAAGGACTATGACGTCAAAGGCGTCAGCGCCCCTGAGTGCGCCGTCTGCCACGCGACGCTCGACCCCCTGTCCTACCCGTTCACGCGCTACAACGGCATCAGCGGCGGCTACTCGTACAACGACAACCGGCTGAAGGACTACATCCGGGTCGACGGTCCGCGCGTTGCGGAGGCCCCGCCCAGCGGGATGATCCTCGGACAGGAAGTCGCGGACCTGCTGGAATGGGGCAAAGTGGCTGCAAACAGCGACGCCTTCGCCATCAAGGTCACCGGCGACTACTGGAAGGTCCTCGTCGGGCGCGAGCCGGACGTGAACGACCAGGCGGAGTTCACACGCCTGTGGCGCGGTCTGAAGTCGCCGACGACCTACAACTACCGTGTCGAGAAAATGCTGCACGATCTTGTGCTGACCAACGCCTATGGCCGGCCGTAGGAGGGCATGATGACCAGACGGATGATCTCAGGACTTGCGGCTATCGCCGCCCTCGGCGCCGCCTGCACCACTGCGCCGGAGCCGGCCCCTCCGCAGTTCGCTGCGAATGATGCAGCTCCAGTCGCGTCGGTGGATCCGCGCGTGAAGTTCAAGGACGGCGAGCGCTACCTGCGCGACCTGTCCGCAAACCTCGACATACCGCGCGAGGACATCTGCAAGGAGCTGTCCCGCTATGACTGCATGACCGACGCATTCCGCATCGTGCTGGGCGGTGTCGAGGCGCCGAACCTGCTGGTGAACGAACCCATCGCCGATGCGGCGCTGACCTCGCCCATCGCTGTGGATCGTGTCGCCCTGCACGTGTGCTCCAGGCGCGTGCGGATGGACCGGGAGAAGCCGGCGGAGGCAGTACTGTTCGCGGCCGGGGCATTCGGGCCGAACGGCCGGGCCAAGAAACCTGACCCACAATGGCTGAACGC
>CAYOWK010000040.1:0-36783 GCA_964407665.1 uncultured Rhizobium sp. | reverse complement strand
TAGTTGAGGTGCACCACGAAGCCGATGGCCACGTAGTTGTCGCCGAAGTGATAGAGGAAGGAGCCGCCGCCGGTGTCGTTGGACAGCGGCCAGCCGAAGGAGTGCTGCACATAGCCCGGCTTGTGCTGGGCCGGGGGCACCTGCCAGAGCTCCTTGATACCGATGCCGAACTTCTGCGGCTCCTTGCCGGCGTCGAGCTTGAATTCGCGGATCAGGCGCTTGGCGAGCGAACCGCGCACGCCCTCGCCGATCAGCACGTACTTGCCGTTCAGCTCCATGCCGGGCTGGTAGTCCGGGCCGGGCTCGCCGGTTTTCTCGATGCCCATTACGCCGGCGATCACGCCCTTGACCGAGCCGTCCTCGCGGTAGGTGAGGTCCGAGCAGGAGAAGCCGGGGTAGATCTCGACGCCGAGGGCCTCGGCCTGCTGCGCCAGCCAGCGGCAGACATTGCCCAGCGAGGCGATGTACATGCCGTGGTTCTTGAGGGCCGGCGGCATCGGGAAGACGGGAACCGAGATCGAGCCTTCTGGGCCGAGAACCAGAAACTTGTCTTCCGTAACCGGGGTTTCGAGCGGGCAGCCCAGCTCTTTCCAGTCGGGGAACAGCTCGTTGATCGCCTTGGGGTCGATCACCGCGCCGGAGAGGATGTGCGCGCCGACTTCGGAGCCCTTTTCCAGCACCACGACCGAGACGTCCTGCCCGGAGGCGGCGGCCAGCTGCTTGATCCGGATGGCGGCCGACAGGCCTGCCGGACCTGCGCCGACAATCACCACGTCGAAATCCATGGACTCCCGTTCAACCGCGTCCGATGCCATCATGCTCTCCAGAAGCCCGCGGCCCCCGCGGGGTGAATTGTGTCTGTCAGGGCGCTACTTAACGCACGGCAGGCGTTTGCAACAAGTTGATCTGAAAGGCAGGATGACGCATTCGCCCGACAATCTGGCCCCGGACGGCCCGGCCCTGCGCGCCCTGATCGGCTTCTGGGCCGATGCGGGCACGCTGGAAGCCGATGAAGCCCGGGCGCTGATGTCGCTGCTGCAGGCGAATCCGGCGCAAGCCCAGGCGGCTCCGGCGAGATCCAATCCCCTGCCCGTGGAGCAGGAAGCGGCGCGGGCCCGGCCCCGCCCGGCGCCCCGGGTGCTGCAGAAAAACCCCTCCGCCCAGGCCCGGGACCTGGCCGCGGGGGCGACGAGTGTCGCTGCGCTCAAGGGGGTTATCGAGGCTTTCAAGGGCTGTCCGCTGCATGAGGCGGCCCGGACGACCGTGGTCTATGACGGCGTGCCGGCGGGTCCGGTGATGCTGATCGGGGAGGCGCCGGGGGAAGAAGAGGACCTGCAGGGCCTGCCCTTTGTGGGGCGCTCGGGAAAGCTGCAGGACCGGATGCTGGCGGCCATCGGCGTGTCGCGGCAGACCAACCTCTACATCACCAACCTGATCTTCTGGCGCCCGCCCAAGAACCGGAACCCGGAACCCGAAGAGATCGAGATCTGCGCGCCGTTCCTGACCCGCCAGATCGAGCTGGTGAAGCCGCGCCTGATCCTGACCGCCGGGCGATTCGCCGCCCAGGCCCTGCTGGGCACGGAAGACGGCATCATGAAGATCCGCGGGAAACGCTTCACGCTGGCCCGCGAGAGCCTGCCCCCGGTGCCCTGCATCCCGATGCTGCACCCCAGCTATCTGCTGCGCCGCCCGCAGGACAAGGCCAAGGCCTGGGCCGACATGCTGGCCATCGCCGCGCTGTGCGACGAGCTGGGCGTGAAGCGCAGCGGGGCGCTCTGATTTCAAACCGGATCACGATCGTTTAGCCGGGCTAAACATACAGCCGAGGCGAAAGCGGCTGACTTTTTTATATTATGATCATCATATGGTTCGCTCGACACAACGCTGAGGGACCCATGCCGCTCTGGAAAATCTATCACCCGGTTGGCGCCTACACGCCCGAAGACAAAAGAGGCATCGCGCAGGCGCTGACCGGCCTCTACGGTCGCGTGATGCCGAAATTCTACGTCGGCGTGGTCTTTCAGGAGGTCGCCGAGGATTCGATCTACATTGGAGGCGAACCGCACCCAGGCTTCGTGCGGATCTCGGTCGATCACATCGCGCGCACGTTTAACTCTGACGAAGTGCGGACCGGCTTTTTCAGGCGCATCAACAAGCTGCTGGAGCCATGGATCGCCAGCCGGTCCTTCGACTGGGAGCTTCATATCGACGAAACACCGTTCGATCTCTGGACGATCCAAGGCTACTTCCCGCCCCGCGAGGGAACCGAAGACGAGAAACGGTGGATGGAAGAAAACCGCGCCTCCGAACGTACCCACGCCTGATCCGCAGCCAGGGATAGTCGACGATGTCAGCCATTGCCCACCCGTTCCGCGCCATCGTAACTGGAGCCTCCTCGGGGATCGGAGCGGTCTACGCTGACCGTCTCGCAGCCCGCGGCCTCCCGCTCCTGCTGGTCGCCCGGCGCGCGGACCGCCTCGAGGCGCTCGCGACACGTCTGCGCGCCAGCTACGGCACAGACGTTCAAGTGCTGCCGGTCGACCTTGAGAGCGCCGCCCAGACCGAAGCTCTCGAAGCGCGCATGGCCGTGGAGCCGATATCCATGCTGGTCAACAACGCTGGCGCAGGCGGCCTCGGCCCCGTAGCTGCGGCGACACCTGCCCAGCTTGAACGAACGATCCGGCTGAACGTGGTGGCCCTAACGCGGCTGTCTCATGCGGCGCTTGCCAGCTTCCGGAAGCAAGGCGCCGGCACACTTGTGAATATCGCGTCGGTGATGGCGTATGCGCCATCTCCGAACGGCGCCGTTTACAGCGGCTCCAAGGCATACGTTCTGAACTTCACCCGTTCCCTGCAGATGGAGTATGCCGGCACTGGCATTCGGATGCAGGTCGTAATGCCGGGACCGATCCGCACGGAGTTCTTTTCATCGCAGGGCCTGAGCGACACGGTTTTCCCGGATAACGCGTTCCTGACAGCAGAGGACCTGGTGGACGCGGCTCTCGCCGGGCTCGACCACGGTGAGGCCGTCACGACGCCATCGGTAGGCGACCTGAGGATATGGGAGACATTGGAGGCTGCGCGTAACGCGTTCATGGGAGCGTCGGTCTCCGGCGTCGTCGCGCCGCGATACCTGCAGCATGAAACCAGTCGCTCGACGCGCCCCTAATCCGCCCTGCGTTCCTGCCAGAGGCGGTCTGCCGCCAGCGGGCGCAGATTGAGGGCCGGGTGGTGCCAGCGGATGATGTCGTCGACCACGTGTCGGCGCTGTTCGCTGGTCCAGCTGACAAGGTGGACGTGGATCCATTCGGCGCCCAGACCCCATGCTTCATCGAGGACGCTGTGGCGGTGCAGCCGGACCATGCCGTCGGCAAGGCTGTCTACGGCGCCAGCGAAGATGGCGGTGTGCGCTCCGTTCTCGCCCGGGCGGGAGAGGACGAAGGTGGCCGGACGTTCGATGTGGAAACCGGCGCTGACCGGCATAGGCGTGTGCAGCCACCACGCACCCGAAGCGCCACGCCACCAAGAGAATTCGCTGGTCATACCCGGCCCCTTCCCGCTGCAGCAGCCGACGCGCGGCCGCCTGTGAACGGCAATCAGGACCCGGTTCAGCGGGCGTGATTCCCGATACCTCAAGCCTAGCGATCCTGGTGACCCGAGCCTTAAGAATTTGCTTCGCGAGTGCATGGGACCTGAAGGGCGCCCAGAAACCGAGCACTGCACAGGGCGAGGTTTTCCCCAGCAAAACAGCATCCGATTCGGTTTTGTTCTTTATTTGTTCTTCTCCTGCGGGTATGTCTCTTCAACGGGAGGGGCCATGCCGCAGGATCCGGACTGGAAGACGCGATCGGTGGACGCCGACTGGGGCGAGCTCCGGCTCGCCGCCCGGGGTCGCGGCGCGGTGTCGAACGCGACCGGGCGGTTCGAGCGGCAGTACGCCCAGGTCTTTGACGATGGCTGGGAGAGCGACGAGCCCCTTTCGACGATCCGGACCGAGACCATCGTCGAGCGGCCGAAATCCGTGATCACCTTCAACACCTCGCCCGACCTCCACTTCGACCGCACGATCAACCCGTACAAGGGCTGCGAGCATGGCTGCATCTACTGCTTTGCGCGGCCCAACCACGCCTTTCGCGGCCTGTCGGCGGGCCTCGATTTCGAGACGAAGATCTTCATCAAGCCGAACGCCGCCGCGGTCCTGCGGCGCGAGCTGGCCAAGAAGACCTACAAGCCCGCGCCGATCCAGTTCGCGGGCGACACCGACATCTACCAGCCCATCGAACGCGAGCTGAAGATCGCCCGCACGATCCTTGAGGTGCTCAGCGAAACGAACCACCCGGTGATGCTGATCACCAAGTCGGCGCTGATCCTGCGCGACCTCGACCTGCTGGCGCCGATGGCGGAGAAGGGCCTCGTGCGGGTCGCCATCTCGCTGACCACGCTGGACCGAAAGCTCGCGCGAACAATGGAGCCGCGCGCGTCTACGCCAGCGCGCAGGGTCGAGGCCATCCGCGCCCTCGCCTCCAGCGGCGTGCCGGTGACGGTCATTCCCGCCCCGATGATCCCGGCGCTGAATGACGCCGAACTGGAAGCCCTGCTGGAGGCGGGCGCAGAGGCGGGCGCGACATCAGCCGCCTGGGTGATGCTGCGCCTGCCGCTGGAGATCGCCGGCCTGTTCCAGGAGTGGCTGCAGGTTCACTATCCCGACCGGGCAAAGCGGGTGATGGACCATGTCCGCGCCATGCATGGCGGACGCGACTACCGGTCGGATTTCGGCGTGCGCCAGCGCGGCGAAGGGCCCTACGCAGAATTGATCGCCAAGCGGTTCAAGGCGGCCACGAAACGGCTGGGACTGACGTCCCGGCGCGATCCGCTTCGCACGGACCTGTTCCGCCCGCCCGTCGATGAACGGCCGAACACGCAGCTGTCCCTGTTCGGTCCGGAGGGCGAGTGAGATGGGCGGCCTGCCCTTGCCTCAGGGCGCATCGTCGCCCGGCTCTTTCTTCTTTGCGTTCTTCCTTGCGACAGCAACTCCGAGGGAAACAGGGATGAGGCTTATGAAGACGGCGCCGAGCGCGATCCAGATGGCCAGGTCTTCCATGGTTGTGCCCTCCGCAGCTCAGCTTCCGGGTCTGAGGATTGCAGAGCTATCGGGCCGGCGCCAGCCCGCCGAACGAGGCGCAGTCGTCGGGCCGACGTCATCTTCCCATAACCCGTTAGGGAAGATTACCGACCTATTAACCTGTAACTTAAGACTTTTTTCGCGCGATTCACCGATTCTCGTTTCTCGGTTCCGGATTGTCCGGCGTAGCGTGAGATGTGTCATGGCGATCAAAACGATCGAGCGCGGTCAGAAGACGTCTGCGGCCAGGGGCGAAGCGGCGAAAGCCGTTCGCGGCAGCCTGCCGCTGGATCGCATCCTGCTGGGCGACTGCATTGCGCTGATGAACAGCCTGCCGGAAGCCTCGGTCGATCTCGTCTTTGCAGACCCGCCCTACAACCTGCAGCTCGGCGGCGACCTCGTGCGTCCCGACAACTCGCACGTCGACGCAGTCGACAATGACTGGGACAAGTTCGACTCATTCGCCGTCTACGACCAGTTCACCCGCGACTGGCTGCGCGCTGCGCGCCGTGTGCTGAAGCCGGACGGCGCCATCTGGGTCATCGGCAGCTACCACAACATCTTCCGCGTCGGCGCCGCCATTCAGGACCTCGGCTTCTGGATCCTCAACGATGTGGTGTGGAACAAGTCCAACCCGATGCCGAACTTCAAGGGCACGCGTCTGGCCAACGCCCACGAGACGCTGATCTGGGCGACGCGCTCGAAGGAGCAGAAGCGCTACACCTTCAACTACGACGCGCTGAAGGCCGGCAATGAAGACCTGCAGATGCGCTCCGACTGGTGGACCTTCCCGATCTGCTCGGGCGGCGAACGCCTGAAGGATTCCGAAGGCCGCAAGGCGCACCCGACGCAGAAGCCCGAAGCGCTGCTGCACCGGATCATCGTCGGCACGACGCATCCGGGCGAAGTGGTGCTGGACCCGTTCTTCGGCACGGGCACGACCGGCGCCGTTGCGAAGCTGCTGGGCCGTCATTTCATCGGCCTCGAGCGCGACCCGGACTACGCCGCCGTCGCGCAGGCCCGCATCGACAATGTGCGCACCGCCGCCAGCGAAGACCTGGCCGTCGTCACCAGCAAGAAGGCCGAGCCGCGCATTCCGTTCTCGGCGCTGGTCGAGCATGGCCTGCTGCGCCCAGGCGACCGGCTGTACTGCCCGCAGAACCGCCATGTGGCGCGGATCCGCGCCGATGGCTCGCTCGCGAATGGCGATCAGGCCGGCTCGATCCACCGCATGGGCGCCTATGTCCAGAACGCCCCGGCCTGCAATGGCTGGACCTTCTGGCACTATCGCGCTGAAGCAGGCTTCGCGCCCATCGACCTGCTGCGCCGCCAGTTCCGGACGCAGATGGGACTGAGCTGAGACCTCCGCCTCCTACAATCCAAGGTCCGGATCCGTCCGACCTGATACAGCACCCCAGACGTGGACACTGAAGCCAGGCCACTCCTGGTCGCTTATTCCGCTGTCAAAGCGTGGATTCTCGGTGCTGTCTGCTAGTGAACGATCAAAAAAGGGGCGCGAGGGACGGTAACGGCTGCATATAATGCCGCCATTTCACAGTTCTCTTACCTCGTCGCCCAGGCTGCGCGACTATATGCGCCTAACAATTAATCAGGCATTTCTTTAAGTGGGTAATTTTTAGGCGTTCCGTAACCTTCTCGACGGAGCTTGCACCCGCACGTAGCACTGCCGGGGGGGGCCCGTAATGTTCAACTTCCAAGCGCTGACAGTTACACAGCGATTTTGGGCTTTGCTGGTTGTCGTCGGGGGAGGCTTCGGGCTGTTTGCCGCCGCTGGCGTGGTCGGCCAGATCCGCATGCACCAGACAGGCCGGGAGAGCGCCGATCTAGCGCAATCGCAGCTGGGCCTGGAGATGCTTCGAGCCTCACAGCTCGACATTGCTCAAGCCGCAGAACGGTTCCTCAAGGAGAAAGACCCGGCAATTCTCTCCCCCGCCCGCGAGACTGCGAACTCCACCCCTGCCGCTTTCGACCTGTTCGACCATCTTCTGTCGAGGGGCATGAAGTCGCGCGCTGAAAACGTCGCCGCCGACATGCTGGCGCGGAAGGACGAGATCGACAGCCTGCTGAAACGATCGATCCGTCTCGGCCTGAACCAGGACTCCGGACTAACGGGCGAGCTTCGCGCGGCCATCCACTGGATTGAGAGCGCGATCGCGGAGGGCGGCAGCATTCGCGCCACCAATTCAACCATGCTCCGCATGCGCAATGAGATGCTGACCCTCCGTCGTCATGAGAAGGACTTCATGCTGCGCGGCGAAGCGCGCTACCTTGAGAAGTTCGAGGGGAGCATCCGCACCTTGCGCGATGTCATCGACGCTTCCGGGCTAGACGCCGCGAGCCGCACACTCGTGCTCCGCAAGGTCGATGCCTATCAAGCCGCGTTCAGAAACTGGACGGAGGAACAAGCCGCCATTGACCAGCTTGTCGAGAGGATGCGGCTGGAGGATGAGGCCCGGATCGAAGAGCTGAACTCCATGGCGGCAGAGCTGTCCGCGACCCGCCAGCTGCAGGCGCGCAGGCTCGACGCGGAGAGACGAGCTACGCTGGCGATCCTCGCCATCCTGGCGTTGACAGGTATCGGACTATCCCTGTTCCTGACCATGCGGATCGCACGCTCGATTACGGATCCGGTCCGGGACATCGCGGACGCCATGAAGGCAGTCGCGGCTGGCTCCACCGACGTGGTGATTCCACGAATTGCGAGCCGTGACGAGCTGGGCGACCTCGCCGCATCCGCCGCAGGATATCGCGACGCGGAAAGCCTCCGTCGGCGGCTCGAGGCCGAAAACCGTGATGCCGCAAGGCTCGCCGCCGAACGTCAGGCCGACCTTGAACAGGGCCTGGCCGAGTTCCGTCTTGAGACAGAAACCGCCATGGCGGCTTTCATCGCCGACATCGAACGTATGGACGTCGACTCCCGGCGTCTTGAGGGCGTGGCGGCAGATGCATCCGCACGGACGCGCCACGTGCTTGACGATAGCGGACGGGCGGCAGGCAATGTGCAGTCTCTGGCCGCCGCGACAAGCCAGCTGACTGCATCGATCTCAGAGATTCAGGCCCGCACGCGCGAAGCCTCGGAAGCCAGTAGGGGCGTCCGCAGTCAATCGACAGCCGCAGGAGAGAAAATGTCGGCGCTTCGGGACGCGGCCGGCGAGATCGGCCGTGTGGCGGAACTGATCAGATCGATCGCCGAGAAAACCAACCTCCTTGCGCTAAACGCCGCGATCGAGGCGGCAAGAGCGGGGGATGCCGGTCGTGGCTTCTCAGTTGTCGCCAGCGAGGTGAAAGCCCTGTCGGAACAAACCAAGCGCGCAGTCAGCGAGATCGACGACGAGGCCGCCAGAATAGGATCGGCGGCGCGGGACGCTTCAAGCGCAGTCGTCGAGATCCTGAAGGCGTCGACCACGTCCGACAGCGCCGCAGATGGTATTGCCGCCGCCGTCACAGAGCAGTCCGAAGCGACAATTGCAATCAGCGAGGAGGCGAGCCAGACCCTGGCGCGCGTACGCGAAGTCGCCGACGGCATCTCGGAGGTTGCACGTGTCTCCGCCGAGACGAACCGTGTGGCAAGCGGCTCACGCCAGGCTGCCGAACGGCTCCGCGGCACGTCCGACGAGCTTAGGGTCTCCATCGACCGCCTCCTCAAGCGGACTGCCGCCTGACAGCTTCAGTCCACTCAAGTCCTGTCAGGTCGCCCGCCCCCCTGATGCTTCAGCTTGTAGCCCATACGGGCAATGGCGCGGATTGCGGGCACGAGTCCGCCGCCCTGCCCGGTCAGCGCATACTCCACCGATGGCGGCGACGTATCGAGCACGCTGCGGTTGATGACGCCTTTCAGATTCAGCTCCTTCAGGTGGGATGACAGCACCCTGGCCGAGATCGGCGTCATGTCCGCCTTCAGCTCGCTGCAGCGGCGGTGGCCTTCCGACAGATACCAGATGAGTTCGGCGTCCACGCGCCGCCCAGCACCAGCATGCAGGTTCCGATCGGGCACAGCTTCTCGGGCGGGCGCACCGTGCTCTTGCGCATGCGCTGTATCATTGCCTCGGGGCCCTCGGGTCAACGGCTGGAAATCAGCAACTCGCAGGAACATCCCGCCATCTGGTTTCCAAGGGTGACTCGATACCCTACTTGGTGAGGCAGGGGCACGGGCCCGCAACCACGAGGGAACGGCCATGGAAGCGGGAACAGAGGCGACACGCCGGCTGGAGATCAGCCACCCCGTCATCCAGGGGCCGTTCGGCGGAGGCATATCCACGCCCGCACTCGTGGCGGCGGTGACAAATCGCGGCGGGCTGGGATCGTATGGCGCCTACACCAATTCCCCGGACGAGATCGGCGAGATCGCCCGCACCATTCGCAGCCTGACCGGCGGCGCCTTTGCGCTGAACCTGTGGGCGTCGGACCATGACCCCGGCGGTGACGCGCTCTCGCCCGACCAGTTCGACGCGGCCTGGCGCATCTTCGAGCCGTTCTATCGCGAATACGGGCTCGACCGCCCGGCGCCGCCAGAGCGCTTCTTCCACCGCTTCGAGGATCAGGTCGAAGCTGTGCTGGAGGCCCGGCCAGCGGCCTTCAGCTTCGTGTTTGGCGTGCCCTCCTCGCGCATTCTTGCGGAATGCAGCCGGCGCCGGATCGTCACCATCGGCGCCGTCACCACGCTGGCCGAGGCCGAAGCGATGGACGCCGCCGGGGTCGACATGATCCTGACCACCGGGTTCGAGGCGGCGGGCCATCGTCCGTCCTTCCTCCATCGCGCCGAAGACAGCCTGATGGGCACACTGACGCTTACTCGCCTCGTCGCCAACCGCATCCGGCGGCCGGTGATCGCAGCCGGCGGCATCGCGGATCGCGCGGGCGTCGAGGCCGCGCTGACGCTGGGCGCAGCCGCCGCCCAGATCGGCACGGCGTTTCTGGCGTGCGAGGAATCCGGCGCCGCGCCCCAGCATCGCGACATGCTGTTCAGCCCCGCCGTCAGGCAGACCGTGCTGACCCGCACCTATTCGGGCCGGCTCGCACGCGGCATTCCCAACCGGCTGATCGAAGCCCTGGAGCCGCACGCGCGCTCCGGGACGCTGCCGCCCTTCCCCATCGAGGTCTGGTTCACCTCGCCCCTCAGGCGCGCCTGCGCCGAACAGGGCGGAACGGATTTCCTCGCGCTGTACGCCGGCCAGGCCGCGCCCCTTCTGAAGCACCGCACCGTTGCGGCGCTGATGGACGATCTCACCACCCCGACCTGACCGGGCGCCGGTGACGGGCTCTACAGATGCCGGGCAGGCAGCGCCTCAGGCGAGCCTTCGGCTCAGGGGTGCGCCGGCGCCTTCGCCCGCGCCTCCATCATGGCCGGATAGTACTGGGTGAAGGTGGTGTCCGTCTTGCCATGCTCTTCGTGGCAGGAATAGCAGTTGGCCGTGCGGGCAATGGGCTGGCCCAGCGTCTGTCCCGGCGGATACCCGTAAAAGGTCCACGTGCCGGGGCCCGCCTTCTCGTCCTTGATATGGATGGAGTGCGTCGCCACCGCGCCCTGGAACGATCCCTCGCGGGCCAGCTCGTCGTCAGTCCGGATGCGGCGGATTTCAAGCTCCAGCATCGCGCCGACTGGATATTCGCCTGTTTTCACGAAGGCTGCATAGCTCGCGGGATCAAGCCGCACCGAGTTGAGCGTCTTGCCACCGACGTCGCCCTCATACTGCATGGCGACCGTGACGCCGACCGTCGGCCAGCTGTCCGTTCCGGCGGGAACGATGAACCGTCCCTCGCTGTCAAATGCTGGGCCAGCCGCTGTCTGCACAGGCGCGCTCGCGCATGCCGCCACCGCCAGCAGCCCTGCCGCCAGCCATACCGCAGAAATGACGCCACGCATCTTCGAGCCTCCCGTCCGACCGATTACCCTTTCGGCAATCCGTCACAGCGAGGCGCTGAAGGCAAACCGGCGGCGACCAAAATGCGGATCGCCGCCACGGGGCGCCTGCTTTCGCGGCGCTACTCCTCCGTCGCGTTGTTGGCGACGAGCTTGCCGTCCCGCTCCTGCTTGCGGGCGCCGGCGAGAATGCCGCCAAGAGCGTAGTTCCCCTCATGGCAGGCGTACTCGTACTGCGGCTCCTGCGAGATGTTCCAGGCCTGCTCGCCCTTCCACGGCTGCGTGTAGAGCGAGGGATCGGTGACGGTGAATTCGTACACCACCTGCTTGTCCGACCAGCGGTAGATCCGCTCGGTCAGCTCGCCCGTTTCAGAGATGTAGCCGCGCTGCTTGGGGTTCACCTTGCGGGTCTTGATGACCAGCGTGTCGCCCTCGTACCAGCCGACGCTGTCGCCCAGCCACGGCTTGATGACGTCCGGCTGGAACATCGCCGCGTCAGGACCCGACACAATGGGGATGATCCGCGCGTCGTTGACCATCTCGACCGTCAGCACGACATGGGTCGGCGACTGCACCAGGGTGTAGTGGTTGTTGTAGAGCACGTTGTTCATCACCGGCCCGCCGGTGTTGCCGAAGCCGATGATGCAGCGCTCGCCGATCGGGCGGGTCTCGGGGCCGTCATAGCTGCCATAGCCGCCGCCCGCATTGCGGTCGACCGCGCCGGGGCCCTGCACTGTCCCGGAGGCGGCCGCGGCGCCCGTGGGAGCGGCGGCGGCGGCGGCCTGCGCGGCGCGCTCGCGGGCGGGCATCTTCTCGGGCCGGTAGGGGATGCGGCCGTTGGCGGGCTCGACGATCCAGGACGAGCGCAGCTCGCCCTTCACGTTCGCCACCTTGGTGCCGGGATCGACCCAGAAGGCATTGTAGCCGCCGCCGGAGAGCAAATCCGATCCGTCGAGCAGCTTGGTGTCGTTGGGATCAGCCGGCTTGGCGTCTTCCCGGGTGCGGTTGTTGTAGTAGTCGGCGCCTTCCAGCGTCGCCGCCTCCTCGGGCGTCAGCACCAGCTTCGAGACGCGGGGGTTGCGCTGGAGGTTGGTGATGGAAGAGTTGGTCCAGACGCCCTGCAGGTCGGGCGCGCCCCAGCTGGTCTTGGGAGCCGCAAAGCCCGGACCCGCCTGAGCCAGCGCCGCCGGAGCCAGACAGGCGGCGAGCACGAGCCCGGAAACGGCGGTCCGCCACTGGCGAGACCTGCTGGTCTGGTTATTCATCATATCCTCCCGAGGCGTGTCTGTTTCTTGCATGCTCTCTTCCGCCTTTGTGACGCCGGCGGCTTTCCGGGACAAGCCAACTTGTCGCGATCCGGAAAGTCCGTGTGCGCGTAGAGGCAACGGGCTTTGACGCGCCGCACAACGGCGGTATTGAGACGCGAACCAGAGGACGGTCGAGGCATGGACGGCATGAACGCGATGAGCGCTGCGAATTCGGGACTGATCGCGGGCGATCTGCTGACGACAATTCGCCAGGCGGCGGTAGACGCCGAAGCCTATTTTCTCGCGCTGCGGGAAGCTGTCGCCGCCAAGGTTGCGCCGGGCGGCAAGGTTGACCGCAAGCTGATCGATTCCGAGCAACGTTCGACCCATGGCCTCGCCTGGGTGCTCACCTATGTCGAGACCCTGAAGGAGACGGCCAACTGGGCCGACCGCATCGCCATGGAGGGCCGGTTCGGCGAGATCGAACAGCTTCTGACCCAGATCCTGTTTGGCGAATACCTCTCCCAGATGATCGGCGGCCTGCCGATGACGCAGCTGGAAATCATCCGCCCCATCGACATGACGCACGACCAGTCGGTCATGCAGAAGCTGTTCACGCCCGCGATCACGACGCTGGTGATGGGCGGCAACACGCCGGCCGCACGCGGCCGCGCCGCCGAACTGATTCGCGACTTCCTCGAAAGCCAGAAGGCGACTGTGGAATACACGGGCCTCGAGGAAACCTACGAGCAGATCCGCGACCAGTTCCGCGCCTTCGGCAAGCAGATCGTCGAGCCCTATGCCCACGAATGGCACATGAAGGACGTACTGATCCCGGATGAGGTCGTTCGCCAGATGGGCGAGATGGGCGTCTTCGGCCTCACCATCCCGGAAGAGTTCGGCGGCCTCGGCCTCGGCAAGACCGCGATGTGCGTCGTCTCCGAAGAGCTGTCGCGCGCCTATATCGGCGTCGGCTCGCTCGGCACCCGCTCCGAGATCGCAGCCGAGCTGCTGCTCTGCGGCGGCACCCGCGCGCAACAGGAGAAATACCTCCCCGGCATCGCGTCAGGCGAGATCCTGCCGACGGCCGTGTTCACCGAACCGAACACCGGCTCCGACCTCGGCAGCCTGCGCACGCGCGCCGTGAAGGACGGCGAAAGCTGGAAGATCACGGGCAACAAGACCTGGATCACCCACGCGGCCCGCGCCGACCTGATGACGGTGCTGGCCCGCTCGATTCCGGGCACGGACAACTTCTCCGGCCTCTCGATGTTCCTCTGCGAGAAACAGCGCGGCACCGACGAGATCCCCTTCCCCGCCAGCGGCATGACGGGCGGCGAGATCGAAGTGCTCGGCTATCGCGGCATGAAGGAATACGAAATCGGCTTTGACGGTTTCGAGGTTCCCGCCGGCAACCTGCTGGGCGAAGTCGAGGGCCAGGGCTTCAAGCACCTGATGGCGACATTCGAGGGCGCCCGCATCCAGACCGCCGCGCGCGCCATCGGCGTGGCCCACAACGCCTTCGAACTGGGCCTCCGGTACTCGCTGGACCGCAACCAGTTCGGCCGCCAGATCTTCGACTTCCCGCGCACCTCGGACAAGCTGGTGATGATGGCCGCCGAACTCGTCGGCGTCCGCCAACTCACCTACTTCTCCGCGCGCCAGAAGGACGACGGCAAACGCTGCGACCTCGAGGCCGGCCTCGCCAAGATGCTGGCTGCGCGCGTGGCCTGGGCGGCGGCTGACAACGCTCTGCAGATCCACGGCGGCAACGGCTTCGCGCTGGAATACCCGGTCAGCCGCGTCCTCTGCGACGCCCGCATCCTCAACATCTTCGAGGGCGCCGGCGAAGTTCAGGCCATGGTCATCGCCCGTCGCACGCTGGACGACTACATCGCCGGGAAGAAGTAGGGGCCGGCAGGCTGTTGCCTCGTCTCGACCCGGCCTGCTAGTCTGGCCGCGGTCGGATGGGGGATCAGGCATGCGTGTTTGGGCGCTTCTGTCGTCGATGGTCTTGCTGGCGGGCTGCGTTTCAGCGCCCGGTCCTACGTCACAGCCTTTCTCGTCCACCACCGAGAGCATCGAGGCGGCTCTGGTCTCGGGGTGCCTGCCTTATCTGGTTGAAGGCGGTTCGATCTACGACCGCCTCCGCGACGCCAACACGGCGCGTGGCGGCAAGCTGAACGGGAAGCGAGCGGCGCGCCTCTACGGCTCGGGAGACGTCCAGATCCAGGAGACCGACACGGGCGGATGCTATCTCCGGGTCGTCGGCGCCATGTCGAACACAGGCGTGCCGGATGCGGCCAGATTCCGGCAGGCGGCTCTGGATATCCTGACCTCTGCGGCGGGACCGCTCCAGCTGCGCTCGGACAGCGGTCCCGGTTTCAATGACCCGATCGGAAAGAACCGGCAGGAAAGCTACTGCGTCACGCTTCGTGGAAGGCCGGCGTGGCTTGTCATCTCGACATCCAGCGCTGTCATGACAAAGGCGATCCTGCAGGTGTCCATGGGCTGGGACTCGGAGAACATCTGCAAAGGCGACGGCCCGGCGGAAGCGCCTGCCCGAAGCATCTGAGTCCAGCCGCCAGCTCGCACAACCGAGACATCAGGAGGCCAGACGCAGGCTGGCCGGCGCCCGGCCTGTGGCTACATTCTTGCCCCCCGTCAAACTGAACGTCACGATGTGCGGTAGTCAGGGACAGGCTCTGGAGACCGCATCATGAACGCACGCCTTCTGACAGCAGCGGCCGCAGGCCTCGCGGCTCTGGCTGCCTGTTCGTCCTCCCCGGCTCCGGGCGGGGCGGCCTCCAGTGCGGCAGTCTTCTGTCTTTCGCCTGTCGAGGGTCACAGCAACCCGGAGGCCGGCGCGCGGGGCGACTATTCCGCCAATGTGCGCTTCGCCGACGTTGAACTCGGCCGCGACAGCGTCGGATACGGAGCCACGGCGGGGCGCAGCGACGAGATCACGATTTCGGGCGGCGTCCTTTATCTGGCGCGGCCGGACGGCGCGGACGGCTGGCGCACGCGGACCGGATTTGCCGCCGATGAAGGCGCCTTCATGGTGCAGGTGGTGTCGCCATCCTCCTGGCGGCGGCCGACGACGATGGGCGCCGTTGGCTCCATCGACGAACTCGGGGCGCTGATCTCAGAGGCCGCCCGCGATGCGGGATGCCCGGGCGACGCGCGCCTCGCCTACCGCATCGAAGTCCGGGTCGAGGCAGCCGAATGGAGCCTCGACACCCTGCCCCAGCGCGGCGACTTCGAGGCACGCGACCAGCGCGCTGTCATCACGGGCCTGTTCGCCAACGTCGATCAGGCAAAGCACTTCGTCACGCCCGGGCGGAACATCCACGCCCATATCCTCCTTCCTGATATCGCTGCCGCCGGGCACCTGAAATCCGCGCGTCTGGCGCCCGGCGGCAAGCTCACGCTTCAGGGTAGCTAGCGGTAGACAGGGGCGGGGTCTTGCCGAGACGCTCTGCCCAACGCCAGCTCAACAGCCCGGTCGGAAGAAAACGCCATGCATATCGATCCATTGCCGTTCGAAACGCTTGAGTGGTCCAGCGTGACGCCAACCGAGCATGCCGGGACCACAGGCAAGGCGCTGTGGCGCACACGTACCTTCGGCCCAATTCGCATCCGTATGGTTGAGTACACACCAGGATATCTTGCGGACCACTGGTGCGAGAAGGGCCACATCCTGCTCTGCATGGAGGGCGAACTTGAGACCGAACTCGCCGACGGCCGCCGCTTTGTTCTGAAGCCGGGCATGTCCTACCACGTCGGAGACGGCGCCGAGCCACACCAATCGCGTTCGCCCAAAGGCGCGCGTCTGTTCATTGTCGACTGAACTCTGAACCCTGCTTGAGAGGACGTATTCTCTCCGGTCTTGCGAGTTGATCGGGCCAGGCTCGCTATTGCCGCCCGGCCAAATGCTCCCGCGCTTAAGCCTCTGGGCGCCTGTCCAGACCACACGCCGATATGACGAAACGGAGCTTGCGGACGCATTACGCGAGCGACATGATCGCGCCGAACGCAGGGTCGGCGAACAACGTCTCCTGTCTGACCGCAACAGGAGACGCCGCATGAGCGACGCCGCCCAGGATACGTCCGCCATCCAACGCCAGCGAGGCTTCCTCGGCTTTGTCGAGAAAGTGGGCAATTTCCTGCCCGACCCCATCATGATCTTCGTCTGGCTGATCGGCCTGCTGATGATCCTGTCCGCCATCGGCACGGCGCTGGGTTGGTCGGCCTCGCTGGCGTACCCGGGCGAGACGGCGCCGCAGTATTCGACCCTCGAGAACGGCGTCCTGACCTACCGGGCGGAATCGCTGTTCTCCGAGGTGAACATCGCGCGCCTGCTCACCGAAATGCCGCGCACGCTCACCGGCTTCGCGCCGCTCGGCCTTGTGCTTCTGGTGATGTTCGGCGCCGGCGTGGCGGAGCGCGTGGGCCTGTTCAGCGCCCTGATCCGCGCCAGCCTGCGCGATGCGCCGAAAGTTATCCTGACGCCGCTGGTCTGCATCATCGGCATGACCTCCCACCACGCCTCGGACGCCGCCTACGTGGTGTTCATTCCGCTGGCGGGACTGCTCTACGCAGCGGTCGGGCGCCATCCGCTCGTCGGCGTGGCGGCGGCCTTCGCGGCGGTGTCGGGCGGCTATGCCGGCAACATCACGCCGGGCCAGATCGACGTGCTGCTGTTCGGCTTCACCCAGGAAGCTGCACGCATCATCGATCCCGACTGGGTGATGAACCCGCTGGGCAACTGGTGGTTCATTCTTGCGATCGTCGTGCTGTTCACGCCCATCATCTGGTTCGTGACGGACCGGGTGGTCGAGCCGAGACTGGGCAAGTGGGGCGGAACTTCGGACGACAGTGTGAAAGCCGAGCTCGCGAAGTCGGAGGTGACGCCGCTTGAGAAGCGCGGACTGGCCTGGGCCGGTGTGGTCGCCCTCGCGGTCGTCGCCCTGTTCGCAGCGCTGTGCCTGTGGCCGGGCTATACGCCGCTGATCGACGAAACCGCCACCGGACCATCGCAGCTGCAGCCTTTCTACACAGCGCTGATCGTCGCGTTCATGATGCTGTTCCTGTTCTGCGGCATCGCCTTTGGCGTCGCCACCGGTGTCGTGAAATCGCCAAAGGACGTGATCGACCGGATGATCGACGGCATCCGCTCCATGGCGCCCTACATCGTCTTTGCGCTGTTTGCCGCCCACTTCGTCGCCATGTTCAACTGGTCGCGGCTGGGCCCTATCGCGGCGATCAATGGCGCGGAAATCCTGCAGGCCATCGACCTGCCCGCGCCGGTCCTGCTGGTCAGCGTGCTGGTCTTCTCGTCCTTCCTGGACCTCTTCATTGGTTCGGCCTCGGCCAAATGGAGCGCCCTCGCGCCGGTGGTCGTACCGATGTTCATGCTGCTCGGCATCTCGCCGGAGATGACGACCGCCGCCTATCGCATGGGGGACAGCTTCACCAACATCATGACGCCGCTGATGGCCTACTTCCCGCTGATCCTCGTGTTCTGCCGCCGCTGGGATCCGACGTTTGGAGTCGGGTCTCTGCTGGCGCTCATGCTGCCGTACGCGCTGTGCTTCGCCGTCTTCGGCATTGCGATGACGGCGGGATGGGTGTTCCTTGACCTGCCGCTCGGGCCGGGCGCTGGCGTGCACTACACGCCGCGCGGCGGACTGTTGCCCGAGTAGACCCGCCGGACAGGAGAGACTGATGAAACACCCCGCATCCCTGTCCCACTGGATCGACGCGGCGGATGCGCTGCTGCCGGACATGATCGCCCTGCGGCGCGCCATCCATGCCGAGCCCGAGATCGGGCTGCACAATCCGCTGACCACGGCCAAGGCGAAGGAGGCGCTGGCCGGCCTGCCGCTGGAGATCGTCGAGGGGCCGTCCACGACGGGCTTTGTCGCCATCCTGCGCGGCCCCGCCAACGGTCGCACCGTGCTGCTGCGCGGCGACATGGACGCCCTGCCCCTGCAGGAAGACACCGGCCTCGACTTCGCCTCCCGCACCACCAACGCCATGCACGCCTGCGGACACGACACCCATGTCGCGATGCTGGCTTCTGCCGCGAAGGCTCTCTGCGCGCAGCGTGAGCGGCTGACGGGCACGGTCCAGTTCATGTTCCAGCCCGGCGAGGAGGGCTGGCACGGCGCGCGCTACATGCTGGAGGACGGCCTGATCGACCCCCTCCCCGACGCCGCCTTCGCGCTGCACGTGAACCCCAACGTCCAGTCCGGCGTGTTCGCAGGGCGTCCGGGGCCCTTGCTTGCCGCCTCTGACAGGATCGAGCTCACCGTAACAGGCAAGGGCGGGCATGCCTCGCAGCCGCACAACGCGGTCGATCCCATTCCCGTCGCCTGCGAGATCGTCACGGCGCTGCAGGCGATGATGACCCGGCGCATGCCGGCGTTCGATCCAGCCGTGCTCACCATCGCCCACATCCGCGCGGGCACGACCAACAACATCATCCCGGAGACGGCGTTCATCGAGGGCACGATCCGCAGCTTCTCCGAAGCCTCGCGAACGATCGCGCACGAAGGCCTACGGCGCGTCGTCGAGCACGTGGCGGCCGCCCACCTCTGCAAGGCGGAGCTCGACATCATCCACGGCTTCCCGGTCACGATCTGCGATAGCCGCGCGGTGGATCTCGCCCGGCGCACCACCAAGTCGCTGTTTGGGGATGCGAGCTGGTTCGAGATGCCCCACCCGATGATGGGCGCGGAGGATTTCTCCTACGTGCTGCAGAAGGCGCCTGGCGCCATGATGTTCCTCGGCGCCTCGCCCGAAGGCGGCGACTGGCGCACCTGCTGCGCCCTGCACTCCAACCGCATGGTGCTGGACGAAAGCGTGATGGCGCGCGGGGCGGCCCTGCACTGCGCCATCGCCGAGGCGTTTCTCTCGGACAGCTTCGGTGATCAGGGCGCGGCGGCGCTGCCGATCTCGTAGGCGACGGGCGCGCCTGGCCCCACCGGGATCCCGAACGCCACCCAGAGCGCGGTCAGCGCCATGCCCGCAAGATAGAACGAGACGGCCAGCGGCAGCATCATCGAGATCAGCGTTCCCAGCCCGAACTGCGGCATCCAGCGGCGCGCGAACATCATGGTGAGAACCACGTAGGGGTTCAGGGGCGAGATCAGGTTCGTCACCGTGTCGCCTACGCGATAGGCCGCCGTGGTCATCTCGGGCGAGACGCCCAGCAGCATCAGCATGGGCGTTGCGACCGGCGACATCGCCGCCCATTTGGCGGAGCCGGAGGCGATCAGGAAGTCCAGCCACGCCGACAGGGTCGCCAGCAGCGGTAGCAGCACGGCAGGCGGCGCGCCCATCGCCCGCAGCTGCTCGGCGCCGGTGATCGCGGTGATCGGTCCGAGGTTGGACCAGCCGAACATCGCCACGAAGTGGGCGGCAAAGAAGATGAGCACCAGGTAGGGCAGGATCGTCTCGAGCCCCTTCACCATCATCGCTACGAGGTCGCGGTGGGTCTGGATCGTGCCGGTGACGGCGCCGTAGGCCCAGCCGGTCGCGATGAACATCAGGAACAGCATCGCTGCGATGCTACGGAAGAACGGCGTTGTCCGCTGGCTGCCCTCTGCCGCCTCGTCGATCAGCGGCGTGTAGCCGGGCCACATCGTCAGGGACGCGACCAGAAGACCGACGCCGAGGGCCGCTGCGCCCGCCGCCAGCAGGCCGCGTTTCTCCGCGGCAGACAAACGCACGCCAGCCTGCGCCAGCCCCGCCTCGCCGCCAGGCGTCCAGGTCCCGAGGCGCGGAGCCACGAACCGCTCGATCACCCACCAGCCGACCAGCGTGAACGCGCCAGCGATGGCGAGGCTGAAATACCAGTTCCCAAGCGGGTTCATGGTCCACTCCGGAACCAGCAGCCGCGCGCCGGTTTCGGTGATCCCGAGGATCAGCACGTCATACTGTCCGGGAACCAGGTTGCCCGACAGGCCGACGGCGGCCCCTGCAAATCCGGATACAAGGCCCAGCACCGGATGACGGCCGGCGGCCGCAAACACCACGCCTGCCAGCGGCACGTAGACCATGTAGGCGGCGTCGTTGGCGTGGGTCGCCAGCATGCCGATGACGAACACCGCCGGAACCAGCAGCGACTTCGGCGCCCCGCCGAGGCTCGCTCGCATCAGCGCCGTCAGAAGGCCTGTGCGCTCGGCAATGCTGGCGCCCAGCATGATGGTCAGCGCAAAGCCAAGCGGCGCGAAGCCGGTGTAAGTGCGCGGCATCTCGACCAGCAGCTTCTGGAGATTCTCTTCCGACAGGAGGCTGGTGACGGCCAGTGTCTCGCCGGTGACCGGATTGAGCGCCGACCACCCGGCGCCCGCGCCAATCACAGAGACGATGACCAGCGCCACGATGATGCCAACGAAAATGAAGATCGGATCCGGCAGGGCGTTGCCCAGCCGCTCGACCTTGTCCAGAAACCGGTTGCGTCCCCCCGGCGGGCTTGCTGTTTCGTCCACGGCACAGGTCAGCACGCGGGATAATCCGAGTCCACATCTCCGACAGGGAACAGGCGGATTTCTCCGCCAATGCTCTCAATCGGGACGACCGCTCCCTACAGCTTCACCTCGGTGGCGGCGTATACCTGCATCCCGGAAGATCCGGTCGCCAGTTCGCGGAGCCGACGAACGAAAGCGCCGGATTCAGGAACGGCAAAATGCGCCTTGAGCGCCGCCTCGTCCGTCCAGACTTCCACGAACAGGATGCGGAGCGGGTCGTCTGCCGAGACCGCAGGCTCGTGGCTGATACAGCCGGGCTCGAGCCGGGACCGCGCCGAATGCTCACGTGCCAGAGCCAGCGCTTCGTCCAGTGCATCCGGCCGCACTGTCGCGCCGCCCGTCACGATGATCATGTGCCTGCTCCTGTGTGGGGATCGGGTAGCGCGGCGCCCGTCGCGCCACAAGGGCGCGGCGACGCTTGTCCGGCTCCCAAGAAAGACCTCACGGCGCCGTAGGGTCATGCGTCAGGAGGTAGTATCGGCGGCCGGATTTCAAAGTATGGTCGTGGGCAAAACAGGGGAACGAACCAATGAAACGGCTGGCTGGACTTGTCGCGGCAACCCTTGCACTCGCGGCCTGCGTCACGGCGCCGGCTCCCTCGACAACCGCGACTGGGGGCTGGTCCGCCACCTGGGCAGCGCCCCCGACCACACCCCCTGCCACAGCGAAGACATTCGAGAACCAGACCGTTCGCCAGGTCGTAAGGATCAGCGCGGGCGGCACGCGGGTGCGCGTCCGCCTCACCAACGAGTTCGGCAAGACGCCTCTTGCAGTCGGCGCCGCCAGTCTCTCGCTTGCCGGACCCGATGGCGCGCCGACAGGCTCGCGCATCGCCCTCACCTTCGGCGGCCTGCCGTCCGCCACAATCCCCGCCGGCGCCCCCATGCTCAGCGACCCGGTCGATCTGGCTGTCGCACCGCTGAGCCAGCTGTCGGTCAGCCTCTACCTCCCGAAGGCGACAGGCCCCTGCACCTGCCACTTCGGCGGCTACCAGACTGCGTACATCTCGGCTCCCGGCGACTTCACGATGAAGGCGTTCGAGCCGGCGTCCACCTTCCTCAGCCGGGCCTTCCTGTCGGGTGTCGAAGTCGAAAGCCCGAAAGCGGCGCCGGTTCTGGTGGCCTTCGGGGATTCGATCACGGACGGTACCGGCTCGACGGCCGACCGCAACAATCGCTGGCCCGATATCCTGGCCACCCGCCTCGAGGGCCGTGTCGGCATCGCCAACCAGGCCATCGCGGGTAACCGCATCCTGGCCGCCGAGCGGGAAATTTTCGGAGACGCGGCGCTGACCCGCTTCGACCGCGATGTGCTGTCGGTCCCCGGCGCGAAATGGCTCGTGGTGCTGGAGGGCGTCAACGACATCGGCCAGGGCGGCGATGCGCGCCCGAGCGTCGAGCAGATGATCCAGGGCTACCGCCAGATCATCGACCGCGCCCACACTCATGGCCTGAAGGTCTACGGCGCGACGCTGCTGCCCTATGAAGGCGCGCGATACTACACCGCGAGTGGCGAGGCTGTGCGGCAGGCGGTCAACACATGGATCCGGACAAGCGGGGCCTTCGACGCCGTGATCGACTTTGACGCCGTCATGCGCGATCCGGCCAGCCCGGGCCGGATGAAGGCCGGCCTCCAGTCCGGCGACTGGCTGCACCCCAACGACGCTGGCTACACCGTCATGGGCGATGCCGTTGACCTGTCGCTGTTCAACTGACCTGAGCGAGACGGTTTCGCCTGCAGGGCGAGCAACCTGAGGCCGTTAACTTTACTTGCGCGTCGGCCTGCCATCACATGGCCTGAAACCGGGACGAGGCGCACTTCATGACGGCTGGACGGGCAGGCTTCCTGACGAGACTTTGCGTGGCGCTGACTGCGGGGCTTGCGTTCGCGCAGGCCGCTGCGGCGCAGTCCTTCATCCCGGGCGTCACCTACGACCCCGCGATCCCCACCATCGAATCCGTGCTGGGCAAGCCCGCTGGCGGCCGCATCACGCCCTCCGGCGACGTCGTTCGCTACTTCCGGGCCCTCGAGACCGCCGCTCCGGACCGCATCAAGGTGATCCCCTACGCCCGCAGCTGGCAGAACCGCGAGCTGGTGTATGCAATCATCGGCACGCCTGAACGCATTGCAACGCGCGAGAAGCTCTCCATCGACTTCAACCGGCTTGCCGATCCGCGCACGATCTCGCGCGGACAGGCCGACGGCTTCATCGACAACATGCCGGCGACCGTCTGGCTGGGCCATGGCGTCCATGGCGACGAAATCTCGTCGTCGGACTCCGCGATGATGACCGCCTATCACCTGCTGGCCGCGAAGAACGATCCTGTCGTCGACAAGGTCTTCGCCAATACGCTCGTCTTCCTCGACCCCGCCCAGAACCCGGACGGCCGCGACCGCTTCGTGAACGGCTATTACGACACGCTGGGGCTTGAGCCGCAGGGCAGCGCCATCTCGGCGGAGCGCAGCCAGCCCTGGCCCGGCGGACGCTTCAACAGCTATCTGTTCGACATGAACCGCGACTGGTTCGCCCTCACCCAGCCCGAGACCCGCGCCCGCGTTTCGATCTTCCAGCAATGGTATCCGCTGGTCTTCGTCGACCTGCACGAGATGGGCTCCGACGAGACGTACTACTTCTCGCCGGAAGCCGACCCTTACAACCCGGACATCACGGCCTCCCAGCGCGCCGCCCTCGACATCATCGGCCGCAACAACGCGAAATGGTTCGACGAGGCCGGCCTTCTCTATTTCAACCGCGAGGTCTTCGACGATCTCTATCCGGGCTACGGCGCCGGCTGGCCGCTGTTCCATGGCTCGATCGGAACCACCTTCGAGAACGCCTCGTCGCGCGGCCTGACCGCCCGCCGCTCCGACGGGCAGGACCTCACCTACGCAGACACCGTGCGCAAGCACTTCCTCGCCTCCATCGCCACGCTGGAGACCGTCGCCGACAACCGCGAGAAGCTGCTGCGCGAGTTCTACGAATATCGCGCATCGGCGATCGACGAAGGCCGCACGGGCAAGGTGCGGTCCTATGTGATCCCCCCGCAGACCGACCAGTCCTCGGCTGACAAGCTGGCCGAACTGCTGGCCGCGCAGGGCGTCGAGGTGAAGAAGGCCCAAGGCGCCGTGCGCGCCTGCCGCCAGTCCTGGCCAGCCGGAACCTACACGGTCTCGCTCGCCCAGCCCGCCGGACGCCTCGCCCACACGCTGATGGAAGAGCACGTCCCCATCGACGAGCCCTTCCTCGCCGAGCAGGAGCGCCGCCGCGCCAAGGATCTGCAGCCGGAACTCTACGACGTGACGGCGTGGTCGCTGCCGCTGATGTACAATCTCGACTTCCGGACATGCGGCGACGAGCCCGCCGGCGACCTGCAGCTTCTGCCCGTGACGCCGGCGCCGAAAACACCCGCAGCCCTGCCCGCCGCTTCCTATGGCTGGCTTGCCCCCTGGGGTTCGACGGCGGCCATCAAGCTTCTGGCCGCCGCCATGCGCGAGGGCGTCGCGGTCTCCAGCTCGGACGCCGCCTTCACCCATGGCGGGACTGTCTATCCGGCCGGCACGCTGATCTTCCGCAAGGCCGCAACGCCGGACCTCGAAGCCATCCTCTCCCGGCTCGCGGGCCAGACCGGCGCGCAACTGGTCGGGCTCAACGACAGCTACGTCACGAAGGGCCCGTCTTTCGGCAGCTCGCAGGTCGCCACCCACCAGGCGCCCCGCATCGCCATGGCCTGGGACCGCCCGACCTCGCCGACCGCTGCCGGCGCGACGCGCTTCGTGATCGAACAGCAGTTCGGCTACCCGGTAACGCCAATCCGCACCAGCAGCCTTACCTCTCCCCTGCTCTCGCAGTTCGACGTGCTGGTGCTGCCGGATGGCCGCTATGCCGGAACCCTCGGCGAGAGCGCCGGCAAGGCCCTGTCCGCCTGGGTCGAGCGTGGCGGCGTTCTGATTGCCCTCGACGGTGCGGCACGGTTTGTCGCCGATCCGAAGACCGGCCTCTCCTCGCTTCGCCGCGAGCTGGCGGTGCGCGACAAGGACGCCGCCAAGGCCCCGGACAAGGAGAAAGCGACCGTCGCAGGCGTCAACATCGAAACGGCCAACGAGCTCGAGGACCTGCTCCTCCCCATCGAGGAAGCTCCGGACGCCTCGCCAGGCGCGCTGGTGCGTGCAACGCCCGATGCCGACAGCTGGCTAGCCGCCGGCCTGAAGCCGCAGCTGAATGTGCTGATGTCCGGATCGGACATCTATACGCCGGTCCGCCGCGACGCCGGTACGAATGTCGTGTCGTTTGCGGGCCCGGATGACCTGGTGTCCTCGGGCCATCTCTGGGCCGAGACGAAAGCCCAGCTCGCCTACAAGCCGTTCGTGGTCTCCGAGCCGAAGGGAGATGGCTTCGTCATCACCTTCACGCAGGACCCGACCGTGCGGGCCTATCTTGACGGCCTCAACGTGCTGTTCGCCAACGCCCTCTTCCGCGCCCCGGCCCACGCCCGCCCGGCGCGGTGACGTAAAGAAAACGGGCGGAAGGTGATCCTTCCGCCCGCTTCTCTCGAGGTCCCTGGGGGAACTCCTGCCTAGCGACCTGACGACGCCTTGCCTGCAGGCTTCGCCGCAGCCTCGGCGGCTTCCTTCAGGCGCTCGCCTGCCAGCATGCCCGGCATAGAATAGTTGCCTTCGTGGCAGGCGTATTCGAACTGGCGTCCGGTCGCCGGATGGAAGCTGAGCTCGGCCGTCCAGGGCTGGGTGTAGAGCTTGGGATCCGCCACGGTGAACGTGTAGAAGATCTCCTTGTCCGACACGCGCGACAGGCGCTCGGTCACCACGGTGTCATTCGACATCGGGAAGGCGCCCGCTGTCTGCTGCTCGGGATGCACGTTGCGCGTCTCGATCACCAGCGCGCCGTTCTCGTACCAGCCGACGCTGTCGCCCAGCCACTTCTTGATCGCCGTCGGCTTGTGGTTGGCGCGCGCCTCCTCGCCGTTGGCGAACAGCGGCACGATGCGGGCGTCGTGGTTCATCTCCACAACGATCACCACATGCTTCGGCGCCTGCACGATCTCGGTGGTGTTGTTGTAGAGCACGCTGAGCATGCCCGGACCGCCGGTCTGGCCAAAGCCGATCAGGCAGCGCTCGGCGAGATTGGTGTCTTCCGGCCCGGAATTGCCGCCGATGCCCGTCACATAGCGGATGGCGCCTTTCTGGCGATCTTTCAGGATAGCCGCCGCGGCTGGCGCATATGGCACTTTTCCGCTCGGCGGGTCGACGATGTAGGAGGTGCGGTACTCGCCCTTGACCCGCGCCAGCGTCTCGCCCGGCGCCACCCAGAAGGTATCATAGCCCTTCAGGCCGAAGTCGGAGCCGCCCTTTTCCGGCGCGCCCTTGCTGGGATCGGAATAGGTGGCGTTGAGTTTCGCCTCTTCGGCCGGGATGCCGGCGATGGACGCGTTCGCCGCCATCTTGGCCGCCTCCGCTTCGCTGACGACCAGCGACTTCGCAGAAGCCGGACGCTCGAGGCTGGTGAGGGACGCGTTGGTCCAGGTGCCGGTCAGATCCGGTATGACGGGCTCAACGGCGGCGGCGGACTGGGCGATTGCAAACGCCAGTATGCTTCCCGACACGGCGCAAAGCGCCTTCCTCAACGTCATGACCTTTTCCTCCTGCTTCCTGCTTCCGGATTTTGAACTTCCGGTATGTGGGGGGAGACTAGCCGGATCGCCGTCCCGGGCCAACCCTGCGAGCACCGATGGCGCAGGACACGAATTCGTGCAGTCTCCCGCCTTGGCAAACGTTCTGATCCGCCGCCCGGGCTCCCGGACGACTGGAAAGGGTGCATCTCCAGACCACGCCATCCCCTATTGGCCGCGCCTCCGCCGGGTGTATCCTGCCGCGCACAACGAGACGTCATCCGGGAGGATAGAATCATGACCACCCACCGCTGGACCCTGCTTGGCGTCTCCGCCATCGCGCTCGCCTTTGCGGCCTGCTCGCCGGCGGAGGAGACTGCCCCCGCTCCGGCGGCGCCCGTCGCCGAGGCGCCCGCCCCGGCACCGGACTATGCCGCCCTTCTGGCCGACCCGGCCCGTCCGGCCGAGGACGCCGCCGACGACGCCACCCGCAAGCCGGCGGAAATTCTCGCCTTCTCGAAGATCATGACCGGCGACACAGTGCTGGAGATCGAGGCGGGCGGCGGGTGGTTCACCGAACTCAACTCGCGCGCCGTGGGGCCCGAAGGCAAGGTGATCATGCAGGCGCCGATCGAGTTTGAAGCCTTCTACAAGGAGGGTCTCGACAAGCGCCTGGCCGACAACCGGCTGCCCAACGTCACGTTCAGCGCCTCTCACTTCGACACCTACGACGTCGCAGACGGGTCGGTGGATGTGGCGACCTGGTTCCTCGGGCCACATGAACTCTGGTTCAAACCCGACAATGCTCCCGACGGCCTCGGCGACCCGGCTGGCTCGTTCGCCGCGATCTACAAGGCCCTGAAACCCGGCGGCTACTTCGTCGTGCTTGACCACGCCGCTGCAGCCGGCGCGCCGACCGACGTGGGCGGGACGCTCCACCGCATCGACCCGGCCATCATCAAGCAGTTCGCCTCCGACGCCGGCTTCGTCCTGGAAGAGGAAAGCGCGCTGCTGGCCAATCCGGAAGACGACCACACCAAGGGCGTGTTCGACCCGGCTATCCGGCGCAAGACGGACCAGTTCCTGCTGCGCTATGTGAAGCCGGCGGCCTGAGGCATGGGTCCTGCGCGGCTTGCAGCCCTGATTGGCGGTCTCGCGCTGGCCGCCTGTGGCGGCCCGGCTGAGCAGGGCGTCACCCAGGGGCGCGTCGATGATCCCGTCATTGTGCTCTCGGAGGGGCCCTGCCCCGCCGACGCCTGCCCGGTCTACGACATGACGCTTCATCCCGGCGGCAAGTACACGCTGAACGGGGTGAAGTTTGTCAGGGCGGTGGGCGTAACGTCAGGCAATATCGGCCCTGCGGCGTGGACGACCGCGGAGGCCCTGCTTGAGGATGCGAAGTTCTGGTCCATTCCAAAGGACCAGACGTCCGCCTCCATAAGCGGTTGCCACGCCGAGACGCCGGTCGTGCAGATCACCTGGCGCATGGAAGACGGCAAGCAGAAGACGCTGGCCTACGAAGCTGGCTGCGGCGTCCAGGCCACCACGCTGCTGATCTCGCAGCTGCGCGATGCGATGCAGTTCCAGGACCTTGTCTGGACCAATGAACGCTTTGACTTCGAAGGCCCCGGTCCGCGCTGAAACCGTGACGATGAGACCGGCGCATGAGGATGCACTTCCGCCGCTGGCGGTTCCGCGAAGGCAATGCCGAGATCATCGTCGAAAACGCCTGGAGCCTCACCGGTTGGGCCCAGGAGCGGCTGGTCGTGAATGGCGAGACGACATCCGAAGCCTCAGGCTGGTGGCGGGTCCAGCAGTCCTTCGCCGAGCCGTGGCTGACCCGGCTTGGCGAGACAGAGCTCAAGGTCTCGCTGATCGCTGCGATCAACACCGTCAACGCCGTTGTCGAACTGGACGGCCGTATCCTTGAGCCGGACCAGGATGTGACGTTCGACTGGTCCGGGCCCCGGCGCAGCTGGCCGCCGCTGGGGGACGAGGACCTGCGCGCCGTTGTCCTCAGATATCGTGATCGGCCCACCGGGCGGGCGAGCTGAACGCACGCCTGCCTAGAGCCGGGTCGACCTTGGTGGAATCGCTTTGCGATCCCACCAAAGTCGTGAATCCGTCTCTCATCCAAAGTGCAGAGCATGATTCACGGTTCTGGCGTTTCCGCCAAAACCGATCGTGCTCTAGGGTTCGTTTGCTGGCGTTTCGGGCGGAGAGGCCGCGCCACGCGCCGCCTTCCGCCTCTGGTCGATGGCCATGTTGAACTCGGCGCCGATGCCGACCGCGTAGGCCGATATCCAGAACCACATCAGCAGCGCAGCAACGGCCCCCAACGACCCGAACGTCTCGTTGTAGGAGTTGAACTCGGCCAGATAGAACGAAAAGCCGATCGACGCCGCCAGCCAAAGCGCCGAGGCGACGATCGCTCCGGGCAGCGCGGGCGGAGTGGCCTGGTTAGCCCTGCGGGCGCGCCGGTAGGCTGGCGTGCGCCGGTAAGCCATCGAGGCGCCCGCGCAGAACACCCCGATCATCACCGCCCAGCGAAGCAGCCGCAGCAGGGCGTCAACAAATGCTCCGAGCCGTAGCGCCGACAGGATCGGCGGCACGGCGGCGACCGCCATGATCGACAGCAGCGAAAACGCGATCAGCACCACAGTGAAGCGGATGGCGACAAAATTGGCCGCCAGAAATCCACGCCGCTGGTCCACAGCGTAGGCGACATTGAGCAGCGACATCAGGGCATAGGCTGCGCGCGAAGCGCTCCACAGCGCCAGACAGAGCGAGATCAGGGCGCCAAGGGTAAAGCCGGCGGCCCCGCCCTGCGAGATCCGAACCATCTGCTCGACGATCAGGTCGAAAGCTCCCGGGGGCGCCACCATGCTCAACGCCGAGACCAGATCGCGGATCTGGGCGGGATCTGCGAAAACGCCCCAGATCATCAGGGCGCCCGCAATCGCCGGAAACAGCGACAGGAACGCATAAAAGGCAACCCCCGCCGCCATGATCTCGATATTGTGCTGGTTGGACCGGTTCAGCGTTCCCGCGATCAGACCGGCCGCGATCTTTGCGCGTGGCACGGCAAGCGAGCGGAGCATCCGAAGCCGGCTCATGAAAGTGTCCCTGCGGCGCAACACATCGTGCTGCGCATGCGTTCTATCCGCGTCCTCAGGCAAAGATGGCGTCCTCCGCGTCACCAATGCCCCGGGGTCGTCGTGGTTCCGTCACGGGATCACCCGAGCACAGGACGCCCCTGCTTTGAGATCTGCCCTGTCAATGAACTTCCGCCCGGTCCGTCGGCTGCGCTGGCCCGCGCTGCTTGGCCTTGTGTCGGCGGGATGCCTCCTCGCGGTGGATTTCGCGCCGGTTCCGGATAACGCTGCCGGCTACCTTCGGCTGCTGGGCCAGGTCAGCTTCATTGCCGCCATCGGTTGGGCGGTCACGACAGTTGTCGATCACCTTCTGGCGCGCCGGCTCGGGCGCCTTCAACTGCAGGAGAAGAACAATCTCGCCGCGCGCAAGACCGCTACCCGGCTGGATGTGCTGCGCCGGATCTGGATCGTTGTAGGCGGCGTCGCGACCGTGGCCGCCGCCCTCACCGTGATCCCCTTCGCCCGTCAGCTCGGGGTGTCGATCCTCGCCTCGGCCGGGATCGCGGGAATCGCAGTCGGGATCGCCGCCCAGCCGGTTCTGTCGAACCTGATTGCGGGCCTGCAGATCGCGTTCACCCAGCCGATCCGCATCGACGACGCCGTCGTGGTCGAGGACGAGTGGGGATGGATCGAGGAGATCGGGCTCTTTTATGTCGTCATCCGCATCTGGGACTGGCGTCGGCTCGTGGTGCCCCTCGCCTACTTCACAAAGGAGCCCTTCCAGAACTGGACCCGGAACGACGCCTCGATCATCGGCAGCGTCTTCTGGAAGGTGGACTTCCGGACGCCGGTTGTGGCGATGCGGGAAAAACTGGCCGAGATCTGCAGGGAAACCGCCCTCTGGGACGGCAATGTGGTGAACCTGCAGGTCGTCGAAACCGACAACTCGACGATGCAGATCCGCGCCCTCGCCAGTTCGGCCAGTTCCCCTGAGGCCTGGGACCTGCGCTGCCTCATCCGCGAGCGGATGATTGCCTGGCTGCAGCAGGCCCACCCGGAGGCCCTGCCTCGCTTGCGGACCGAAAGCGAATGGTCGCCCTCAGCGCCGGAGGGAGGGCCGCGGGTGTTCAGCCGCGACGAACAGTCTCCCGGCCGGCCTCCAGCGCGATCTGGCGCAACGATCTGATCGGGCCTACATCTGCTGAATGCAGACCTTCCTGACCTACGCCCTGTACGTATCCATCGCAGCCCTCTTCGTGGTGCTGGCGGTTGGCATCGCCAACCTCCTGCGGACCGACGAGAAGGCAAAGTCGCGATCCAACAAGCTGATGCGGCTTCGGGTGGCTGTCCAGTTCGTCGCGATCCTGCTGCTGGTCGGCCTTGGGGCCCTGGCCGGCGCATTCCGGTAACACCGGCAGTAACTTCAGCGACACAATCCGTCGCAGTTCTGAACTCTGTCAGTTCGCCTGCAACCAGAACGCTGTTCCAGTCGTAAATGCCTTCGATACATTTGCGAGCGGCGCTCAACGCCATCGCAACGACACCCTGTCATGATGGGTGCGAGATCGAACGGGGTGGGGCGATGATCAACAATATTCGTTCGGGATGGGGCGCCCACAATTTCTGGGGCTGGTTTGCGCGCGAAGCCGATGGCTACCGTAACGCGCTCGAGGCGCTGACCCGGGGCGAAGCGGACGCCACCTCCGAACTCCACCGGCTCGATCAGCGCGTCAAACGCATTCACGGCGGCATGCGCGTGGCTGTGTCGCGCGCCGACGATGGCGGTTGCCGCCTGACCTTTTCCGGCCGCGAGGACACTCTCACCCACGTCCTGAAAGCCGCCCGCAACCTTCCGGGCTGGCAGGTTGGCTACGACGAGGTCGAGGCCGCGCCCGTCCGGCGCGCCGCCCGCCGGAAGACAACCATCCGCAAGGCCGTCCTCCGGCGCGGACTGGCTCGCGCAACTGCGGGTTGACCCTGCGCCCGGGTCTGCGCGACATGGGGCATGGTCAAGCTCAACAAGATCTATACCCGCACCGGCGATGACGGCACGACTGGCCTCGCAACCGGCGAACGCGTAACGAAGTTCAACCTTCGCGTGGAAGCCTATGGCGCGGTGGACGAGGCGAATTCTGCGCTCGGCGCCGCCCGCCTCTACGCCGCTGACGATCCCGAACTCGACGCGATGCTGACCCGCATCCAGAACGACATGTTCGATCTGGGGGCTGATCTTGCCACGCCAGACAGGGGGGAGCCCTTCAAGTGGGAGCCGCTGCGCATCATCGAGGCGCAGGTCACCCGGCTGGAAACCGAAATCGATGCGATGAACGCGGACATCCCGCCGCTCGACAGCTTTGTTCTGCCGGGCGGCTCGCCGCTGGCCGCCCACCTTCACGTCGCCCGCGCCATATCGCGGCGCGCCGAACGGCTGATCGCCCATCTGGCCGCCGAACCCGGCGAGATCGTCTCCGACCCGGCGCTGGCCTACGCCAACCGTCTGTCGGATTTCCTCTTCGTCGCCGCCCGGCGCGCCAACAGGAATGGCGCCGCGGACGTGAAATGGGTTCCTGGCGCCAACCGTTAACGCCCCGGTCACCCTATCTGGCGAGTCTCGGTGCGCGGTCGCCCTCTGCCGGAAACGCACCGCGGACGCGACGTTGTCAGAAATTTGCCCTGAACGGAGGCCATAGCTAGCGCATGAATCGCCTCCTGCTTCTGCTTCTGGCCTTTTTCGCCGCCATCCTGGCTCCGGCCGCCTCAGCGCAGCTGAGCAAGGAGGCCAAGGCCCTCCAGGCGTTTGGCGCGGAACTCGACCGGGCGGCGCAGGCCCCGGACTTCGTTGGCCTGGCGGTGACTGTCGTGAAGGACGACAGTGTCTGGCTGACAAAAACCTATGGCGTGCGCGAAGCAGGCCGCGACGAGCCCATCACGCCGGACACCGTTTTCCGCGTCGCGTCGGTCTCCAAGGGATTCGCCGCCACGCTCGCCGCCATCGAGGAGCATGAGGGGCATTTCCGCTACTCCGACCCGATCGTGAATGCTGTTCCCGCCTTCCGCATGAAGTCGAAGGAACACACCCAGTCCGTCACGGTGGAGGACATCCTCTCTCACCGGGCCGGGCTGCCGCCCTTCGCCTATGACGACCTGCTGGAAGCCGGGATGGCGCCGCTTGATATCCTGTCGAAGTACGCGACCGTGAAACCGTCCTGCCCGGTCGGGCAGTGCTATGGCTACCAGAACTCGGCCTTCAACATGGTCGCCACCGTGATCGAGCGCTCTACCGGCGAGGCCTATGTGGACCGCCTGAAGCGCCGGATTTTCGATCCGCTTGGCATGAAGACCGCCTCGACCGGCAGCCAGGGCCTTGTTTCCACCGGGAACTGGGCGCGCCCCCACGTCCGCAAGGGAGACGTCTGGGTGCCCGCGCCGACCAAGGAGCCTTACTATCTGCTCCCGGCTGCGGCCGGCGTGAACGCCTCGATCACCGATCTCGGCAAGTGGCTCATCGCCCAGATCGGCGCCCGCCCCGACGTCGTTCCGCTCGATGTGCTGGAAGACCTTCGTACGCCGCGCATCAATACAGCGGCCGAAACGCGGCGTCAGATCGCCCTCAAGATGCCTGTGACCAAGTCCGGCTACGGCCTTGGCTGGCGTGTCTCAACCTATGCCGGGCAGACGCTGGTCCAGCATTCCGGCAGCGTGGAGGGCTACATCGCCCACGTCGCCTACCTGCCCGAACGCCGTACCGGAATTGCGATTCTCTCCAACTCGCGCGGCGCGCGCGCCCCGAAGATCATCCCGATGTGGCTGGACTACGAGCTTGGCCTGCCGAAATCCGACTGGATGCGTCTGGACGAAATTCCCGGTTTCGAGGCCGCCGCTGTCCCGGGCGAGGAAACCACCGGCACGCTGTCGCGGTAGGCCGGATTCCGCCCCAATAACCTTTCCCCTTGCCTGCGATCATCCCGCCCGTCATCCTTGCGGCCGGCACGTGAACGCGAGGGGCGCAGCATGTTCAGAACGATGATGGCGGGTGTGGCGGCGACGCTGACCCTGAGCGCCTGCGGGCAGGATGAGCCGGCCGCTCCGGCGCCGGCAGCGCACGTCGCCTATGACGCTGCGACCTTCTACGACACCACCGCCGTCTCGATGGCCGCGCCAACCGCGCTCGCCTTCTCGCCAGATGGCGCGAACCTCCTGGTCGCCACGGACAAGTCCGGCGTCTTCAACGCCGCCGCGCTTCCGGTTGCTGGCGGCATGGCGGCCCCGCTGACCACCTCGACCACCAATGCCGTCTTCGCCATCAGCTACTTCCCCGCTGACGACCGAATCCTCGTCTCCTCCGACGGCGGCGGCGACGAGCTCAGCCACATCTATGTCCGCGAAGCCGACGGCACGCTGAAAGACCTGACCCCCGGAGACAAGCTCATCGCCCAGTTCGTCGGCTGGTCCGGCGACGGCGCCACCTTCTGGATCGCCACGAACGAGCGTAACCCGCAGATGTTCGACGTGTACGCCTACAGCGCCGCCGACTTCTCGCGGAAGATGGTGTTCGAGAACACGGGCTTCCTCCCGTCCGCTGTCTCCGCCGATGGCAAATGGCTTGCCCTGGACAAGCCGACCACGGCGGCGGATTCGGACGTCTATCTTGCCGATCTGACGAAGCCCGCGAAACAGACGCCCGTTCTGGTCACGCCGAACGACGCAGACATCGCCTACAGCGCCTACGAGTTCACGCCGGATTCGAAACAGCTGGTGTACGGCACCGACGAGCATGGCGAATTCACGCAGGCCTGGACGCATGATCTGGCCACCGGCGAGAAGAAGGAGCTGCTCAAGGCCGACTGGGACGTGATGTTCGTCACCTACTCCACGTCCGGTCGCTACCGCGTCTCGGCCATCAACGAGGACGCGTCCTCGAAACTCACCATCCTCGACCAGACCTCGAACACGCCGCTCAGCCTCACCGGCGTTCCCGGAGGAGACATCGGCGGCGTCCGCTTCAACCGCGACGAGACGAAGATCGCCTTCACCGTCGCCTCGGACACCTCGCCGGCTGACGTGTTCGTGGCCGATCTCGCCACCGGCGCCGCGACGCGGCTGACCACCAACCTCAACCCGGCCATCGACGAGAGCATGCTCGTTGACGGCGAAGTCGTCCGCTACAAGAGCTTCGACGGCCTCGAGATACCGGCCATCCTGTTCAAGCCGAAAGGCGCGAGCGCCGACGCCAAGGTCCCGGCCATAGTCGACGTCCACGGCGGTCCGGGCGGCCAGAGCCGCAAGGGCTACACCGCGCAGTACCAGCACCTCGTCAACCACGGCTACGCCGTGCTGCGCGTCAACAACCGCGGCTCGTCGGGCTACGGCAAGACCTTCTACCACATGGACGACAAGAAGCACGGCGAGGTCGATCTCGACGACGTCGTCTATGGCAAGCGCTACCTGGAGTCGCTGGACTGGGTGCAGGGCGACAAGGTCGCCATCATGGGCGGCTCCTATGGCGGCTACATGGTCGCGGCCGCCCTCGCCTTCCGCCCGGAAGAGTTCACCGCCGGCGTCGACATCTTCGGCGTCACCAACTGGACGCGCACGCTGCAGGAAATCCCCGCCTGGTGGGGCGCCCAGAAGGACGCCCTCTACGACGAGATGGGCGACCCGGCCACCGACGCGGAGCGCCACCAGCGCATCTCGCCCCTGTTCCACGCCGCCAACATCGTGAAGCCGCTTCTGGTCATCCAGGGCGCCAACGATCCGCGCGTGCTGCAGGTGGAAAGCGACGAGCTGGTCGCGGCGGTGAAGAAGAACAACGTGCCCGTCGAGTACGTCATCTTCCCGGACGAGGGCCACGGCTTCCTCCGCAAGGAAAACCGCATCACAGCCTCGAACGCCTACCTCGCCTTCCTCAACCAGCACCTGAAGGGCATCGCCCCGCCGGAAGGGGCGTTCGCGTCACCGGCTGCGGCGGCTCCGGCTGCACCGGCGCCTCCGCAGTAGACAGGTCAGCAAGCCCGCCCTCGTGGTTCGACGGGCGCGACCCTGGATGTCATCCAGGGTCGCTGCTCACCATGAGGGCTCCCAAACATACCGCTCCAAACGCCGATGACCACGAAGCCCTCATGGTGAGCAGGCGGCGCAGCCGCCGTCCGTCGAACCACGAGGGCGGGGCTCACCGCCGGTGCGACACCCCCGGCACAGCCCCTCAGCCCGCCGCAACCCGCTGCCGCGCCTGCGCCGACTCCATCGGCGACAGCCCGAGCCGGTCGGTGAGCTGGCGCATCAGCGCCTCCTCGTGCGGATCGCGGCCCTCGTCAGCCAGAACCACCCGCCAGAGCGCCTCCAGCACCGCCACGCGGTCCTCGTGGGGGACGGCCAGCTTGATCGCCTTGGTGAACTGGTAGTGGTCCAGCGCCTCGTGCTCGGCCGCCTCGGCCTGTTCGCGCAGTCCGGCGGCCTCGACCGGCGTCAGAAGATACCGAGCCTTCAGGACGTTTTCGATCATCGTCCGCTCGGCTTCCGCATAGGCATGGTCGGACCGGGCCGCCATCACGAGGACGGCGGCGACAGCCAGACGGCCGTCGCCGGGCGAGGCGGCGATCTCCCCGGGCCGGCTGATGAGTTTCTGGACAAAATCGAACGGGTTCATGCCGGGAAGATAAGGCCCGAATTCGCTACGTCAAATAACCATATCGGCCCTGCCGGAGCGGCAGGAATCCTGCAAGGGCCCGGGCTGCCCCGCCAGACCGGGTCGCAGCGCGATATAGTGACGCTTTTTCATGGGCCAAACTTGATCTCTGTGCGTCCGGCGCCCTACAGGGGACGCGATCCGCTGCGGCCATCCGCTGCAGCGCATGGCGTTTGAGACAATGCCAGCCGTAGCCAACCGGAGATGCCGACCATGAAGGTCCTCGTGCCCGTCAAACGGGTGATTGATTATAACGTCCGCCCGCGCGTGAAGGCCGACCAGACCGGCGTCGATCTCGCCAACGTCAAGATGGCGATGAACCCGTTCTGCGAGATCGCCGTCGAAGAGGCCGTCCGCATCAAGGAAGCCCGCGCCAAGGCCGGCGCCGAAACCGAGATCGTGATCGTCTCCATCGGTCCGGCCCAGGCCGCCGAAACCATCCGCATCGGTCTCGCCATGGGCGGCGACCGCGGCATCCTCGTCCAGACCGACGCCCGCGTCGAACCGCTGGCGATCGCCAAGATCCTCAAGGCCATCGTCGATGCCGAACAGCCCGGCCTGGTCGTGACTGGCAAGCAGGCCATCGACGACG
>CAYOWK010000039.1:0-37193 GCA_964407665.1 uncultured Rhizobium sp. | reverse complement strand
CCGGCGCTGATGGTGTTCGAGACCGTGCCATACTTGCGGATGTTCGTATGCAGCAGCTCAAGGCGGCGGTCAGGCTCGGCGGTGTCGACTTCGATGACATAGTCGATCGAGACGATGCGCGGGGGGGCGTCCTCGCGGACGGCATGGAGACTGACCGAGGCGCCGCTGAACTCGAACGACAGCATGGGCGCCACCCGCTCGATGCCCTTGATCATGCAGGCGGCGACGGCGGCCAGGAGCAGTTCGGCGGGGTTGAAGGCGTCGCGGCGGCCGGCGAGGTCGGTGTCCAGCTCGACCCGGGCGTCCTTCGTCTCTGCGAGGCTTCCGTGTGCATTGATCCGGCGGGCGGATACCCGATACTCGAGCAGGGTTGTCACTCTTGTTCCTCCGACCGCTCAGGGATCAAGCCATTTCCCTGCCGCGTCGATGTCGGCCCGTGACTGCGTTCGATCAATAGAGGGCGCGGATTAATCGATAGCAGGGTTTGGCCTGCGACTGGCCCCGGCCTTGCATGGTTAATCCCGATATGGGCGGCCCCGGCTGTTCGTCCCCGAGGCGCAAAACGCGCGGCGTGAGAATTTCACGCAAACTTTCAAGACTTTGGCAGGAAGCTGCAAGGACGTTGGCTGACACTGGCCGCCAGGAGGCGCCGGGACGATTTTGCCGTGCTCCATTGGGGAGCCGGTCAGATCTGCCGGGCGCCGCGCTGGAGACGAGCCTGTGAGCATCAGCAGCATCCTGAATACCGGACTGTCGGCCCTGCAGGCGAACCAGCAGGCCATGAAGGTGACGTCGAACAACGTCGCCAACGTCAACACGGCCGGCTATTCGCGTCTCGACGTCCAGTTCGTGTCCCGTCACGACTCGGGCGGCATCCAGGGCGTGGACATCAACGTGGCCCGGATCGCGAGCGCCTATCTGGCGGCGGCCGAGATGCGCGGCGCCGCCGATGTGTCCGCCGCCACGCAGTTGTCCTCGTTCATGGACCGCGCCCAGGGCCTGCTGGGCGACCCGTCGGGGTCCGGCAACGTGTTTGCGACCCTCGATCCGGTGTTCGACGCGTTCGGCGGGCTGAGCGTCGATCCGGCCTCGGCCCTGCGCCGGTCGACCGCGCTCTCGAACGTCCAGACGATGCTGACGCAGTTCGAGACGACATCCCGCGAGCTGAGCGCGCTGCGAGAGGAGTCCCATGTCCGGGCTGGCGCCGTGATGGAAGAGGCGAACGCGCTGCTTTCCAGCATCGCCAAGCTGAACCAGTCCATCCAGCGCTCGACGATTGCGGGCTCCAGCACGGCCGACGCGGAAACCGAGCAGTCGCGAATGCTGGATCGCCTGTCGGAGATCATCGACGTCCGCGTGCAGAACCGGTCTCTTGGCGGCATCGACGTACGGACGGCCGACGGCCTCCTGCTGGCGGATATCGAGTCGGCCCGGCTGGCGTTTTCCGAGGATACCGATGGCGAGGCCTATCCGGGCGTCGTGCTGATCCCGGCCCGGTCGACCACCTCTTCGCCGCTCGACAGCCATCTCAAGGCGGGTGAGCTGAAGGGGCTGCTGCAGACGCGAGACCGTGAAATCCCGAACCTGCAGCTGGCTTTTGCCGAGTTTGCGGCCGGTACTGTGGATGCGCTCAACGCCGCCCACAACGCTGCATCGTCGGTTCCTGCGCCAGCGACCCTCACGGGAAGCAATTCCGGCTTGCTGTCGACTGATCTGCTGAACTTCACGGGCTCGACGGATATCGGGATCACCAACAGCGACGGCGTCCTGCAACGGCGTTTCCATGTGGATTTCGGCGCCGCGACGATCACCGACGATCTTGGAAACGTGACCGCGTTCACGGGGACTGTCGGCGCCTTCGCGACAGCGCTGGATACGGCCATGACGGGCGTGGGCGATGTCTCGTTCGCGGGCGGGTCGCTCCAGATATCCACCAGCGTCGCCGGCGGCGGCGTCGCGGTTACAGACGATCCATCCAGCCCGGCGCGCCGGGCGGGGAAGGGCTTCGCGCAGACCTTCGGACTCAACGATCTTGTGTCGAAGACGGGCCCGGTGAACTATTCGACGGGGCTGTCAAACACCGACGCGCATGGCTTCACCGCCGGCCAGACGATGACCTTTGCGATCCGCAATGACGATGGGGCCATTGTCCGCAAGGTGGATTTCACGGTCGGGGCCGGTACGACCCTGGCGTCCCTTCGCTCCGATATCGACACGGCGCTTTCCGGGTACGGGCAGACTCAGCTGGACGCCACTGGCCGGCTGACGCTGGCGCCGGTCGGCACAGGCGTGTCGCGCCTCGATGTCATCGCGGACACCACGACCCGCGGCGATACAAACCTGTCCGCGTCGCAGATCTTCGGCCTTGGGGAGACCATTCCGGCTGACCGCGCTTCGCGCCTCGCGGTCCGTTCCGACATAAGGTCCAATCCCAACCTCCTGGCTACGGCTGTCGCGGATCTCTCGACGGCGACCGCGGGAACCACGCGCGTCCTCAGCCTTGGCGATGGCCGGGGCGCCACGGGGATCGAGGCGGCCGGAGCAACCACGCGCCAGTTCCAGGCGGCGGGCAGCCTGACCGCGCAGGCCACGTCCGTGTCCGAGTATGCCGCCCGCCTGGCCGGTCATGCAGGTCTCAGGGCGGAGGCGCTGTCGTCCTCGCAGGCGGCCGCCCAGTCGGTCCGTCAGGAGGTGCATGAACGCCGTCTCAACGAAGAAGGTGTCAACCTCGACGAGGAGATGGTGAAAATGACCACTTATCAGCAGTCGTACGCTGCCGCTTCGCGCCTGATCCAGGCCGCGAAGGACATGTACGACATCGTCGTCAACATGGTCTGAGGACGCAAAGAGCAATGACCCGCATCGCTTCCGCCATGCTTCCCCAGTCGGCCATCTCCGACCTTGGCCGCGCCCAGTCATCTCTGGCCGAAGCTTCGCGCCAGAGTGCATCCCAGACCAAGGCAAACGACCTGAAAGGGTATGGCCGGGAAACCCAGACACTGATCTCCGCCCAGCGCCTCGTCTCGCGTGCAGAAGGTTTCGTGGCCAACACGGGCGAACTGAAGACCCGCATGGAGCTTCAGGACGTCGCTCTTGGCCGCGCCGCCGATATGATCTCTCAGCTCAAGGACGACCTGTTCCAGAACGTTGGCCTGGAGAGCGGCGACGGCATCCGTTCGCGCCTTGAGGAGACGTTCGCCGTCCTGAAAGACGCAATGAATACGAGCCTTGGAGGCCGGTACCTCTTTGGAGGCGTGCTGAACGACCGTCCTCCGGTGACCACGGGGACGCTATCAAGTCTGGCGGCGGATCCGCTTGCTGATGCGATCGAAACCGGCGCCGAGGCCCAGATGGTGGGGATAGAGGAGGGGCGTACGGTCCCGTCTGGCCTGGTTGCTGAAGATATCGTCACAGATGCGTTCGCTTCCCTGAAGCGACTGGCCGAACTGGACGAGGGCGCGGACGGGCCGTTTGGCGGCAAGCTGACAGCGGTTCAGATGGCGGCGCTCAAGAACGAACTGACCGCGCTGGGCGACGCCTTCGATGGAATGCTGTCTGCGCAGTCGGAAAACGGCCGGATGCTGAAGGAAGTCGAAAACTCCGCAACCCGGCAGGGCGCGCAACTGAATGCGCTGAACGCTGCGATCGGCGAAATTGTCGACGTCGATCTCGCGGAGGTCGCCGTCCGGCTCAATCAGGCGCAGTTCGCCTATCAGGCCAGCGCCAGCGTGTTCAACACGCTGCGAGGCCTGACGCTGATGAACTTCCTCGACTGAGTTTGCGTAACCGCAGGGAGGGGCATGGCGGCGCCGGGCCCTTTCAGGCGCAGCGGCGACCCGGTCAGAATCCCCGGCAGGGCGGCCAAACCCGTCGGTCACGCTTGGCGTGAGGCCGACTGCATCTGGCCCGCAGCTGACCTTGCTCCATCGACCGCCCGACCGACGTGACGGGTGGCGGCCGGTTTCGGACTACGCCGTCATCGGCGGATACTGGCCGGCAGCAAATCCCTCGGCGAGCTTGAATTTCTGGATCTTGCCGGAGCCGGTCAGCGGCCAGGCGTCGACCCAGATCCAGTAGGCTGGCGTCTTCTGGGCCGAGAGACGGTCGCGGATAAAGGCTTTCAGCTCGGCGGCGGTCGGTTTGTCGCCGCTGCTGGAGCGCATGAAGCAGGCGACCTGTTCGCCCCATTTCTCGTCGGGCACGCCGACCACGGCGATTTCGGCGATGGCAGGATGTTCCAGCAGTGTGTTCTCGATTTCGGCGGGGAAGAGGTTCTCGCCGCCGCGGATGATCATCTCCTTCACCCGGCCAGTGATCTTCAGGTAGCCGCGCGCGTCCATGCGACCGAGATCGCCCGTGTGGAGCCAGCCTTCGGCGTCAATGGTCTTTGCGGTTGCTTCCGGATTGTCGTTGTAGCCGAGCATGACCTGATAGCCGCGGGCGCAGATCTCGCCCTGCTCGCCGACGGGAACGACGGCATTCGTCGCCGGATCGCGTATCGAGACCTCGGTGTGGGGCGCGGGCTGGCCGATGGTCTGGGTGAGGTCTTCCTCGGTGTCGTCATACCAGGTCTGCGTGAGGACGGGCGAGGTCTCGGTCTGGCCGTAGACGATCTGGATCGGGCCGCCGAACACGGCGCGCGCCTTTCTGCAAAGCTCGGGCGGCACCATCGCTCCGCCGGCCATGAGGCGGCGCGTAGCGGAGACATCGGCGCCGGATTTCTCGATCGCCTCGATCAGCGCCACGAGCATTGTCGGCACGCCAAGAACGAACGCCGCCTTCTCGCGGGCGATGACGCGGACGACCATCGCGGGATCGAACATCGGCGCCAGCAGGATGGTGGCGCAGGTTCCCAGCCCGCCGAGGACGAGCACCGCACAGCCCGTGGTGTGGAACAGCGGCATGTGGTGCACGAACACGTCGCCCGGCTTCAGCCCGGCGCGCATCATCGTGTCGATACCGTTGCGGGCGAGGCCGTTGTGATGGAGCAGCGCGCCCTTCGGGAAACCGGTGGTTCCGGACGTGTACTGGATCTGCACCGGGTCGTCCGGTCTGGGCGCGCGTAGGTCGCCGCGATCAGCGCCGGCATACAGCGCGGCGTGGTCGGTGAGCAGGATGCGATGCCGGATAGCGGGGATCTCGTCGCATACGGCGTCGGCGATGGCCTGCATCGGATTGCCGCGGAACTCGGCGACATAGTAGATCGCCTCCGAGCGCGATTGTTCCAGAACGTATTTCAGCTCGCGCTTCTGGTAGGCGGGATTGACGGTCACCAGCGTCACGCCAGCGAGGCCGCAGGCAAGTTCGAGCAGCACCCATTCAGGGATGTTGTTGGCGTAGGCGGCGACGCGGGCGCCTTCGGCATGGCGTGAGGCGAGTGCGCGGGCGAGGCGTTCGGAGTCCGCCAGCAGCTGGGCGTAGGTCCAGGTGCGCAGGATGGCGCCGTCAGGGCCGAGCTCCTTGAGGGCGGGCTGGTCGGGCGCGCGGGCGGCCGAGGCGCGCAGCATGTCGCCTATGGTGACAGGCGCCGGATCGGGGCCGCCCTGGGCGGGGAAGTACGACTCCGTGAGCGCGATCTTGTACATTGGCGTTTGTCCCCCATCGTTTCATGGAGAAGACTACCTATCGCGAGGGAGAAGGAAAGGCGGCCGTGGGGAAGAGCTTGCGGGGGCGCCGCAGAGGCAGACCTGCGCCTGAAGACCGCAACGAGGCTTGTTCCTGCAGCGGATCCCGGCGACCGTCTTCGGCGCGTAATTAAATCTGGCTACGTCGGAGCCATCGTCTGCCTTGGGCGTTAACCATAGTCACTCACTTCACCCAGAGGCGCCCATGTTCGAGCTTGCAGCTCCCGGTCCGCCGCCAATCCATGTGCCGGAGCCGCTGCGCAGGCGTCTGGATGCGCTGACCCGGGCGTTCACAAATCCGGAGTCGAGCGGTTTCGATTTTCTGGCTCCGGATGGCGAAGCGGCGCTGCTGCCGTCCCGGTCGGTGACCTGGCGCATCTTCAAGAACCCGGTGACCCTGTTTGTTGGCGGTGTTTCGGCCGTCATCATGGAGCTGGCCGAGCCGAGGGTGCGGAGCGGCGTCTGGGATCACACAAGCTTCAGGACCGACCCGGTCAAGCGCATGCAGCGGACCGGACTTGCCGCCATGGCGACTGTCTACGGTGCCCGTTCGCGGTCCGAGGCGATGATCGCGGGCGTGCGGCGTACGCATGAGCGCGTGTCGGGCGTTACGCCGGACGGGCGGGCGTATGATGCGAGCGATCCCGAGTTGCTGGCTTGGGTCCAGGCGACGGCAAGTCATGGGTTTGTCATGGCCTGCCACAGGTTCGCCCGCCCGCTTTCGCCTGGGGAAATCGATCAGGCCTACTTCGAATCTCGACTACCGGCGCAGCTTTACGGGGCCCAGCGTGTGCCGGAATGCGCTGTCGAAATGAACAGCTATCTTGAAAGCATGCTGCCAGCCCTGCAGCCGTCGGCCATCCTGCTGGAATTCCTGGACATCATGATGTCGGCGCCGGTGCTGCCGCCGCCGATGCGCCCGGTCCAGCGCCTGCTGGTCCGGGCCGCCGTGAGCCTGACGCCCGAATGGGCGCAGGAAATCCTGCGGATCCGGTCGTTTGGCCTTCGGAATGGAGAAGGGTTTCTGGTCCGGCAGGCGGGCGCGCTCGCTGACCGCATCTTGCTGGATTCCTCGCCGCCTGTTCAGGCCTGCCGCCGGCTGGGGCTGCCGCGCGACTATCTGTATGGCGGCGCGGTCGTGTCCTCCTGATCACGGCGCCGGACTTGCGGCCTGGCAGCCCTGCCGTTAGTGGCGGGTATCTTCAGGCCCACGATGACGAACCCTGCACCCTCCCTGCCGCCCGGCGTTCCCCGCCCGCCCAACAAGCCGGCGGACTACGAGTGCTGTGGCCGGCACTGCTGTCCGTGCATCTTCGACTATTACTGGGACGCCATCGGCCGCTGGGACGATGCCGTACGCGAACTCGGACTTGATCCTGACGCGGTTCTTGCCTCCATTGGTCGGGCGCGCTGAGAGGTCCGGCCACCCCGGAACGTGGCGAGGGATCGGGGCGTTTCCCGATGCGGGCGAAAGCCGCCTCGCGGGAGATCTGTGATGCAGACCATTCATGCTGTCGGTTGCGGGCGCCCGCGGCGTTCGCTCGGGTTGCGTCTGCAGCTGCTGGCGGCTTCCGGGCTCGCGCTGCTGGGGTCGGCCTGCGCGGGGCAGACCAGCGATCCGGTCTCAGTCGCCTATGGCACGGAGCCTGCGTTGGTTGAGCCCGAGACCCCCGTGCTCCCGACGGTCAATATTGCCGATGTCGCCCGCTGGGAAACGGGGGAGACTCCGGTGGCGGCGGCGGGCTTGCAGACGCAAGCGTTCGCGACCGGCCTCGACCATCCGCGCTGGCTGCATGTGCTGCCCAATGGCGATGTGCTGGTCGCCGAGAGCAATGCGCCCGAACGCCCGGAGGAGTACAAGGGCGTCCAGGGCCAGATCATGAAGAGCGTGATGAGCAAGGCTGGCGCGGTCACGGTCAGCGCCAACCGCATCACTCTGCTGCGCGATGCGGATGGCGACGGGGTGGCAGAAACGAAATCCGCGCTGCTGGAAAACCTGAACTCGCCCTTTGGCATGGCGCTGGCCGGTGGGCGCCTGTACGTGGCGAACACGGACGGCGTGGTGTCATTCCCCTACAAGGATGGCGACACGCGGATCACCGCAGCCCCGCAGATGCTGACAGACCTGCCTGCGGGTCCGCGCAATCACCACTGGACCAAGGGGCTCATCGCGTCGGCGGACGGCGGGAAGCTTTACGCCACGGTGGGGTCGAACTCCAATATCGGCGAGAACGGCATGACCGAAGAGGAGGGCCGGGCGGCGATCTGGGAGATCGACGTCGCGAGCGGAAACAAGCGCCTGTTCGCGACGGGGCTGCGCAATCCGAACGGGCTCGACTGGAATCCGTCGAGCGGTGAACTCTGGACGGCCGGCAATGAACGCGACGGGCTGGGGCACAACCTGCCGGCCGACTACATCACGTCGGTGAAGGACGGCGCATTCTACGGATGGCCGTGGAGCTACTACGGCCAGACTGTGGATACCCGCGTGAAACCGGCCAACCCGTCAATGGTCGCCAAGGCTGTGGCGCCGGATTACGCGGTCGGCGCGCATACCGCCTCGCTCGGGCTGGTGTTCGCAAAGGGAGCGGCCCTGGGGGAGACGTTTGCGGAGGGCGCCTTTGTCGGGCAGCACGGCTCGTGGAACCGCAACCCGAAATCGGGGTACCGGGTCATCTTCGTGCCGTTTCGCGGCGACCGGCCCGCAGGACAGCCGGTCGACGTGCTGACCGGCTTTCTGACCCCGGACGATTCGCGGGCTCGGGGGCGGCCGGTGGGCGTTGCGGTTGCGAAGGATGGCGCCCTGCTGGTGGCGGACGATGTCGGCAACGCCATCTGGCGGGTAAGCCAGCCCCGTTCGCCCGCAGTCGCCCGGTAGCGTTCGATTTCCTCGCGCCGCCGCTTTGCGTTAGGCGCGAGCCCGCCTACATGTTGCCGCTGACAACGGTTGCGCGAGGGCGGGCGGGATGGCGGCGGAAGCGGATGGCGTCAGCCTGACCCAGGCGGTGGTGCTGCTCGGCGCAGCCGTGGTGGCCGTCCCGCTTTTCACGCGGCTCAAGCTTGGATCGGTGCTGGGCTATCTCGCGGCTGGTCTTGCCATCGGTCCGTTCGGGTTGCGGATGTTCTCGGACCCCGAGACCATCCTGCACTTTGCCGAGCTGGGCGTTGTGCTGTTCCTGTTCATTATCGGACTGGAGATGAAGCCCGGAAAGCTGTGGCGGCTGCGCGGCGATATCTTCGGGCTTGGCGTGACGCAGGTGGCGGTATGCTGCCTTTTGCTGTCGCTCGTGGCGTGGGCGGCGGGCGCTGCGCCGGCTGCGGCCTTCATCGGCGCCAGCGGCTTTGTGCTGTCGTCCACTGCCGTGATCATGAAGATGCTGGACGAGCGCGGCGAGACCACGACACCGGCAGGGCAGCGGGCTGTCTCGATCCTGCTGCTGGAGGATATCGCAGTGGTGCCTCTGCTGGCCATCGTGGCGCTGATGGCGTCGGTGGGGGGGCAGGAGACGGCTGAATCTGCGCGGCCGGTCTGGCTGTCGATTGTCCTGGCGCTCGGTTCGATTGCGGTTGTTGTGGCGGCAGGCCGCTGGCTGCTCAACCCGATGTTCGCGATCCTGTCACGGACAGGCGCGCGGGAGATCATGACGGCGGCGGCGCTGCTGGTGGTGCTCGGGGCGGCGGTGTTCCTCGACTGGGCCGGCCTGTCGATGGCGATGGGGGCCTTCTTGGCGGGCGTGCTGCTCTCGGAGTCGACTTTCCGTCACCAGCTGGAGGCCGATATCGAGCCCTTCCGGGGCATTCTGCTGGGCCTGTTCTTCGTCTCGGTGGGGATGTCGCTCAATCTGGCCGTGGTGATGACGGACTGGGTCCTGGTTTTGGGCGGGGTCGCCGCGTTCATGGCGGTCAAGGCGGCGGCGATCTATGGCGTCGCGCGTCTGTTTCGGGCCGACAATGACGAGGCGACCCAGCGCGCCGCGCTGTTTGCGCAGGGCGGCGAGTTCGCCTTCGTGCTCTATGCCGCTGCCACCGGCGCGGGCGTTCTGGATACCCGCACGGCGGCGATCATGACCGCGATTGTCATTCTATCCATGGCGCTGACGCCGGTCGTGCTGCTGGCGATGAAGAAGCTGGCGCGACCCAGGAGGGTGTCGATGGACGGCGTGGAGCAGGCGAACGGCCTGTCCGGACGCGTGCTCATGATCGGGTTCGGGCGCTTCGGGCAGGTGGTGTCCCAGCCGCTGCTCAGCCAGGGCATCGAGGTCTCGCTCATCGAGAACGACGTGGAAATGATCCGCGCTGCAGGGGATTTCGGGTTCAAGGTCTATTACGGCGACGGCGCACGGCTCGACGTTCTGCGGGCGTCGGGAGCCGAGACGGCCGAGGCCATCCTGGTGTGCGTGGAAAAGCCTGATGTGTCGGACCGTATCGTTCAGCTGGTGCGCGCGGAGTTTCCCCACGCCAAGCTTTTCGTGCGGGCGTTCGATCGCGGCCATGCGTTGCGGCTGATCTCGGCCAAGGTGGACTTCCAGATCCGGGAGACGTTCGAATCCGCGATGGTGTTCGGCGAGGCGCTGATGCGCGATCTCGGTTTCCCTGATTCCGTTGTCTCGGAGACGATGGAACAGGTGCGCCGGCGCGACGAGGAGCGGCTGGAGATGCAGATCGTCGGCGGGATTACGGCGGGCCGCTCCCTGATGCGCGGCAACATGTCGACGCCGCTTCCGGCGCCGCTTTCGCTGCCCAGGTTCGACACGAAGGCCATCAACGCGGAGGCCGCCGGCGTGCTGGCCGATCTCGAGACGGAGAAAGAGGCTGCAGGCTGAGGCTGCGGGCAAGGACCGCCGTCAGGCCCCCTTCAGCGGATCCCAACCCTCCGGCTGTTCGTCACCGCCTGTCGCTGCTGCCTCGTCGAGATAATGGTCCATCGCGGTGTCGATGCGGTCGAGCGCAGCCGACACCCGGGCCTGGTGTCCGCGCTCGGCGTTGCGCAGATAGGCGGGCTGGGTGACGGCGAGGTGCCGGATGACGTTGCAGGCCGTCAGGATCAGCGGGGGGAATTCGCGCAGGTCCACCGTCCAGCCGTCCTCCGAGAAGTGGAGGAAGGTGTTGCGCAGGTCGACGAGCGCATCGAAGTCCTCGCGCATCTTGCGTGTCAGCGGCAGCTGGAAGGGCGGACGCAGGAAGCGGTGATCGCCCACCCGCTCCAGCAGCTCCAGCGGCGAGACGATACGTGGCTCCCGCAGCGGGAAGGGCGGCGGGGTCCGCGCGCCGGCTTTCGTCCATCGCGCAATGATACGGGCGTCCGAGTGGCGCATGCCCTTGGTGCCGTGTTCGTCATCGAAGTCGAGCGCGCAGAGGCAGGCGTTCTGAACGGCCAGCACCATGGAGATGGTCAGCCAGCGCCAGCCGCCCGGCTCGGTGTCGATGGCGTCCGCCTGCTGGGCGGAGAACTCAACACAGGCCAGCAGCTCGCGCGGCTGGCTGGTCTGGAAGTGGAAGGGCGAGGCGGGCGGTCTTGGTTTCAGGGTCATGAGGGGGAGCCTACAGCCCTGCTTTGTCAGGGGGAAGCAGAAGCAGCGGTCCGAACTTCCCTATGGCCCCGCATGGTGCAGTCCGGCTAAAAGGCTGAAAACGGACAGATTCAGGGAGACGCCGGACGTGGCCGAGAAGTGGTCCGACATGAAGGAGCGGGGGGTCTGGGGCGGCGTCCTGTTCGTCGCCACGATCTACCGCATTCTCGGGCGGACCGCCTGCATGGCTGTCATGGCCCCGGTGGTCGCCTACTTCTATGTAACGGGTCCTGCCCAGCGCCGCGCCGCGCTCGATTACCTGATGCGGATGTGGAAGGCCGGGCGCCTGAAGAAGAAGCCCGGTTACTGGTCCGGTCTGCGGCAGTTCATGAACTTCTCCGTGTCGATGCTGGACCGGCTGGCGGCCTGGACCGGCGACATCCGCGCGGAGCACGTCGATGGCGTGCATGACGGGCTGTTCGATGAGGCCAAGTGGAACGGAAAGGGCGGGGTGGTCCTGACCGCCCACCTCGGTAGTCCGGATGTGGTGCGGGCTGTGGCGACCACGGCCCGGCGCTTCCGCGTGAATGTGCTGATGCACACGTCGCACGCCGCGAATTTCAACCGCATGATCGAACGCTTTTCCCCCGATGCGCCCGTCCGGATGATCCAGGTCGGGCAGATCGACGTGTCGGTCGCCATGACGCTCTCCGAAGCGATCAGCCGGGGCGAATGGGTCGTGATGGCCGCCGACCGGGTCGGCGTGAAGGACGGCGAGGCGTCCGCGACCCCGGTCGAGTTCCTGGGCGCCCGGGCGCTGTTTCCGACTGGCCCCTACGTGCTGGCGGCGGCGCTGGGGTGTCCTACCTATTCGATGTTCTGCACGCGCCGGGGCAAGCGGTTCCATGTCTCGTTTGCGACCCTCGCTGAAAAGGTCGTTCTGCCGCGCGGACGCCGGACCGAGGCGCTCGCGGACTGTGCCCGCATCTTCGCCGGCCGGATCGAGGCAGCGGTCACCGAGACGCCCTTCCAGTGGTTCAATTTCTATGACTACTGGTCGGAGCTCCCGGCGGAAGACGCATCCGCGCCGGGGCGCGCCGAAGACCCACAACCAGCGGTACTATCGTCAATATGAGAGCAATTGTGACGGCGCGCGCCGAAACCCGGCCGCAATTCCATGATGTCGATCCGATGAATGTGGTCTGGCACGGCAACTACCCGAAGTTCATGGAGCTCGGGCGCGTGGCTGTGCTGGAGCATATCGACTACGGTTACCAGGCGATGGTCGACAGCGGCTTTGCCTGGCCGATCGTGGACATGGGCATCAAGTACGCGCAGCCGGTGAAGCTGCTGCAGAGGATCGTTATAGAGGCGGGGATTGTCGAATGGGAAAACCGGCTGAAGATGAATTTCGAGATCTTCGACGCGGAAACCGGCAAGCGCCTGACCCGCGCCTATTCCGTGCAGGTTGCGGTCGACATGTCGAGCCAGCAGATGCTGTGGGAGACGCCGCCCATCCTGCGCGAAAAACTGGGCCCATTTCTCTGATGCGCTGGTTCATGACGGCGGCGATTGCTGCGGCGATGGCGACGCCTGCGTTCGCCGAGTGCGCAAAGCCCGAAGCGGTTGCGGCGCCGAAGGGCGAACAGGCGTTCACCCAGACACGCATCCTCAAGGGGCTCAAACGCCCGATCGTCTCGACCGGGGTTGTCCGTGTCGATGGCGAGACCGTCCTCTGGACGGTGAAGGAGCCGATCGAGATCGTCACCCGTATCACCAAGGCGGGCGTCACGCAGGCGGTTGATGGCGGCGCGCCCGAGCCTCTGGGTCCCGAAGGTTCCGATGCCGTGCTGGTGCAGTCGGGCCTCATGGACCTTCTGAAGGGCCAGCTGGCGGCGCTCGACACCCGCTACAGCGTCAAGCGTGTGGCGCGCCCGAAAGGCGAGGGCTGGAAGCTCGACATGACGCCAAAGGGCGACCAACTGAAGGGCTGGATTTCCGGGCTGGAGGTCGAGGGGTGCAACCGCATCGAGACCGTCTCCATCCGGCAGGCCAATGGCGACATCATGAATGTAGCGCTGCAGGCTCCGGCAGGCTAACGCTGCCGCTGCATGAATCCAGGGCGGGCGTAGAGCGTGGCGGGACAGGTCGCACGAATTGCAGCTGCGCTGTGCTGGGTGTGGCTGGCGGTGGCCGGCGCCTATGTAGGTTTCCGATTCACGCAAGGTTTGCCGGTCGACACCGATATCCAGTCGATGCTGCCCGCGGCGGGCGACGACCCCGTCGAGCGGGCGGCGCTGGACCGGGCGGCGCAGGCGGCCGCTGGTCGGGCGGCGTTTCTGGTCACCGGTGATCAGGCCGAAGCGGCTGCGGCCGATCTTCTGGAACGGCTCACAGCGGGCGGCGCCTTTATCCCCGATACGGACGATGGCGAAGCCACGGCGCGCTGGCTGTTCGCCAACCGCAACGAGCTGATGTGCGGCGACCCCGCTGCCTTCGATGAAGCCGCCGCCCGCAAGCTGGCGCGGTCCGCCCTTGTGCAGGTCTATTCGGTGACCGCGCCCATCTCGGGCGACATGCTGCAGTCCGATCCATTCCTGCTGACGCTGAAACTGGCCGGGTGCCTGTCGGCGGCGCCGCAGGGCAAGCCGGCCGAGAACCAGCGACTGATCTCCGGGCGCCTCGCAGGTTCGGCCTTCGCGATGGATGAGAGCGATTCGGTTGTGGTGCGGTATGACCTGTGGGCGGCTGAGTGGGGCGCCAAGGGGGTGACTTCCGCCCGGTCCGGCGCCGCGTTCCATGCTGCGCGCGCGGCGGAGAAAGCCAAGTCCGATATCGGCCTGATCGGATCGATCAGCGCCATCGGGGTGGCGGCGCTGTTCTTCATGGCGTTCCGGCGGGTGTCGTCGGTGGCGATTGCGCTGGGGCTGGTGGCGGTGGGCACGACCGCGGGACTGGCCGCGACGCTGCTGGTCTTCCCGACGGTGCATGTGCTCGTGTTCGTGTTCGCCGCCATGCTGGTGGGCGTGATTTCGGACTATGCCGTTCACACGATGGCGACTGGCCCGGCGACAGGGTGGGCGCCCCCGCCGGACCGCCAGAGCCTGATCGGGCGGCCGATCACGGTCTCGATGGCCACGACCGTTCTCGGCTTTGGCGCGCTTGCGGTCTTCGGCGTGCCTCTGTTCCAGCAGGTCGCGCTGCTGGCCGGCGTTGGCGTGGTGACGGCGTGGGCGTTCGTGCTGTTTGTGCTGATTCCGCTCGATGTCCGCCCCAAGGCGGCTGACCGGCTGCAAGCGTCATGGACCTGGCTGGAGAACCTGCGCGAGAGGTTACGGATTCCTCCGGTCGTGACCTGGATCGCGGCAGTGCTGGTAGCGATTCTGGCTGCCTATGGGGCGCTGACTATCAGGGCGAGCGATGATGTCCGGGACTACCAGCCAAGGCCGGCTGACCTGCTGGCGGACGAGGCTGCCCTGAAGGCTGCCGGGTATGGCGGAGCGTCCGGTGTTTTCCTGCTTTCGGAGGGGGCTACGGTGGAGGAGGCGCGGGCTGTCGAGGAGGCGGCGCTGGCCACAGCGCCGGAGGAGGCGAGGCTGGTGGCGTCGAGCCGGTTCGATCCGTCCGGGGCGCGGCGGGCGGAGATCCGGAGCGCCCTGCGGCGCCAGCTCTATGCGCCCCTGCTGGCGGATCATGTCGAAACCGTCGGGCTCGATCCAGCAACGGTCTCGCAGGGAACCGAGGCTGTGCGGGAAAGCGAGCGTCCGGCTTTCCTTGAGGATCTGGCCGGCGAGGCGGGCGGCCGACATTATCTGATTGCTCCGGTACTGGATCCGGCTGGCTGGGAGGGGCCGCAGACGGCGGGCTCAAGGCTCGTGAACCCGGCGGATACGTTCACGGCGGCGTTCGGCGAATACCGCGTGCACGCCCTGTGGGCGGCCGTGGCGGCGGCGTTCTTTGGCGGTCTGGCCGTGCTGGCCGTGTTCCGGACGCCCTGGTCGCTGACCATCCTGATTCCGCCGGTCCTGGCGTGCGCGGCAGGCCTGCTGATTCCGGCGGCATTCGGGCTTCCTGTTTCGTTCTTTTCTGCGGCCGGATTGCTGGTCCTGCTGGGCGTGGGCATCGACTATTCGGCGTTTGAATGGGAGGCCGGCCTCAAGCCCGATCGCTGGACAGCGGTCGCCGTGGCCATAGATGCGGCGACCACTCTTCTGTCGATGGGCCTGCTCGGTGTAAGCGACACATTGCCCGTTCGCAGTTTTGGGCTAACGGTAGCGGTCGGGGTCGCCGTCGCCATGTGTTTGTCGTACATCCCGCGTCGGGTCTCCCGCGTATACGGGACGAAACAGGTCAGGTCAGCAGGGTCAGATGAAGCGCGAAACGTGTGACATTGCAGTGATTGGAGCGGGTCCGGCGGGGGCCGTCGCGGCGGCCATTCTCGCCCAGAAAGGCTGGGACGTGCGCGTTTATGAACGCCAGCACTTCCCCCGCTTCTCGATTGGCGAAAGCCTGCTGCCCCAGAGCATGGGACTGCTGGAGGACGCCGGTCTGCTCGACGACGTGATCGCCGGCGGGTTCCAGCACAAGGACGGTGCAGCCTTCGCCTATGGCGACCGCTACACGGACATCTATTTCCCCAACAAGTTCTCGCCCGGCTGGGGCACGACCTTCCAGGTCCGCCGGGACAAGTTTGACAAGATCCTGATCGACGGCGCGGAGAAGAAGGGCGCCAAGGTCGAGTTCGGCACGTCCGTCACCGCCTTTGAAAGCGACGAGACGGGCGCCCGGATGACCATCGTCCGCGAGAACGGCGAGACGGTCGAAATCGCCTCGCGGTTTGCGCTCGACGGCTCGGGCTTTGGCCGGATGCTGCCGCGCCTGCTCAACCTCGAAGCGCCATCCAGCATGAAAAGGCGCCGGTCCACCTTCCGGCACGTGGTCGACAACATCGACGACCCCGCGTTTGACCGGAACAAGATCCTCGTGTCGGTGAATCCGCACAATCCGCAGATCTGGTATTGGCTCATTCCGCTGGCCGACGGCCTGTCGTCCACGGGCGTCGTGGGACCGGACGAGGACATCGCAGCCTATGGCGATGACCTCGAGGCCCGGCTCGACACGCTGATCGGCGAGGCGGACATGATGAGCCGCGTGCTGAAGAACGCCACGCGCTATCGCGACGCCAACGAGATCGTCGGCTTCTCCGCCAACGTGAAATCGCTGACGGGCCCCAGCTATGCGCTGCTCGGCAACGCGGCCGAGTTCCTCGACCCGGTGTTCTCCTCTGGCGTAACCATCGCCCTGAAGTCCGCAACGATGGCCTCGTGCCTGGTGGATCGCCAGCTGCGCGGCGAGACGGTGAACTGGGACACGGAATTCTCCGAGCCGCTGAAGGTCGGCGTGGAGACGTTCCGCGCCCACGTGCAGGCCTGGTATGACGGCGCCCTGCAGCGGATCATCTTCAACCGCCCGGTCGAAGACACCAAGGTGACGTCGTACCTTACCTCGGTTCTGGCCGGCTATGCGTGGGACAAGGAAAACCCCATCGTTCGCGAGCCTGTTCGGTTCCTGAACGTGGTCGACCGCCTGTGCGAGCCAGTGCTCGCGGGCTGACGCTGGTGCGTATCCCGCTCCTGGCGGCGTCCATGGTCGCGCTATCCGGCTGCTCGCTGCTCCCTGCTGCGGAGAGACCGCCCGTGGCCGCCACGACGCCGATTGGCCGGGAGATCATCCTGAGCCTGCCGACGCCCCCGGGCTATCCGGAGACCGTCTCGCTGTTCCAGACCGCAACCGGTCGCAAGGACGACCGCAAGGTCGCCTTTCAGGCTGCGCTGGAGCTGTCGCCGGAGCGGGTGGACGTGGTGATTCTGGCGCCAGCCGGTCCGCGCGTGCTCTCGATAGCCTGGACGGCGGCGGGCGTGGTCGAGGATCGCAGCCTGATCGCGCCGGAGGGGCTCACCGGCCTCAACATTCTCGGGGACATCTTCGTGGCTCTCTGGCCGATCGAGGCGGTGCAGGCGGCGCTGCCGGCCGGGACCACCGCCAGCGAGGAGGGCGGCGTCCGGCGCATTGCCAGCGGGGGCCGGGTCGTGCTGGAAGTCGTCGAGGGGCCGCCGGGAGCCTTGCGGCAGACCCTCAGAAATCTCGACTTCGGATACGAGATGACGATCCAGACTGAAGCAGACGAATGACCGATCCCATCTACATCAACGGCTACGCCATCGCCTGCGCCCAGGGCGCGGACGCGGGCGCCGTCGAGGCGGCGGTGTTCGCGGACCAGCCCGCGCCGGTCTCCGGGCTCTGGCCGCTGATCAGCGGGCTTGAGGTTCCGGTTGGGCGGCTTGGGTTCGATCTTCCGGCGAATCTGCCGGGCGTGACCCGCACAAACCGGCTTGTCTCGCATCTGCTCGACGAGCTGGCCCCGCATGTCGCCGGCGCCATCGAGGCGTATGGCGCGCCGCGGGTCGCGGTGATTGTCGGCTCCAGCACCACGGGCATCGACGAGGCGACGCAGGATCTGGCCTCGTTGCGGCTCCATGGCGGCTTCCGGGACGGCTTCGACATGGAGCGTCAGCTGCTCGGGGATACGGCGGCCCATACTGCACAGATGACTGGCGCGAAGGGACCCTGCTGGACGGTCTCGACGGCCTGCACCTCCGGGGCAAAGGCGATGGCGGCGGGCGCGCGCCTGATTCGCACCGGGCTGGCCGACGCCGTCATCTGCGGCGGGGTCGACACGCTGGCCGACATGACCGTCAACGGGTTCGCAGCGCTGGAGTCGGTCTCGGAACGCGTCTGCAATCCGTTCAGCGCCAACCGCGACGGCATCTCCATCGGCGAGGGCGGGGCGATGTTCGTGATTTCCCGAACGCCGTCGGCGTGGCGGCTGGCCGGGTTCGGCGAGAGTTCAGACGCCCACCACATTTCCGCGCCAGATCCGTCCGGCGCCGGGGGCGAGATCGCGGTCCGCGAGGCGCTGGCGGCGGCTGGCGTTTCGGCCGACGACATCGCTCACATCCACGCGCACGGCACGGCGACGCGCCTGAATGACCAGATGGAGGCGGGGCTGGTCAGCCGTCTGTTCGGCGCAGGCCGGGCGACCACCTCCACCAAGCCGCTGACCGGGCATACGCTGGGGGCGGCGGGCGCAATCCAGGCCGTGCTGTCGCTGATGGCGATGGACCGGGGTCAGTATCCGCCGCACCTGTGGGATGGCGAGGCCGATCCCGAGCTGCCGGCCGTCCGCATGGCCGCCCCCGGCGAACGCGCCGAGCGCGCCCTCGATACCCTGCTCAGCCTGAGTTTCGCCTTCGGCGGGAACAACATGGCGCTTGTGCTGGGGCGGGGCTGATGAGCCGCATGCCAGACACGCCATTCTCCGCCCGCGACCTCGTCCCGCACGAGCCGCCGATGCTGCTGGTCGACCGCATCGTGGACCAGAGCGGAACATCGATTGTCGCCGAGCATGTGGTCCGGGCCGACGGGCTGTTCTTCCAGCCCGGGCGGGGCCTGCCGGCCTATGTCGGCTTCGAGGTGATGGCCCAGACGGTGTCGGCGTTTGACGGCATGCGGCGGCGGGCGGCAGGCGAGGAGCCGCAGCTCGGATTTCTGCTGGGTTGCCGGAAGTATTCCACCTCGGTCGACTGGTTCCCGGCAGGCCAGGTCCTGCGCTCCGAGGCGCTGGCCCTGCTGGATGAAGGCGAGATGCGCTCGTTCGATTGCCGCCTGAGGGATGTGGCTGGAAATGTGCTCGCATCGGGCGTTATCAGCGTGTATCGACCCGACGATCCGGAAGCGTTCCTGAACAGCGCCTGATCGTCCGGGTCCAGAACCTGACGGGCCGGAGCGCCCGGTTCTTGCGAGAGGGGAAAAACGGATGACGGGACAGTCGGGAAAACGCGTGCTCGTCACCGGCGCCAGCAAGGGCATCGGGCAGGCCGTGGCCATCCGTCTGGGCTCTCTCGGCTTCGACGTGACCGCGCACTATGGCGGCGACGCCGCCGGTGCGGAGCGAACCGCCGCGACCATCCGCGAGGCGGGCGGGTCTGCCGATGTTGTCGGTTTCGACGTGACCGACCGCGATGTCGCCAAGGCGAAGCTCGAAGGTCTGGTCGCTGAAAAGGGCGCCTATTGGGGCGTGGTGGTGAACGCAGGAATCACGCGCGACAAGGCGTTTCCCGCGTTGGAGCCCGACGACTGGGACAAGGTGATCTCGACCAGCCTGGACGGCTTCTACAACACGCTGAACCCGCTGGTGATGCCCATGGTGCGGGCCCGCAAGGGCGGCCGGATCGTGGTGATGTCGTCGGTATCCGGCGTCATCGGCAACCGGGGGCAGGTGAACTATTCGGCGGCGAAGGCCGGTCTCATCGGCGCCGCCAAGGCGCTGGCGGTCGAACTCGCCAGCCGCGGGATTACCGTGAACTGCGTGGCGCCCGGCCTGATCGAGACCGGCATGACGTCCGAAGCGCCGGTCGAGGAAGCCCTCAAGATGATCCCCATGAAACGGGTGGGAAAACCATCGGAGGTCGCCGGGACTGTTGCATTCCTCTTCTCTGAGGACGCAGATTACATCACAAGACAGGTTATCGGGGTAAATGGCGGGCTGGCGTAGCGGAAACGGCTTCTCAGGCGGTTTCGTGCGGCAGTCCGGCGTCAATGTGGAAGAAGGTTCCGGCGGTCAGGCGCAATGCGCCGGGCAATCGGGACCCCGGGAGCGGGCGTGAACAGACGGGTCGTCGTAACAGGTATGGCCGGCATGACGTCGCTGGGCGGCGACTGGCCGACCATCCGCGAGGCGCTGCATGCCGGACGCACTGGCGTGAAGCGCATCGCCAGCTGGGAAAAATACACCGACCTGTCCACGCGCCTGGGCGCGCCGGCAGACTGGTTCGACCATGAGGGCGTCTACAAGCGCCAGCAGGCGCGTTCGATGGGGCGCGTCGCCGTCCTTGCTGTCCGTGCGGCCGAGCAGGCGCTGGAACTCGCCGGACTCAAGGATGACGCCGTCCTCAAAAGCGGCCGCACCGGCGTCGCCAGCGGATCGTCGTTCGGCTCCGTCGCCCCGACACAGGACTTTGTCGAATTTCTCCAGACCGGCCGGGCAGGCGCTCTCAACGCCACCAGCTACATCCGCATGATGGGCCATACGAGCCCGGTGAACATTGCGGTGTTCTTCGGCCTGCAGGGGCGCGTGTTCACAACATCCTCGGCCTGCACCTCGGGCAGCCAGGCCGTGGGCGCAGGCTACGAGGCGATCCGGAACAACCAGGCCGATGTGATGGTGACCGCTGGCGCCGAAGAATTCGACGTCACCATGACGATGGTGTTCGACCGCCTCTATGCGACCAGCAAGCACAATGACGATCCGCCGACTGCCGTCCGCCCGTTCGACGCCAGCCGCGACGGTCTGGTGATCGGGGAGGGCGGCTGCTCGCTCATCCTCGAGGAACTCGATCACGCCCTCGCGCGCGGCGCCACGCCGCTGGCGGAAGTGGTGGGCTACGCCACCAACTGCGATGGCGCGCATATCTCCAATCCGTCCGAAATCACCCAGCAGGTGGTGATGAAGGAAGCCATGCAGATCGCGGGGATCTCGCCCTCCGATCTGGCGTTTGTCTCGGGCCACGGCACAGGAACGGTTGCGGGCGACATCGCCGAGAGCAAGGCGACCTACGCCACCTATGGCGGCGAGGTTCCGTTCCACACGCTCAAGGGCAATTTCGGACACACGCTGGGCGCCTGCGGCACGATGGAGGCCTGGCTCGGCATCGAGATGCTGCGCGAGCAGCTGATCACGGCGACGGCCAACCTCAAGACCGTGGACCCGCGCTGCGCCCCGCTGAACTACATCACCGGAGCCGCGCACAAGGTTTCGGGCGATCATTTCGCCTCCAGCAACTTCGCCTTCGGCGGCATCAACACCTCGCTCGTCTTCCGCCGCATCTAGTCGCGGCCAGTCCGGAGCCTGCCCGTGAAACCTGCCCTGAAGCCTGCAATCGGACCTGTTCTGCTGGCTCTTGCGGGCGCTTGCGCAGCAGCTCCATCCTTCGCCCAGGCGCCTGCCGCCGCCCCCGATTATGCCCCGAAGGAGCCGCTGTGGGAGCTGCGCGTCGGCGGCACGGCGCTGCATGGACCGGCCTATCCGGGCTCGTCGGAGACCAAGACCAATGGCGTGGGCGCGCCGCTGTTCATCTATCGCGGCGACCGCATCCGTTTTGGCGAGTACGGCGTCGCCCGCGCCATCGCGACCGAGACCCAGCGCTTCCAGCTCGATGTCTCCCTGGACGCCGCCTACTCGGCTGAAGACACCGAAGCGCGCGTGGGAATGCCGGAGCTGGACTACCTGTTCCAGGTCGGGCCGCAGGCCGTCTATCGCATCTCCGACACCGGCTGGACTGCGGATGGCCGCACCGAGATCACCGCATTCCTGCCGGTTCGTGGCGTTGCGGCTAGCGACTTCAAGTCCATCGAACACGCCGGCTGGCTGGCGGAGCCTTCGATCGCTTACCGCCGGCAGTATGGTGGAGAGCTGCGCAACAGCTGGACGGCGAAGGCGTTCGTCTCGATCGCCGATCAGGACCTGCAGTCCTACTGGTACGACGTGCTGCCGGTCTATGCGACGCCGGACCGGCCGTCCTACCATGCGAAGGGCGGCTATCTCTCGACCGGCCTCAACGTGTCGTGGACGCGCGAACTGACCGAGAATTTCCAGGTCTTCCTCACCTGGCAGGGCCGGTATTTCGGCGGGTCCGCCAACGAGAACAGCCCGCTGCTGGAGGAAGACTTCACCAACGCAGTGTCGGTGTCGTTTGTCTGGAAGGCGCTGAAGAGCAAGGCGCCCGCGAAGAACCGGGATATGTAGATGGTCTGACGATTATTGAGCGCCTCATGGTGAGCAGCCGCCGCAGGCGGCGTCCGTCGAACCACGAGGCGCGGGCTTGCCGGCGGGGGGGGGGTCACTATCTTGGCTGCCGAAAGATCAGCGGCCGAGAACCTAAATCGGAAATCGACAGACCCCGCCCGCCGCGCCTCGTGGTTCGACGGACGCCACGCGTTGCGTGGCTGCTCACCATGAGGCGCTGGGTGAGTTTCGGACGCGCAGCTTTTTCATGCGCTCTGTACTCAACAAAAAACGGCGGGTCGCGAGACCCGCCGTTTCCGTTTGTCCGACTGCAGCCAGATCTACTGCATGTGGCCGTTCAGATAGACCCGCGAGTTCGAGCCGCCGGAGATGCAGGCGTACTCGGTGGCGCTGTTCAGCTCGTCGCCCGTTTCGGTGGACGTGGTGACGATGCCGGTGACGCTGGTCTTGCCGCTGGCTTCGGCTTCCTTGCGCACGGCGATCAGAGCGTTGAGGAAGGCGCGCTGGCAGCGCTGCTCGTCCGACTTGAACGGACGCGCGTCCGTCCTGCGGGTGGTGGTGGCGGCGCCGCTGCCCTTGCCGCCGAACTTGAACGTGAAGCCGCTGAGGAATTCGGCATTGGCCGGATCGTTCAGCACGTCGGCGATCGGCCAAGTCTTGTAGTCGGCGCGGCCCTTGGCAACAGCGACCGGCGCCATGACGGCGGCAGACGTGGCGACTGCGGCAATAACCGCAACGGCAATCCTGAGTTTCATCAGATATCCCCTTCCATAACGCCCGTACGGGCGATGTTTATCTGCGTCGTCCCTGTGACGGGCGGAGTATTGCCGCAGTTTATTTTGCGTCGCAAGAAGACCAGTCAGCGGCGGGAGAGTCGGTAGTGGGTGATGGATCGGCGGCGCGCGGGGACTGGCGCGCGGGCGTCGTCATCCCGACCTATCGCCATGTTTCGCGTCTGCCGGCCATCGTCTCGGCGCTGACCGGGCAGGGCTGGCCGGTGCTGATCGTCGATGACGGCAACGGTCCGGAGGCCGCCGCCGCCATCTCGGCGCTGCATGCCCCTGACCGGGGCGTCACCGTGGAGCGGCGGACGCAAAACGGCGGGAAGGGCGCTGCCATGAAGACCGGATTTCAGGCGGCCGCCGGTCTGGGCTGGACGCATGTGCTGCAGGTTGACGCGGACGGACAGCACGACATCGACGCCGCATCGCGCCTGATGGCGCTGTCGCGCGACAATCCCCGGGCCGTGATCTGCGGCGTGCCCCGCTATGACGCCAGCGTGCCCAAGGCCCGCAAGATCGGCCGCTACATCACCCACGTCTGGGTGTGGATCGAGACGATGTCGCGCGAGATTTCAGACAGCATGTGCGGGTTTCGCTGCTACCCGCTGGCGGACACGCTGGCGGTGCTGAAGCGGGAAGTCATCGGCGACCGGATGGATTTCGACACGGAAATCCTTGTTCATCTGCACTGGCGCGGCCTGCGGATTGTCGAGACGCCGGTCAGCGTGACCTACCCGGAAGGCAACGTCTCCAATTTCGATATCTGGCGCGACAATGTCCGCATCACGCTGATGCACACCCGGCTGGCCATCCAGGCTCCCGTGCGTGCACCGGTGCGGATGATCCGGCGGCTGGCGGCTAAAGCCTGACCGGCGGCAGATCGATCCGCTCGGGTTGACCGGGGCATTCGCTGACGACCGACACAGGAAAACCGGGTGCTGCGCTCGCCAGCGTCCACCAGACCGGTCCGTCCGGGCCTGCAAGTTCGACGGGGTCAGACGTTTCGCCAGCGCCGGGAGCGAGTGCGATGCGAACGTGCCCATCTGGCGGCCAGGCCTGAAACGCCTTGTACCAGGCCTCGATGAACGTCCAGGCGGCGGCGGCGGCGGCGGGCGTAACCTCGCCCGGGTCCTGCCCGGCGAACTGCGCGAGTATCTTTCCCCAGGGGCGCGACGGGTCGGCGTATTCGACATCCACGCCCAGCCGTCCGGTCGACGCGCTGACCGCAACCGCCGCCACCCCCCGCGAATGGCTGCGGTTGAGGGCCACCGTGTCGGCGCCCAGATCCAAAAGCCGCGCCCGGGCGGCGGTTTCAGGGCCAGCCGCCAGCTGGCGCTGCAGGCTCTTCGGCCGCCGCTGCGGGAGATCATGGGCGACGCGCGCCAGGGCCAGAACAGTCGTCATGGATAAAACCCTACAGCTTCAGGGCTGTTTGACGAGCCGGGAGAGGCTGGATCGGAAGGTCCGACAGGTCTAGCATGCTTCGGACAAGGGGCGACGGGGCCGCTCCGGACTGATGCTGGCGGGGACCAGAGATGCCGATTCGATCGCAACGGTGTGACCGGTGCTGAGCGTGGCCGTGACGGGCGCCGCAGGGCTTGCCGGTCCGGGCGACACACTGGAGGCGTTTGGCCGGGTCGCCCCGGTCGACGCCGTGCCCAAGGGCATGCGCCGCAAGCTCAGCGCGCTCGACATGGGCGTCGCCCGGTGCGTGATCGGGCTGGGCGAGGGCGAGCCGGCCGAGGAAATCGTCTTTGCATCCCGGTATGGCAACATGTCGGTGACGCTCGACCTGCTGAACGCGCTGGTCGACCGGGACCTGCTGTCCCCGGCCCGCTTTTCGGCATCTGTGCATAATGCGGCCGTGGGTCTCGCCACCCAGCTGACCGCCAACCGCCGCGCTCACACCGCCATCGCCGCCGGCGCCGATACGCTGGCCGCCGGCCTGACCGAAGCCTGGACCCGGCTTGCCGGCGGGGAAGCCAGCGTCATGCTGGTCTACGCCGACATGCCGCTCACCACTGTCTACGACGCCTTCGACGAAGGCCCGCGCGACACGTCGGTCTGGCTTGCGCTGCGCCTCTCTGATCCGCGCAGGGGAGGCGACGGGCTGGCGTTGCAACCGGGCCGTGCAGGCGCGCTCGAGCTGGCCCGGCAGGCCGCGGCGCTGACCGGGAGGCTGGCATGGGCGCTGTAAGCCACCAGGCCCCCGGCCCTGTCATCGGCGCGCCCAAACGGGGCGGCCTGATCCCGTTCCTGGACCGGGGCTGGCGCACCATCGCCACCGGCTTCTGTTTCACGCTGTTCGGGCTGGGCGGACTGGTGCTGGCGCTACTGGTGTTCCCGGCCATCCGCCTGTTCGTGCGCGATGGCGAAAAGCGCGCCAGCGCCGCCCAGCTCAGCGTCCACAAGGCGTGGCGCATCTTCATCGACATCATGCGTGACACGGGCGCCATCTCCTACGAGACGGATGGAGTCGAGCGGCTGAAGGATCTGCGTGGCACGATCGTGGTCGCCAACCATCCCTCCCTGATCGATGTCGTATTCCTGATGGCCTTCATGCGCCGCACCCGCGCCGTGGTTAAGGAAGGCGTCTGGAAGAACCCGTTCATGGCGGGCGTCGTGTCGGCCGCCCGCTACATCCCCAACCACCGCGACCCGGACCGGCTGGTCGAGGAATGCGCGAAGGCGCTGAGGGAGGGGTACAATCTGGTGATCTTCCCCGAGGGCTCGCGCACGCCGCCGGGCCAGCTCCGGCGCTACCAGAAGGGATTCGCCCACATCGCGCTGGCCGCAGGCGCGCCCGTTCAGGTCTGCACGATCGTTGTCGACCCGCCCTGGCTGCTGAAAGGAACGCCCTGGAGGCGAATTCCTGACAGAAAGCCGCATTGGATCATCAAGGTTCACGAACGAATTGATACCGTAGAACAATATGGTAAGGACCGCTCACCCACGGCGGTTCGCAGGCTGGCGACCGATGTGGGCGATCGTATCGAAGGGTTGTTGTCCGAATGAGCAGTCTTGAGTCCGACCTGAAGGCGCTCATCATCGAGACCCTGTCTCTTGAGGACGTGAAACCCGAGGATATCGACGCCGACGAGAACCTGTTCGACGAGAAGGGGCTCGCCCTCGACTCCATCGATGCGCTCGAACTCGGCGTGACGATCCAGAAGAAGTACGGGATCAAGATCGATCCCCAGGACAAGAACGTGGCCTCGCACTTCCGCAGTATTCGTGCGCTGGCCGAGTTCATCGGCAAGACAGCCTGAGGCGAACGCCATGGCCGCAAGTGCATACGACGAAATCGTCTCCTACCTGACCGGCACGTTCGAAGTGCCGGCCGCCGACATCCGCCCGGATGCCCGGCTGATGGATGACCTCAACCTCGACTCCATCGACGCCGTCGACATGATGGTGAAGCTGCAGGAATCGACGGGCCAGAAGGTCACGCCTGAACAGTTCGAGGAGGTGAAGACGGTTCAGCACCTCGTCGCCCTGGTCGAGAAGCTCAGAAGCGGAAAATGACCGCCGCAGATCCGGCGCGCGTGACGGCCAGGCCGGACCGTATCGGCCTGGCGCTTGGCTTGTTGTCGCTCGCCTATCCGGTCATCGCTCTGCTGCTGGCCCGGCCTCTCGGCCCCACCGTCATCGTACTCGCGATGTGCGCGGCGCTGGCGCTTCGTGTCGTGTTCGGTCTCGGTCGCAAGACGCCGTTGGGGATGACGCTGGCGGGCCTTGCCACGGCGGCGGCCCTTGCGATCACAACCGCCTTCGACGCCGATCTCGCCATGCGCCTCTATCCGGTTTTCATGAATGTCGCGATGCTGGCGGCCTTCGCCCATACGCTCTGGAAGCCGCCGTCGATGATCGAGCGCTTCGCCCGGCTGGTTGAGCCGGACCTGCCTGAGGCAGGCGTCCGCTATACCCGCAAGGTCACCTGGGTCTGGTGCGGGTTCCTTGCCTGCAATGGCGCCGCAGCCCTATGGACGGCGCTTTCTGCCTCGCTTGAGGTCTGGGCGCTCTACAACGGCCTGATCGCCTACGTGCTGATGGGCGCTCTGTTTGGCGGCGAGCTGATTGTACGGGCTATCGTGAAGCGATCCGCTGCGCCCGAGACTCCGTCTGGCGGGGCCGGCCGATGACCACGCTGGCTCAAGCTCTCGCATCGGCTCCCGCAACACAGCCCGTCTTCATGCGGGCAGGCGCGGTCGTCACGGCAGGCGCCATCCGCGCCGCTGCGGTCCAGGCCGCTGGCCGCTTCGCCGCAGTCGAAGGACCGCTGTTCCTTTACACGGGCTCGGCGGCCGCCTGCGCGGCGGGCCTGCTGGCGGCGATCCTGCTCCGGCGCGAGCTGTGCGTCCTCCCGCAGATGCAGCCGGCCTATCTCGGGGAGATCGGCGCGACCCCGGATCGCCTGCTGACCGACGCGGGCGAGCATCCGACCCTGACCGTCACCGACGGCGACGCGGCCCTTGCCATCGACACCGCCTTCGACCTGCCGCTGCGCTTTTACACCTCGGGCTCTACCGGCGCGCCGAAGGAGGTCCCCAAGTCGCTGAGCCAGATCGAACTCGAAGCGGCCTCCTGGGTGAAGTGGTTTGGCGGCCGCGTCGATCATTTCGCCGGCACCGTCCCCCACCAGCATATCTACGGCATGATCTTTCGGCTCGGCGTGCCCGTCCTAGGTGGCTGGACGTCGGAGGACGCGCAGGCCTTCACATGGGAGTCCTTCGCCGGCCAGCTCGGACCCCGCAGCGTCGGCGTCACCAGCCCGGCCCATCTCACGCGCATGCCGCCGGGCATCGGCGGCCATCCCGCCTTCCTCCTGTCCTCCGGCGGGCCGCTGCCGCTCGCAGGCGCTGTGGACGCCGCCGCAGCCTTCGGCGCCCCGCCCCTGGAAATCCTCGGCAGCACCGAGACGGGTGGCGTCGCGATCCGCCAGCGCAGCGATGACGCGGAACCCTGGACCCCGCTGCAGCAGGTGGCGCTCCAGCTCAGCGAGGAGGGCGTCCTGCGCGTGCGCTCGCCTTTCGCGGGCGACGACGCCTGGACCCAGATGGGCGACCGCGCCGAAGTCCTTCCCGATGGCCGCTTCCGCCTGCTGGCGCGCGTGGACCGAGTCGTGAAGATCGAAGGCAAGCGCGTGTCGCTCTCCCGCGTCGAGGCGGCGCTGACCGCGCTGGACGAAATCGCCGAAGCCGCCGTGCTGCCGCTGGGCGGCGACGAAGACGGCCAGCGTCTGGGCGCCGCCATCGTGCTCGCCGAGCCCGGCCGCCGCGAACTGGCTCGCCTCGGCGCCTTCCGCTTCTCCCGCGCACTGCGCGTAAAACTGGGCGACGCGCTGGAGCCGGCAGAACGCCCCAAGCGCTGGCGCTTCGTGGGCCGTCTGCCGCAGAACGCGCAGGGCAAGCGCACCGCCGCCGACCTGACAGCCCTGTTCGACACAACGCCCATCCTGCCGACACTGGACGCTACCGTGTCCGCAGACGACCTGCAGGCAGAGATCGCCTTCATGCTGAAGCCGGACCTCGCGTTCTTCGCAGGCCATTTCCCCGGACGGCCCATCCTCGCCGGCGTTGTCCAGGTCCATCTCGCCGCCCGTCTGGCCGAAGAAATCTGGGGCGTGACGCCACCCTCCCACGAAGTCTCCCGCATGAAGTTCCGCAAGGTGCTCCAGGCAGGGCAGCCTGTGGTTCTGGTCCTCAAGCGCGACGCTGAAACCCAGCGCATCGCGTTCAGCTGGTCCCGCCATGGTGCGCCGGTGTCTGAGGGTGTGATTGGGTAAGCGTCCGCAAATTTGATTGTTGCTAATTGATCGTATCGACCACATCGTGCAATATACCTCCATCAATATGGGGGATTTGCCGTGACACCAGATATGGTTATTGCTCAAATTCTATCGGTCGATCGAAAAATCGGTCGGATCATTCTGGCGGGGATTGCGGTCTTCGCAGCAGCAGCAATTGTCGTGGGCTTCTCGATCGACATGGAATCGGCTCTGGCAGTCGGTGGCTATGTCCTTGCTTTCGGAGTCGCCCTGACAATCCTTAGCCGGATTGCAGAAACCTTGCTTTCCACAGTCGTTGGATGGCTCGCTGCAACTCTCTTCTTTCTTTGGAGCGCGGCCGTATTGACTGCTGCGGCGCTGCCGACGCTGTCGCCACCTTTGGCTCCGCCGCCTTGCATTATCCAGTTCTGGAAGACTTGTGATCTGCTTCAGGACAAGATCGCTGCAAACAAGGCGGACGCGCTGAGCTTGCAAGCGGTTGTCGAAGCCTCGGTTCAAACCACTGCACAAACGGAGATCGAGGTTCTTCCGGACGCCAACAAGATCGATGTTGGTTCGCACAAAGTCTTCATCCACTTTGCCGGGGTCATTCGTCGTGAGGATATAGTGTCCCTCGCAAGCGGGCTACGGTCGGCCGGCTGGGCTGTAAACGGCAGGGATGGAGAGCGTCTTAGCGTTGCTCAGGGTTTGAATGAAGTCCGCTATAGCCTGGAAAGCAATAAACCGTTTGCTGAAGCACTTGCGCGAACCATTACGGAGACAGGGATAACTTCCCGCGCTGTTGAGACAAAGCAGCTAGGCATTATCAGGCCGGATACTTTGGAAGTCTGGATCAGCCGGAGCTGATACGGCTATTCAAGCGCCCAGGCCGTCAAGAAACACCTTCGCGCTCTCCCGGATCGCCGCCTGATCCTCCGCACTGAACCGCGCCCAGGTCTTTGCCGCAAACCCCAGCCTCGGATTGCCCGCCAGCAGCTTTTCGTGGCGCGCGACAAAGTCCCAGTAGAGGTAGTTGAACGGGCAGGCGTCGCTGCCCGTGCGCTTCTTCACGTTGTACTTGCAGCCGCTGCAATAGTCCGACATCCGGTTGATGTAGGCGCCTGAGGCGGCATAGGGCTTGGTCGCCAGCAGGCCGCCGTCCGCAAACTGGCTCATGCCGATGGTGTTGGGCGCCTCCACCCATTCGAACGCATCGATGTAGACCGCAAGATACCATTCGTGCAGCGCGTGCGGATCGATCCCCGCCACGAGCGCGAAATTGCCCGTTACCATCAGCCGCTGGATGTGATGGGCGTAGGCATGGTCGCGCGTCTGAGTGATGCAGGCCCGCATGCATGCCATCTCGGTCTCAGCAGACCAGTAGAACCCCGGCAGCGGCCGCGTGGCCTCTAGCGCGTTGCGCTGCACATAGTCCGGCCCTTCGAGGAAGTAGACCCCGCGCACATACTCACGCCAGCCGATGATCTGGCGGATAAAGCCCTCGACAGCGTTCAGCGGCGCGCGCCCCGCCTTCCATTCGGCTTCCGCCAGGCGGCAGACCTTCACCGGGTCAAGCAGCCCCACATTCAGATACTGCGCGATCCGCGCATGATAGAGATAGGGCTCCCGTTTCAGCATCGCGTCCTGCACGTCGCCAAACGCGGGCAGGGCCTCCTTCAGGAACACCTGCAGCGCGTGTTCCGCATCGGCGGCTGTCACGCTATAGTCGAACGGCTCCAGCGTTCCGAAGTGATCTGCGAATCGCGCCGAGACGAGGTCCAGCACCTCCCGCGTTATGGCGTCCGGCGCGAACGCGGCCGGCCTCGGCATGAACAGGCTGGCTTCGGCGGGCTTCCTGTTTTCGGCGTCGAAATTCCAGCGCCCGCCGGCCGGCTTGTCGTTCTCCATCAGCAGGTCCGTTCGCCGCCGCATGTCGCGGTAGAACGTCTCCATCAGCAATGATCGGCGACCCTCGGCCCATTTCGCGAACATCGCGCGCGAACAGACAAACCGGTCATCCTCGCGCACCTCCACGGGAAGGCCGGTAGCGTCGCCCCACGCCTGCTGCATGGCGATCACGCGATGCTCGCCCGCCCGCGTCGCGGTGATCCGGTCCACGCGGTGCCGCTTGAGGGCTCGCGTCAGCTCGCCTGTAAAGGAGCCGGAGTTCTCCGGATCGTCCAGCTTCACATAGTCGACCGTCCAGCCGCGCCCGCGCATCTCCTCCGCGAAGTGGCGCATGGCCGACAGGATGAAGGCGATCTTCTTGGGATGGTGCCGCACATAGGTCGTCTCGTCGTGAACCTCCGCCATCAGGATCACGGCGTCGGTAGGCGACAGCCCGTAAAGCGCGGACATGTCCGGCGAAAGCTGGTCGCCGAAGAGGAAGGCAAGCGTTGTCATGAGGGTGCATACGCGGGGCGGGCCGCGCCGGGTCACCCCACCGCCGCTCATCCCGACGAAAGTCGGGATCCAGGGCAAAGGGGCAGGGCGCCGACCAGTTCACGCTGAAATTGCCATGGAAATCGGGCGCCAGGCCTGGTCGCTTCTGGGTCCCGGTGTGCGCCGGGATGAGCGGCGACAGGTGCGCGGGCCGCTCGCGAACACCGCAGTTTCCGGTCCGCCCGAAAAGAGCTATACGCGCGCCCAACATCCATCTGCTTCGGGCCTTGACCCCGTGGGAGAGTCACAATGCCGACCATCATCGGGCCCCGTACAGGGTCCCCCGCGCCCGTTTCGCCGCCCGCTGACATCGGGCCTCCCGGCGCGCTCTGCGATTTCTCCCGCCTGACAGACGTCGATCTCTCCGGGGCCGACCTTGACCTGTTTCCCGGCGATCCGCGCCCGCGCTCCGAAATCCGTGTGGTGGCCGCCATGTCGGGCGGGGTGGATTCCTCTGTTACGGCGGCGCTGCTGGCCTATGCCGGCTATGATGTGGTGGGCGTGACGCTCCAGCTCTACGACCACGGCGCCGCGCTCAAGAAACAGGGCGCCTGCTGCGCGGGCCAGGACATCCACGACGCCCGCCGCGTGGCCGAGGCGCTGGGCATTCCTCACTATGTGCTCGACTATGAAAGCCGTTTCCGTGAGCAGGTCATGGAGGATTTCGCGGACACGTATCTGAAGGGCGCGACGCCCATCCCGTGCGTGCGCTGCAACCAGACCGTGAAGTTCAAGGATCTGCTCGCCACCGCGCGCGACCTTGGCGCCGACGCCATGGCGACCGGCCACTATATCCGCCGCGCGCTCGATGCGGACGGGGCGCCGCAACTCGCCCGCGCCGCCGACCCGGATCGCGACCAGAGCTACTTCCTGTTCGCCACCACGCGTGAACAGCTCGACTTTCTGCGCTTCCCGCTGGGGGGCATGAAGAAGCCGGACGTGCGCCGCGCCGCCAGCGCTCTGGGGTTGCAGGTTGCGGCCAAGCCCGACAGCCAGGACATCTGCTTCGTGCCCGCCGGCAAGTACGCCGACATCGTCCAGAAGCTGCGCCCCAACGCCAGCCAGCCGGGCGACATCGTGCACGTCGACGGCCGTATCATGGGCCGCCACGACGGCGTCATCCGTTACACCATCGGCCAGCGCCGGGGCCTCGGCGTCGCCACGGGCGAGCCGCTGTTCGTCACGAAGATCGACGCCCCCAACGCCCGCGTCATCGTCGGCCCGCGCGAGGCGCTGGCGACCCGCGCGCTGGTCATCGGTGAAAGCAACTGGCTGGGCGAAGGCTCGCTGGCCGACGCCTGCGCGGCGCAAACCCCCGTCCTCGCCCGCGTCCGCTCCACGCGCCCGCCCGCGCCGGGCCGCATGACCCTCATCGACGGCGAACCCGCCTTCATCTTCGACGCCCCCGAAGACGGCGTGGCCCCCGGCCAGGCCTGCGTCCTCTACGCCGCGCCGGATGCGCAGAGCGTGCTGGGCGGCGGCTTCATCACGGCGACGGTGAGTGCTGCGGAAGTCTAGCGCAGCAGCGTCATCCGGAACGCCCGCGCCATTGCCGGATGGGATGCGATGCGCTTGCGTTCGTCCTCGCCAACCCTGCGATGCAGGCCCGCGATGAAGGTTTCGCGCACGGTGGGGCCGTCGCTCTCGAAGATGCGTTCCATCTCGCCGCCACCCGGCGCGTCGCCCGGCTGGATCACGCGGTGATACCAGCCGCACTTCGCGTGGAGGGTCATCAGCGCGGCGACGTCGGCGCGCCCGGCGTGGATCTGGAACTTGAAGCAGGGCTGGCGCGGCTGGCTGACCTCCAGCACGGCCTCGCCCCAGGCGAAGCGGTCCCCGATGCGCACGTCGCTCTCGTCCGCTCCAGCCAGCGTCAGGTTCTCGCCAAAGGCTCCCGGCTTGCAGGCGAAGCCATGTTCGCTCTCCCACCAGGTCCAGTTGTCGGACGGGTAGGCGTACACGGCCTTGTCGGCGCCGCCATGAACCGAGCGGTCAGCCACGCCATCGCCTTCAAGCGTTTCGGCCAGAACCCGGATGTTCGAAGCAGAGACCGGCTCCTTCGCGATCGCTGAAATGACGGTCTGGTCGCCGACCCGCGCCAGCACCTTTGGCTGGGCGACATTCACCGACATCACCGACAGTTTCATGGCGTTCCCCCTGATGACGCGCGCTTATCCGCAGGGCTCACATCGTGGCGAGGCGCCTGGCTTTCAACCGCGATCCGCCGCCTGCTGCCGGCTGAGTACCAGAAACGGGCGCGGCCGGCGACGCACCGCAGGCGGCGGCGCCGGGGCGCAGGGGCGCGCGCACGGGTCGCCCCAACTCCCCCCGCACGTGAGCAGCCTTGAAAATCCCTCGCCCCGGGGGCTTCATCGCTGCACACCAAGGGAGACGTCCATGACTGTCATGAAGTCCGAGCAGATCCTCGCCGAGTCGACCAAGTCCTTCGAGGACGCCATCGACATCGCGGTCGCCCGCTTCTCGCGCACCGTCCGGGGCCTGAAATCCGCCAACGTCAACAACCTCTCGACCGTGATCGAGAACGGCAAGGTCACGGCCTACCGCGTCAACCTGCAGATGACCTTCGAGGTGGACGACGGCCGCCCCGCCATGGGCGCCGAGGCCCCGGCGAAACCCGCCAAGAAAAAGAAGAAGTAGTCCCAAACCCTTGTTTGCAGGCTCTACTGGCTGTTCGCCGCCAGCGCCGCCTTGCGCTGCGCGGCCAGGCGCCCGCGCTTCTCGATGGCCGTCCGCACATGCTGGGCGAGGGCCCCCGCGCTGACCGGCTTGGCCACGAACGCATCGACGCCCGCAGCAATCGCTTCCTTCAGCACCGCCTGGCTGGCGTGAGCCGTGATCAGCACGATCGGCAGGTCCGGCGCCGGGCTGTCGGACGCCGAGCGCAGCAGCCGCGTCAGCTCCACGCCCGTCAGGTCCCCCATCTGGTAGTCGATCAGCGCCACGTGAGGCCGCGTCACCCGGCAGGCCTCGATGGCGTCGATGCCGCTCGCCGCCTGCGTGACGTTCTGAACGCCCACGCCCCGCAGCAGCTGGCGATAGATCGAGCCGATCGTGGGGCTGTCATCCACCACCAGCACACGCGTCTCGCGTGGCAGATACTGCGTCGTTGACTGGACTGCGCTCATCTCGTCCCCCGACGGCCTGTGACCGGCCACTGGGACGCACACTACCCGACTCCCGTTTCAGCCCGGTTGGGCGCAGCGAGCCATTTCGCATTGACGCATTAACCGCTTGCCCCACGCGGAAACTGCAGGCGTCATGGCCGGTGCGCGGTCAGGTCGTCGCCGTCGATTTCATCCGGATCGAGGTCGGCCGGATCGTCGTCGTCCATGCGGCCGTCCGTATCCATGCCAACCGCCTCGAGCGTCGCGTCGCTATCGATGCGGGAGGAGCGCAGCGCCCGGATGCAGTCCTTCACATGGGTCAGCATCATGTCCATGTCGCCGCTCATGTCGGCGCTGCGCCGCACCCGCAACTCCTCGGCCAGAGCGTTCAGCCGGCCGAGCCGCTCGGCCACGGGCAGGTCCGGAGCGTAAGCGGTATCGTCGATGTCGTCGGTCGTCAGCTCAAGGCCGAGACCGGCGCCATCATCATTGTCTTCGACATCGGCCCCGAATGTCCGCACTTCATGGCTCGGCATGGTGATCGTCCTTTACTGGTGGGCCGCGAGGGCGCTTTCGATCTCTTCCGGCGGGAACATCGTCAGATCCTTGTTGATCTCGGCGACAATGCGATCCGACACTTCCTTGTGGAACGCCTTGCGCAGGTCGCCGAGCGCGCGGGGCGGGGCGACGATGATCAGCCGCGCGTAACGGCCCTTCTGGGCCGCCGTGTAGAGCTTGTCCGCGATTTCCCCAGCGAAACGGGTCTCGCCCAGCTGGTGCCAGTCGGTCTGCGAATGGGCGCTGCGCCGGTCGGATGCGCTGGAAAACGCCCGGCCCGGCCGGTCTGTGCCCTGGTCCCGGGTGGCGGCGTTCTCGGTCTCCATGACGTCCACAGTCTGAAGATCGGGCTTGAGCGTATTGCCTTCGTTCCGGAGGAACAGGGCCTTTGCCCCGTCGCCGACCATCACCCAGTCACCGTGTTGAAGCTGCATATCGGGGTCTCCCTGGTGGCGGACAGGCCCGAAACGGGCCCGCAAACCGAAAAAACATCATTGGCCGCGCGAGTGTCCGACGCCTTGACACTCCTCAAGCCGCGCCATGATTGTGCGTCGCACACAGCAGGGTGCGGCCAGCCAGCGGCTGCCGCCGGACCCGACAGAAGAGGAACACCCCATGAGCGAATCCGATCCCGTCGTCATCGTAGGTATGTCGCGCACCCCGATGGGCGCGATGCTGGGCGAACTCGCTGGATTGTCGGCCAACGAGCTGGGCGCCCACGCCATCAAGGGCGCCATGGCCGAAGCCGGCGTGAAGGGTGAAGACGTCGAGCTGGTCTACATGGGCAACTGTCTGCCGGCCGGTCAGGGCCAGGCCCCGGCCCGCCAGGCCGGCATCAAGTCCGGCCTGCCCAAGGGCGCGGAAGCCACCACAATCAACAAGATGTGCGGTTCGGGCATGCAGGCCGCCGTCATGGGCCGCAACGCCATCCTCGCCGGGGAAGCTGCCATCGTTGTCGCGGGCGGCATGGAAAGCATGACCAACGCCCCCCACCTCGTCGACCTGCGCAAGGGCCACAAGTACGGCCACACGACCATGAAGGACCACATGGCCCTCGACGGTCTGGAAGACGCCTACGGCGGCGGCGCGATGGGCAACTATGCCGATATGATCGCGAAGGAATACCAGTTCACCCGCGAGCAGCAGGACGCCTACGCGCTGGAAACGCTCAGCCGCGCCCAGGCCGCCACCAAGGAAGGCCGCTTCAAGCGCGAGATCTCGCCGGTCACCGTCAAGGGCCGCAAGGGCGATGTCGTGATCGACACCGATGAACTGCCGCGCACCGCCATGCCGGAGAAGATCCCGACCCTGAAGCCCGCCTTCGCCAAGGACGGCACGGTCACCGCCGGCAACGCCTCGGGCATCTCCGACGGCGCCGCCGCTCTGGTCCTGATGCGCGCCTCCGAAGCCAAGAAGCGCGGCCTGACCCCGCTGGCGAAGATCGTCTCCTCTGCCGCCCACAGCCACGAGCCCGCCTACTTCACCACGGCCCCCGTGCCCGCGATGAAGAAGGCGCTCGAGAAGGCCGGCTGGACCAAGGACGATGTTGATCTCTGGGAGATCAACGAAGCCTTCGCGGTCGTCCCGATGATCGCGATGAAGGAACTCGGCATCACGCACGACAAGATCAACGTGAACGGCGGCGCCTGCGCCCTCGGCCACCCGATCGGCGCGTCGGGCGCACGCGTCCTCGTCACGCTGATCAACGCGCTCGAACAGCAGGGCAAGAAGCGCGGCATGGCCGCCCTCTGCATCGGCGGCGGCGAAGGCATCGCCATGGCGGTCGAGCGGTACTAGCGCTCGCTCTACGGACCAGACAGCGCCGGGACGGAGACACCCTCCGTCCCGGCGTTTTCATGTTGGGGGGGAGTGTGAAAACGGTTCTGCACTGGCTGCTGGTTATCGCGATCATCCTGATCGCGGCGGCTGCGGGTTTTCTGCTGATTGTGGCGGACGAGGTCGAAAACCGCATGATGGGGCTTCCACCCGTGGGGTGTCTCATCGGGTCGGCCATACTTCTCTGGCCAACCTTCTGGCGCTCGGAGCGACATCTGAGCTGGCGGCGGACGCGTTGGGCGTTAGCTCTCGCCTTGCTGGCCGCCGGTCTTCTGTTGCCGGGTCCGGTCGGGACCGTGGAAGTCCGCCTACCCGAAGCCCGGTACCGCTGATTTCGGAGAAGTTTGTCGCGTGGCGGCGAGACCAGTGCCGTGAGTCACGGTCAAGAAATGCGGGACGACCGTCTCCCAATCCGACCGGACAGCGAACGGCCACTGTGCTTTTCGCCCCCCTGCGAATAGAGCTCGGCGGCGTTCTCCCCAGCTCACTCACCGCCGGATACCGCATCTCCGCCCCATCCTGAGCCTGTCGAAGGGGGCAGCGTCCGTGATGACGCCAAAATATGGTGGCTCAACCCTATCGAATCCGACCGGGTCCACACCTCCCGCAATCTCTCCTCGCGCCTGTCAGGGGAGGGTTCGGGGGCCACCGAACTCACGAACGTCAGGCGCCGGTCGGCGCGATT
>CAYOWK010000038.1:0-40020 GCA_964407665.1 uncultured Rhizobium sp. | reverse complement strand
ACTACCCCAACCAGGTCAACAACGTCCTCGGCTTCCCCTACATCTTCCGCGGCGCCCTCGACGCCCGCGCCCGCACCATCAACGAGGAAATGAAGGTCGCCGCCGCCCAGGCGCTGGCCCAGCTCGCCCGTGAAGACGTGCCCGACGAGGTGGCCGCCGCCTATCATGGATCGCGCCCGTCCTTCGGCCCGGAATACATCATCCCTGCCCCGTTCGATCCGCGCCTGATCTGGTACATCCCGCCCTTCGTGGCGCAGGCCGCCATGGACACGGGCGTCGCCCGCCGTCCGATCGCGGACATGCAGGCCTACCGCGACAGCCTCGCCCAGCGCCTCGACCCGTCGGCGTCCTTCCTGCAGCGCATCTTCGGCCAGGTTCGCCGCAACGAGACACGCAAGAAGATCGTGTTCGCCGAGGGCGAAGAGCCGTCGGTGATCCGCGCCGCCTGGCAGTTCAAGACCCAGGAACTCGGCGAGCCGATCCTCGTCGGCCGCGAGGAGCAGGTGAAGCGCAACATGGCGCTCGTCGGCGTGCCGGTGAACGAACTGCAGATCCTCAACGCCCGCATCTCGGAGCGCAATCAGGAGTATATCGACTTCCTGTACGCCCGCCTGCAGCGCCACGGCTATCTGCTGCGCGACGTGCAGCGCCTGATCAACCAGGACCGCAACGTCTTCGGCGCGTGCATGGTCGCGGTCGGTCACGCCGACGGCCTCGTCACGGGCGTCACCCGCAACTACGCCACCAGCCTCAACGACATCAGCCTCGCCATCGACCGCAAACCGGGCGTCCGCGCCATCGGCTTCTCCATCGTGATCGGCAAGACCGGCCCGATGATGATCGCCGACACCAGCGTCACCGAGATGCCCGATGCCGAAGACCTCGCCGAGATCGCGATTTCGGCCGCGCACGCCGCCCAGCGGCTGGGCTTCACGCCCCGCCTCGCCTTCCTCTCCTACTCGACCTTCGGCAACCCGCCGGGCGAGCGGATGGAGAAGGTCCGCGACGCTGTCGCCCTGCTCGACGCGCGCACCGACATCGACTTCGAGTATGAAGGCGAGATGGCGGTCGACGTCGCGCTGAACCCCGACGCGCGCCGGCTCTATCCGTTCTCGCGCCTGTCGGGACCTGCGAACGTGCTGGTCATGCCCGCCATCCACTCGGCGGCCATCTCCACGCGCATCGTGGCGGCCCTGGGCGCCGCAACCGTCATCGGCCCGCTGATCGTCGGCCTGAACTCGTCGGTGCAGATCACCCAGCTCGACGCCAAGGTTCAGGACATCGTCAACCTGGCGGCCTTCGCGGCCTACAACCCCAACAAGTAGGGTACAGACCCTCGGGACAGGCTCACGCCGCGCTGGCTTCCGGCGCGGCGTCCTCGTCTTCGGCGGCTCCCGGCTTCGACAGCGCCTGACGCGCCCATTCGGCCGCCGCCAGCGCAACCGCAATCATCCCGATCCATGCCGTCACGATGAAGAAGTCGTGGTAGCCCTTCGTCTCGATGAAGGTGCCCAACTCGGCCCGGCCAAGCGAGCCCACAAGCATCACCAGAGACCCCAGCAGCGCATACTGCACGGCGGCGAACTTGCGGTTCACCATCGCTGTCAGATAGGCGACGAAGGCGACGCTCGCGAAGCCGCCCGCGACATTCTCCGCCGCAATCGCGACAATCAGCCGGGCCAGACGCTCGTCGCCAAACGTGGACAGCACCTGTCCCAGCCCGGTGAACGACAGGAAGGCGTCCATCCCTGCCCCGCCCGCCGCCAGATCGGCAAAGATCACGTTGGTGATCGCCGCCACGAACGCGCCAAACACCAGACACGGCAGGCGCCCGATGAAGATCAGCGCGGCCCCGCCTATCACCGATCCGGCAATGGTCATGAAGACGCCAATGGTTTTCGAGGCAATGGCGACATCGGTGTTGGTGTGGCCAAGCGCACCCTGACTGATCGAGGGATCGCCCGTGAGGCCGACCGTCGGATCACCCAGATAGAAGGGATAGGCGAAGCCGCCCCAGATCAGGTCGACGAACCGGTACATCAGGACAAGCGCGAGCACGAGGATCACGGCGCCGCGAAGCCTCTGCACCAGATCCATAAGCGGATCGAGGATCGTGTGGAACAGCGCATCCGCCGCTTTCGCAACCAGCCCGCCCGACGGCGCAGCATGCGGCGCAGCGACCGCTCCCCGGCGCAACAGCCAGGCCGCCAGCAGGCCGGGCAGCAGGATCAGCAGGGCCACGATGATCGGCGCCTGCACCCGTGTGAAGACCGACGTGGACGGCGGCGGCGTCTGCGTCAACGACTGCACGAAGAAGACGGCGATGATGGCGATGGCCACCGCCCAACCCGCCATCACGACGCCGACGCTGGCGCGAACGGTTCCCGTAGACAGCTTTGAGGCGAAGGTCGGGCGGGCGTCACGGCCGCCGGCCTGATCCTGGGAATGGTCCGGCTCCGGCGCTACCAGCGTTCCGGCCGACGCCGCCACCATGCCCAGCGCGATGATCAGATAGATGCTGGACCACGGCATGTGGTCGGCGAGGATCAGCGCGAACATGCCCGTGAACAGCGCCGCCATGCGGTAGCCGAGCTGGTAGACAGCGGACATCAGGTCCTTGTCTTCCTCGGTCTCCGCGATCTCGATCCGCCACGCCTCCAGAACGATGTCGTGGATGGACGAGGAAATGGCGACGATGACGCTGATCAGCGCCAGGTAGCCGACGCCCTCGGACGGTCGCGACAGGGCCAGCAGCGACAGCAGGCCAGCAATCAGCAACTGCATGCAGAGCAGCCAGCTGCGGCGCGGCCCAAACCGGGCGAGGAATGGAATGCCGATGCGCGGGAACCACGCCTTCTGGAAGCCCGGCGACCAGATCAGCTTGAAGCTGTAGGCCAGGATGATGAAGTTGAGGATGCCGATCTGGCTGGGCGTAATGCCTTCAGACGTCAGCCAGGCATTGAGCGTGCCGAGAACGGCGCCGTAGGGAAGACCCGCCGCCAGCGCCAGCAACAGCATAGCGAGCATCTTGCGGTCGTGCAGCGAGCGCAGCGCGCGCAGCCACCGGGGCGCCGTCTTCACCGGCGGGGTCGGCTTGGCGCCCGGCGTCACGGCTGCATCACTCATACCGTCTTTGCCTCTGTGGCTGCGGCGCTGAAGGCGCTCCACCGGTCAGCGAGGCGGCGGAGGCTGGCGGGGTCGATCGGCTTGGCGGCGATTGCATTCACGCCTGCGGCCCGCGCCCGCGATTCCGTGTCTGAATCGATGTCGGCCGTCAGCGCCACGATGGGAACGGCGCCGGCGGCGCCCTCCAGTCCGCGAATGCGCCTCGCCGCTTCGATTCCGTCCATGACCGGCATCCGGATGTCCATGAAGATAACCGAATAGGCCGTTTCGCTTGCGCGTTCCAGCGCCTCGGCGCCGGTTCCCGCAGTATCGGTGCGATAGCCCGCGGCCTTGAGCGCCCGGCTGGCCAGCAGCGCGTTGACCGCATTGTCGTCGGCGATCAGCACCCGGCCCCGCTCGGCGGGGGTTGCAGACGCCTCGGCGGCCTTCGCCGCATCCGTCCCGGCGAGCGCGAGCCGGACCCGTTCCCGGACAGAGGGCGCCCGGAGCGGGCGGATCAGATACCCGGCACAGCCCATGGCCATGAACTGTTCGATGCGCGCCCTGTCTTCCGGTCGCAATACGACCAGTACGGGCTTCTGCGCCGCCTCCCTGCGGATGAGCGCCGGCGCGCTGGCGGCGTCCAGCAGCAGCACGTCCGCTGCATCAGGCGCGCTCCCGGCCGGGACAGCGTAACCCCCCTCCCCCGCCAGCGCCGAAAAGACGGCGAGCGACGACGCGGCCGGCAGGCAGACCCCGATCTTCAGCGGCCGCTTTTTTCGGCGCACCGGCAGGTGCGCCATGTCGATCGACGGGTCGGCTGCCAGCGGCAGGTCCACACGGAACACGGCGCCCTCGCCCGGCGCCGACACGACCGTGACCTTGCCCTTCATGGCCGAGACCAGCCGCGCAACAATCGCCAGCCCGAGACCGACGCCGCCATCGCGGCGCGCGTCCGAGGCGCGCGCCTGGCCGAACGCCTCGAACAGGCGGCCCTGCGCCTCGGCGGGTATCCCCATGCCGGTGTCGCGCACGATCAGCGACAGACCGGAGCCGTCAGGTCCGGGGCGCGCCTCAATCAGCACAGCGCCGGCTTCCGTGAACTTCACGGCGTTGCCGGTCAGGTTGAACAGGATCTGCCGCAGCCGACCGGAATCGCCGACCATGCGGCCCGGCAGATCGGCGTCGACAATGCCTGCAAGGTCCAGCCCGGCCGAGTGCGCCCGCGGAGCCAGCAGCTCGGCGACATCCTGCACGAGGTCCGCCGGCGTGAACGGCGCATACTCGAGCGGCAGGTCGCCCTGCTCCATGCGGGAGTAATCCAGCACGTTGTTGAGCAGATCGAGCAGCCGGGAGCCGCTCTTGCGGATGGCCGAGACATATTCCCGCTGGTCAGGCGCAAGCCGCGTCTCCTCGAGCAGGGACGCCATGCCCAGAATGCCGTTCAGCGGCGTGCGGATCTCGTGGCTGACCGCCGCCGTGAACCTGTGCTCCGCATCCGGTTCGTCGTTCTTGGGGTCCGCCGCCGCGAGGCGCCGTCCCCCGGCCGAAGCGGATACGCGCCAGCGGCGCCCGGCGGCGTCCTCCAGCGTGAAGCTGCCCGGCGTTTCAGGCAACGGAAACGGGCAGCGCATGTCTTCCATGAAGCCCGACAGCGGGCTGGCGGAAACGATCCGCCCGCGCTCGTCGATACAGATCGCAGCGCCGGGAAAGGTCTTGGCCGCAAGCGCCAAACCGCAAAGGTCCGGTCCCGGGGTAACCGGTCCTGCCGCAGCCGGTCCGGACGGGCCGGATTTCGGATCGGCGGCTTTGGCGGGGCTGCGCCGGGCCGGGCCGGAGGATTGGGAAACTGAGGCCATGGAGGCGACCATGCCCGGCCCCGCTCACCAGAGGCTTAACGGGGCTGGGCGCGACCCGCCTTTAGCCGGCCAGCTTCGAGGACAGGCGGACCTGCGCCGCCTCGCCAGCCGGGCGGAACCGGTAGGTGAGCGCCTCCGCCACATGCAGACGGGCGGTGCGTTCGGCTCCATCGAGATCGGCAATGGTGCGGGCGACCTTCAACACGCGATGAAAGGCGCGGGCCGACAGGTTCATGGTCTCGGCTGCCTGCGTCAGAAGCGCCCGACCCGCCGAATCGAGTCGGCAGAGCGCCTCGATGTCGGCGCCCGGCGCATCCGCATTCACCGGTCTGCGGCCGCTGTCTGCGCCGTCATAGCGAGCCTGCTGGCTGGCGCGTGCAGCTCCCACCCGGGCGGCGGCCTCCGCCGTGCCTTCTGCAGGCGGCGGCAGCGACAGATCGGCGGCGGTCACCTGCTCGACGTCCACGAACAGGTCGATGCGATCCAGGAAGGGTCCCGACAGACGGCTGAAATACTGCGCCTGGCAGGCAGGCCCGCGGCGGCAGGCAAATGCTCCCGCCCCGCCGCCGCACTTGCACGGGTTGGCCGCCGCGATCAGCTGGAACCGGCTGGGATAACGCACGTGCCGGTTGGCCCGGCTGATGACCGCCTCGCCGCCCTCAAGCGGCTGACGGAGCGAATCCAGAACCTGCGATGTGAACTCCGGCAGTTCGTCCAGAAAAAGCACGCCGTGATGGGCTAAAGACGCCTCGCCGGGCCGTGCCTTGGCTCCGCCGCCCACCATCGCCGCCATGCTGGCCGAGTGGTGCGGCGCGCGGAACGGCCGGGCGCGCGACAGCTGCCCACGCTCCAGCATGCCCGCAATCGAATGGATCTGGCTGACTTCCAGCAGCTCGCGCGCCGACAGCGGCGGCAGCAGGCCTGGCAGGCGCTGCGCCAGCATCGATTTTCCCGATCCCGGAGGGCCGGTCATCAGAAGATTGTGACCGCCTGCAGCCGCGATCTCCAGCGCGCGCTTGGCGCCCTCCTGGCCCTTCACGTCGCGCAGGTCCGCAACGGGCGGCGCATCGCCAAGCTCACCCGGGCGCGCCGGCATGATCGCACGCGTGCCGTTGAAGTGGTTGATCAGCGCAATCAGACTGGGCGCCGCCAGCACCGTGCCGCCGGACCAGGCCGCCTCCGCCCCGGACGACGCCGGACAGACCAGCGCCAGATCGAGACTCTCCGCCGCCATCGCCGCAGGCAGGGCGCCGGATGTCTGCGCTAGCCCGCCATCGAGCGCGAGTTCGCAAATCGCCGCCACGCGGTCCAGCGCATCGCGCGGCATCGCGCCGATGGCGGCAAGGATCGCAAGCGCAATCGCAAGATCGTAGTGGCTGCCCTCTTTGGGAAGATCGGCCGGAGCGAGATTCACCAGCACCCGGGACGGCGGCAGGGCCAGCCCGAGCGCCGAGAACGCCGCCCTCACCCGCTCGCGGCTTTCACCCACCGCCTTGTCCGGAAGGCCGACAATGATGAAGACCGGCGAGCCCGCGGTCAGCTGGACCTGAACGTCCACCGGTCGCGCCTCGACGCCCTCGAACGCGAAGGTCGTGACCCGGCTGATACCCCCCGACATGCCCGTCCCCGCATCCCAATCGCTGAGCAACCCGGGACAACCGTTAACACACGGAACATTACAGGAACAAGCGGAATCTATGCGGGTCGCACTATTCGGCCCGCTTCGCCTCGATCACGTCCCACATGCGGGCGACAGCATCGAGACCCGCGAGGTTCTTCAGCGCCCGGGCGCCGGTCGGCGAGGTTACGTTGATCTCGGTCATCCGGCCGCCGATGACGTCGATCCCCACGAACAACAGTCCCCGCTTGCGCAGTTCCGGACCGATGGCGGCGCAGATCTCCCGTTCGCGCGCCGTGAGTTCCGTCGCCTCGGCCGTGCCGCCCACCACGAGGTTGGAGCGGATCGCGCCTTCGGGCGGACGCCGATTGATCGCACCGACCGGCTCGCCGTCAACGATCAGGATGCGCTTGTCGCCCTCGGACACAGCCGGCAGGAACGCCTGGGCGATGAAGGGCTCGGACCCAAGCTTCTGGAACAGGTCCACGATGGCTTCGAGGTTGCCGTCGTCACGTCCCACCTTGAGGACGCCGGATCCGCCATGGCCGTAGAGCGGCTTGATGACGATGTCGCCATGGTGCTCGCGGAACGCCTGCATCTGCGCGAGATCGCGCGAGATCAGGGTCGGCGGCATCAGCTCCGGATACATCAGCGGCAGCACCTTTTCAGGGCTGGAGCGGACACCGGCAGGATCGTTCACCACGAGTGTCCGGTCTGAGACCAGCTCCAGCAGGTGCGCGGCGGTAATGTAGCCCAGATGGAAGGGCGGATCCTGCCGCATCAGCACGACATCGACGTCTTCGCGCAGGTCCAGCTCCGCGGCGGGCTCGAACTCCGCATGGGGCGTACGCCCGGGAAACACCTTCGCCGGACGGGCGTGCGCCGTCACCCTGCCCTCGCGGTACGACAGCTGATCGACGCCATAGACCCAGACACGATGCCCACGCGCCTGCGCCTCCTCGATCATCATGAATGTGGTGTCGCCGGCCGGTTTGACGGTCTCAAGCGGATCCATCTGGACAGCGATGCGCAGCGACATGCGTGGAATTCCTCAGGCGCCCTGATGACGGCCTGAGTCAGATAGTGCCCGCAAAGGCCCGCGGCAATCGCGGCAGCGCAAAGTCCGGGCTCTACGGGACCGGCGGCAGCGACGAACCCTGGATTTCCGACGGCGGCGGCGTCGAGGCGCCGCGCGCATAGGGGTCGGAATAACCGCCCTCGGACTTGGGCTCAGCAGCGACAAGCGGGGCGTAGGTCGGCTCCGCCGCCTGCGCCGGAGCAGCCAGGGTCGCGCCATAGACTTGCGGTTCGGCCCGGGCGCCCCTGACCTTCACGTAGGACACGACCCGCTTCACGCCGCCAATCTTTGCGGTCGCCTCGGCGGCGGTCTGCAGCTCCAGCTCGGAGCCGGCGAACCCCAGCAGATAGACGTTCCCGTCGAAGACCTGAACGTTATAGTTGAGCCCCTTGACGGCCCTGTTGGCGATCAGGTGCGCACGAACGCGTTCGGTGATCAGCCTGTCCTGCGCGTCACGCGCCAGGTCCCGATCCGTCACCACCAGCTCGTTGGCGACCTGCTCGATCTTGCCGACCGACCATGCAATGCGCTCGGCGTCGGCCTTGTCGGCTTCCGATGGCACGCGCCCGGCCAGAAGCACCAGCCGGTCTGCTACCTCGACATCGACCTCGCCGAACCGCTCGAATCCGCCCACCGCGAACAGCTTGGACTTGATGGCCGTCCCGGCTGTGGCCTCGTCGAGGGCCTGCCCGGTCGTCTTCTCCTGGACGTTGGAACAGGCCGAAAGGCCAGCCCCTCCGAGTGCGACAACGGCGATGGCGGCGAACAGGCGCACGGACATGGATCAACGTCTCCGGGTGGTTCGGGTGCGTCATGAATGACGGGCGGATAAGGCGATTTCGGGGCGCCGCTGACTCAGTCCGGAGTGCACCCCTTACGTCTGAGGCCGCCACGCATCCGGCAGGTGCCTCGGCAGGGCGCCGGGAACTATCGCAACAACATCAAAGCGCCAGAAATGGTCTGCGAGGCGCGGGCGGCGGCCCACCCACAGGCGCGCAGCCCCTTCGACGCGGCGGCGCTGCGCGGGCGTGACCGCCTCGAAGGCGGCATCGGCTGTGCGTCGCGCCTTGACCTCGACAAACACCAGCATCTTGCCCTTGCAGGCGACCAGATCGATCTCGCCCGCAGGCGTCCTGGCCCGCCGTTCGAGGATCCGATAGCCCTTGAGCCTCAGCCACACCTCGGCGCCAAACTCGGCGCGGCGGCCCCGCCGCTCGCGATCGCGCCGCTCAGGAGCGCCGGACCCGGCAGTGCGTCTACTCCGCGTCGCTATCGCCGCCTCCGGCCTGCCGGAGCTGCAGCGCGCGCTCATAGACATCGCGCCGCTTCATGCCGAAGCGCTCGGCGATCTCGGCGGCAATGACCTTCACCGGACGGGCCGCATCCGCCGCGAGGATGGCGGCGTCCAGCCCCTCGGCGGACACCGGCAGGCCGCGTTGAGGCGGCCCCACCACCACCACAACCTCACCCCTCGGCGGCCCCGCTTCGGCATAGTGGGCGGCCAGCTCGGCCAGCCCGCCGCGCCGGACCTCCTCGAAACGCTTGGTCAGTTCGCGGGCGACCGCCGCTTCGCGAAGCCCCAGAACATCGGCCATATCGGACAGGCACTCTGCCAGGCGCGACGGCCCCTCATAGAAAACAAGCGTCGCGTCCACGCCTGCCAGCGCTTCCAGCTCGGTCCTGCGCGCCCCGGATCGCGGCGGCAGGAAGCCAGCAAACAGGAACCGGTCGCTGGGCAGGCCGGCCGCCGCCAGCGCCGCCAGCAGCGCGGACGCGCCGGGCGCTGGCCACACGTCTATCCCCTGCTCGCGCGCTTCGCGCACCAGCTTGAAGCCGGGATCGGACACAAGCGGCGTCCCGGCGTCGGACACGAGGGCGACCCGCGCGCCCTTCTTCAGCTCTGACAGGATGCCCGGGCGCACATGCGCCCCGTTATGGTCATGATATGGCCGCAGCCGGGCCGATACTCCAAAAGCCTGCAGCAGCTTGCCGGTGACGCGCGTATCTTCCGCGCAGATGAAGTCGACCGAGGCGAGAATGTCGAGGGCGCGCAGCGTGATGTCCCGGAGGTTGCCGATCGGCGTCGAAACAACATAGAGGCCCTGGGCGAGACCGGGGTCGCGCCGCGCCAGCGGAGCGCCTGCCGGTCCGCCAGCAGTTTCCTCTAAGCCAGCTAAACCGGCATCGCCGGAAGGGTCTTCACGGTCGGGCTCGCAGGCGCCTTGGGCTGCTTGTCTCGACTCACGCTCAAGCCTAGTGTCCCCGCCGTCCAGCGACACGCCGGACCCGGGGCTGGACTCGGGATCTTCAGAAGGGGTCGCAGATGCCATCGATACCTCACCTCCGCCGCACCCGCATGATGCTGGGCGCTGGCGCCGCCGCCGCCGCCCTTCTGGCCGGTTGCGCCGACAATCCGGCGCGGCCGACCACGCCCGCCTACAGCGGCGCACAGCGTCCGGATCCGACCCGCCCGCCGCGCCCCGGCGTTCCGCTGGAGGATTACCGGGAAAACCCCTACGCCGATAGCCGTCAGGCCTACGCGCCCAAGCACCTTGCGCGCAACGCCGACATCAAGCGCGTGGCCGTGCTTCTGCCCTTCTCCTCGACGGACCCTGAAGTCCGCCGCCTGACCCAGGGCATGTTCAACGCCATCCAGATGTCCCTGTTCGAGGTCGGCGCGACCAACGTCGTGCTGATGCCGCGCGATACCGGCTCGGACGTTGTCTCAGTCGAGGCCGCTGCGAAAGAGGCCGTCAAGGATGGCGCCGTCGCCGTGATCGGCCCGGTCTTCGCCCAGCAGGTTCCGGTTGTGGCCAGCGAGGCCAGCCAGGGCAACGCGCCGGTCTTCACTTTCTCCACCGACGTCTCCGCCATCGGCAAGGGGGCCTATCTGGTGTCGCTGACGCCGACCTCCGAGGTCGACCGCATCGTCGAGTGGGCGAAAACCCAGGGCGTCCAACGCATCGCGATGTTCGGCCCGAACTCGGCCTACGGGCATGCGGTGGAAGACGCCCTGCGTGCATCCGCCGCCGAACAGGGCGTCCTGGTCATCTCGGTCGAATACTACACGCCCGGCAACTCCTCGCCGCAGGCCGAGGCGCGCCGGCTCGCCGCCGTGGTCAAGGCCGAGAACGCGGCCAACCCGGGCAAGGTCGCCGTCCTGATCCCCGAGCGCGGCGTGCAGCTGCGCACGGTCGCGTCCCTCCTGCCCTACTTCGACGTGAACCTGCGTCAGGTGAAGTTCCTCGGCACCGGCGCCTGGAACGATCCAGACGTCTGGCGGGAACCGGCGCTGTTCGGCGGCGCCTTCCCGGCGCCCGATCCGCAGGTCGTCGCTGACTTTGAGGCGCGCTACCGGACGCTCTACGGCGAGGCTCCGCCGCGCCTTGCCGGATTCGGCTACGACGCCGGCGCCATGGCCGCGACGCTGGCCAAGCTGGGCCGGCTGGACGCCACGATGATCGAGCGCGGCGAGGGCTGGAACGGCGTCAACGGGCTCTTCCGCTTCGAGGCCGACGGATCCAACGACCGCGCGCTTTCGGTGATGCAGGTCCAGAATGGCGGCGGCGTGAAGGTCGTCTCCCCCGCCCTGACTGTTTTCGTACCTGGCTCATAACGCGAAAGCGGACAGCCTTGTGGGCTGTCCGCTGACGGTGTCGCCGTGAGGCAAGAGCCTAGTGAGCCGCCGCCTGGTGGCGGGGACGCTCCCGGGCGACCATGACCACCGCGCCGCTGTCGGTATATTCGACCCAGCTTTCGCCTTCCGCCGTCAGCAGGCTGGCTTCGAGAACGGTCTCCGGTGCGGCATTGGCCTGCGCCTGCGACGGGGCGTGGGCGCTCCAGTAGATGTTCGGGCAGGCGTAGCCCGCAGGCACAACGCTGTTCAGCGTGATGCTTTCGAGGTTGATGCCGTACTTCTCGGCCATCAGCTCATAGCCCTTCTTGTAGGCCACGCTGGCGAGCTCGCCATTGATGCCGGGGCCCAGATCCCACATCGCGAAGACGCGCGTCGACGGGCAGGCCTGGACCTTCGCGACCACCAGCTCGGCGCTGGCTTCCCAGCCGCCACGGCCGTGCTTGTTGAGGACAGCCGCCTGCGCCGAGGCGAGGATGGCGCAGACCAGGATTGCCGAGGCGGCGAACTTCGGCGCGCCGGGGCGCACGGCGAGCATGGTCGCCACCACAAGCAGCGGCCCGATCACCGGCGTGAGATAGCGCCAGACCACCATCGGGACCACCATGTTCATGGCCAGTACAACCCCGAAGAAGCCGGCGATGACCACCATCATGATGACCGCCGAACGGTCGGGGCCCACGAACCGGCGGCGCTCGATCAGACCGATCAGGGCCACGAAGGCCAGGGCGAAGACGGCAAGGTTGTTGACGATGGCGTCGCGGACGACGTCGAGCATCAGGAACATCGCCTGGAAGGTGGTGGTTGTGATCCAGAACGATTCCGGCTGACGGCCCATCTGGACGAGGCAGAGCGCCGCCGCTGGCGCAACGGCCAGAAGCGAGACGATCGCAAGCTGGATCGCCGCGACCCAGGAGCGGGTCCGCGCGTAGTCGATCAGCAGCGCCAGGGTCATCACACCAGACAGGATCGCGCCGTAATAGTGGAGGTTCGACATCAGAAGGATCATGGCGGCCCAGGCGATCAGCTTGCCGCGCGTGGCCATCACTCCGGCCTCCGTCGACTTCGCGAGCACCAGCCACACCACCGAGAGAGCGACCGAGGCGCAGGCCATGATGAAGTAGGCGCGCATCTCTCCGAAGTTCGCGAGGAAGATGTAGGAGGAGAGGCAAAGCGCGCCGAGAATGATCGACTGCTGGCGCGTCATCACGCCGTTGCGCTCGGCGAACAGGACCGCCCAGACGACGATAGGAACCCCGATCAGGTTGACGAACCGCAGCGCCGGCAGGGCGTCGAGGCCGAGGTGCTCGATCGGATACACCAGCAGGAAGTATCCCGCCGGGTGAACATCAAGGCTGAGCAGATGCAGGAAGGTCGGGAACGAGACCTCCTTCGCCGTCATGGCGAGGGTGAACATCTCGTCGAAGTAAGTCCCCCGCGTGATGAACCGCGCGAAGGCGACCAGCGTTGAAACAACGAGAATGGCGAACAGCCATGTCTCGATACGGGCCAGATCGATACGACCCAGGCTTGCGCGAAGCCCCACATCGGGTCGTGTTTCTGCAGCTTTCATCACAGCATCTCCAAGACGCCCTCAGGCGCACCTGCTGCTCCACAAGATTCGTGCCGCAGGACGTGTCCCGCCTCAGGGGGCGAGGATCGCGGCGACCCGGTCGGTCGCCAGACGGCCCGACACGGTTAACACCAGCCGCCCGTTCTCGATCCGGATCCGGCCGCCCTCTACCAGATCATCGATCTCCGGCCCGGACGTGCGTGCGCCAGCTGCGTCCAGCTCGGATAGCGCCATCCCCTCCGCAAGCCGCAGGCCCATGGCGACAGCCTCCCGCGACCGGTCGAGCGCGGACAGGCGCTCGGGATCGCGAAAACCGACCCCGCCCTCTCTGACCAGCTTCATGTAGTCGCCCGGGCGGTCGGCAGCCGTCGTCGCGATCCGGGCGCCGCCCGCGGTCAGCCGCCCGTGCGCGCCGGGCCCTGCCCCGACCCAGTCGCCGGATCGCCAGTAGATCCGGTTGTGCCGTGATTCATGGGCGGCGGACCGCGCGTGGTTGGAGACCTCGTACGCCTGCAGTCCTGCAGCAGTCGTCATCTCCTGGGTCAGTTCATAGAGATCGGCCGCGCGGTCATCATCCAGCGGCGCCCACTCCCCTCGCCTGACGGCGTAGGCAAAGGCCGCCCCTGGCTCAATCGAGAGCTCGTAGAGCGACAGGTGATCGACATCGAGCCCCAGCACCCGGTCCAGCTCGGCGCGCCACCCGTCGGGCGTCTCGCCGGGAAGCGCATAGATCATGTCCGCCGACACGGACCGGAACAGCCCCCGCCCGGCCTCAAGCGCCCGGACCGCCTCGTCGGCTGCATGCGTCCGCCCGAGGAATTTCAGCCTTGCGTCGTCGAGCGACTGGACGCCGACCGAAAGGCGATTGACGCCGGCGGCGGCGAAGTCGCGGAACCGTTCGCGCTCGTCGGGATTGGCCTCGATCGTGATCTCCGCCCCGTCGCGAACGCCCCACAGCCCGTCGATCCGCTGCAGCAGGCTCGCGATGGCGTCTCCACCCAGAAGGGACGGCGTACCGCCGCCAAGGAAGACCGAGTCGACGCCGCGCGGCCCCGTGCGCTCGCGCCACCCGGCCAGGTCCACAAGGATCGCCTCGAGCAGGGGGCCGTTGTCCCGGCTCTTTGCGGCGTAGACGTTGAAATCGCAGTAGGGGCAGATGTGCGTGCAGTACGGCCAGTGGATGTAGACGCCGAATCCGCGCGCGGGATCGAATGCGGGATCTGCCGCCACCGGCGCTTCAGACTGGGAGCTCTGGGTGTCCATCGGCCGCCGCAATGAGCCTTTGGCCGCACGCCGTCAATCGCCAGCCGACAGGCGGGCGCCCAGCCAGCGGATGCCTGTCAGCTGTTTCCAGAGCGGGCCCCGCTCGCGCAGTTCGCTCTCGGCAAGCGGCAGGGTGAACTCGACGATTGCCCCGCTTCCGGTGGTCGGTTCGATCCGGATCCGTCCGCCATGGCTCTGCACGATGGTGCGGCAGGTGGCGAGGCCAATGCCGAGCCCCTCCTCCGCCGATCCCGGCGTTCGCGCCAGCGGATTGAACACCAGCCCCGCAAGGCGGGGGTCGAAGCCCGTGCCATTGTCCGCCACGCTGATCCGGCAGTAGGCGCCTTCCGGCGATGCATCGATGGTGATCTCCGGCGGCACGCCCCTGCGGGCGTTGCGCAGGCTGTTTGCAATCAGGTTCTGGAGCACGGTCGTCGCAAGCGACGGGTCGCAGGCAAGACGTACGTCGCTGCCGAGGGCGATCCGGGCTCCCGCCGCCTTGATGTCGTCCTCCATCATCGTGCCTGCGGCCTGCACAAGCTCGCTCAGCTTGGTCTCCGACATGTGTAGCTTGCTGTAGGCCGAGCGCGAGTAGGCCAGCATCCGGTCGACCATCGGCGGCATGTCGGCTGCGGATTCACGGATGCGTTTCGCAAACTTGCGGATGCCCTCCATGTCGCCCCGCGCCACCGCCTGGTCGAGATAGTCGGTGTAGACCAGAACATGACGGGCCGGCGCCTTCAGGTCATGGGCAGCCGTGCTTGCGTACCGCTCGAGCGCCTCGTTGGCGCGCGACAGACTGGCTGCATGCTCGTTGGCTTCGGCCTGCAGCTGTTCCAGCAGCGCGGAAATCCGCCAGACAGCTCCAGTCCCGAAAATGACGCTGAGAGTCGCCGCCGCAGCCAGCAGAACCTCCACCGGCCAGCCGAACATCAGCGACAGGGCAAGGCTCGCCGCCGCCGCCACGATAGGCAGCAGGCAGACGACCGGAATGATCTGCCGCAGCATCCGCCCGCGCAGGCTGCGCTTGAAGATCGCCGCCCGGAAACCCAGCGCCGGATGCATCAGGATGCACGCGAGGTTGAACCAGAAGACAAGCGTGGCCGTCGGCAGCGCCATGGTGTCGAGGGGGCTGGGCGAGGACGTCGGCGCGCCGCTGAACAACAGCAGCGCGAAGATCCTGTAGAGGGCCGGCGCGGCGCTGGTCAGCGCGAGGCAGGCGATTGCAATCCCCCAGGCAGGCCGCAGCGTGATCAGCATGCAGGAGACTGCGGCCAGCGACAGGCAGAGCGCCGTTCCCTCGGAAGGAACGGTGGTCCAGCCCGTGAACTCCAGTTCCGGCGGCACCAGCAGGAACATCAGCAACAGGATTACAGGAACGGCCAGCGCCGTCACAATGGAGAGCGCCTTTGCGCTGCGCGACATCCGCAGCGACGTGAGGCAGCTCAGGGACAGCAGCATGACCGACAGGGCCGTCACGGCCTTCATGGTCGGGAAGCCCGGCAGCAGCGTCTTGGCAGGCTCGAAGCCGAACCCCCACCCGACGAACAGGACGACGGCTGCGATGGAGCCGATAAACACCGCATGGACCTCGATCATGGTCCAGGCGCGCGAGATCGACCAGCCTTCACGCGCCGCGCCGCCGCTGTCCATGTCCGAACCGGAGCCTGTCACCCCTGGGGCAGTTCGCTGAGTCTCCAGTAGGAGACGACGGATCCTGCAAGTTCCTGGTACGCAACCAGCGACGTCGGCTTTTCCATGAACCCGTTGCACCCTGTCTCGTAGGCGCGATTCACATCCTGCTGGAGGTTTGATCCCGAACACATCACCACCGGCGTCCGGATTCCGGCCCCCCGGATCTGGGTCAACACGTCGAAACCGTTGAGCTTGGGCATCTTGACGTCCAGCATCACGAGATCGGGGGCGTCTTTCCGGATCCGGTCGACGGCGCGTTCCGGATCCTGCTCGCACGAGACCCGCACGGATCCCGTGGATTCGAACGCCAGCGACATGACTTCAAGACACCGCTCGTTGTCGTCGACGATCAGAACCGACTGGAGTTTCGACATACCACTTGCCCCGGGGCCTGCCAGCGCCCGTCTGTTGTTAAGGGAAGCCGCAAAAACCTGAAGGAATTACCTACCAGCGGCCCGAAAATGCGGCAACCCGTCGCAGCTTAGGTCCCGCCGAGCCAGGCCTCGAATTTCCGGAACGCGACCGCCCTGTGGCTCATGGCATGTTTCCTGTCAGGGTCCATTTCGCCGAAGGTTTCCCTCTCCCCTGCCGCAACGAACATCGGATCGTATCCGAACCCTCTGTCGCCGCGCGGCGGCCAGACCAGCTGACCTTCGATTTCGCCATGAAAGCTCTCGCAGTGTCCGTCCGGCCAGGCCAGCGACAGCACGCAAACGAATTTCGCCGAACGGTCGGCATTGCCGGCCAGCTCGCGCTCGACCCGCTCCATCGCGGCGCGGAAATCCTTCTCCGGCCCCGCCCATCTTGCCGAGTAGATCCCGGGCTCGCCGCCCAGCGCCGTGACCGCCATCCCGGAATCGTCCGCCAGCGCCACCCGGCCCGACGCCCGCGCCGCGGCGAGCGCCTTGAGTTCGGCGTTGCCCGTGAAGGTCGCCTCTGTCTCCTCGGGCTCCGGCAGGTCGAGTTCGGCGGCCGACGTCACGATGAAACCGAGCGGCTCAAGCAGTGCAATCAGCTCCCGGACCTTGCCCGGATTGTGGGTCGCGGCCAGCAGCGGGCCGGGTTCGAGGCGTCTCCGGGACATGCGTCAACGGGTCTCTTGTTGCGGGGATGGACGATATTATCGAAAGTCGATATGGTGCAATTGAATTCCGCCAGACAAGTTCACCTCTGGCAACCCTTCTGGCGGTATACGCGTCTGCGAGCGCGTTGGACGGATACAACCAGACAGGCGGCTGCGGTCTGGATTGAAAGCAAGGATGTACGACTTGGACATGCCGATGCGGGTAATCGGACGCGGATCGATATCCTCCTTCCTCAAGCTTGCCGTCGACGTCGCCTGGGTCATCGCCTGTGCGATGCTGGGTTTCATCTGGATCATCACGGCCATCTCGCTGTTCGCGATGCTGCAGGGCGAGAACGCCATTGGCGGCTTTGAGCGCATCGTCATCGACGATCCCCGCGAAATCGTCATCTGGACGATCAACGGCACGATCCTGTGCGTGGGCGTGATGTTCGTGTGCGCCTATCTCAGGGGCGTCTTTGAAACCCTGGTCGAGGGCGACCCGTTCGTTCCGGAGAACGCGCGGCGTCTACGGGCCATCGCGCTGGTTCTGGCTATCGTCGAGATTGTCCGCATGTGCGTAAACCTCCTGGCCGGATTCCTGCTATCCGTGCTCGGCGCCCCCGAACAGAAGGAGTTGGCCGTGAACCTCACCGTGAACCTCTCCGTCTGGTTCTCCGTGCTGACCCTGGTCGTTCTGGCGCAGGTCTTCAAGGAAGGCGCAGCCATGCGCGAAGAACAGAAGATGACGGTCTAGGGACAGATGGCCATCCGCGTCACGCTTGATCGGGTCCTTCTGGACCGCCGCATGTCTCTCACCGAGCTCGGCGAGCGCGTGGGCATCACGCTCGCGAACCTGTCGATCTTGAAGACCGGCAAGGCCAAGGCGATCCGCTTCTCCACCCTCGAAGCCCTCTGCCGCGAGCTGGACTGCCAGCCCGGCGACATCCTTGTCTGGGAGCCCGGCGAAGCGTCCGAGGACGACGAGGAAGACCACCGCGGCGCGGCCGTCGCCGCCGAGTAGGGACACCCGGCGACAGCCCTCTCTCCGATTTCCGCAAAGCCTCGCCGAAATCGCCGATCGCTCGCCTGCAACCGGTTCCGGCGAGCCGCTGCCCGTCAGACCCGCCATCCCCTGGTCATCCCAAAACAAGGAGATGATCCATGGGACTGAACGCCTCCCCGAAACACTGCGCAGCTCTGATGGTCGCCGCAGCGCTCCTCGCCTCCCCTCCTGCGCTCGCCCAGGACGCCGCCAGCACCGCAGAGGTCGCCATCGGCGATCTCGACCTCTCGCTGGAAGCGGACGCCGGAATGGCCCTGCAGAGGATTACAGCGACAGCCCGCACTCTCTGTGGCGGCGAGCCCGCCCGCAGTCCGGCTTACCCTCGCGCGCACGTCACCTTCCGGGCGTGCGTCCGCGACGCCGTGAACTCAGCCGTCGCCTCGACTGACTCCGCGATGCTGGCCCGCCTTCACGGCGCCGGGAACGTCGCGGCCCAGACGGCGATCGCCTCGAAGTGAGTCAGCGCGCCGGGGGTCAGCCTCCCGGCGCGCCCTTGCCCGGCTGGCCGGCCAGCCACCAGCCCATGAGGGCCACCTTGGCGTCGCTGTAGGCCCCTTCCGACAGCGCCGTCAGGAACGTCTCCCTCGGGATTTCCACCCGGAGAATATCCTCGTTCTCCTCCTCAAGGCCCGAGGCCTCCGGCGCGACCAGATCGGCGCCCCGAACCGGCGCGTAGTAGAGAAAGATCCGCTCCGACGACGCGCCCGGCGAGGAATAGACCGCCGCGATGGGACGCAGCTCGCCGGCCCGATAGCCGGTCTCCTCCATCAGTTCCCGCCGCATGCAGGCTTCGGGCGCCTCGCCCTCCTCCACCGAACCAGCGGCCGCCTCCAGCAGATAGCCCGGCCCCTTGTCGTAGGTCGCGACCCGGAACTGCTCGGTCAGCACGATGACGTCCCGGTCGAGGTCATGAATCAGCGCCGCAGCGCTGTCGCCGCGCTCGAACACCTCGCGCTCGGCGTTCTCGATCCGCCCGGGCCGCGAGACCCTGTCGAAACTGAACTTGACGCGATGGATCCCGTAGCGTCCGCGGTAGGCGGTCATCCGGGCGTGAATGTCTACATGTCGCTTGGTCTCTGTCATGGACAAGTCATAACGCCCCCGGCCCTGCCTTGACCATCGCGGCGATCATCTGTCACGCACCTGCCATCGCCGAACGCTGGTACGGCGAGAGTTCCGAAACAGGTCCGGCGCTTACGCTGCGGCCACGCGCCAGACGGACCTGAGTCGAGCCTATGAAGATTCACCCCCTTTTCCCCACGCCCCTGCTGGAGAGCGTCCTGCCGGGCTCGGAGCAGCTTTGCGCCCAGCTCCGCGACGTCATTCTGGGACGAATGGCTGTTTCGGAGGGCGTCCGCCACAGCAACCTCACCGGCTGGCAGTCCGACCATGACTTCATGGCCTGGAGCGGCGAGCCAGGCCGCATCCTCCTGTCGGCTGTCCAGGAAGTCGCGAATCGCTTCACCGGCGTCGTGCTGGACGGCCAGTTGCAGCGCACCACGCTGGACTGGAAGATTTCGGGCTGGGCTAACGTCAACCGCCGGGGCGACGCCAACGCCCTTCACTATCATCCCGGCTGCTACTGGTCGGCGGTCTTCTATGTCGACGATGGCGGCATCAATGGCGGCGATGAGCTTGGCGGCGCCATCGAGTTCGTCGATCCGCGCGGCGCCATGCCCCTGATGTACGCCCCGACCGTCAAGATGGCGGTTTCGCAATGCGCGACCGCAGGTCTGGGCGAACAGATCTTCCCGCGCACCGGGACGCTGGTGATGTTCCCGTCCTGGCTGGGCCACCGCGTCACGGCCTACACCGGCGGCGGCGAACGCATTTCGGTGGCGATCAACTTCTCGGTCTGAGGCTCAGCCTTCCCTCCAGCGCCGGGCGACAAGCGCCCCCACCGCGGCGTGCGCAGCCGCGCGTGTCGCTCCATCCGCCCCGCCCTGAGTGATATAGCTGGCGATGACGATGGGCGCCCGACCCGGAGGCCAGGCGATCGCGACATCGTTGTGCGCGCCGTTCATCCCCGTCCCCGTCTTGTCCCCTGCCCGCCAGTCCCTGGGCAGACCGCCGCGCAACCGGTCGAGCCCCGTCGCCGACGCCGCCATCCACCCGATCAGCCTGTCGCGCATGGGCCCCGCAAGCCCCTCGCCCGCCAGCAGCCGGGCGGCGGACAGGGCCATGGCGCGAGGCGTCGTCGTATCTCTCGGATCGCCCGGCAGGTTCTCGTTCAGCGTCGGCTCGTTGCGGTCCAGCCGCGTCACCCCATCGCCCGTGCGGCGCAGGAAGTTGGTAAACCCTGCCGGGCCCATCTGCAGTTCCAGCAGCAGGTTCGCGGCGGTGTTGTCGCTCACCACCACAGCCGCCTCGCACAACTCCTCCACCGTCATCTCGCCCAGCCGCGCATCGCCGACCACCTTCGGTCGATCATGGATCCGCGCCCGGGTCGCGGGAGCATGACCGAGCAGGTCCGCTTCCCTGTACAGCACCGGATCGCCCAGCGCCGGCCCGCCATTGGCGGCGCTGTCCAGCGCCGCAGCCGCCAGCAGCCACTTGAAGGTCGAGCACATCGCAAAGCGCTCGTCCGCGCGATACCCGAACGCCTCGCCCGAGCCCGTATCAATCGCCCACACGCCAAGGCGCCCGCCGCCCAGCGTCGCCTCGATCGCGGCAAGGCGCGCATCATCGTCTCGCCCAGCCTCTTCAGTGGGCGACGCGCAGGCCCCCAGGGCGAGGGCCCCCGCGAGAACAGTTCGGCGGGTCTGCATGGGCGGCTTTCCTGTGAAGATGGTCTCTGGCGTGGCGGCCTACGGGGCGGCGGGCGTCTTTGGAAACACGGGCCGCCGGACGATGATCAGCGCAACGAACACCATGTTTGCAAGCCCGGAGAGAAGCGGAAAGATCATCGTCGTCACCGAATAGCTTTCGAGCGCAAGGACGGCGAGCAGGTTGCGCACCGTGAGCAGCACGAACAGGCCAGCGCCCTCCTCGTGCGGCCGCGTCCACGCCTTCCGGAAGGACGGCCCGAAGCCAAGAATGTCCACCACGGTGAGGATCACGCTGGCCCACAGCGGATTGTCGGTCAGCAGCCAGGCCGGGATCGAGGCGAACGCCGCAATCAGGAACGCCCAGTCCGACCGTGTGATGGTCGCGTCGCCGCGTTTCACATACGACAGCACCGCAACGCCGATGGCGATCGTGCCGGACACGGCGATGGGCCATGCCCCGAACCCGCCGCCGTCCGCCAGCTGCGCAGCGCCCGCCAGCAGGGTGGTCACGCCCCATATCACCCACGAGAAAACGTGGGGCTTGGTCCGTCCCTTTAGGATGAACCAGACATACGGCGCATAGGCGATGAAGGTCAGCGCGATGGCCGATGCGCTCAGGATCTGCTTCCAGGCCGCCGCTTCCAGCACAGCCGCCACTCCGGTCAGGCGCCCAGCGCCGCCTTCTGCGCCGCGAACAGCTCGCCGCAGCCCTTGTCGGCCAGATCCATCAGCGCATTGAACTCGGCGCGGCTGAACGAGCGCTCTTCGCCTGTGCCCTGGATCTCGATCAGCCGGCCATCGCTCGACATCACGAAGTTCGCATCCACCTGGGCGTTCGAATCTTCGGCGTAGTCGAGGTCGAGAACCGGCGTATCCCTGTAGATGCCGCACGACACCGCCGCGACCTGCGAGGGCAGCGGGTTCGTCTTGATGACGCCCTCCTCCACCAGATACCGGCACGCCATTGCAAGCGCGACAAAGCCGCCGGTGATCGCCGCCGTCCGCGTGCCGCCATCGGCCTGCACCACGTCGCAGTCGATGGCGATCTGGTTTTCGCCCAGCGCCTTGAGGTCCGTCACCGAGCGCAGGGCCCGGCCGATCAGACGCTGGATTTCCTGCGTCCGGCCCGACTGCTTGCCCTCGGTCGCCTCGCGGCGGCCACGCGTGTGGGTCGCGCGCGGCAGCATGCCGTACTCGCCCGTCACCCAGCCCTCGCCCTTGCCCTTGCGCCAGCGTGGCACATCGGCCGTCCAGCTGGCGGTGCACAGGACGTGGGTATGGCCGAACTTCACGAGGCACGAGCCCTCCGCATACCGGTTGACCCCCGTTTCGAGGGTGACCGCGCGAAGCTGGTCGGGGGTGCGTCCAGAAGGTCTCATGCCGGGTGTTCCATCCAGAGGCGGGACAACCCCCGCGCGCTGCGCATAGAACAGGATCAGGTCAACAGGAAGCGCCGCACGTTCCCGGACGCCCGGACCGCGTCCTCGATGCATCAGCTTGAAGGCATCGGGCTCTAGGCAGTTGAATGGTGCAACGCCACCCCATACGTTGGGCTCACAATGGCTGACATTCCCGAAACCGGCGGTTCTGGCGCGGACCGGCCCGCCCTGATTGCGTCGATGGACAAGCGGTCTCGCCAGATCTTCCGCGAGATCGTGCAGTCATATCTGGACACCGGCGAGCCCGTAGGCTCCCGGACTCTGTCGAAACGCGGCATCTCGCTTTCGCCCGCCTCGATCCGCAACATCATGTCGGATCTCACCGAAATGGGTCTGATCGACAGCCCCCACACCTCGGCAGGCCGTATCCCGACCCACGCAGGCCTGAGGATTTTCGTCGACAGCCTGCTGCAGGTGTCCGAGCCCAGCGGGGATGAAAAGCGCGAAATCGAGGCCCGTCTGTCCGGTTCGGGCCGCCGGGTCGAGAACATTCTCGACGCAGCCTCCGACCTGCTCTCCGGGCTGGTAGGCGGCGCAGGTCTGGTCTCCACGCCCACGGCAGATGCACCCATCCGGCATGTGGAATTCGTGCGGACCTCGTCCGAACAGGCCCTCGCCATCATCGTCTCGGAGTCCGGCGACGTCGAAAACCGGCTCCTCGCCCTGCCCGCCGGCCTTCCCGCTTCCGCGCTCACCGAGGCCGGAAACTACCTGAACGCCCGCATGAAGGGCCGCACGCTGGCCGAAGCGCGCGAAATGGTCCTCGGCGAGATCCGGGGCAAGCAGAGCGCCCTCGACGCCGCAGCCGCCCGTCTGGTGGAGGACGGCCTCGCCCTGTGGTCGGGCGATGAGCCTGGCCGGGGCCGGTCCCTCATAGTCCGGGGCCGCGCCAACCTGCTCGACGACGCCACCGCCATCACCGACTTCGAGAAGGTCCGCGAACTCTTCACGGAGCTGGAACGCTCCGAGAACCTGCTGAACGTTCTCGACACGGCCCGCAGCGCAGAGGGGGTCCGGCTCTACATCGGATCGGAGAACCCCCTGTTTTCATTGTCGGGTTCCGCCACGATTGTGGCCCCCTATATGAATTCCGGCCGAAAGGTCGTAGGGGCGCTCGGCATCATCGGCCCCACCCGGCTTAATTACGCGCGGGTAATCCCGATGGTGGACTACACAGCGCAGGTCGTCGGCCGCCTTGTTGGCGATGCGGCCCGCGGTGCGAAGAGAGAGTAGGAACGCATGACGGACAACACGCAAACCAGCCAGAACGACATCGACGCGGATGACGCGATCGAGGCGGAAGCCGCGATGGAGGCCGAGGCCCCCGAAGCAGCCCTGCCCAACCCGCTCGCCCCGGCGCTGGCGGCTGCAGAGCGCGAACGCAATGACCTCAAGGAGCAGCTGCTGCGCTCGCTCGCCGAGATGGACAATGTGCGCAAGCGCGCCAACCGCCAGATCGCCGAGGAAAAAATCTATGCGGTCGAGCGTTTCGCCCGCGACCTCCTGAACGTCTCCGACAACCTGGTCCGGGCGCTGGATACCATGCCCGTCGAAAATCGCGGTTTTCTGCCCGACTCGCTGCGCGGCTTTGTCGAAGGCGTCGAGCTGACCCAGAAGGAACTCGTCGTGGTTCTCTCCCGCCACGGCGTGAAGCCCATCGACGCAGCGCCCGGCTCGGAGTTCGATCCCGTCACCCAGCAGGCTGTCACCCAGATCCCGTCCGAGCATCCCGCCGGCCGCGTCGCCGCCACCTTCCAGAACGGCTGGAAGATCGGCGACCGCACCCTGCGCGCCGCCATGGTCGCCGTCAGCGCCGGCCCCACCGCCTCGAACTGAGGGGGGGGCCAGATACGGGGACGGCTGAACAGGATCACTGTCATTCCGGGCAAGGGCCGAAGGCCCGCAGACCCGGAATCCAGAACCGGTCCCTCCCGACCCGCCGTCCCAGGTGCAGTTGCGGCCTCAGCGCCGGAGGCGACAGGCTCGGCCAGCGCTGGATTCCGGGTCTCGGCTCCGCCTCGCCCGGAATGACAGGCTGTGCGCACCCGGGCGAAAGGCCGCGGGCGCGAGGCAGTCCCCCCAATCGCCCCCGCCCCTTCCGGCCTTCGCGATCCGCGCTATAAGCCCCCCATGACCTTGAAAATCGCAATCGCGGGCGTCGGCGGACGCATGGGACAGGCCCTGTTGCAGGCGGCCGGGGACGAGTTTGCCGTGTCAGGCGGCTCTGAGCGTCAGGGCTCGCCCAAACTCGGCGCCGAAATCGCCTCCGGCGTCCGCGCCGTCGAGAGCGTCGCCGACGCCGCGCGCAACGCGGACGTCTGGATCGACTTCACCACCCCCGCCGCCACGCTGGCCGCCCTCGACGCGCTGAAGGACACGTCCGTCCGCGCCGCCATCATCGGCACCACCGGCCTGTCGGCGGACGACGAAACCCGCATCGCCGCCCATGCCCGCCGCATCGCCATCGTGAAGGCCGGCAACTTCTCGCTCGGCGTGAACCTCCTTCTCTCGCTGGTCGAACAGGCGTCGCAGCGGCTGGGCCACGACTTCGACATCGAGATCACCGAGACCCACCACCGCCACAAGGTCGACGCCCCGTCCGGCACCGCCCTGATGATCGCGGAGGCCGCCGCCTACGGGCGCGGCGCCTCCCTGAAAGACGTTCGCACCCCGCCCTATGATGGCGTGACCGGCCCGCGCAAACCCGGCGCCATCGGCCTGTCCGTCTCTCGCGGCGGCGGGGTCATCGGCGACCACGAGGCCCGCTTCATTTCGGGCGAGGAAATGCTTGTGGTGGGCCACCGCGCCCTCGACCGCGCCATCTTCGCCAAGGGCGCCCTGCACGCTGCGAAGTGGGCGGCCAAGCGCCCCCCCGCCCTCTACTCGATGCGCGACGTGCTGTCGCTGTAGGGCCGGAACGCAGGGATGTTGTCGGACGGCCCCCTCCACTACCACTCGGCGCGGACGATGCGCGAGGCGCTCGCCGCGGGCGCCGTCACCGCCGCTGAACTCCTCGATGCGCACATCGCCCGCTACGAGGAGACAAACGCCGCCATCAACGCCGTCATCCGCACAGACCTTCCCGCCGCACGCGCCCGCGCCCGCGAGCTCGACCGCATGGCCGAGGCCGGCAAGACCGCCGGTCCCCTGCACGGCCTGCCGCTCACCCTGAAGGACACGTTCGACGTCTCCGGCATGCCCGCCAGCGCCGGCGCGCCGGAATACGCCGCGAGACCGCCCAGCGTCCCTGACAGCGCCGTCGCCGCACGGCTGAAGGCGGCAGGCGCAATCATCTGGGGCAAGACCAACACGCCCTACCTCGCGGGCGACAACCAGACCTTCAACGCCGTCCATGGCCGCACCAACAATCCGTGGGACGCCGCGCGCACGCCGGGCGGCTCGTCCGGTGGCGCCGCCGCCGCCGTGTCCACCGGCATCACGCCCCTCGAAGTCGGATCCGATATCGGCGGCAGCCTGCGCATCCCCGCCCACTTCTGCGGCGTGGCCGCGCTGAAGCCCACCTTCGGCCGTGTGCCGATCATCGGCCATGTGCCGCCCGCCCCCGGCTCGGCCTCGGTGCGCGACCTCAACGTCGCAGGACCCATGGCGCGCAGCGCGGGAGACCTTCGCCTTCTCTTCTCCGTCCTCGCCGACACCCCTGCTCCCCCGCCCCGCCGGACGGACTTGCGTGGCCGCCGCATCGGCGTCTGGGCGGACCAGCCCGGCTTCCCCCTCTCGGCCCAGTGCCGCGATGCGGTCGAACACGCCGCCGACGTCGCCCAGGAACTCGAGGCGCAGGTCGCAGGCGCCCGCCCGCCCATAGAGGGCGACGCCCTGCTCGACCTCTACCTCCGCCTGCTGCTGCCGGTGCTCGCCACCGACATGCCCCAGCCGCTGGTCAAGACGATGGAGATGGGCCGCCCGTTCGCCAAGCTGCTGGCCAGCCGCGAGCCGTTCTCGCGCTCGAAATGGGCGCTCTACTCCGCCGCCACCCACCATGACTGGCTGAAGGCCAACGAGGCGCGCGAGAAGCTCAAGCGCGACATGGCCGACATGTTCACGCGCTACGACGCCATCATCGCCCCGGTCGCGCCTTCAGCCGCATTCGAGCATGTCCAGAAGGGCGATAGCGTCACCCGCAAGCTGCTGGTGGACGGCGCCCCCGCCCCCTACCACGCCTTCCACTCCTGGATAGCACTCGCCACCATCTGCCACCTGCCCGCCGTCACGATCCCGGTGTCCCAGCAGCCGGGCCAGCTCCCCGCCGGCATCCAGATCATCGGCCCCGAAGGCGCCGACCTTGACGTGCTGGCTATCGCCGAAGCGCTGGAGGGGTCCATGGGCGGCTTCGTGGCTCCGCCCGCACTGACAGTGGCCGCAGAGGCGCCGAAGGCCGCAAAGCGCAAGACAGCCGTCCGGCAAAAGCCCGCGAAGAAACCGAAGAAGAAGTAGGAGGCCGCAACAGCACCTCGCCAACCGCGCCCCGTGGTTCGACGGACGCCGCGCTACGCGCAGCTGCTCACCATGAGGCGCTCAATTTGACGGCCGATCCAACGTAGCCCTCATGGTGAGCAGCGCCCCTAAAGGGCGCGACCGTCGAACCACGAGGGCGGGGCTGACCGCCCCCTACCAGCTTCCCACATTCGGCGCGCTCGCCCACGGCTCGGCCGCCGCCAGCGGCTCGCCCTTCTGCAGCAGCTCGATCGAAATCCCGTCCGGCGAGCGCACGAACGCCATCCGCCCGTCGCGCGGCGGACGGTTGATCGTCACGCCCATCGCCTGGAGCCGCTCGCAGGCCGCATAGATGTCGCCGACCCGGTAGGCCAGATGCCCGAAATTGCGTCCGCCGCCATAGGCGGTCTCGCCCCAGTTGTGCGTCAGCTCCACCATCGGCAAGCCCGTCGGCAGCTTCCCCTCGCCGCTCCAGCCGGAGCGCTCGATGTCCTCGGGCGCGGCGAGGAACACCAGCGTGTACTCCCCCTGCGGATAGTCGTTGCGGCGGACCTCCTTGAGCCCCAGCCCCTCGCAGAAGAACCTCACGGCCGCATCGAGGTCGCCAACGCGCACCATAGCATGCAGGAATTCGATGCTCATGATCCGTCTCCGTAATGCCGTTCGGTGCGGGCCTTGCTGATAGCAGCCTTCAGGGCGACGGCGAAACTCTCGCGCTCATCCGCCGTAAGGTGCTCCCCGATCGGATAGGCCCGGTTCGACACCGCCAGCCGCAGCGCCCGCGCCCCGCGCGCATCCGGGTCCAGCTCCACCCGCGTGAACGTCGCCGGCAGCCGCGCCCGCCGCTCGCGCCCGCGCGCATCCACCTTGCGCACATCCACCGTCTCGGCGGTCACCCGCACGTAGGTCCGGGCCGTCTGCGCCCGGAAGCACATCTGGAACACCACCCACAGCGCCAGCACCTCGATGCCGAAGAACCCCATCACCGGCCAGGCGCCATTCATCCAGAACCCGACGCTGGCGATGAAGCTCACCGCCCCGATCATGATCATCAGACGCCGGAACCCCCGGTCGCTCAGCGATCGGGGGGGATGCAGCACGGCGTCGAGATAGACCGATCCAGCGGACATCGGATGTTCCTGTCGTCCCACCCTACTCTACGCACCCGCCGCCGCAACGGACTTTGGCGGCGGCGATCTCCGGGAGTTCCCTGCGCCCGGAACCCGCCCTACAACGCCGCCATGACCGCTCTTCGCAAACCCGCCGCCAAGAAACCCGTCCGCAAGCGCGTTCCAAAGGGTTTCCCGCCTGAAAAGGCCGCCGACTTCTACCGCCGCCTCTCCGTCGACCGGCCCGACCCGAAGACCGAGCTGGACTTCACCAGCCCCTTCACCCTCGTTGTCGCCGTCGCCCTCTCCGCGCAGGCCACCGACGTCGGCGTCAACAAGGCCACCGCGAAACTCTTCGCCGTCGCCGACACGCCCGAAAAGATGCTGGCCCTCGGCGAGGAGCAGGTCGGCGAATACATCCGAACCATCGGCCTGTGGCGAAACAAGGCAAAGAACGTCATTGCCCTCTCCCGCATCCTGATCGAGCAGTTCGGCGGCGAGGTCCCGCGAGACCGCGAGGCGCTGCAGTCCCTGCCCGGCGTCGGCCGCAAGACCGCCAACGTGGTGCTGGCCGAGGCCTTCGGCGAAGGCACGATCGCGGTCGACACCCACGTCTTCCGCGTCTCCAACCGCACCGGCCTCGCCCCCGGCCCCACGCCCGACAAGGTGGAAGATCTCCTTATGAAGGTCACCCCGCCCGACTATCTTCACGGCGCCCACCACTGGCTGATCCTGCACGGCCGCTACACCTGCATCGCCCGCAAACCGAAATGCCCGGAGTGCGTGGTGCGCGACCTCTGCGGATTCCGGGAGAAGACACCGGGCGGGCCAGAGCTGTTCGAGGCGCCAGTCTGAAAGAGGTTGTCATCCTGGGGTAAGCGAAGCGCATCCCGGCCTACCTGACCACCCCAATCAGGCTTTGACCACTCTTCATAAAATCCTGTATCTGAATACCAATAAATACTAACCGCCCGACCAACTGTGCATTCTTGGCTTTATCAAGCGCCCCAGCACCGCACTTTAATGCAGGCGATCATGAAATGTTTCATATTCCGACTTACGCCACTGCTTGTTTTTGCATCGGGCATGCTGTGGGCGTGCGACAAAAATATTGGCGATTCCTGGAAAATCGAATTGCCCAACAAAAAAGACGCTGGCATTGAGGTTAGAGCATCAATTTCCAAAGAAGATAATTCTGCAGCAATTACATTTCAGTTCGTCATTATTAATTCCGCCGATCGCCCGCTTTGTGTCCCCGCCATTTATGACGGCTATTCCGCACTCGATCGCGGGATAGTGGGAAGCGCCGGGAATCCTCGATCCGTAGATTATCATTTCACCCCGTTTCCCGCAGATAGCTGGGATTCATACGTCCTGATCAGGCCGGGACACTACAGAGTGTTTCATCTCACAGAAAGCCGGCGCGAAATAATGGATGACCTGCGCGCGGTCGATCTCGATGTTGTATCGTTTTTCTGCGATTCGCTTCTGGAAAACGAATTCCCGTCATTGGCCGACATTGTATTCGGCACGGCTCCTGATGACTCTTCTGGATCCCGAATTCGCTACGAGAATATCGAATTTCCCGCCACTAGATAATCCTGCACGGCCGCTGCACTCGCATCGCGCCAAACCGCAATTCGCGACGAGCGACCGATGCGGCTTCCGGGATAAGACGCCGGGCGGGCCACAACTGTTGGAGGCGCCGGAGGTCTAAGTGTGTTGTCATCCTCGGGTAAGCCGCGCAGCGGCGCATCCCGGGGATCCCGGTTGCCGCGTCTGCGGGATGCGTAGAGATTCCCCTCCCGGCCAGAACAGGGATTCCCGGGATGCGCTTCGCTTGCCCGGGAATGACACGGTTTATGGTGAACAAGACCACCTGAGCTGTCGCGCCCGTCTGCCCACACTGGACACCCCCTCCCCAAACCCCCACATCCCGCCCATGACAAAGTTCTCAGTCCTCGACCTCGCCCCCATCCCGCAGGGCGCCAGCGCCGGCCAGGCCCTACGCAACGCGCGCGACCTCGCCCAGCATACCGAAAAGCTGGGCTACACCCGCTACTGGATGGCCGAGCACCATTCGATGCCCGGCATCGCCTCCGCCGCCACGTCCGTCGCGCTGGGCTTCGTGGCCGAGGGCACGTCCACCATCCGCATCGGCGCGGGCGGCGTCATGCTGCCCAACCACTCTCCCCTCCAGATCGCCGAACAGTTCGGCACGCTGGATGCGCTCTATCCCGGCCGCATCGACCTTGGCCTCGGCCGCGCGCCCGGCACGGACCAGGCCGCCGCCTTCGCCATGCGCCGCAACCTCCACTCCGACGCCAACCAGTTCCCGCGCGACGTGGTCGAGCTGCAGCACTACCTGCGCACCCCCGCCGAGGGCGAGGCGCCCGGCGTCAACGGCGTGCGGGCCATTCCGGGCGAAGGCTCGAACGTGCCGCTCTGGATCCTCGGCTCGTCCACCTTCGGCTCGCAGCTCGCTGCCCACCTCGGCCTGCCCTACGCCTTCGCGTCCCACTTCGCGCCCGGCGCCATGATGGACGCCATCCACATCTACCGCGAGACCTTCCGGCCCTCGGCCCAGCTTGCGAAGCCCTACGTGATGCTCGGGTTCAACGTGTTCGCGGCCCCGACAGACGCGGAAGGCAAACTCCTCGCCACCTCCATCCAGCAGGCCTTCGTCAACCTGCGCACCGGCATGCCGCGCCAGATGCAGCCGCCCGTCGAGGGCTATTACGAGCGTCTCGAACCCGCCTACCGCGCCATCCTCGACCAGGCGCTCTCCTGCTCCGCCATGGGCGCGCCCGACACCGTCCGCCGCCAGCTCGCGGCCTTCATCGAGCAGACGCAGGCCGACGAACTGATGATCACCAGCCAGGTCTTCGACCACGACAAGCGCAAGCGCTCCTACACGCTCGCCGCCGGGGCGATGCAGGGGCTTTGACCCAGGCGGCGTCTCCCGGGTGCGCAAAAACCGTCATCAAGCCCCTCTAGAAGCTCGAGGCGGCGAACAGCGTCGGTTTCGGGAGCTTCCCAGATGACAGTCACCGTGCGGCCGAGCATCTGCCGGCTATCCACGCTCGGCGCCGCGCTGGCCGCCGGTCTCCTCGCGTCCTGCCAGACGCTGCCGGCGGACACGGGCGCGCCCGCAGACCTGATCATTGTGAACGCCAACGTAAAGACGATGGACCCGCTCAATCCTGTCGCTGAGGCAGTGGCGATCCGGGACGGGCGCATCGTGGCCGTCGGCCGCACCCGCGTGACAGGGCGACTGAAGGGCGAGCTTACGCAAGTCGTCGACGCGGGCAGGCTCACGATCGTGCCGGGCTTCATCGACACCCACATGCATCCTTCGCCCGCGTTCGACGACATGTCACGCTTCGGGGTCCTGCGGGTCTCGGCAGACGCCGGTGTCCGCTCGAGGGCCGAGTTCAATGCCCGGCTGGCGGCCAAGGCCAGGGTCACGCCGGCTGGCCAGACGATCGTCGCGCGCGGGTACGGCGATGAACTGATTGGCGGCCATCCGCTTGCGGCGGAACTCGACGCGGTTGTGCCGAACCATCCGCTCATCGTCGTCCACTCCAGCGGCCACCGCATGGTTGCGAACACGATGGCGCTGCGCCTCGCAGGCATAACGCGCGACACGCCCGACCCTGCGGGCGGCAAGTTCGGACGGCTGGCCAACGGCGAGCCAGACGGCATCGTCCTCGAAGCTGCGCAGGGCATGGTGCGCAACGCCGCCGCCGCACAGGGTCCCGGCGAGCCCGAGCCGGCCGATCGCCTGGAAGCCTTCCGGCAGGAGTTCCGGAACTTTGCGGCTGTCGGCATCACCGGCGTGGCCGACGCCGGCTCCGGCGTCGAGAAGCTGGAGATCTACCGGTCCCTGCTGAGCGACGGCATGCCTGTCTCCGTCTATTTCATGATGCAGTCGGGATCTCTCGAGTGGCTGATCGCCCACCGCAAGGATCCGGAATGGGCGATCCCGGGCCTGACGCTGCGGACCGTCAAGCTGATGGCAGGCAATTCCTTTTCGGGGCGGACGGCCCTGCTCTCCGAACCTTATGCGGACGACCCCCACTACCATGGCCTTGAGCCGCGCATGACCGCCCAGCAGCTGACCGCGCTGGTGAAGCGGGCGCATGAGGCCGGCGTGCAGGTAGCGGCCCACGCGAACGGCGACGTCGAGATCGACCGGGTGCTGGATGCAGTACAGGCTGCCCAGAGCGCGGCTCCGGGTGCATCGCCGCGCCACCGTATCGAGCATGCCAGCGTCATGACGGCGCCGATCCTTGCACGCGTCGCGGCGCTTGATGTCTGCCTGGCGCCGCACTCCTACATCCTGAACCATGGCGAGAAGCTCGAAGCCTATGGCGAGAAACGCTTCGAGTGGCTCGAACCGAACCGGCGCGCACTCGACGCGGGCGTCTGTGTCGGCGGCAACTCCGATCACAGCGTCAGCCCGCCGAAGGTGATGGAGCGCATCGAAAGCCTCGTCACGCGGAAGGCCGCCAGCAACGGCAAGGTCTATGGCGCCTCGCAGCGCCTCAGCCCGGATGAAGCCCTGGCGACCTATACGATCGGATCCGCCTACCTCCAGTTCGAGGAAGACGAGCGGGGCTCGATCGCCGTCGGCAAGCGCGCCGACCTTGTCATGCTGTCCGCGGACCCCGCGAAGGTCGCCCCCGAAGCCATCAGCGACATCGAGGTGCAGGCCACCTATATCGGCGGAAAGCGCGTTTTCGACGCCAGCAAGACCGGCGCGGAACGCTTTTCCTGGTAGGATCGGGGCTCGGTTGTCCCGAGCCGCCGCAAAGCGGCGTCTTGAAGGCTCATCCTGAGGAGCCGCGAAGCGGCGTCCCTCACCCTGAGGAGCACGCGAAAGCGTGCGTCTCGAAGGGGAAGGACGAGCCTTCCCGCCACAAGCCCCGCGGATTTGGCTGGGTTCAGCGCTCTCAATCCGACCGGGTCCTAACCTCCCACAATCTCCCCTCGCGCCTGTCACGGGAGGGTTATCGGAGGCCTCCGAAATCCGAAACGACAGGCGCCGGTCGGCGTGGCGGGATGTCCGCGTCCGGTCCGGCTCATCCTGAGGAGCACGCGAAAGCGTGCGTCCCTCACCCTGAGCAGCCGCGCAGCGGCGTGTCGAAGGGGAAGGACGAGCCGGACTGGCACGGACGCCCCTGAAAATCTGGCTCCGGGTATGGAAACGGAGCGTCCAGAGGGATCGGAAGCCCTCTGCACGAGCGGTCCGGGATGTGGGAGTGGGTCTAAACACCGGGCGTGTCGCTCCGGCCTTCGCTTCGGCAAGGCGGGAGGACGGGACCACGGTCAAATCCTATCCTCACACCGGTCAGCAACCGATCTGCGGGGCGCGTGGGAACACGCACCGGCCAGTGGCGACACTGGCAGCTTATACAAGAAGGCGCGTTTCCACGCGCCCCGGCCTCCCATGCCTCAAGGGCAAAAAGGGAGGCGAGCTACAGCATCACGGACGGCGAAAGCCGGTCCGAACGGGGAAACGTGTCTGACGGAACACCACCGCACAAAACTAGCCCTCATGGTGAGCAGGGCGCGAAGCGCCCGTCCGTCGAACCACGAGGCGCTGTCGAGAGGACAACATCGCTTGAAAGGGAGACGCCCCCTTGAAAGGTAACAGCGCCCTACCCGAGCCGCCGCTTCACCGCCTGCGCCAGCATGCCGCCGATCTGCGGACCATCCACCGGAAACAGGAAGGGCTCGATCAGCTCCAGCTCCATCAGCACCAGCGCGCCATCGCTCCCGCGCGCCATGTCCACCCGCGCATAGAGCGGCGCCTCGTCCAGCTGCCCGAACACGGCCTGCGCCGCCGCCATGTCGCGCCCGTCAGGCGTCACCGCCGCCGACACGCCGCCATAGCGCGGCTGGATACGATAATCGCCGGGCGCGGCCCGCTTCACCACCACATGGCTCAGCACGCCCTCGACAAACAGGAAGGAGAACTCCCCCTCCTCCACGATGCTGGGCATGAAGGGCTGGATCATTCCTGGCCGGTCCAGCAGCGGACCCTCTGGCAAGCTATCGCCCCGGCGGATGCGCATCTGGCCTTTCGCGCCCGCGCCCACCTGCCGCTTCAGCACCACCTCGTCGGCGCCAAACGCCTCAAACGCTGCGGCCACATCGTCCGCCGTCGGCGCTTCGGGCCACAGCGTCGGCACGGTCGGAACGCCCTTGTCCGCCAGCTCCCGCAGATAGGTCTTGCGGATGTTCCACGCGATCAGGTCCGGCGGATTGAACACCTTCACGCCGCGTCCCTCCAGCCCCCGCAGCAGCGCAAGAAAGCCGTCGGCGTCGTCCTGGTAGTCCCACGCCGTCAGCGCCAACACGGCGTCAGCCCCCTGGCGGTCCCAGCTGCGCCATTCCGCCTCGAACAGCTCCAGCCCTTCGGCTGCGAACGCGGACTGCAGCAGGTCCAGCTCCGGATCGTACTGCAGGATGCTGTCCCGCCTCGGGTTCGACAGCCGGCTCAGCCCGTCGGCGCTCAGGAAGGCGATACGTTTTGCCACGACTTTCACTCCAGCCTGCCGCTTGCCATCCCGGCGGCCAGCCTCTTTAACGGCCTGTCGCCGCGGAGGCGATGCTCTCCCCGCCGGTCCGGAGACTTTCATGCGCTCTCAATATGACGTCGTCGCCCTTGGCAACGCCATCATGGACGTCATCGCCCAGGTCGATGACGATTTCCTGGTCCGCAATGATATTCCCAAGGGGCGCACCAACCTGATCGACGAGGCGCGCGCCACCCTGCTTTATAACGCCCTGCCCGACACGCGCGTGGAGACCTCCGGCGGATCGGCCGGCAACTCGACCGTCGGCATCGCCAGTCTCGGCGGCGTCGCCGCCTTCATGGGCAAGGTCGCGAACGACGCCATCGGTTCGGCCTACATGAACGACATGCGCAATATCGGCGTCGATTTCTTCGGCGAGCCGCTGGTCGGCGGCGCTTCGACCGCCCGCTCGATGATCGCCGTCACGCCGGATGGCCAGCGCTCGATGAACACCTTCCTCGGCGCCTCGACCGACTTCTCCGCGACAGACGTTTCGGGCCGCGTCATCGCCGCCAGCCAGTGGCTCTACCTGGAAGGCTACCTGTTCGACAAACCCGCCGCCAAGACCGCCTTCGTCCACGCCTCGGAAGCTGCGCAGTTCGCCCATCGCAAGGTGGCGCTGACCCTCTCCGACGTCTTCTGCGTCGATCGCCACCGCGACAGCTTCCTCCAGCTGGTGCGCACCCACGTCGATCTGGTGTTCGCCAACGAGGAAGAGCTTCTCGCCCTCTACGAAACGAGCGACTTCGACGCCGCCGTCGAGGCCATTCGCCGCGATAGCCAGATGGCCGCCATCACGCGCTCGGAAAAGGGCTCGGTCATCGTCGCCGGCTCCGACACCTTCATCGCACCCGCCTCCAGGGTTGACGCCGTGGTCGATGCAACGGGCGCGGGCGACCAGTATGCGGCGGGCTTTCTCTACGGGATCACCCACGGTCTCACGCTTCCCGACAGCGCCCGGCTCGGCCACATGGCCGCCGGAGAGGTCATCTCCCACATCGGCCCCCGCCCGTCCGTCTCCCTGAAGGATCTGGCGCTGGCCCAGGGCTTCAAGCTCTAGGGGCTAGCCCCTCTTCAGCGCCTCCTCGACCCAGTCGAGCCGATCCTGTCCGAAGTGCATCTCGTCTCCGACAAAGAACGTCGGCGCCCCGAACACGCCGCGCGCCACGGCTTTATCCGTGGTCGCCTTCAGCCTCTCCTTGTTGGCCGGATCATCCGCCAGCGCGAGAATGCCGGCCGCGTCCAGGCCCGCAGCTGTCAGCGCCTCGGCGACGACGGCCTTGTCGGCGATGTTCTGTCCATCGCGCCAGGCCGCATGGAACATCGCCTCCACATAGGCCCCGAACTCGGGCCGCCCCAGCAGCCCGCTGGCGGCGCGCTGCACCGTCAGCGTCATCATCGGAAAGTGAGGATTGCGCGCGTAGGCGACGCCATAGCGCTTCGCGAACCGCTCGAGGTCCGCCTGCATCCAGCGGCCCTTGGCCTCGACGGTTCCGGGCGGTCGGTTGCCCGTCGTCTGCATCACCCCGCCCAGGAACATCGGCCGGTAGACGACCTCCGCCCCTGTGCGCGCGGCAATGGCCGGCAGCTGCGTCCACGCCAGATACGCCGTGGGACTCACGAAATCGTAGAAAAACTCAACCTTGCCCGGCATGTCGCCTCCCTCACCCTGTTATTGGTTGCGGCCCTCAGGCCATCTTTTCCATCCACGGACGCAGATCGAGTTCGTGCGTCCAGGCGTCTCTCGGCTGGCTGTGCAGCATCCAGTAGGCGTCGGCGATGTGATCGGGGTTCAGGATGCCGTCCTGATCCTTCAGCGCGTGGCGCTGAGGGAAGTTCTTCGCAATCCATTCCGTGTCGATGGCGCCGTCGATGATGGAGTGCGCCACATGGATGCCCTGCGGCCCCAGCTCGCGCGCCATCGACTGCGCCAGCGCCCGCAGCGCGAACTTGGCGCCCGCGAACGCCGAAAAACCCGACTGGCCCCGGATCGACGCCGTCGCCCCCGTGAAGATGATCGTGCCCTTGCCCCTCGGGACCATCACGCGGGCCGCCTCGCGCCCGGCCAGAAACCCGGACAGCGCCGCCATCTCCCAGACCTTGCGGTAGACGCGCTCGGTGGTCTCCCGGATGGGAAAGTTCACATTTGCGCCGATGTTGAACACCACGGCCTCCAGAGGTGCGATAGACTGCTCGATGGTGGCGAACAGGTCGACCACCTCCGCCTCTACGCGGGCGTCCGATCCGAAGGCATGGGCTTCCCCGCCCTGCCTCCGGATCTGGTCGACCAGACTGTCCAGCCGGCTCTTTTCCCGGCGGGTCACCACCGCCACATAGCCCTCACGGGCGAACCGGCGGGCGATGGCGCCCCCCGTGGCGTCCCCCGCCCCCACCACCAGGACTGCCCTGCGTTCGACCATGACTGATCTCCGTTCCGAAAAAGAACGTACATGACTTGGCGCGCGGCGCAATCTACGGGATAAGACCGTCATGAAATGGAACGATCTCTCAGACGATGTCTGTCCGGTCGCCCGCGCGATGTCGGTGATCGGAGACCGGTGGACGCTGCTGATCCTGCGCGACTGCTTCCGCGGCAAATCCCGCTTCGAGGACTTCCAGAAAAGCCTCGGCATCACACGGCACGTTCTCGCTGACCGGTTGAAGCGCCTGGTCGACGAGGGGGTTCTGGAAAAGACCGCCTATTCGGAGCATCCGCCCCGTTTCGACTACGTCCTGACCGACAAGGGCCGCGACTTCGGCCCCGCCCTGCGCGGCCTCTGGGACTGGGGCAAGGCGCACATGCCGGTCCGCCGCGCCGCCGGAAACGACCTGCCGGTTAACGCCTACCCCGAAATTGCCGAAGCGCTTTCGACGCAGGACTAACCCCGTTGTGCGACAGTCCGCCCACAGGCCCCCGCAGATCCGGCCTGAGTGGAGAACGCGCCATGTCCATGATCATGACCCGCAACACGCGCCGCCGCGGGCTTGACCACTTCGAGCCGGAATCGACGATGGAACCGCAGGAACAGCGGAAGCTCCGCAGCCAGCTCGAACAGATCGACTACGCCGCCTATGCCGCCAACCGGGAGATCATCTCCCGGTCCTTGCAGGCTGCCGAGCTTGCCCGCATCGAACGCCTCGCCATCGCCGCCGCCCACGCGCGCGCCGACTGGGTCAAGGCGGCGCTCGACCTTGCCGACACCGGCCACAACGTGACTTCTGAAGAAGGCCGGAAGCTGCACGGGCTGCGCCAGACCTACGAGGAGCTGGCCGAAGCCTACGAAGCCCTCCGCCGGATGGTGGAGCGGAGCTATCTGCCGCTGCTGGCCAAAAAGGACTAAAACACCGCTGCGCCGCCCCTGAGGGTGGTAATGGGCCTGATAAAGGCCCATATGGCAGCCATCGGCCGTACCCGACAGGCAGCACGGCTGCCTGAGAGATGCGTGAGCTCCCGCCCAGGCCGCTGGAGCTCGAATGAGCCGCATCGAACAATCCACAGTCAGGAACCGTTTGCTCTCCTGCCTGCCTGCTGCCGATTTCGCGCTGCTGGCAGGCCAACTGACGCTTGTTGATCTTGAACTCGGTCAGAACCTGCATCGCCATGGCGAGCCCATCGTCGATGTCTACTTTGTCGAGACCGGATTCATTTCAGCTCTGGCTGTTCTTTCGGACGGACAGCCGCTCGAGATCGGCCTGATCGGTTCGGAGGGCGTCGCGGGGTTCTCAGTCATCCTCGGCGCCCGTACAGCCTACAGCGAAACCATGTGCCAGACCGGAGGCCAGGTCCTGCGCATGCCGGCGTCGGCGTTGGTCGCGGCCTTCCAGGCCTCTTCAGCCCTGCGGGATGTACTTTTGCGCTACGTCCTCCTGTTTCAGGTTCAGGTCTCGCAGACAGCCGCGTGCAACGCCCACCATGAACTGGGTCAGCGTCTCGCCAGATGGCTACTTGCGGCGCACGACCGCAGCGGCGTGCCGGAACTGTCGCTCACCCAGGATCTGATCGCCGTGATGCTGGGCGTACGCCGGTCAACCGTGAGCGTCGCCGCCGGGACGCTCCAGAAGGCCGGCGTCATACGGTACCAGCACGGCCGTATCACCATCCTCGACCGTGAAGGCCTCGAGGACGCTGCGTGCGAATGCTACGAGGCGGTTACCAGCGAGGGTCGCCGCCTGTTCGGCGAAGCGCCGCCGCGGCATTCCCCGGAGTCCGGCGCCACCTGAGCCGGAACAGCCTTCGCAGCGGGCGACAGCAATCCGCGCGATTTCGCTTCGGTCTGTCGTCTGGCGCACAGACACGATCCTGCGACCAGCCTATCCTGAAGGAAGCGATGGAGGTTCGGGCGATGCGGGCGGCAGAGTTTCTCAGCATGAGACCGCCTGAAACCGGCACATTTGTCGACGGCTTGGCAGACGGCAGGAAGGTCGAACATGCCCGCGAGGTGCGGGGGCTACAGGATCGCCTCAGTAGCGCCATGGAGGAGGCGTCGCGCTTCGCCATCCAGCTTCGCGAGGGCGATCATCGCATCAAGAACAGCCTGCAGCTGATTTCCGGCCTCGTCGTCCTTCAGGCAAAGCATGAAACGAGCGACGTGGCGCGGGACGCCCTGAACCGGGCAGCCGCACGGATCATGTCGGTCGCCCATGTCCATGACGCCCTCCAGCTGAACGCCTCGGAGGCCGACATCGACATGGGGCTGGCCTTGACCACGATGTGCCGGTCCATGGAGACGATGGCCGGCGATCCTGGCCGGATACACGTCCAGGTCGAGACACCGCCGGAACCCGTCCTCGTATCCGTGATCTTCGCTCAGCCGATCATGCTCATCGTCAACGAGCTGACGATCAACGCACTCAAGCACGCCTTTCCGGATGGGCGTTCAGGTTCGGTCTGCGTCAGCCTGACCTGTGCAGGCGCCGTACTCCATCTCTGCGTCTCGGATGATGGTGTGGGCCTGCCTGACGGCTACTCGGATAGCCAAGGCTTCGGAATGAACCTGGTCCGCATGGCGGTCCGCCAGATCTCGGGCAAGCTGACCATCACGAGCGCAAACGGGACGTGCTTCACGCTGGATGCGCCGGCGGCGATTGGCTGATACGGGCGCCCGGATCGCCGCGTCGCCGCCGCTGCGATCTCAGAGAATGTACTTGGAAAGGTCCTTGTCGCCGACCAGCGCGCCAACCTTCTCGCGCACATAGTCGCCCGAGACCGTGAAGGTCTCGCCCGCCCGCTCGGACGCCGTGAACGAGATATCCTCCAGCACCCGTTCCAGCACGGTATGCAGCCGGCGGGCACCGATGTTCTCGACGCTCTCGTTCACCTGCACCGCAAGGTCCGCGATGACCTGCACGGCGCCGTCCTCGAAGACGAGGCTCACGCCTTCGGTCTTCATCAGCTCGGTGTACTGCATGATCAGGTTGGCTTCCGGCTCCGTCAGGATGCGGCGGAAATCCTCGCGCGTCAGAGGCTTCAGCTCCACCCGGATCGGCAGGCGGCCCTGAAGTTCCGGCAAAAGATCCGAGGGCTTGGCGACATGGAAAGCCCCCGAAGCAATGAACAGGATGTGGTCGGTCTTCACCGCCCCATACTTGGTCGACACCGTGGTGCCCTCGATCAGCGGCAGCAGATCACGCTGCACGCCCTCAAGTGTGTTGTATGACCCTTCTGTATTCGAGTGAGAGTTTTTCTTGTCGTTTTCTTCTTGTTATTGGATTCG
>CAYOWK010000037.1:0-41228 GCA_964407665.1 uncultured Rhizobium sp. | reverse complement strand
CCGCCCTTCCCCTTCGACACGCCGCTGCGCGGCTGCTCAGGGTGAGGGACGCGCCTATGCGGGCGCTCCTCAGGGTGAGCCGAAACGGAATTCAACATCCCGCCACGCCGACCGGCGCCTGTCGTTTCTGGACTTCGGAGGCCTCCCGAAACCCTCCCGTGACAGGCGCGAGGGGGAGATTGCAGGATGTGGATACCCGGTCGGATTGAACGGACCATTTTTTCTGTCTGGAGGCGGCCCGCAGCGCGCGGTCCTAGCGGCCGCGAGGATCCAGACTTGGGGAATTGTGTGTGGGGTCAGGCTGTTAAGTCTGGCTTCCCGCATGCGCGGGAAACACGGACACTTGCGTGTCCGTTTGCAGAAGCGTGGCCTGTGTGGTGGGGACGAGGGATGTCTGTCCCACACCCGGACGCATCCATCCCACCCTACGGCGAGGGGATCGGGTCTAGGGTTCCGCTGCCGATCGCGGTGGTGGGACGCGCTGCGGTGTCGCTCTGTCCCATGGTGAGCCGGGTGACGCCGTAGTCGGTGCGGGTGGCGGTGAAAGAGGCGTCGACGCTGGCGTAGTAGTCGCGCGACTTGACCGTCGACACTTTCACGTAGGTCGCTTCGACCGTCTCCGGCTTGAGCGTGACGATGGTGAAGCCCTTGTCGAAGGCGTTGTAGTAGAGGACTTCGTCGTTCGCCTCGGTCATCAGCCAGTTGATCTCTCTCACCGGCAGGCTGTCGCCCATGCCGTTGGACGTCACCGACGTGCAGGCGAACTCCAGCCCGACCAGGTTCTTGTTGCGATCGTGCAGCTCGTTCGCCCAGGCGGTGTGGGTGTCGCCGGCCAGAACGATCAGCCGGGCGCCTGCCGCGCGCGCTGCATCGTAGAGACGCTCGCGCGCCGCCGGGAAACCGGACCAGCTGTCGAGGTTCCATTCGAAGCCGTAGGAGGCGGTCTGCGTGAAGCGCCGGTAGCCCGGCGGCACAATCGCCCAGACCGCCGCGGGCAGCTTCGATTCGATCTCGGGCGTTTTTATCTTCGCCATCGTGACCTGATTGACCAGCACCTGCCAGCGCTTGCCGGCCTGCGCGGACTCCTTGAGGCCTTCGGCCAGCCAGGCTTCCTGCTGGGCGCCGAGCATGGTGCGGGCGGGATCGTCCACCTTGGCCTTCAGGACCTTTGCCGCCTCGACGCGGTTCTCCGGCGCAGCGCGCCACATCTCGTCGAAGGTGAGGTCCTCGCCGCGGCCAACAAGCCGGGATTCGAGACAGAACAGCGTGGCAAGATCGCCCACGTCGAACTTGCGATAGATCGACTCCCAGACCTTGCCCGGCAGCGGATCGCGCATCGGCATCCATTCCAGGTAGGCCTGGACGGCCTCGGACTTGCGCACCGACCAGTCGCCCTCGGTTTCGGGTTGATGGTTCTCGGCGCCGGTGCGGTAGGAGTTGTTGGTCGATTCATGATCGTCCCACGTCACGAACCAGGGCGCGATCGCGTGGGCGGCCTGAAGGTCCGGGTCGGTGCGGTACTGGGCGTAGCGGCGGCGGTAGTCGGCCAGCTTGACGATCTCGTGGACCGGATCGTGGTTGCGTCCCAGCGCCTTGCCGGAGGCGCCGCCATATCCCTCTGTTCCGTATTCGTAGATGTAGTCGCCAAGGTGGACGACGGCGTGGACGTCGTTGCGCTTGGCGATCTCGCGGTAGGCGTTGAAATAGCCGAAGGCGTAGTGCGAGCAGGACACCACCGCCATTCGGAACTCTTCCATCGGACCATCCGGCAGGGTGCGCGTCGCCCCGCCCGGCGAGGCCGCCGCGCCCGACCGGAAATAGTAGTAGTAGACCGTCCCCGGTTTCAGGCCTTCGACGTCGACCTTCACCGTGTAGTCGCGGTTTGGGCCGGTGCGGTATTCACCCTGCTGGACAATGGTCTTGAAGGCGGGATCGCTGGCGACGAACCAGTTGACCTTGACCGTCTTCGCGGGCTTTGCGGGGGTGATGCGGGTCCAGATGATGACCCGGTCCGACTTCGGATCGCCGGACGCAACGCCGTGCTGGAAGACGGCGGCAGGCGTCTGGGCTTCGGCCTCCTGGCGCGAACAGCCCGCCGCGAGACCCGCAGCGCCGACCATGCCTGCGCCGAGTGCGCCCCTGCGGGTGAGTTTCGTCATCTCGCGTCTCCCTCGGCTGCCGGCTCGCCGGACCATAGTCGCATGCGCGACTGTATGCGAATCCCTGCCGGACACCTGCCCCGCCTGCGCGACAGGATCATGACGATCCCGGCAAAATCACGGACAGACAGCCAGACGGCTGCAGGGACCGGGCCGTACGAGGCGCCGCCTGCCCTGTTCCGGTTCAGGGCGTCGCGCGCTTCAGGCGGGAGACGCCGTCCCTGGTACGGTCAGCGGTGAACGCCACGTCCACGCTGGCGGAGTACTCGGGCGCCCGCACGGTCGACAGCTTCACATAGACCGCCTCGACGGCGTCCGGGCGAAGAGTGAGGAAGGTGTACCCGCGGTCGAAGCCGTTGAAGTAGATCACCTCCTCGTTGGCGTCGGTCATCAGGGTGTTGAGGTTGGCCATCGGGATGACGTCGCCCATGCCCTCGGATGTGACGGACGTGCAGGCGAACTCCAGACCGACCAGATGGTTCTGGTTGTCGTGCAGCTCGTTGGCCCAGGCCGAGTGGGTGTCGCCGGTGAGAACGACAAGGCGAGCGTCCGCCGCCCGGGACGCCGCGTAGAGACGCTCGCGCGCCGCCGTGAAGCCGGACCAGCAATCGAGGTTCCACTCCAGCCCCCATGCGCCCGAGAGGGAGAGCCGCTTCACGATCGGCGGGGCGGATTCCCACTGATCCGGCGGCAGGATCTTCTCGAAATCGGGGATCCGGATTCTCGCCATCGTCACCTGATTGAGCAGGACCTGCCAGCGCTTGCCGGACGACGCCGAGGCCTTGAGGCCATCGGCCAGCCAGGCTTCCTGCTGCAGCCCGAGCATGGTGCGGGCGGGATCATCCACTTTGGCTTTCAGGGCGCGCGCGGCTTCGGCGCGGCCTTCGGGCGGTGCGCGCACGAGGGCTGTGGCGTTCAGCTCGTCGCTGCGTCCGCCGAGGCGGGATTCAAGCGCAAAGAGCGTGGCGAGATCGCCCACGTCGAACTTGCGGTAGATCGACTCCAGCATCTTGCCGGGCTCGGGATCCCGCATCGGCATCCATTCGAGATAGGCCTGAACGGCTTCCGCCTTGCGCTTGGACCAGTCGCCTTCGGTGGCCGGCTGGTGGTTCTCGGCGCCGGTCCGGTAGGAGTTGTTGGCCGATTCATGGTCGTCCCAGGTGACGAACCAGGGCGCTATCGCATGCGCGGCCTGCAGGTCCGGCTCGGAGCGGTACTGTGCGTAGCGCGTACGGTAGTCGGCCAGCGTCAGCGTCTCGTGGGCGGGCTGGTGGTTGCGGCCAAGCGCCTTGCCGACCTCGCCGCCATAACCGTCAACGCCGTATTCGTAGATGTAGTCGCCGAGGTGGGCGACGGCGTGCACGTCGGTGCGCTTCGCGATCTCGCGGTAGACGTGGAAGTAGCCGAACGGGACGTTCGAGCAGGACACGACGGCCATGCGGAATTCTTCGGTCGGGCCGGCCGGCAGCGTGCGCGTGGCGCCGGGGGGCGAGGTCGCGGCGCCGGATGTGAACCTGTAGTGGTAGACCTTCCCCGGTTTCAGGCGCTGGACGTCCACCTTCACGGTGTAGTCGCGTTCCGGGCCTGTGCGGAATTCGCCCTTCTGGACCACCGATCTGAATTCGGGGTCGCTGGCGATGACCCACATGACCTTGACGCTGCCTGGCGCTGCATCGGCGGGCGTGATGCGGGTCCAGATCACGACCCGGTCGGACTTCGGATCGCCTGAGGCGACGCCGTGCCGGAAGACGCCGTTGCCGGCCTCGGCTTGCGGAGCGTCCGAGGCGCAGGCGGCGGCGAGGCCCGCCGCACCGATCGCGCCTGCGGTGAGTGCGCCCCTGCGGGTAAGGTTCGTCATTGTGCGTCTCCCTCGGCCTCACGGCGCCGGGCCATAGGCGAAGGCCGCGCAATGTGCGAAGCCGTGCCCGATCCCAAAACCAGAATGGCCATTTCGCTCCTTCTGAACCGCCGGCAAGACATATCCATGACGACACCCGAGGAATTCACCGATTCAGAACCGGAAGGCGCGGGTGTCGCAACGGCCGTGGCGCCGGCCGAGGCCGCCGGGGAGCGGCTCGACAAATGGTTGCCGGAAGCATTCGAAGGACTGTCGCGCTCGCGCGCACGGACGCTGGTCGAGGACGGGCGGCTGGCCGTGAACGGCAAGACCGTCACGGACCCCAGGGCGAAGATCCTGCCGGGGGCGACCTATACGCTGGACATGCCGCCGGCCGAGGGCGGCGACGCCCTGCCCGAGGATATCCCGCTGGAGATCCTGTTCGAGGACAAGCACCTCATCATCGTCAACAAGCCGCCCGGCATGGTGGTGCACCCTGCGCCCGGCCAGTGGTCGGGCACGCTGGTCAACGCACTGCTGTTTCACTGCGGCCAGTCGCTGACGGGGATTGGCGGCATCAACCGGCCCGGCATCGTGCACCGGCTCGACAAGGAGACGTCGGGCGTGATGGTCGCCGCCAAGTCGCAGGCGACGCATTCGGCGCTGACGGCGATGTTTGCGGCCCACGACATCGAGCGCGCCTATCTGGCGGTGACGCGCGGCGTGCCGCGCCCGCTGATCGGGCGGATCGAGACGCGGATCGCGCGCTCGCCCAACGACCGCAAGAAGATGGCCGTGGTGCGCGAGAAGCACGTGAAGCACGACCCGCATTCGGATGATCCCAACCGGCAGGAGAGCGAGGAGAGCCAGCACGGCCGCCACGCCATCACCAACTATCGCGTGCTGGAAAGCTGGGGCCATCTGGACGGCACAGGAACGCAGCCCGCCGCCGGTCTGGTCGAGTGCCGGCTGGAGACGGGGCGCACACACCAGATCCGCGTGCACATGGCGCATGTGGGCGCGCCGGTGCTGGGCGATCCGGTCTATGGCAAGGGGCGCGGGCTGAGGTCGGTCGGCAAGGGTCCGGCGTGGGACCGCGGGCGCTTCGCCGCCGACGCGTTCTCACGGCAGGCGCTGCATGCCGCCATTCTCGGGTTCGATCACCCGGTGACGGGGAAGCTGATCCGGTTCGAATGCGGGCCGCCGGAGGATATGGTCGGGCTTATCGAGGCGTTGCGGGGGATGTAGCGGGGCATTTTCGTTCAGCCGCAGGCTGATCCGGGATCCGGACGCGGACACCGTTGGGTGTGGCCGGGTCCCGCATCTCCGGCGCTGCGCGCCTGCGTGCGGGATGACGAAAACGGGCGCGTGGTGGGGGAAGTAGGACTCGAACCTACGAAGGCTATGCCAGGGGATTTACAGTCCCCCCCCTTTGCCGCTCGGGACATTCCCCCTCGCGCCGTCGTCTGGAAAATGGTCCCGGAGGGGGCCGCTCTCCCGAGCGAGGGGGTCTTATAGGGATGAGGATCGGCCAACGCAACGGCGTTTTTCGCGGCGTTTTCAACCGCTTTGCAGGCCCGCCAGAACGGTCTCGATCTCGGCTGCGACGGCTTTTGCGTCGCCGTTGAAGGTGTGCCCGCCGGGGAGCTGCACCACCCGGGCGCGCTCCATCCCGGCCAGCGTGCAGCCGCTCGTGGCGCGTTCGGCCTGGGGATAGATGCAGACGAGCTTGTCCGCAGGGATGCGGGCGAGTTCGGGGGCGAGGTCGGCGGGCCCCAGGCTGAGGCCCAGCAGGGCCCGGAGGTCGATGATCTCGCGCGCCCGGCGATTGGGGGCGATCAGGATGACGGCGGCGATGTCAGCCTGGCGGACCGGATCGAGGGCGTTCCAGGCGGGCGGCAGGGCGTTGGCCCCGAAGGAATAGCCTGCCAGAACAATGCGCTCGGCGCCGGCGGGACCTTCGTGGGCGTCGATGATGGCCGCCAGATGGGCTGCGACCTCGGCGGCCGGGCGGCGCTGGCTGAACCAGTCGGGGCTGTCGAGCGCGACCACGGTGTGGCCGGCCTCGCCCAGCAAGCCGGCGGACTGTCGGTCGATGCCGCCCCACCCGGCAATGCCGGAGAGGAAGATCACCAGGGTTCCCGAGCCGGTGGCGGGCGAGATGACCTCGACGATTCCGGGGAGGTTATTGCTGGCGGCGGGCGCTGGACCGTCACAGGACGCCGCGAGGACGGCTCCGGCCAGGAGGGGGGCGGCCAGCAGGACTGCACTGCGCCGTCGGCCTGCCCTCACCTAGCGCTCCATGATCGCGGTCCACTCCTCGCCGGACATGAAGCCGTCCTTGTTCGTGTCGACGAAGTTGGCGAAGACGAAGGAGTGGAAGGCGATGAATTCGTTCTCGCTCATCCCGCCCCCGCCCCGGTGGAACATGCCGAAAGTGCGGCCGGCGTTGGAGCGGGCTCGGGCTCCGGGCTGGGCGTCCTGGAACTCCTCTGGAGAGAGCGTTCCGTCCTTGTTGGTGTCAAAACCGGGGAAGCGAGTTCCCTGAAATGTCAGGTATTCTTCCCGCCCGACCTTGCCGTCGCCGTTCTTGTCGAGGAAACGGACGGCCTGTTCAGGGGTCGGGCCGGCGGCTGGCGAGGCTGCCCCGGATGCCGCAGGCGCGCCGGACGCGCAGGCGGAAACGGCAAGCGCGGCGGTGGCCGCCAGCATCAGATTGCGCATCGTATTCATGTCAGGTCTCCCGCTCCGGCGCATTCAGCATGTGTCAGACGGACGAGGTCAACGCCCCTCAAGCCCTGCCGCTGCGTCATATGTTAGAAAAACTACTCGTATTGCGTACCCGAAGAATCCGGATGGCCCTCTTTAACCTGCGGCATTCCGCACCCATTTCGGTCGAGGACGGGTTTTTGGGGTCGGAACCATAATCCTGCCGAGGTTCTTCACTAGACCGCGATCATCGACGCAAGCGTCGTGTTTGCGGCGTATAGATACAAGGGTACGCGCGCGACCTCCCCAAACAGCGCAGAGACCCGGCAAGGAGGCCCGACATGGCAGGCATTTCGACCAGCTTCGCACTGTCCCCCGAACAGGGACTGTCGCGTTATCTCTCTGAAATCCGCAAATACCCTCTGCTCGACAAGAACGAGGAGTTCATGCTCGCCCAGCGCTGGGCCCAGCATCAGGACTCAGAAGCGGCTGAAAAACTGGTCACCTCACACCTGCGCCTCGTGGCGAAGATCGCCATGGGCTATCGCGGCTATGGCCTGCCGATCGGCGAGGTTATTTCCGAGGGCAATGTCGGCCTGATGCAGGCCGTGAAGAAGTTCGATCCCGACAAGGGCTTCCGTCTGGCGACCTACGCCATGTGGTGGATCCGCGCCTCGATCCAGGAATACATCCTGCGCTCGTGGTCGCTGGTGAAGCTGGGCACGACGGCTGCGCAGAAGAAGCTGTTCTTCAACCTGCGCCGCCTGAAGGGCGAGATCTCCGCGATGGAGGAAGGCGACCTGCGACCCGAGAACCTCTCGACTATCGCCACCAAGCTGGGCGTGACCGAGGACGAAGTCACCTCCATGAACCGGCGCATGTCGTCGGGCGGCGACGCGTCGCTGAACGCCCCGATCGGCGGCATGGAAGACGGCGGCGAGTGGCAGGACTGGCTGGCGGATGAAACCCCCGGCCAGGCCGAGCACTTCGCGGAGCGCGACGAGTTCTCCTCACGGATGAGTCTGCTGCAATCCGCGATGGAATCGCTGAACGAACGCGAGCGGGACATCATCCAGGAGCGCCGCCTGAAGGACGAGCCGACGACGCTGGAGGATCTCTCCGCGAAGTACAACGTCAGCCGCGAACGGATCCGGCAGATCGAGGTTCGCGCTTTCGAGAAGCTGCAGAAGGCCATGCGCGAAGCCGCGCAGGAGCACGGGCTCGAGGCAGTCTAGGCTCTCAGGTTTGCGGGCAGGTCATTCAGGGCCAGCCTGCCGCCTGCCCCCGCCGCCAGATGGTCCCGGCGGCGGGGACAGGTATTTCCGGCGAACCAGAACGCCCGGCAGGCGCGCCGTGCCGCGCTTGCTACGTCAGGCAAACGGGCTAGCTTCCCGCCGCCAGCCTGCGGAGCGCGCACAATGACCGTTGAGACAGTCTCACCCACACTGAAACCACTGTCCGCAGCGCCGGAAATGCCGCTGGTGGTGGATCCGTCTGCCGATGTGCACGCGATCATCCGGAACATCCGCGAGCAATCCCCGGTCGCCCGCAACGCCATGGGCATGGCCATCGGCCTGCGCGCCAGCCAGCTCGACCTGATCGTCAGCGACGCGACACGCCAGATCGAGACCGAGACGCTGATGCTGCAGAACGTCACGTCGGGCCCGATCTTCGACATGCGAGCGAACTCGATCCTGTTCTCGAATGGCGATGCGCACCGCCGGCGCCGTCAGCCGCTGGCGCGGACGTTCGCGTTCAAGCTGATGGAGGGCATGCGCCCGCGCGCCGTCTCCGTTGCATCGGAGCTGATCGAGAGCCGCATCGGCGCCGGGCCGTTTGATTTCGTGGCGGACATCTCCGGTCAGGTGCCGGCGCGGATCATCGCCGGCATTCTGGGCATTCCCGACAGCGACCTTCCCTACTTCCAGCGGCTCGTCGGCGATGCGGTGGATACGCTGGGCTTCTTCGACCAGACGCGGCGGCCTGAACTCGAAGCGAGCGCTGTCGAATTTGGCGAGTATGTGGGCGGCCTGCTGGACGACCGCCGCCGCAACCCGCGCGGCGACTGGCTGTCGGAGTTCGCCGCCGCCACGAAAGAGACCGGCGAGATGTCGGAGGCCGAAATCCGCACAGACGTCATCGCGCTGATCGTCGCCGGCTCCGACACGACGAAGAACTCCATCGCCATGACGCTGGGCCTGCTGCTGGCCAATCCGGACCAGTGGAAGCTGCTGCGGGACGATCCGGACGGCATGAAGAAGGGCGCGGCGCTGGAAGGGCTGCGCTACGAGCCGGTGGCCTTCGGCATTCCGCGCATTTCACAATCGGAGTTCGAACTGGACGGCTATCAGATCCAGCCGGGACAGGTGACGATCTTCTCGATTGTCTCGGCCTCGCGCGACCCGGAGATCTATGCCCGGCCGGACACGTTCGACATCACGCGCACGGATCATCCGCGCTGGGCCTTCGCTTTCGGCGGCGGCGCCCACCGCTGCCTCGGAGAGGCGCTCGCGAAGGTCGAGATCGAGGAAGCGCTGGCGGCGGTCGCGCGCCTGGCGCCGAAGGCCGAGCTGACGGACGGCCTGCCGGGCATGATCAACATGCCGATCCGGACTGTACCGTCGATGCGCGTGAGCTTCTGAGGACGCGGCCTGCGCCGGATGCCCGGCTTGCCGGTCGCGCGCGACGGGGGCATGGGTAGACCACGCAGATCGACCGGGAGGAAATCATGCGCGGTATCGTGAAGACTGTTGCGCTGGCGGGCATCCTTGCAGCCCTTGCGTCACCGGCACTGGCGCAGTCGTCGCCGGCAAGCCGCCCGGATTTCAACGGCGTCTGGTCGAACGCTTCGTCCACGCGGCTGGAGCGGCCCGGCAACTTCAAGCAGCTGGTGGTGCCCAAGGCGGAAGCTGACGCGCTGGTGAAGGACGCGCTGGCGCGCAACGCCGCCGCCAATGCGAAATCTGATCTCAGCCAGGGCGCGTTCCAGGACAGCAACAGCGCCGCCGGGTACAACGCCTTCTGGACCGACCCCGGCATCGGCCTGATGACAGTTCGTGGAGAGGCTCGTTCGTCGTTCATTACGGAACCGGCCGACGGGCGCATCCCGTTCAGGGATCGTGCAAAGTCGCTCGCCCTGCCGATCCGCGAGGGCGTCGAGTATCGTTCGGGCAAGGGCGAGTATCCCGGGCCGGAGGATCTGCCGTTGCGCGAGCGCTGCCTGATCGCACAGAGCGATGGCGGCGGGCCGGTCATGCTCAGCGGCCTCTACAACAACAACTACGAATTCCACCTGACGGACGACCACCTCGTGATCGTAGTCGAGATGGTGCACGATGCGCGCATCATCCCGATCCATGCCTCGGCCGAGGCTGCGCGCGCGGCGCACAAGCCTTCGGTGATCACCCCGTGGCTGGGCGACACGGTGGGCTGGTGGGAGGGCGATACGCTGGTCGCCGAAACGCGCAATGTGCATCCGGTGCAGGCCTCCCGCACCGCGACGCCGCTGTCGCCGCAGGGCGTGGTGACCGAGCGGTTCACCCGCGTCGCCAAGGACGAGCTGCTGTACCAGTTCCGCGTCGAGGATCCGGTCCACTACGCGTCGGCCTGGGCGGGAGAGTATGCGTTCAAGCCGACCGGCGGGGCGAGCTATGAGTATGCCTGCCACGAGGGGAACTACTCGATGGAGGGCATCCTCGGCGGCGCCCGAGCCGGCGAGCGGGAAGCCGCGGTGAAGGCCAGCGCGAAGAAGACGAAGTAAAAAAACTGCGCCGTCCGTGTCGGAACGGATCGCGCCTGGCCGTCCTTCGTTCAAACGCCCGGACAGGAAAGGTTCCGCCGATGACGCCCAAGAACACGATCTGCATCTGGTATGACAGCGAGGCCGAGGCGGCTGCGGCCTTCTATGCGGCCACATTCCCCGACAGCAGAGTGACAGCGGTTCATCGCGCCCCGACGGATTATCCCGGCGGCGGCAAGGCCGGGGCTGTGCTGACCGTCGAGTTCACGGTCTGCGGCATACCGTGCCTGGGTCTCAACGGCGGCCCGCAGTTCAAGCACTCGGAAGCGTTCTCGTTCCAGATCGCCACCGACGATCAGGAAGAGACCGACCGCTATTGGAACGCCATTGTCGGCAATGGCGGACAGGAAAGCGCCTGTGGCTGGTGCAAGGACAGGTGGGGCCTCTCCTGGCAGATCACGCCGCGCGCCCTGACGGACGCCATGAAGGCCGGCGGAGCCGAGGCGCAGCGGGTGTTTCAGGCGATGATGGACATGCGGAAGATCGACGTGGCGGCGATCGAGGCGGCGCGGAGGGGCTAGTCTCTCACTCTGGTGAGGGGATCGAGGCGCGCGGCCGCTTCCGCACATGCATTATGGCAAATGGCGTCGTGAGAAACAGCGGTATGCCGGCCAGCATCGGCAGCCCGAGCGGCGACCAGAAAAGTCCATAGTATCCGAGACGGAAGGAAAGGCTGTCGGGATCACCACCGTAGAGAGCGAAGCTGGTCAATCCGAGCAGACACATGCCGATGACGAACAAGACCGGCAATGCGGCGAGTGCGGAAACGACCGCGATCCTGCGGGACAGGAAAGTCTGAAAAGCCGCCGTCAGTACAAGATGCGTGAGACAGGTCACGCCCAGTGACCACACGAGCCAGAGCAGCCACCTGAGGGATGTGTCCCAATCCATGAATGCATTCTGGAGAGCGTGCAGGTCCGCGAGCAAGTCCACAAATGGTCACGCCACCGCCGGCTCAAGCAGTTTGAGTGTCCCCTTGTCCGCGTCGATCTCGGCGCGGACGCCGATGGGCAGGCTGAACTGTTCGTCGACGTGGCCGAAGTCGAGGCCTGAGAACACGGGCACGCCGAGCGGCGCCAAGTGATGCTCGAGAACCTCTGACAGGGTGAAGCCGCTTAGGGTGTCGGCGCCTGCGCGGCAGTTGGTGCACTGGCCGAAGACGACGCCGGCCGCTTTTTTCAGGACTCCGGAGAGAGCCAGTTGGGTAAGCATCCTGTCGACGCTGTATTCTGGCTCGTCAACATCTTCCAGGAACAGGATCGCGCCGGAGAAGTCCGGCAGGTAGTCCGAGCCCATCAGCGCGGAGAGAACCGTGAGATTGCCGCCCAGCAGCGGGCCGCTGGCCCTGCCGCTGCGCAGCGTCAGGGTCCGGCCTGTGCGCTGCACGAGGCGGTCGGCGGTCCCGTGCGGATTGGCGAAGGCGGGCGCGGCGCCGTCGAAAGCGATGGAGCGAAACGTCTCCCACGTCTTCTTCGGCCAGGCGCTGTTGGCGTTCGGGCCGTGGATCGTGCCGTAGCCGGCCTTCGCCGCGAACGCCATGTGCAGGGCGGTGATGTCGCTGTAGCCGAGCAGGAGTTTCGGGTTCGCGCGCACCACGTTCCAGTCGATGTGAGGCAGCATGCGCGCGCAGCCCCATCCGCCGCGTACAGCGAACACCGCCTTGACGGTGTTGTCTGCGAACATCGCGTTGAGGTCTTCGGCGCGCTCGCGGTCGCCGCCTGCGAGATAGCCCTCGCTGTCGAGCGCGTGCGGGGCGACCCTGGGCTTCAGACCCATCGCGAGGATGTTGGCCTTTGTCAGCTCCATGTCGAAGCGGTCGCCCAGGGGGCTCGCGGGCGAGATGAGGCCCACGGTGTCGCCGGCCTTCAGACGCGGCGGTTTCTTCAGGGTGATGGGCGCTGCCTGCGCCGGGGCCGGGCGCAGCAGGGCTGCTGCTCCCGCCGTGAGGCCGAGGGCTGCGAGGGCGTGCCGGCGGTCGATCATCTGGGCGGCTCCGGTGTTTGTCCGTCCTGCATGACGGCCCCGGAAAGCGTGCGCAAGATCAGGATCAGCCCTGGACGACGACACCGTACCAGCCGAGGCCGTCATACTCCTGATAGCCAATCGTCCGGGCAAAGGCGACGAGCTTGCCGCCTGCCTTGTAGGCGCCCTGCGCCTTGCCGCCATGGTCGAGACGGAACGGCGTCAGCAGGCCTTCGCCATCGGACGAGGCGATGCACGTGAGCTGTTCGTCGAGCAGCATTACCCGCGTCCGCGTCCACTCTTCGGGCGTCAGTGTTGGTTCGTCACGGACGATGGAGCGGCTTTGCGCCTGCCAGTCGAAATGGACGCCCAGCACGCCGAGCGGACGGCCGGCGCGCTCGCCGTTGGCCCGCACGGCGGCCGCGTAGGTCAGGATCTGTTCGCCACTGTAATCGGCCGAGCGTTCGACGCGGCCCACCACATAGTCGTCGCCCGAGCGGGTCGACATGGCGCGCTGGAACCAGCTGTCGCGTGTGAAGTCGTGGTTTGCTGCTGACGCCGCGCCGGAGGCGGATGCGACCAGCCGGCCATTCGGATCGACCAGGACGAGGTCGCGGTAGACCGAGTAGTAGCGGTGGATCACGCCCAGCCGGCGAGCCGCATGTTCGATGGCCGCACGACCGCCTTCGCCGCCCAGCGCTGTCCACATGGCGCTGTCGGTCGCCCACCAGCGGACGTCGGCGGTGCGCTCGTAGAGGTTGCGAACGATCAGCTGAACCAGAGCCCGCGCCATCTCGGCGAGACGGCCCTCGGAGAGGTCGCGCGCGACATTCATGCCGCCTTCGACACGCTGCATCACGGCGCTTTCGAACGTCGTCGCCGTGTGGGAGGCCTGGTCGGCCAGCTGCTTGACCTCGTGGGCGACGACAGAGAAGCCGCGCCCGGCGTCGCCAGCCCGCGCCGCCTCGATGGTCGCGTTCAGCGCCAGCAGACGCGTGCGGCCAGCGATGTCCTGGTTCTGGTTGGCGAAATCCTTGACCCGCTGGTGAAGCTCGCCCAGCAAGGACTGCAGGTCGGTGGCGTGGTTGTCCTTTGCCGCAATTGCGGATGTCCGGTGCGTTGTCACGCGGTGAGTCTCCCCTTCCGAACCCTGTCCCCGGGGTTCAGTGGGTAGACAATGTCTGGCAGCGGTTAAGGAAAGTTTTAGCAATACTTACCGGCAGCACGGTGCGTAAGACCTTCAGCGAACAGTTTTCAGGGCATGATCATTCACCTAACGGCAAGCGACCAGCCGCAGCTCGCACCCTATGCAGCAGTCCGGGACAGGGACCTGGCGCGCCGGGATGGACTGTTCGTCGTGGAAGGCCAGATCGCGCTTGAGCACCTGATCGAGGCGGGGCGGTTTCCGCTTGTATCGGTGCTGATTGGCGAGAGCCGGGAGAGCCCGCTGGCCGGGCTGCTGCAGCGCCTGACCCCGGACATTCCGGTCTATGTCGTGCCGCAGCCCGTGATGGACGCCGTCACCGGCTTCCACATCCATCGCGGCGTGCTGGCGATGGCCCGGCGGCTGGCTTCGGCTTCGGTTGCAGAGGTCGCGCCGCAGGGACCCGCTACGCTGCTTGGCCTGATCGGCCTGTCCAACCACGACAATGTCGGCGGCTGCTTCCGCAACGCGGCGGCGTTCGGCGCGGACGCGGTGCTGCTGGACGAGACCTCGTGCGATCCGCTCTATCGCAAGTCGATCCGGGTTTCATCGGGCGCTGCGCTGTCGGTCCCGTTCGCGCATGGCGGCGACGGCGGCTCGATTGTGGATGAGCTCATGCAGCGCGGGTTCGCCTGCTGGTCGCTGACGCCGTCCGGCGGCGAGCCGCTGCAGGCCCTGGACCCGCCCCAGCGCCTAGCGCTTCTGCTGGGCGCGGAGGGACCAGGCCTGCCGCCAGCGCTGATGGACCGGACGCGCAGGGTGACGATCCCGATCGCTTCCGGATTTGACAGCCTGAACGTGGCGACGGCGGGAGCCATTGCGCTGGCGCATGTGTTCGCCGCGAGACGGTAACTATGGTGGGTCTGGCGGAGGCCGTGCACCCCCCCGCCAGACCCGGCGCCTATCCTGTAGCAAGGGCCTGTACGTCAGCAGCCTTCAGCAGCTGGCCGCCAATGGCCCAGTCGCCCTGCTCGACCTCCATGATCCGGACCCAGGTGACGCCCCGCATCCCCTCGCCCTCCACCGAGACCATGGCCTCCGTGACTTTTTCGATCAGCGCCTTCTTCTGACCCGGCGTGAACACGTCCTTGATGACGTCGATGGTGACCAGCGGCATTCGGAAACTCCTCCCTCGGTTGCGGCTTCCGCTCACCGGAAGCTGTATGCAAAGGCTTAGGGCGACAGGCGCCGCGAAGCTTGGAGATGGCGTGGAGAAGTCTGGGAGATTTCTGGCAGCTGTGTGTATGGTTGAGCCAAATGATCTTCGCTTTTGGCTTCTGTGAACTCGACACAACCCGCCACGAGCTGCGGCGGGAGGGCGAACTTGTCACTCTGGAGCCGCAGGTCTTTGCACTGCTTCTGCTGCTCGTACGCGAGCGCGAGAGGTTGCTGACGCGCGACGACATCATCGGTGAAATCTGGAACGGGCGCTTCGTGTCGGACTCGGCGGTCTCAAGCCGCATAAAGTCCGCACGCAGGGCGATTGGCGACGATGGCCGTGCGCAGCGGCTGATCCGCACGCACCATGGTCAAGGCTTCCGGTTTGTCGGCGAGGTTGTGGAGCGCCACACCATCCCGGCCAGGACATCCATCACCCAAGCGCCGGAGCGGGCCAGCACCGGCGAGATGCCGTCCGGCCCTGCAATCGCTGTTCTGCCTTTCCAGCAGATCGGAGTCGCAGGACCCTATGCCGGTATGGCGGATGCGCTTCCGCACGAGCTGATCGCGCAGTTTTCCCGGCTGCGCTGGCTGTTTGTCATCGCGCGCGGATCGTCCTTCCAGTTCCGGTCCGGGGATCCGGACATCCGCGCAATTGGCGCGGCGCTCGGCGTCGCCTACCTGCTCACGGGCTCGGTCGAGCCTTTAGGCTCGATGGTCGCGGTGACTGTCGAGCTGGCCGACGCGCGCACGGGCGGCGTTGTCTGGAGCGACCGGTTCCAGACTGCCGCCGAAGATATTCACGCCGTGCGCCAAAGCATTGTCGCCAGCGTACTGGCTGCAGTCGAGATCCGCATTCCGGCCAGCGAAGCCGAGCGGGCCTCGCGGCTGAGCGCTCCGCAGCATCTGGGCGCGTGGGACGCCTACCACCTAGGTCTCCGGCACATGTATCGCTTCAACAGCCGGGACAACCAGCTGGCCCGTGGGATGTTCGAACGCGCCGTCGCGCTGGAGCCCCGTTTCGCCCGCGCGCATGCCGGACTATCGTTCACCAGCTTCCAGGAGGCGTTTCTCCGTTACTCGCCCGACGTCGCCGGGAAGACCCAAGCCGCCCTTCGGCATGCCGAACGCAGCGTTGAACTCGATCCTCTGGACCCGTTTGCGAACTACACGATGGGGCGGGCGCAGTGGCTTCGCGGCGATATCGGCAGCGGGCTCGGCTGGCTGGGACGGGCGACAGACATCAATCCGAACTACGCCCAGGCGAACTATGCGCGCGGCATGCTCGACACGCTGGCAGGCCGGCGCGAGGGCCGCGACCGCGTGGATCTGGCGATGCGGCTAAGCCCGCTCGACCCGCTCCACTATGCGATGCTGGCGACCGTGGGGATCTCATGCCTCATACAGGGGGACGCCAGGCAGGCCGCCGTCTGGGCCGACCGGGCGGCGAATGCGCCGGGCGCCCATCACCTGATCCGGATGATCGCCGTTGCGGCACACGAAAGCGCGGGCGACCGGGACCGCGCGGCGCGCTGGGCAGCCAGCCTTTCCGAGTCCAGTGTGACGCAGGACGACTTCTTCCGGTCTTTCCCGATCGAGGACTCTGCCGCACGGCGGATTTTCTCCAGGGGATTCGCCGCGCACGGGCTGTAGTGTTCTGCAGCACGCCGATTGCCGATGATGTGCAGATCGAAACGTGACATCCCCGGAAAACTGCGGAGGATGGCGTCATGAACTTGTACGCGCACATCCTGGCCCCGGCGGCCTTGTTCTTCGTGCTGGCTGCCTGCTCGCCAAAGCCGGAGGAGCCTTCCCCTTCGCCCGCCCCGGTCACGGTGGTCACTGACGCCGAGACAGGCCCCGATGAGCCGGTCGAGAACGTCTTTATCGGAACATGGCGGCTGGAGTCCTCGCAAGTTGCTCCCTGGTGGAGCGGCGCGGGCGCAGCGCCAGCAGCCAATCCCGAGCTGGCGACGACACCGCTCGTGATCTCGGAGGTCTCGGTTGCGGGGCCTTCGATCGCCGCTTGCGGCGCGCCGGCTTACCGGATCGCGCAGTATCCGGTGGAATCCCTGTTCGAGGGCAATCTGCCGGACCCGTGGTCGATGGCGAAGGAGCTCGGCATCAGTGGCCAGTACGTCACGACGCTGGTCGAAAGCTGCACGGAGAACGGCCGCGATGTCGAACTCCAGTTCCCGATGGTGGACGCCAACACGCTGCTGCTTGGCCTCGACAACATGATCTACACGTTCGAGCGCCAGCCCGGCTGAACCGGCAGGCTCTCGAATGTCTTGGCGTCAGGTTATTCCCCTGCGTGTCGAAGCGATAGCCGAGGCCAGCACGTAGACGGCCATCATGATGCCCGTCATCGCCCAGGCCGTGATCGACTCGACGATACCGAGGCGTTCCGCCGCCGCATAGATGAAGAGGGCTGTCTGCAGGGCCCAGAAGGCCATTGCAGACGTTTCCATCATGACACGTTTCAGCATCTCGTCCGCGAGGCGCCAGAGCATGAGGTTTGCGATCGTCTGAAGGACGAGCAGGACAAGTATCCCGGCAAAAATGACGTTGGGCTCTGCGAATGCGGTCCCGAACATTGGCGCAAGCAGCATGGCGCCCGCCAGCACCAGCACGATGACCTGAAGGACGCCGCAGCCCTTGGGGATCGAACTTGGCCGGAACATAACCATGAAGGCGGATATGGCGCCCATCCCCGCCAGGACGGTTCCCATGATCACGTTCAGGTCGTCGTCCCATCTCGTGATGCTGTCACCGACGAGGCCGGCGACACTGTATCCGGCCAGAGCGCCCAGGATGCCCAGGAGCGCTGCGACGGCGATCTTCCGGCCAAGGGGCTTCGGGGCGTCGAGATCGGTTTCGGTCCTCATGTGATGCTCCTATTGCGAGAAGATGGATTCGATGGGCAGTTCGAAAATCTGGGCGATACGAAAGGCAAGCGGCAGCGAGGGGTCATAGCGACCATTCTCGAGTGCGTTCACGGTCTGGCGGGATACGCCCAGCCGGTCAGCCAGGTCGCCCTGGCTCCAGTTGCGCTCGGCGCGGAGGACCTTGAGACGGTTCTTCACGGAGCCTCCGTACGCAGGCTCAGGTCGATGCGGTCAGCGGCGACCTCGAAGGTCAGGCTTGTGGCGCCCAGTGTTGCGGCGAGCGAGAACCCCGCCCCTTTGCGCGCCACGGGCCCGAATGCCGACAGCGCAAGGCACGACGCTAGTACAGCGGCCGCAGCGAGCAGAAGGAGCATTTGCAGACGCAATGCCCGAGATATCTGAGGTCTCATGATGGAAAGCCTCCCTGTCGTTTTGACAAGCGTCTTTTACATATCGCCCACAAAATGTCAAGCAGACTTTCCAATATGGAAAGCCACTTTTCCGAATTTTTCGCCGGGTCCGCGCAATTCGCGTTGAAGACGCCACACAGGACGAGCGCTGCGCTTGTGAGCTTCGTCCGGCGCCCGTATCGCTATCGCTGAAGGGCCGCGAAGACGGCCGTATCTGCCGGGAAACGTCATGCAGCCTGAAATCCGCATTCACCGCCGCGCCCTGCTGCTCGGCGGCGCCTCGATTGCCGCGCTTGCCGCCTGCTCGCAGGCCGGACCGGCCGCCGATCCGCTGGTCGTCGAAACGACGAACGGCCGGCTGCGCGGGCTCGACGTCGACGGCGTCAAGGAATTCCTTGGTGTGCGGTATGCGAACCCGCCGACCGGGAGCGGACGGTTCCAGCCGCCGCGTCCCGTCACCAGCTGGGCCAGCACGGAACTGGTTGTCGACGCCAATGCCTACGGCAACGCCGCGATACAGATGCGATCAGGCGCTGGCGCTGCCGCCTACCCCCCGCCGGTGCAGGCCGCCATGACCGAAGCGTTCGGCCCGCCTGCGGGGATCGACGCGGCAGGGTCCGAGGATTGCCTGTTCCTCAACGTCTATACGCCCGCCACCGGCAAGGGGTCGCGGCCCGTGATGGTCTGGATCCATGGCGGCGGCTATTCGTACGGACAGGCCGCGCTCAACACCTATCAGGGCCATAACCTCGCGAAGAACCACGACGTCGTCTTTGTCGGGGTGAACCACCGCCTCAACGTGTTCGGCTTCCTGGGCCTCGAGGCCGCGGGCGTACCCGGCTACCAGGGAACTGCGAACGCCGGCATGATGGACCTTGTCGCGGCCCTGCAGTGGGTGCGCGACAACATTGCGGGTCTCGGCGGAGATCCCGCCAACGTCACGATCTTCGGGCAGTCGGGCGGCGGCGCCAAAGTCTCGACCCTGCTGGCGATGCCGGCAGCGAAAGGCCTGTTCCACAAGGCGATCATCCAGTCCGGCGCGGGCATTCGAGCTGGCACCCCGGAGGCTGCAGCCGAGGCGGCAAAAGGCCTGCTCACCCGCTTCAGCCTCGACCCGCGCATGGCCTCGCGCACGCTGCCCCAGATCCCCGGCGACCAGATCGTGGCGGCCGCCGCCGATGTCGGCGTCTCGGCCTTCCGCCCCTATGTCGACGGCGTGAACCTGCCCCGCCATCCCTTCGAGCCCGATGCGCCAGAACAGTCGGCCGATATCCCCGTGATGATCGGCTTCACCAAGGACGAGCAGACGCTCTACAATGTCGGCAATCCGAAATGGCTCGAGACCACCGAGGCCGACGTCATTGCGGCCGGCGAGCGTCAGGCGAAGGGTCAGGGCAAGGCGCTGCTGGAGGCCTTCAAGGCCGAGTTCCCGCAGTACGATGCGCCCCATCTGCTCATGCAGGTGACCGGCACGGTGAACTCGCTTCGCTCCAGCCACACGCTGGCCTCGCGCAAGGCGGCCCAGCCGGCGCCGGTCTATGCCTACGTTTTCGCCCACGACATCCCGCCGCAGGACTTCATCCTGAAGTCGCCGCACACGGCGGAGATCCCCTACATCATGGACAATGTCGCCAAGGCCCCCCTGTTTGCAGGCGCGACGCCGGAAGACATCGCCATGGGCAAGCTGATGAGCTCGGTGTGGGTGAGCTTCGCGCGTACCGGCAATCCCAATGTCGAGGGACTGCCGGAGTGGCCGCGCTTCAGCGCCGACGCCCGCCCGACGATGTTCTTCATGTCGGAGTCGAAAGTCATTGAGCGGCCGTTCGAGCCGGTCTGGCAGATCCTGCAGGCCAATCCGGATCCCAGCGCGCCGCCGCTCTGACGCCGCCGGAACGTCGCAGCGGGGCGCCCTTCTGACGCGGGGCGATCCGTGGCAGAGTCCAAGGTCAGGCCAGCGATTCATGCGAATCGTTGCGGGAGATTCGGGGCGGGAGGTTCGGGTTCGTTGCGCGTAGTCGTCACAGGCGGATGCGGGTTTATCGGTGCGTCCGTTGTGCGCGCGCTGGTGGACCGTGGCGATCTGGTCCTGAACATCGACCGGCGGCGCAAATCCTCCCCGGTGCAGGCGTTGCAGCCAATTGCTTCCAGCGAGCTGCATGTCCGGCTTGAAGCCAACATCGCCGACCGGTCCCTGATCCGGGGCGTGATCCGCGAGTTCAAGCCTGACAGCGTGATCCATCTGGCCGCCGGATCGGGTGTCGAATCGGATCAGCTCTACGACAGCGACGTGGCTGGCGCCTTTGCGGTTCTGGAAGCCTGCCGGGACCTGATTCCGCGCATGGAGTCAGACAAGGCCCGCGCCGATTTCCGGATCGTCTGCGCCAGCCCTGCCTCATCAGGAACCGAGGAGACCCCGCCACCTGGGCCAGCCCAGGCCTCGCGCCTCACCGGCGCCGCCCTTGTCCGCAACTGGGCGCAGGGCTTCGATCTTCCGCTGGTTGAATGCGTCGCTGACGAAGTGTTCGGCCCTTGGCAGGCTGAAGAGGCGCTGGTGCCCCGCCTGTCCGCCGCCATCCTGTCCGGAGAGCCGTTCACGCTCGCCCATGCCGGAGAGACTGTTCACGACTTCCTGCCGGTCCGCGACTTTGCCGCCGGGCTGGTTCGGGCGTGTTCCTCGCCAAAGCGTCAGGCCCGCTACGAGTTCACCGTGGGCGCCGAACGGCGCGAGATCGATATTGTCGAGGCGATGTGCGCCCTGCTGGACCAGCGCGCGGCGCGGCCGGACGGGATGTCGTGGTCACAGGGCGTGCAGCTGGAGGGGCGTCCGCCGCGCGGATCGCTCGGCCCACTGCTGGACCCGACTGGGGCCGAGCGGGTTCTGGGCTGGGGCGGGTCGGGCTTTCACGAGGGGCTCAACCGCACCCTCGCATGGGCCTTGATGCGCCGTCAGCCTACACCGCCTGAGCAAAGAGCCGCAGAGTAGCCTGCGTCGTTCACGCGTTCGCGCTTTTCTTCCTCCGGAAAGCAGCGTTACAACCCTTTCAAAGCGACAGACGCCGGAACAGGCGCATCCGGGGAGGAAACCACATGGCCACTCGCACACGCGGGTATCGGGCTGACATGCGCGCGCTGGCCGGGCTGGCGCTCGCCGCCCTGCTCGCATCATGCGCTCCGCGCGATTCGGTTGAGATCGAGACTGCCGCAGTCGATGACGCCGCACACCCCGGGAAGGCCGTCTACGAAGAGTGGTGCGCATCCTGCCACGATAGCGGCCAATCATCCGGCGCACCGTCGCTGGAGGCCATCCGGCAGCTGAACGAAGGCACCGTCCGGTACGCGCTCGAACTCGGCTACATGAAGCAGCAGGCCATCAATGTGCCGAAGGATGAACTTGCCCAGCTGATCGCCTGGCTGCCGGGGGCTGCGAAGACGAACGACGACTGGATTGCGGATGCGACCTGCCCGATCAAGCTGCGGCAGGTGAAACTCGACACGGCTGCGGGCCCGGCGCCGCGCACCGCCGTCTCGTTCGGCCTCGATCCGCACAACCAGCGCAACCAGTCCAGCGAGCAGACCGGCCTCTCGAAGGCGGACATGCCGGAGCTGGAGCTGGCGTGGTCGATCGCCTTCCCGCAGACACCCACGATGCGCTCCCAGCCGGTGGTGGTCGGGACAACGCTTTTCATCTCCGCGACCGATTCCGCACGTCTCTATGCGCTGGACACCGGCACGGGCTGCGTGAAGTGGATGTACGCCGCAGACATGACGCTGCGCTCCTCGCTCGCCTTTGCCGAGGCGACCGACAAGAGCCCGCCGATGATCGTGATGGGGGACGCTGCTGGCCGGGTCCACGCCGTCAATGCGATCACCGGCAAGGACGTCTGGGTGAAGGATGTGTCCCTCACCGATCTCAACCGCATCACGGGCGCGCCGGTCATTCATGACGGCGTCGTCTACGCGCCGCTGTCCGCCATCGAGGTGAACTACGCTGGCGACGACAAATACGAGTGCTGCAAGGGTCAGGGCGCGCTGGTGGCGCTGGATCTTGCCAGCGGCGAGACGAAATGGGTCGGCAAGACCATGGAGCCGGCGACGCCGCAGCTCATCAGCCGTACGGGCACGCAGCAGTGGGGGCCGTCTGGCGCGATCATCTGGTCAACGCCGCTGGTCGACGCCAAGCGTGGCGTGATCTACGCGGCGACGGGCGAGAACACATCCTGGCCGGCCACCGACACGTCCGACGCCATCATCGCCTACGACCTCAAGACCGGAAACCGCCGCTGGATCTTCCAGGCGACGAAGGCTGACATCTGGAACTATGCGTGCGGTCGGCGCGGGCCGAACTGCGACTGGCCGGGCGAGTATCACAGCCCCGACCACGACTTCGGCGCCTCGCCGATGCTGATCACGCTGAAGGATGGCCGCGAGCTCCTGATTGCTGGCCAGAAGTCCGGCGTGCTGTGGGCCATCGACCCGAACACCGGCAAGCAGGTGTGGGGCAACCGCATCGGGCTTGGGTCCGCTAACGGTGGCATGCACTGGGGCCTCGCCTTCGACGGGACGCGCATTCTTGCTCCGCAGAACGATCCGCCCCGCCCTGTCGACAATCCGAACTGGGGCGCCGGTATCCACGCCGTGAACGCCACAACGGGCGAGATCGAGTGGACCTACCAGCCCAACGCACGCGACTGCGGCGTGGACCTTCCGGCCGCCAAGACCCGCAAGCCTGCGGCTGACAACCGGATGGTTCCGGTGGTCGCACCTGTTCTGCCGGAGCCGCGTTCGCCGCTGCCGCCCCGGCCGCCGGTCGCCGTAGCCCCTGCTGCACCGCCTGCCCCCGTCGCGACCGGTCCCGTGGCCGCAGCTGCGACGCCGGCAGCCGGCGCGCCCGCTGGCGCCGCCGCAACGCCCGCAGCCGTCCCGGCGGCGGCTCCGGCTCCTCCGCCGCGCCCGCCTGTGCGCTGCCGGCTGGGCATGTCGCCCGCCCCGCTGCTGGTCGATGGCGCGGTGGTGACCGGTACAACCGAGGGCATGCTGCGGATCTTCGACAGCGAAACGGGAGAAATCCTGTTTGAATACAACACAAACCGTCCCTACCCGCGCACCGTGAACGGCTTGCCGGGCCAGGGCGGCGGTCTCGACGCGGCGCCCTACGTCGCCGCCAACGGCACGCTGTTTGTCCAGTCCGGATACGCCCGGTTCGGCGAGCCCCCCGGCAACATGCTTCTGGCGTTCCGGCCCAAGGCGAAACGCTGAGCCAGGGAATAGACCACAAGAAGCGCGCCGCAGAAATCGGCGCCTCACTTTAGGTCAACGGCGTCCGTAAGCGTGGTTTCGGCTTGGCGCGCCCTGTTCCAGAGGGCAGTGTGCGGCGTCTTGGATTCCAGACACTGAGGCAGGAGCGCGGGGCGACATGGCCAATATTCTAGGAAGACTGGCTGCTGCCAGTTTGGGGTGGCTATTGCTCACCTTCTTTGCGCCGGCCTTTGCCCAAGAAGCGGCGCTTCCTTCCGGTTTTGCCCAACAAGTTCGCGCCAGCTGCGCAGATGGAGACGCGAGTTCCTGTGTAGTTGTTGAGGCTCTGGACAAGCGCGAGTTCAAAGAATTCGGCGGCGTCCTTGATGGGGTGGTCAGCGTTTCAGACTTCATCTGGGGAGGCACTTGGCCCAAGACCGCGACCGGTACTGCCGCACTTGAAGAGTCCGGCCTGAAGACCAGCGCCATCGCAAAATTATCGGCTCTGCCCTTCGAGCCTCAAGCAGTTGTCTCGGGGCAGCTGCTGCCATTTCCGCCCATGGTGATCATTCTCCTGGGCTCCGGTATCTTCTTCATGATCCGGCTCGGCTTCTATCCGGTCCTGAAGCTGCCCGCCGCCTTTGCGGGCCTCTTCAAGAAGGAAGAGGGCGGTAAGGGCGAGATCAGCCCGTTCGCGGCCCTCTCGACCGCGCTGTCCGGACAGATCGGCACCGGCAACATCACCGGCGTGGCAACCGCCATCACGCTGGGCGGACCGGGCGCGCTGTTCTGGATGTGGGTCACGGCGCTGCTCGGCATGGCGCTCGCCTTCGCCGAGGGATCGCTCGCGGTGCGCTTCCGCGACGTGGACGCCAACGGACACTATCGCGGCGGCCCGATGACCTACATCCGCCGAGGCCTCGGCAAGAAATGGGGCTGGCTCTCGATCCTCTTCTGCATCGGCACGCTGCTCTCGGCGATCTCGACCGGCTGCATGATCCAGGCGAACGGCGTTGCTGACGCCATCACGGGCATCTTCCCGCTGGCTGATGCCGGCGCGCCAATCGAGAATGCGATCGGCACTCCCGCCGGTTCGGGCGGTGAAATCATCGCGGGCATCATCGTCGCCGCGCTGGTATTTGTCGTGATCATCGGCGGCATCAAATCCATCGGCAACGTGGCCGAGAAGATCGTGCCCGCGATGGCGGCGGGTTATATCCTCATGGCAGTTGTCGCCATCATCCTGAACATCTCCGACGTCCCCGCCGCGTTCGGCACAATCTTCGCCTCGGCCTTCACGGGCCATGCCGCCACGGGCGGCTTTGTCGGCGCCGGCATCATCCTTGCGATCCGGTCCGGCGTTGCGCGCGGCCTGTTCTCGAACGAGGCTGGCCAGGGTTCGACACCGATGGCGCACGCCGTGGCTCAGACCAACGATCCCGCGCGCCAGGGCCGCTTTGCGATGATGGGCACGTTCATCGACACCATCATCGTCTGCACCATGACCGGGCTCGTGATCCTTACAGTACAGGGCGCCTTCCCGTCGACAGCTGGCGTCCAGGAGCATGCCTGGACTTCGGACCTGCAGGGCTTCGAGATGACATCGGCTGCCTTCGGCACGGCGTTCAGCTTCCCGGTTCTGGGCATCCCCCTCGGCACGCTGGTCGCCTCAGTCGCGCTGGCCCTGTTCGTGTTCACCACGCTCGTCACCTGGAGCTACTATGGCGAACGCGCCGCCACCTATCTCTTCGGCCACTGGGCCGAGATCCCGTGGCGTGTGGTCTGGTGCCTGATGATCGTGGTCGGCTCGTTCCAGAACATCGAGGTGATCTGGAAGACGGGAGACCTGTTCAATGCAATGATGATCTTCCCGAACGTGATCGCGCTGATCGCACTGTCGGGCGTTGTCGTGGCGCTTGCGAAGGGCGACCGCACTGCGGGCGTCGATCACGGCGATGACGAGGGCCAGCACGGACCTGCGCCCGCCGCCGCCAGCGATCCGGTCTAGATTTCAGTTCACTGAAGACCCGGCGGCGACTTGCCGCCGGGTCGCAGCAACCGCCATCCAGACCAGAACACCCGTGATCACCAGCGTGAAGACCTTGGGCGCGTAGTCCCCGGCGTCCAGCGAATTGCCGAGCGCGCCCACAATGGCGGAGCCGGCAGCCAGCCCGACGGCCCACTTCCGCGCCCGATCTGATATCGCAGCTGTCCGGGCTACGTGGATCACGGCGCCCACCAGCACCGCCAACATCAGCACATCCAGAGGCACGATGCGCGGATTGGCCAACGCACCCGCGCCCATTCCCAGCCACACGCGCTGCTCGGGCGTGAGACCCGCCCGCAACGCGATGACGACAGCAGCGATGGTCACCACCGCGGCGTAAACCGCCCATCCCGCCTGCGCCGCCAGCGAGCCGGTGTCGGCGCCCAGCATCCCCAGCCAGCCGAGGAATCCGTCGCCGGGCTGCACGCGGTAGACGAAGAAGTCGAGGTTGGCCTGCCATTGCGCCGCCAGCTCACCGCCCGTGGCCATGAAGTGCAGCGTCGGCGCGAGGCCGAGGCCTGCAGTAGCCGCGCCCAGCGCCAGCCGCTTCCACAGCGGGATGGGCAGCACCAGCAAGACGATACCGTAAGTGAGGAACACAGGCTTCACCGCCGCCGCCATGGCCAAGGCCAGTGCGAAGAGGGCGGGATGCCTCGCCGCAACCAGCGCCGCGGCCGCAACGAAGGCGTGAAGGATCGGCGCGACGTTGCCCCAGTAGATGGTGGAGCCGGTGACCAGACCGAGCACCGGCAGACGGTCCCAGACCGATCCGGCCGCTTTCCTGTTCAGGAAGGCCGCCCAGCCCAGCAGGGCGAACGCCGCCACATAGACCGCCGCATAGCTCCACTTCAGCCCGTCATAGCCGATGGCGTTGGACGCGGCCCCAAACACGCGCGCCACCCACGGCAGATAGACGAACCCGGTGGGCTCCATCCCCGCGCAGGTCGGCTCCTGTTCGTAGATCGGCAGACCCGCCGCGAGACGCTCGCCTGCGCAGGCCACGGCGTCGAAATCCTGGAACCAGATGCTGCCCTTGGCGATCCGGCTCGCCACGCCGGAGATGAGCGGGGCAAGGCACACCAGGACGAACAGTACGCGCCGCCAGGCTTTCGCGGCAATCCAGTCGCTCCAGATCTTCATCTTGCGTCCGCTTTCCAGGGCCTGTCCGTGCCTGCTGCCATATCCGGGCGCTTGGTCGCTGGCGAGCCCATCGCTCCCTGGCACGGCGTCTTGCATTTTGTTCAACGATGAACTATGTTGTTCAACATTGAACAATAAAGACAGGGGATCTTAGGATGGCGACACGCAGGGGCGTTCTGAGACTGATCGGCGGCGGGGTTGTGCTGGCAGCCGTGGCGGGCGGCGCCGGGTATGTCGCGACAACGCCATCCTCCTCGGCGCGGCGACCGTGGCGCGAAGCGGGGACGCCAACCGAATACAGGCGCCGGTTCCTGTCCTATGCGCTGCTGGCCCCCAACCCGCACAATCGCCAACCGTGGCTGGTGCGCCTGGTGGGCGAGGACAGCCTCGAGCTGTATTGCGACCTAGACCGCCGGCTGCCGGAAACGGACCCGTTCGACCGGCAGATCGTGCTTGGATGCGGGACGTTCCTGGAACTCCTCTCCATTGCTGCCGCCGAAGAAGGCTATGCAACGGAGATCACGGCCTTCCCGGAGGGAGACCCGGCCCCGAGGCTGGACCAGCGCCCGGTCGCTCGCGTGCGATTCCTAGCGGGACAGGCATCGGCTGATCCTGCGTTCGCCGCCATCGGCATCCGCCGCACGAACCGGAATGTCTACGATCCGCGCGATGTGGACAGCAGCCTGCTGGCGCAACTTGTCGCCGCCGGAAGCGTCCACGGCGTCACAGCCCGCACGGCTGGCGGCGGCGACGGCATCGCCCGTCTCCGCGACATCACATGGCGGGGACACGAGATGGAATCGCTGACCCACCGCACGATGAAGGAAAGCACCGACCTGATGCGGATCGGCCGGGACGAGGTCTCGCGCGATCCGGACGGGCTCTTTCTGGAGGGGCCGATGATGGAGATTGGCAAGGCCGCCGGTATGGTGACGCGCGAAGCGCTGCTCGATCCCACATCGGACGCCTTCAAGATGGGGCTCGACCAGTATGCGGCCAAGGCGGCGTCCGCCCGCGCGTTTGCGTGGCTGATCAACGACAATACGAGCCGCGCTGACCAGATCGCCGCCGGACGCGCCTACGCACGACTGACGCTAGAAGCGGCGAGCCTTGGCCTCGCGGTTCATCCGTGGAGCCAGACCCTGCAGGAGTTCGTTGAGATGCGCCCGCTCTACGACGAGGTGCACGCGCTGATTGGCGAAGGACGGAGACTTCAGATGCTGGTGCGGGTCGGGTATGCGGACAACGTGATTGCAGCGCCGCGTCGTGGTCTCGACGCCCTGTTCAGCGAGAAGGATACAGCTTCTTGAGCCAGCCGGACGATACGACGGCCCTGTACTTCCGGATGTTCACCGAGATCGGGATCATCAGCCAGCTCTCGTCGAACCGTCTTGAACGGCTTCTCCCTGACGGTATGTCGCTCGCCCAGTTTGGAGTTCTCAATCATCTGGTGCGGCTCGGCGGGACATGGTCCCCGAGCCGGCTGGCCCGGGCGTTCCAGGTGACCAAGGGCGCCATGACCAACACGCTGCAGCGCCTGGAGGCCCAGGGTCTGGTCCGCATCGCGCCGGACGAAACCGACTCGCGCGCCAAGCTGGTGGATCTCACGCCGGCTGGCCGGAAGATGCGGGACCAGTGCGTGCGATTGACGTCGGGCGCCCTCGACGGCGTTCCCGGGCTGCCCGCGCCAGACGCGGTTCGCGCGGCGCTGCCTTTCCTGGAGGGGCTGCGCAAGGCGCTGGACGAGGCGCGGTAGGCCAGACCGGCCTACGCCTCGAACGGGTCCCGCATCAGGATCACGTCCTCGCGCTCTGGCGAGGTCGAGAGCATCGAGACGGGCTTGCCAACCAGTTCTTCCAGACGGCGAACGTATTTCACGGCTTCGCCGGGGAGCTGTGTCCACGAGCGGGCGCCTTTGGTCGTGCCCTTCCAGCCTTCGAGCGTTTCGTAGATCGGCTCGACGCGGCCCTGATCGGTCATGCCCGCCGGGAAGTGGTCGATCACCTCGCCGTTGAGGCGGTAGCCGGTGCACACCTTGATCTCGTCGAACCCGTCGAGCACGTCGAGCTTGGTCAGCGCCAGACCGTTGACGCCCGACACCGCGCAGGCCTGGCGCACCATGACGGCGTCGAACCAGCCACAGCGGCGGCCACGGCCGGTGTTGGTGCCGACCTCGCGGCCGATGTCGGCCAGACGGCGGCCGATCTCGTTGTCCTGCTCGGTGGGGAACGGGCCGCCGCCGACGCGCGTCGTGTAGGCCTTCACCAGTCCAAGGACGTAGTTGATGGCGCCGGGACCGACGCCCGCGCCGGCAGCAGCGTTGCCGGACACGACGTTGGAGGAGGTCACGAACGGATAGGTGCCGTGGTCCACGTCCAGCATGACGCCCTGAGCGCCCTCAAACAGGATGCGGCGGCCACGGCGGACTTCCTCGTCCAGACGCCGCCAGACCGGCTGGGCATAGGAGAGGATTTCCGGGGCGATCTTCAGAAGGTCCGTCTTCAGCTGCTCGCCGTCCGGTTCGGGCAGGTCGAGACCCGCGCGCAGAGGACGGTGGTGGGCCAGCAGGCGCTCGATTTTCATGTCCAGCGCGGCGGGGTCGGCAAGGTCCGCGACGCGGATGGCGCGGCGGCCAACGCGGTCTTCGTAGGCCGGGCCGATGCCGCGCTTGGTTGTGCCGATCTGCGCGGAGCCCAGCGCGCCTTCGCGGGCCGCGTCGATATCCTTGTGCCACGGAAGGATAAGACAGGCGTTGTCGGCCAGCAGCAGCGTCTGGGGCGATACCTCGACGCCTTCCTTACGGATGCCCTCGATCTCGGTCAGCATATGCCAGGGATCGACGACCACGCCGTTGCCGATCACGGAAAGCTTGCCGCCGCGGACAAGGCCAGACGGGAGCAGCGCCAGCTTGAAGGTCTTCCCGTCGATGACCAGCGTGTGGCCGGCATTGTGGCCGCCCTGGAAGCGCACGACCACATCGGCCCGGCTGGACAGCCAGTCGACGATCTTGCCCTTGCCCTCGTCGCCCCACTGGGCCCCGACCACCACTACGCCAGCCATGACAGCTTCCTCTGGATTGCGCGCACTCAGGACCACACCCCCCGCCGCGTGGCAAGGGCAAAGGGGTCGCCTGCGCTCTGCCGTATTCGGGTCTCTTTTGCCTGCTGCATTGTCGCCAGCTTCTTTGAGGGGACGGGAGTTCGCGGGTGCAAGTCCTGAAAATCATGGGCGTCGCGACCGCTAGTCTGGCAGCGCTCGTGCTGGCGGCTGTCATCGGCCTGCTTGGTTGGGTCTGGTTTCTCGGCGCCGACGGGATGACGAGGGCTGAACGGACAGGATGGCTCGATCCGGCGCCGTCTCCAGCCTCGCCGACACCGTTCGAGAAAATGGTGCTGATTACTCACGGCTGGCGAGATGGGACTACCCACCAGGCCCGTCCCAGACATCAGCCCATTTGCGGCAATGGAATAATCCCCATTCACTTGGGCACAATGATTTGGCAGGACCTCGCCGCAAGAGAGCGAGGCCTTAGGGCAGAACTCGGCCGCGCATCAGTCACCTGCCACCTGTCGATCAAGTATTCAGATGTGCAATTGACCCGCCTTTGGCTTAGGCGAGCCCGGTTCGGCACAGATTTGATCGGCGCGGAGGCCGCATCTTACTACTGGTTCGGCAAGCCGACAGCCGACCTGGACGAACTTGAAAGCGCAAGACTGGCTGCGCTGTCGTATTCGCCCTCCATCGCGCGCGGCGAACCTGAGAAATGGAGTGCGCGGGCCGAACAGATCGCCCGGGACTACAGCTCAACAGGTTCGGGCTCCCACCCCTGAAGCCGTCAACCTCTCGCTAACCTTTCGGCAACGGCCCGGTAACCTTCGTGAAGACACCCTTGGGGCATGTCGACACGCACCCGCGCCTATTACGGTTCCTATCCCCGCTCGCGCCGCAGCCAGAAGCGATCGTCTGGCAACGGCCTTGCCGGAACGCTCCTCATGGCGGCGCTCCTCGCTGCAGGGGCGGTCGGCTATGTCACGCTCGGGCCGGAGCGGCTGAACGAGATCCTCGCCCCTTATCTGCCTGCCCCGGCCTCGCCGACGGCAGAGGCTCCGCCGCCGGCGGCTCCGCCCTCATCGAGCGGCGAAAAGGCCGCGATTGGCTCTGTCATCATGGGCCGGGCTACGGTCATCGACGGCGATACGCTGGACATCCGGGGCGAGCGCATCCGCCTGTCCGGGGTCGATGCGCCCGAGAGCGGCCAGAACTGCGCGGATGCGGATGGCAAGCTGTGGCGCTGTGGGTCGGCGGCCGCCAACGCGCTTGACCGGTTCATTTCGTCCGCACCCGTCTCCTGCACCGTGGTGGACACGGACCGATATGACCGCGCTGTCTCGACCTGCACCGTGGGCCGCAAGGACATACAGGACTGGCTCGCCCGCAACGGCTACGCACTGGCCTATCGCCAGTATTCGAAAGCCTATGTCGCCGCGGAGAGCTCCGCGAAAGCTGAGAAGGCCGGCATCTGGGCAGGCGAGTTCGTGAATCCCGCCGACTGGCGCAAGGGCTACCGTCTGCCGGGCGAGCCCGAGACGAAAGCGATGCGCGAAGGCAAGCTGGCGCCGCGCGGCGGCTAGCCAGGGCGGCGCGCTCGCACGGTTACACTCTGCGACAATTCTTGCGGCTGCCGACACAGTCCTGCGACGTAGGCAGGCGAGTGTCTGCATGCCGGTGGTGCGGGTTGCTCAACCCCGATCCCCCTCCCCCTGACGGCCCGCACTGCCGGCACCCCACCAACCACCCCGAACCTCTCAGGACGCCGGACATGGCAAGACCGATCCTCACCGGAGCGCTGCTTGCCGCCGGTGTCCTGATGCTTTCGGCGTGCGCCTCACCCGATCGCGGGCCGCCGGGCGGCGGACGCGGCGAATCTCCTGGCGGCGGCCCTGCAGGCGCAGGGTTCAGCGAGGGCAAGGCGGCGCTGCCCATCGGGCTGCTTTTCGTGTCGATGGATACGAACGACGATCTTGCAACATCGAGCGACGAGTGCGCGGCCGCGATTCCAGCCCTGTTCACCCGCGCAGACGCCAATGGCGACGGATGGGTCTCGGCATTCGAGTATGCTGCGTGGTCAAGCGCGGTGCTGGGTGACGAGGACGCCGCGCCCAACCGGATCGGCTTCGACGTCGATCTCGATGGCTCAGTCAGCGCAAAGGAGTTCCAGGCCCGGCTTGGCGACGAGTTTGCCCGCCTCGATCGCAACCGCGACGGCCGCCTCATGCGGGCTGAGCTGCTCGTGGAGATCGCGCGGCCGCGCATGGGTCGCGGTCCGGGAAGCCAGAGCATGGGCGGCGGCCCGCCGCCTGGAGGCGGTCCAGGCGGAGGACGTCCGCCGGGCTAGAAGCAGACAAACGCGTTTGGAGTCCCGCCCGATCCTGCTCATCCCGACGAAAGCCGGGATCCAAGGCTGCATGCCGGGCAAAAACCAGGCGCGTCACACCTGCCAGACTGCCCCATGGAGGCCGATGCCAGTCGCCCTGGATCCCGACTTTCGTCGGGATGAGCGGCATTCGTGCTGGTCATTTCCCACACGGGTCTGCAAAACATGACCCATGACACATCTCGCTCTCGTCACCGGCGCCGGAAAGCGCCTCGGCCGCGCCATCGCACTGGGGCTAGCCGGGGCGGGCTGCGACATTGCGGTCCACTACCGGTCATCGCCGGACGAGGCCCGAGACACCGTGCGTGAGATCCAGGCGCTGGGACGCCGCGCCGTGGCTGTGGGATTCGACCAGTCGGACGACACAGGCCTCGACCGGGGGTTTGCGGAGATTGCAGGGGCTCTGGGGCGGGCGCCGGATGTGCTGGTGAACTCCGCCTCGATCTTCGAATGGGATGATATCTCGACCGTTACCCGCGACACGCTTGGCCGGCACGCCAACGCCAATCTGTTCGGGCCAGTACTGCTGACGCGGCGAATGCTGCAGGCATCGACGGACGAGACGCGGGGCCTGATCCTCAACATGCTCGACCAGAAGCTGTTCAACCCGAACCCGGATCACCTGTCCTACTCGCTGAGCAAATACGCGCTGCAGGGCTTCACCACGATGATGGCCCGGCGGCTTGCGCCGCGGTTCCGGGTGTGCGCGATCGCGCCGGGGTACACGCTGCCGGATGTCGGCGCGACGGACGACGCCCACTTCCGAGCAAAGCACGACGCCACGCCGCTGGCGCGCGGGCCGACGGCGGACGATATCGCGGCGGCGGCGGTCTACCTGCTCCAGGCGCAGGCGGTGACGGGCCAGACGCTGATCGTAGACGGCGGTTCGCACATGCGGCCCGCCGCGCGGGATTTCGGGTTCGAATAAAGCAGGAGCGGTGATCAGCCGAAGCGGGCTTCGAGCAGGTCGATTTCACGGACGAGCTTGCGCGCGACATCGTCTGAGAGGGTCCGGGCGCGGGCGTTGCGGAACAGTTCCTCGCGTTCCGCCGACAGCGCGGCAAGGCGAAGCTTGCGTTCGATCTCGTCGGTGCGTTTCAGCAGCATGGCGTCTTCCCCGGTCAGCGCCTGGCCGTCGATGCGGTGGCGATAGTAGTCCATGATCCGGACCGCCGTGGCTGTGTAGATGTCGGCGTCGGGCCGATCGGCGGCCATCTCGTGCAGGCGTTTCTCGATCATCTGGATGGCGGCCTCTGCGGCCAAGAGGCGTGCGTTATCCTCCTCCAACACGTGGTCATCCTCCACGGTCTCGACCCGCTTCAGCATGATCGGCAAAAAGACGCTGGCGCCGACGAGCGAGGCGATGATGACGAACGCAGCCAGCAGGATCGCAAGATCGCGCCCCGGAAAGGGCGTTCCATCCATCATTGTCAGCGGCAGGGTAAGAACCCCGGCGAGCGTTATGGCCCCGCGAACACCCGCGACTGAGATGGCTCCGACCAGCCACATGCCGGGACGTCTGACCGACCCGTCCTTGCGCCGTCGAACGAACGTCAGGCGGAGGGAGGTCCAGACCCAGACGAAGCGCAGGATCGCCAGCGCCGCCGTGATCGCAAGGACATAGACGAGCAGCCACCAAACCTCTTCGCGGCCTGTGGCGCGGACAGCCTCAGGGGCATTGGCGAGGATCCCCGGCAGCTGTTCGCCCAGCAGCACGAAGATCAGACCGTTGAGCGCGAACTGCACCATGTCCCAGACCGCCGCGCGCCTCACACGCGTCGTGGCCTGCGCGCCGCCGCCGATTTCGGCGTAGCTCATGGTCACGCCGGCGGCGACCGCAGCGAGGATGCCGGAACAATGCAGATGTTCGGCGGTCAGGTAGGCCGCGAACGGGATCAGCAGGCTGATCAGGATCTGCGATCCGCTTTCCTCACCGATCAGGCGCGACAGCTTGCCCTTCGCCCAGGTGATCGCCCATGTCAGGCCAAAGCCGATTGCCAGCCCGCCGACAGCAAGCTGGGCGAATGTCAAAGAGGCTTCCCAGACCGAGAATGTACCCGTGAGAGCCGCGGCAACGGCGAAGCGAAGGCAGACAAGCCCCGACGCGTCGTTGAGCAGGGATTCACCCTCGAGGATGTGCATCATGCGCCGGGGGACCGGGTTGCGGGCGGCGATGGCCGAAACCGCGATCGGGTCAGTGGGCGACAGAACCGCAGCGAGTGCGAAGGCAACCGCGATGGGAAGGCCCGGGAAAAGCCAGTGGATCAGCAGCCCGACGCCCGCGACCGTGAACAGAACCAGCCCCAGGGCCAGCTCGATCACTGTGAGGCCGTCGCGGAACAGACCGGCCTTGGGGATGCGCCAACCGTCCAGAAACAGCAGCGGCGGCAGGAACAGGACGAAGAAGATCTCGGGATCGAGTTCGAGATGGTAGGGCGTGGTCCAGGCCACCACCGCGCCCATGAGAATCTGGATCAGCGGCAGCGGCACAGCCGTGGGCAGGGCGCGGCCGATGAAGCCGCTCGCCACGACGCCGACCAGCATCAACAGGACCGAGGTGATCGTTTCCATGGGCGCCCCGAAGCAGCGCGCCCGGTAGATGCGCGCCGCGAGACATCAGTATTGCCATTCGGGCGCCGGGCCAAAGCCGCGATTGACCATGGCGGCATTTATCTGCAGCCGCCCAGCTCGTTCACGTCCCTGCCCGCCTTTTTCAGCAGCTCGCGCACCTTGTCGAGCGGCAGGGCCTCGACTGTCACGGCCCTGCCGGATGAGGTCTCAAAACCCTCGGTGGTCTTCGCCATGAACAGCGAGTTGAGGATGGCCTCCTCTGTCGCCTCGATCACGGCCTGGAACAGCGGCGAGACGGCGCCATTGCCCAGTTCATCGTAGGCGGCCGGCTTCAGCGCCTCGCGCTTTACCGGGGTCCGGCGCACGCTCTGCGCGGTCGAGAACGCGATCACATAATCGCCCGAGCCATTGGTGAAGCTTGAGCCGGTCCGCGCGAGACCCGCCAGTGCGCGGTTCGCCAGCCGCTCGAGATTGCGGTCGGACAGCGGCGCGTCGGTCGCGACCACGATCATGATCGAGCCGTCGGCGTCTCCCCGGTCGACATACTGCTTCAGGTAGTACTGCCCCAGCGCCTCGCCGACGGGCACGCCATCGACGCTCAGCACGCCGCCATAGTTGGACTGCACCAGCACGCCGAGCGTGTACCCGCCCAGCGCCTCAGGCAGGACCCGCGAGCTGGAGCCAATCCCGCCCTTCCAGCCGAACGCGATTGTGCCTGTCCCGGCGCCCACCGCTCCTTCCTCTACCGGTCCCGCCTTCGCGCCCGCGATGGCCGCCAGCGCATCCGCCGGCGTCACGCCGCGCATGCGGATATTGTTGAGCCCGCCATCATTGGTCTCGCCAACGACGGCGTTGACCGACCCCACCCGCTCATTGCCCGGCTGGCGGAGCGTCCAGTCTATGACCGCCTCAGCCGCCCGCGCGACGCTCAGGGTGTTGGTGAGCAGGACCGGCGTCTCGATCTCGCCGAGCTCCTTCACCTGCGTCGAGCCCATCAGCTTGCCGAAGCCATTGCCGACCACAACCGCCGCCGGGACCTTGTCCTGGAAGAGATTGCCGCCATGCGGCAGGACCGCCGTCACGCCGGTCCGGACGTCCGTCCCGCGAATGAGCGTGACCTGCCCGACGATGACGCCGTCCACATCCGTGATGGCGTTCACAGGTCCGGTTGGCAGGATACCGATCTTCAGTCCCATCTCCCGGGCGCGGATGCGGTCGTCGCCACCTGTCTGTGGTCCATCTGTCTGGGCATGCGCGCAGCCGCTCAGGGACAGCACGGCCAGCATCGCAAGGGCCAGAGGTTTCATGCCGGGGTCTCCGCTTTCGATCCCGGACAGTGCCCGGATTCCGCGGTCCCGCCAGAACCCGGCGGCAAATGGTTCGCCCGGGACGCCTGACCGGATTGCCCACGGGCGCTGTTGGCACTATGTCCCCGCAGATGTTCGAGGTTTCGGTCAGCGCGGCTTTCGAGGCCGCCCATTATATCGACGCAAAGGACGGCTCGCCGGACTACCGGACGATCCATGGTCATTCCTTTCTCGTCACGGCGTCCATGGCGGCTGAAAAGCCGAATGCGTCGGGCTGGCTGATCGATCTGGGCCAGTTCGAGGCCGCGCTGAAGGCGGTTCTGGGACAACTGGACCACAAGCTGCTCAACGACGTGCCCGGTCTGGGTCAGCCCACGTTCGAGAACCTGCTGGTCTGGATCGAAAAAGGGCTGCAGGAACAGGGCATTTCCCCCTCCCGCCTCGAGATCGAGCGCCCGATCCTGCGCCAGCGCGCAGTTTACACGCCCGCTCACTGAGCTCCGCTGGAAACTCTGGCGTCACCCCAGCGTTGATCTCCCAGACGATCGCGCGGGAGACTTGCGATGGATAAAACCAGAACACCCATGAATGTCGACGCGCAGAAGAGATTCGGCGGTTCGGCAGGCTCGTCCAATGAGGAGCCCGTCAGCTCGGCCGGCGCCCGCCGACCGCCGGATTCCGCCATCGTTAAGGACGCCGCGCCCCCACTTGAGAGGCCGAAGGCTTCAGGCCGGGATCATCCGGTCGAAACCGAACACGACCACGCGCACCAGAAGCTGCATGGTGAATCGGATCGCCGCCTGAAGGCGGACGACAAGCCGATAGCATGATTGCGGAACGCTAGCCGCCCGCCTCCTCTGTGGCGGCCAGCCATTCAGCCTCAGCCGCGTCCAGTTTGGCCTGCCAGTCTGCTCGGGCCTTGAGCTTGGCCTGTGCATCTGCGGGTTTTGCAAAAGCGTCCGGCGCTCCAAGGTCACGGTCCAGCAGCTCCAGCATCTTCTGGGCTTCATCGACCGCCTTCTCGGCTTTCTCCAGCCGGATCTTCACCTTGTAGGGGACCTTCGCGCGCGCTTCAGGCTGCGCCTTCGCGTCGCTCTTCGCAGCCTCGGGCTTCGCGGGTTCAGCCGGCTTGTGAAGTTCGGGCCGGCGCATTTCCGGTTGGCGGTCGGCCGCCAGCACCAGCGCTCGGTAATCCGTCAGATCGCCATTGTAGGGCGAGGCCTTGCCATCCTTCACCAGCCAGAGCTGATCGGCCGTCGCCTCCGCCAGATAGGTGTCGTGGGTGATCAGAAGCAGCGCGCCCTTGTAGTCGTTGATCGCGTAGATCAGCGCTTCGCGGCTATCGATATCGAGGTGCGAGGTCGGCTCGTCGAGGATCAGGATGTGGGGCTTCGACCAGGTGGTCAGCCCCATCAGCAGGCGCACCTTCTCGCCGCCCGACAGCTTCTCGACCTTGGTCTCGACCTTCTCGGCGCCGAACCCGAACTGCGCGGCAATGGCGCGCTGCTGGGCCTGCCCCGCATTCGGAACCAGGTCGCGCACATGCTCCAGCACGCTTTCGCCCGCCCGCAGTTCGTCGAGCTGGTCCTGGCTGAAATAGCCGATGCGCAGCGCCTTGGCCGCCCGCCGTCCGCCCGCCAGCAGCGGGATCTTCTGGGCGATGGACTTCACCAGCGTCGTCTTGCCCTGACCGTTGGCGCCGACGATGGCGATGCGGTCGTCCATGTCGAGGCGGACGCTCACCCCCGCCAGGATCGGCCTGCCGGCCTCGTAGCCAAGGTCGGCGCGCTCAAGATCGAGGATGGGCGAAGCCAGCTCGTCAGGCGGATCCATGAACTTGAACGGCGTGGTCCGTTCAGCCAGCGGCACCGTGATGTCCTGCATCTTCTCCAGCATCTTCACACGGCTTTGCGCCATGCGCGCCTTCGAGGCGCTCGCGCGGAAGCGGTCGACGAAGGACTGGAGGTGAGCGCGCTGGGCGTCCTGCTTGACCTTCTGGGATTCCAGCTGGGCGGCGCGCTCGGCCTTCTTCTTGAGATAGGTGTCGTATCCGCCAGGGCTGACCACCAGCTTGGTCTGCTCCAGCGCCAGGATGTGCGTGACCGACCGGTTCAGCAGGTCGCGGTCGTGGCTGACGACCACCACGGTATGGGGGTATTTGCGGAGGTAGACCTCCAGCCAGGCGGCGCCTTCAAGGTCGAGATAGTTGGTCGGCTCGTCCAGCAGCAGCAGGTCGGGCCGGGAGAACAGCACGCCTCCCAGCGCCGCGCGCATCCGCCAGCCGCCCGAGAACTCGCGGCAGGCTCGCCCCATGTCGGCCTGCGTGAAACCGAGACCCACCAGGATTTCCGCCGCTCTCGCCTCGCCCGACCAGGCGTCGATATCGGCAAGCCGCGCATGGATCTCTCCGATCCGCATGGGATCTTCGGCGGTCTCGGATTCGGCCATCAGCTGGGCCCGCTCGACGTCGGCGGCCAGCACGACCTCGATCAGCGGCGTCTCGCTGGGGGCCACCTCCTGGGCGACAAAACCCATGGTTGCGCCGGCGTTCATACGGATCGAGCCGTCGCCCTTGCCGGAGATTTCCTCCCGGATCAGACGCAGCAGCGTGGATTTGCCCGTACCGTTGCGGCCGACCATGCCGACTTTCCAGCCGTCCGCGATCTGCGCGGAAGCCTTGTCGAACAGCGGCCGTCCGTCGATCCGGAAGCTCAGGTCCTGAATGGTCAGCATGCTTAAAGTCCGGGGAGGTTCATGGCGGCAGGCGTTCGCCACGCCGCTCCTTATTTGATCCTTGCGGCTAGAGCATGATCGGTTTTGGCGAAACGCCAAAATCGTGAATCATGCTCTACATTTTTGATAAGAGACGGATTCACGACTTTTGCGTGATCGCCCTGCGATCACGCAAAAGTCGATCCGGCTCTAGACATAGATCAGAAGGCATTTCCAGCCATTTTTTCGGGCGGCAGGCCTTTACTCCCCCAGCGCCCGGGCAGATGGTCCGGCCCGTCGAAAAGGGTGCGGGCCAGTCAAAGGGCCGGTGGAACAGGACGATGGGTGCAGGAGTGGCCGCACGATCCAGGTCGCAGCCATGCGCATGCCAGACACCATGCAGATACTGAACAAGCTCCGGTCGTCCTTCGGCCGCCGCAAGAACCGCGACCCGATGAAATCGGAAACGTGGCGCCATGCGGCGCTCGTCGCAGTGCTTGCGTGGGCAGGCGTTGGCGCGGATAGCCTGTCGTCGGCGAACTATGGACCGGAAGAAGCCTACAAGGCGATGGCCGGCCATGAACCGCTGGTGCTGTGGCTTGCCCTGATCACGGCCGCGACCGTTGTGATCATTTCGCTCGCCTATGTTCAGATCATTTCGCTGTTTCCCAATGGCGGCGGCGGATACCAGGCGGCGACGCGGCTCGTTCACCCTATTGCGGGTCTCGTTTCAGGGTCGGCTCTTGTGGTCGATTACTCGCTAACCATCGCAATTTCAGTGGCGGCCGCTTCGGATGCGCTGCTGTCGCTGGGCAGTCCTGACCTAGTCTGGCTCAAGCCGTGGCTGCTGGCAGGAGGCGTGTGTCTACTGCTCGGGCTTAACCTGAGGGGGGTACGCGAGGCCATAACCATCCTCGCGCCTGTCTTCTTCCTGTTCCTGCTGACCCATATCCTGCTGATCGCAGGCGGGCTGGTGGCGCGCGCCGATCACCTCGTCGAGGGCGTCGTGGTGGCCGAGCGGACGGCTGAGCGGGTCATCGGTCAGGATGGGCTGTGGGCGCTTCTGGCGATCCTCGGAGCGGCCTACGCTTCGGGCGCGGGGACGTATACCGGAATCGAGGCGCTGTCGAACAACTCGCATACGCTGAAACCGCCCCGCGCGAAGACAGGCGCGCGCGCGATGGCTCTGATTGCGGTCACGCTCGCGATTGTAGCCGGCGGCATCATGCTGCTCTACACGGTCTGGCTGCCGACGCCGGTCGAGGGAAAGACGCTGAACGCCGTGGTGTTCGGCGACACGCTGGCGACGCTGTTTCCCAACTCGCCGTGGTTCCAGCAGGCCGCCATGACGGTCGCGATGACATCGGCGGCCCTGTTGCTGCTTGTGGCGTCGAATTCCGGGTTCCTGGGCGGACCTGCCGTGCTCGCCTCCATGGCGATCGACAAATGGGCCCCGCACGGGTTCGCCCACCTTTCCAGCCGGCTTGTGGCGCAGAATGGCGTGCTGTTCATGGGGATCGCCGCGGGCGCGATCCTGCTGGTGACGGGCGGCGTGGTGCACAGCCTCGTCATCCTCTATTCGATCAACGTCTTCCTGACGTTCACCCTGTCGCTGACAGGGCTCGTCCGGCACGGGATCAAGCATCGCGGGCAGTCGAAAGGCTGGCGCACGCGGCTGTCGATCGCCATCCTCGCCCTCCTGGTTGCGGCGGCAATCCTGGTGACGCTGTTTGTCGCCAAGTTCTTCCAGGGCGCGTGGGTCGCGGTGCTGCTGACCGCGCTGATCGCTTCGTGCGGGTACTGGGTTCGCGACCACTATCGCCGGTTTGACGCCTCAATGGAGAAGACGTTCGACGACCTGCTGATGCGGCCGGCCTCGAACATCGAGCTGCAGAAGAATGCGCCGATGAAGCGGCCGGTCGGCATCGTCACGGGCGGACATGGCGGCGCGGGACTGCATGCGCTGATGCACGCCCAGAGGCTGTTTCGCGGCCAGTTCGACAGTGTGATCATCATTTCGGCCGGCGAGGTCGATGCCGAGGCCTATGGCGGCCACGAGGTTCTCGAGCGGCTCAAGCGCGACGTGGGCGAGCGCTGCGGGCGCATCGTCGCCTGGTGCCGCGACCACGGCCTTCCCGCCAAGGTCTATACGGGCTTCTCGACGGACGCTGTGGAGACGCTGGAGGGGCTTTGCCTCAAGGTGCTGGCCAACCACCCCAACACCGTGTTTGTCGCCACACGGGCCATCACGCGGCCGCACGGCTGGGCCTCAACCCTCATGCATGGCGGCACCGCGCTGAGCCTGCAACGCCGCCTGCACGCCCACGACGCCCCGCTGATCGTGCTGCCAATGCGGGTCGATATCGGGCCGGACCGCTATTTCCGCGTCGAGCGGACCGAGGACGCGGCCAAGCCGCCTGAAGAGAGCTGAGCACGGGTCGCGCGTTCCCGTCCGGACCGGCCCCGATGCCGTCCGTCGTGCTGTAGCTCCCCCCTTTTTCCAAAGGAGGACGGGGCGCGCGGAACGCGCCTTGTTGAGTACAATGCCAGCGTCGCCGCTGGCCGGTGCGTGTTCCCACGCGCCCCGTGTCGGACGTTTTCGAGCCGGTGGTTGGGGCGGGTTTATTGACCCTCATCCTCATCCCGTCTCAACGCG